>NZ_JBFTEH010000024.1:0-17198 GCF_041027365.1 Jiella sp. M17.18 | reverse complement strand
TGCGCTTCGCGATCCGCGAGGGCGGCCGCACCGTCGGCGCCGGCATCGTCGCGGCGATCGTCGAGTAAGGCTCGAAGACGACAGGGCGCGCCGCGGCTCTCTGCGGCGCGCCTCTTTCCTTCAGCGCTAGTGAAGGGGCTACGCACGTCGCCCGCGATGCCCTCGACGACTGGATCACACCGGTGGGCGGGATGTCTCTCGGATCCAGGCGCTGACAGGGGGGCTCGGACGGTTCTTGACGCGCTTGGGCGGCTGCGGCGCAACCGCTCGCCCGCCGTGATCCCTCGGCTGGCGATCCACCTGCGGCGCCTGTGCGCTTCGCGTTGACGCTGCGCACCTCGATGGGGCCAGGTTCATGGCCGCGGCAGCTCCAATCCGGGGCTGTCACGGAAGCCGCCGGCCCGCAAAGCCGGCGGTGGCTGCCATGGATTTTCTTCCCCGGCCGTTCTTGCGGTTCCGGCTTGCCTAAGCCGGAGTCTTGGCGTAAACACCGCGTCGCGCGAAGGGGTATAGCTCAGTTGGTAGAGCGGCGGTCTCCAAAACCGCAGGTCGCAGGTTCGAGCCCTGCTGCCCCTGCCACCATTGTTCCGCTTCCCTTCGATTTCCTTCTCGGCCGGACTTGTGAATCGCGCCGATGCCGGTTAAATGGTGTGTCACAGACACGTAGCGCGTGGGGCTGGCTTGGGCCTTCACGCGCATTTGCCGTGAGCGCGATATGGCCAAGAGCAACCCATTCACCTTTCTCCAGCAGGTCCGGTCCGAGACCGCCAAGGTCACCTGGCCGACCCGCCGCGAGACGATGATCTCGACGCTCATGGTGTTTCTGATGGTCGCTTTCGCGGCCCTCTTCTTCTTCGTCGCGGATCAGGTGCTCGGCTACGCCGTTGGCCTGATCATGAGCGCCAGCGTCTGATCATCGCTCGGCCGCAGGAGTAATCGACAATTTCATGACTGCCCGCTGGTACATCGTCCACGCCTATTCGAATTTCGAGAAGAAGGTGGCGGAATCGATCGAGGAGCAGGCCCGCCAGAAGGGTCTCTCCGAGAAGTTCGAGAAGATCCTCGTTCCGACCGAGAAGGTGGTCGAGGTGCGCCGCGGCCGCAAGGTCGACGCCGAGCGCAAGTTCTTCCCCGGCTATGTCCTGGTGAAGGCGGAGCTGACCGACCAGGTGTTCTCGCTGATCAAGAACACGCCGAAGGTCACCGGCTTCCTCGGGCCGGACAACCGCCCGGTGCCGATCACCGAGGCCGAGGCGAACCAGATCCTGCATCAGGTGCAGGACGGCGTGGAGCGGCCGAAGCCGACCGTCTCCTTCGACATCGGCGAGCAGGTGCGGGTCTCCGACGGCCCCTTCGCCTCGTTCAACGGCGTTGTTCAGGAAGTCGACCAGGAGCGCACGCGGCTCAAGGTGGAGGTCTCGATCTTCGGGCGCGCGACGCCGGTCGATCTTGAATTCGGGCAGGTCGAGAAGGTCTGAGCCGATAATCGGGCGTCTCGCCCGATCCTCGTGCGGGAGGCGCAACGGCTGTAGCCGGCCCGAGGCGTCGCACCGCGCGGACTGCAACCGGCCGGACCGCAGCGGACTGCGGGGCTGGCCAGACAAGAGAGCAGGAGTTCAATGGCTAAGAAAATCGTGGGACAGCTGAAGCTGCAGGTCGCAGCCGGCTCGGCGACGCCGTCGCCGCCGATCGGCCCGGCGCTCGGTCAGCGTGGCATCAACATCATGGAGTTCTGCAAGGCGTTCAACGCGCAGACCCAGGAGATGGAGAAGGGCCAGCCGATCCCGGTGGTGATCACATACTACCAGGACAAGTCCTTCACCTTCGCGATGAAGACCCCGCCGGTGAGCTACTTCCTCAAGAAGGCGGCGAACCTGAAGTCGGGCTCCAAGGAGCCGGGCAAGTCGGTCGCCGGCAAGGTGACGCGCGAGCAGGTGCGCGACATCGCCGAGAAGAAGCTCAAGGACCTCAATGCCACCTCGATCGAGGCGGCGATGGCGATGGTCGAGGGTTCGGCCCGCTCGATGGGTCTCGAGGTCGCGGAGTAAGACGATGGCAAAAGCTGGCAAGCGCATCCGCAACGCCCGCGAGGGCATCGAACGCACCAAGCTGTACGGCCTCGACGAGGCGATCGGCATGCTGAAGACCCGGGCGAGCGCGAAGTTCGACGAGACCGTCGAGATCGCGATGAACCTCGGCGTCGATCCGCGCCATGCCGACCAGATGGTCCGCGGCGTCGTCAATCTGCCGAACGGCACCGGCCGCACGGTCCGCGTCGCGGTGTTCGCGCGCGGTGACAAGGCGGACGAGGCGAAGGCCGCCGGGGCCGACATCGTCGGCGCCGAGGATCTCGTCGCCGATGTCCAGGCGGGCAACATCAACTTCGACCGCGCCATCGCGACGCCGGACATGATGGCTCTCGTCGGCCGCCTCGGCAAGGTGCTGGGCCCGCGCGGCCTGATGCCGAACCCGCGCGTCGGCACGGTGACGCCGGACGTCACCGCCGCCGTCAAGGCGTCGAAGGGCGGCGCCGTCGAGTTCCGCGTCGAGAAGGCGGGCATCGTCCATGCCGGCGTCGGCAAGGTGTCGTTCGGCGCCGAGGCGATCGCCGAGAACGTGCGCGCCTTCGCGGACGCGGTGCAGAAGGCGAAGCCCTCGGGCGCCAAGGGCAACTATGTCCAGCGCGTGGCGCTGACCTCGACCATGGGCCCGGGCGTCAAGATCGACCCGTCGAGCATCGGTGCGCCGGCTTCGGCGTAACCCTTCAAACCGGCGCGCGGCGTTCCTATATCCGTCGCTCGCCATCAAAAGGTTCCGGGCCAGTCCCGGTGCGTGGGGGTCCTTCGGGGCCTCCTGAATGCCTGTCCGAGATTGTGGGCGGTCGAGGCTCTGCTTCGATCATAATCGTCAGAAAGCCTGCATGAGACGGGGTGATTGCCGAATTTCGGGCGCGAGCCCAAGCTTCGGTTCGAACCTCTGAATGCCTTGCGCCGTCCTCCGGTTCCATGGATCCGGAAGGTCCGCGAGGGGACAGGATCTCCGAGCGTCGTCCGGGTGATCCGGGCGGCAAAAGGCAACCGGCTTCGGCATGATGAATGTCGAGGCCAACTGGAGAGAGGCAGTGGACAAAGCGGAAAAGCGCGAATTCGTCACGACCCTCAACGAGACCTTCAAGGCCTCGGGGACGGTGGTTGTGGCCCACTATGCCGGGCTCACCGTGGCGCAGATGAACGACTACCGTTCGAAGATGCGTTCAGCCGGTGGCGCCGTCAAAGTCGCGAAGAACCGCCTCGTCAAGATCGCTCTTCAAGGCACGGACGCCGAAGGCATCTCGAACCTGTTCGAGGGCCAGACGCTGATCGCTTTCTCGAGCGATCCGGTCGCGGCGGCCAAGGTCACCAACGATTTCGCCAAGGGCAACGACAAGCTCGTGATCCTCGGCGGAGCGACCGGTACGACCACACTCGATGCAGACGGTGTGAAGGCGCTCGCCACCATGCCGTCGCTGGACGAACTCCGGGCGAAGCTCGTCGGCATGATCAACACGCCGGCCACCCGCATCGCCGGGGTCCTCCAGGCGCCTGCGGGCCAGCTCGCACGCGTCTTCGGGGCCTATGCCAAGAAGGACGAAGCGGCGTGAGGATGGTTCCTCGCTGCTCAACTCACACTCGTTCGAACTGAAGGAAACTGAAAAATGGCTGATCTCGCCAAGATCGTTGAAGACCTGTCGAGCCTGACCGTCCTCGAGGCGGCCGAGCTGTCGAAGATGCTGGAAGAGAAGTGGGGCGTGTCCGCCGCCGCTCCGGTCGCGGTCGCCGCTGCCGGCGGTGCTGCCGCTCCGGCCGAGGCGGCCGAGGAGCAGACGGAGTTCAACGTCATCCTCGCCAATGCCGGCGCTCAGAAGATCAACGTCATCAAGGAAGTCCGCGCGCTGACCGGTCTCGGCCTGAAGGAGGCCAAGGACCTGGTCGACAACGCGCCGAAGCCGGTCAAGGAAGGCGTCGACAAGGCCGAGGCCCAGAAGATCAAGGACCAGCTCGAGAAGGCTGGCGCCACGGTCGAAGTCAAGTAATCGCGGGTTTCCCGCGGCTACGACCCGAAAGAATGGCGGGCGGGATGNAAGGCCGAGGCCCAGAAGATCAAGGACCAGCTCGAGAAGGCTGGCGCCACGGTCGAAGTCAAGTAATCGCGGGTTTCCCGCGGCTACGACCCGAAAGAATGGCGGGCGGGATGGCTTTTGGCTGTCCCGCCTTCCGTGCTCGCAAGAGCAAAGCGGCCGATCTGCCGATGCGACGGGGCGAGATGTCCCGTCGCAGAGCCCCGCGGGACGCTGGGTGAGGGCAGGGTGCCGAGCGTCGCGGCGGACTACTGCGCATCGCCCGACGGCTTGTCGAAAGCCGTCCGGCGATGCGGGCGAGAGCCCGAGACGGACATGCTAGCCGCCCAGCCTTGCGCCGAGCGGTCCCTCTTTCCGGAGAGGGTTTGGTGAATTCGAGCCCTTCGGTCAAGGGCGATGTCATGAGAAGGAGCGGCGATGTCTCAGACAACGACGTTTAGCGGTCGCAGGCGGGTGCGCAAGGTCTTCGGGTCGATCCCGGAGGTGGCGCAGATGCCGAACCTGATCGAGGTCCAGAAGGCCTCCTACGATCAGTTCCTGATGGTCGACGAGCCGAAGGGCGGCCGGGCCGACGAGGGCCTGCAGGCGGTCTTCAAGTCGGTCTTCCCGATCTCCGACTTCTCGGGCCAGGCGATGCTCGAATTCGTCAAGTACGAGTTCGAGGCGCCGAAGTTCGACGTCGACGAATGCCGGCAGCGCGACCTGACCTACGCCGCGCCGCTGAAGGTGACGCTGCGCCTCATCGTGTTCGATATCGACGAGGATACCGGCTCCAAGTCCATCAAGGACATCAAGGAGCAGGACGTCTACATGGGCGACATGCCGCTGATGACGATGAACGGCACGTTCATCGTCAACGGCACCGAGCGCGTGATTGTCTCGCAGATGCACCGCTCGCCGGGTGTGTTCTTCGACCACGACAAGGGCAAGAGCCACTCCTCGGGCAAGCTGCTCTTCGCCGCGCGCGTGATCCCCTATCGCGGCTCCTGGCTCGACATCGAGTTCGACGCCAAGGACATCGTCTATGCCCGCATCGACCGCCGCCGGAAGATCCCGGTGACGAGCCTGTTGATGGCGCTCGGCATGGACGGCGAGGAGATCCTGTCGACCTTCTACAACGTCATCCAGTTCGAGAAGGACAAGAACGGCTGGCGGGTCCCGTTCTCGGTCGAGCGCGTGCGCGGCCAGAACGCCGCCGTCGACCTCATCGACGCGGACTCGGGTGAAGTGCTGGTCGAGGCCGGCAAGAAGGTCACGGCGCGCCAGGCCCGGCAGATGCAGGAGAAGGGCGTCAAGGCGCTTCGGGCGACCGAGGAGGACCTCTACGGCCATTATCTCGCGGAGGACATCGTCAACTTCGCCACGGGCGAGGTGTATCTGGAAGCCGGCGACGAGATCGACGAGAAGACCCTGAAGGTGCTCGTCGACGCCGGCTATGACGAGATCTCCGTCCTCGACATCGACCACGTCAATGTCGGCGGCTACATCCGCAACACGCTGGCGGCCGACAAGAACGAGAGCCGTCAGGACGCGCTGTTCGACATCTACCGGGTGATGCGCCCGGGCGAGCCGCCGACGATGGAAACCGCCGAGGCGATGTTCCATTCGCTGTTCTTCGACGCCGAGCGCTACGACCTGTCGGCCGTCGGCCGCGTGAAGATGAACATGCGTCTGGACGTCCAGGCCGAGGACACCGTGCGCGTGCTGCGCAAGGAGGACATCCTCGCCGTCGTCAAGACGCTGGTGGACCTGCGCGACGGCCGCGGCGAGATCGACGACATCGACAATCTCGGCAACCGCCGGGTGCGCTCGGTCGGCGAGCTGATGGAGAACCAGTACCGTGTCGGGCTGCTGCGCATGGAGCGGGCGATCAAGGAGCGCATGTCGTCGGTCGAGATCGACACCGTCATGCCGCAGGACCTGATCAACGCCAAGCCGGCGGCGGCTGCGGTGCGCGAGTTCTTCGGCTCCTCGCAGCTCTCGCAGTTCATGGACCAGACCAACCCGCTGTCGGAGATCACCCACAAGCGCCGCCTGTCGGCGCTCGGTCCCGGCGGCCTCACCCGCGAGCGCGCGGGCTTCGAGGTGCGCGACGTCCATCCGACGCATTACGGCCGGATCTGCCCGATCGAGACGCCGGAAGGCCCGAACATCGGCCTGATCAACTCGCTCGCCACCTTCGCGCGCGTCAACAAGTACGGCTTCATCGAGAGCCCGTACCGCAAGGTGGTCGACGGCAAGGTGACGAACGAGGTGGTCTACCTCTCCGCGATGGAGGAGTCGAAGCACCACGTCGCGCAGGCGAACGCCGTCCTGACCGATGACGGCGGGTTCCAGAACGAGTTCGTGATCTGCCGCCACCAGGGCGACGTCTTCATGACGCCGCGCGACAATGTCGACCTGATGGACGTCTCGCCGAAGCAGCTGGTCTCCGTCGCCGCGGCGCTGATCCCGTTCCTCGAGAACGACGACGCCAACCGCGCGCTGATGGGCTCGAACATGCAGCGTCAGGCCGTGCCGCTGGTGCGCGCCGAGGCGCCGTTCGTCGGCACCGGCATGGAGCCGGTGGTGGCACGCGATTCCGGCGCCGCGATCGGTGCGCGCCGGACGGGCATCGTCGACCAGGTGGACGCGACGCGTATCGTCATCCGCGCAACGGAGGATCTCGAATCCGGCAAGTCCGGCGTCGACATCTACCGGCTGATGAAGTTCCAGCGCTCGAACCAGAACACCTGCATCAACCAGCGTCCGCTGGTGGCGGTGGGCGACCGGGTGTCGAAGGGCGACATCATCGCAGACGGCCCGTCGACGGACCTCGGTGATCTGGCGCTCGGCCGGAACGTGCTCGTCGCGTTCATGCCGTGGAACGGCTACAACTACGAGGACTCGATCCTGCTCTCCGAGCGGATCGTCGCCGACGACGTCTTCACCTCGATCCACATCGAGGAGTTCGAGGTGATGGCGCGCGACACCAAGCTCGGACCCGAGGAGATCACGCGCGACATTCCGAACGTGTCGGAAGAGGCGCTGAAGAACCTCGACGAGGCCGGCATCGTCTACATCGGTGCCGAGGTGCAGCCGGGCGACATCCTGGTCGGCAAGATCACGCCGAAGGGCGAGAGCCCGATGACGCCGGAGGAAAAGCTCCTGCGCGCCATCTTCGGCGAGAAGGCCTCCGACGTGCGCGACACGTCGAGCCGCATGCCGCCGGGCGCCTATGGCACCGTGGTCGAGGTCCGCGTGTTCAACCGCCACGGCGTCGAGAAGGACGAGCGCGCCATGGCGATCGAGCGCGAGGAGATCGAGCGCCTCGCCAAGGACCGCGACGACGAGCAGGCGATCCTAGACCGCAACGTCTACGGCCGCCTGGTCGAGATGCTCGACGGCAAGGCGGCGATTGCCGGTCCGAAGGGCTTCAAGAAGGGCTCGGTGCTGTCGCCCGACGCGATGGCGGAATATCCGCGCTCGCAGTGGTGGATGTTCGCCGTCGAGGACGAGAAGCTCCAGGGCGAGCTCGAGGATCTGCGCAACGTCTATGACGAGGCGAAGAAGACGCTCGAGCAGCGCTTCATGGACAAGGTCGAGAAGGTCCAGCGGGGCGACGAGCTGCCTCCGGGCGTCATGAAGCAGGTGAAGGTCTTCGTCGCCGTCAAGCGCAAGATCCAGCCGGGCGACAAGATGGCCGGCCGTCACGGCAACAAGGGCGTGGTCTCGCGCATCCTGCCGATCGAGGACATGCCGTTCACCGAGGACGGCACGCATGTCGACATCGTGCTCAATCCGCTGGGCGTGCCCTCGCGCATGAATGTCGGGCAGATCCTCGAGACGCATCTCGGCTGGGCCTGCTCGGGCATGGGCAAGAAGATCGGCCAGATGCTCGAGGACTACCAGAAGGACCACAACGTGGCCCCGCTGCGCGAGCGGATCTCGGAGATGCTCGGGGACAACGAGCGCAACGAGCCGGTCAAGTCCTACGACGACGAGAGCGTGGTGACGCTCGCCAAGCAGATGAAGAAGGGCGTCTCGATCGCGACGCCGGTCTTCGACGGTGCCAACGAGAAGGACATCGTCGAGTGGCTGGAGAAGGCCGGGCTGAACGGCTCGGGCCAGGTGACGCTCTATGACGGGCGCACCGGCGAGCCGTTCGACCGGCAGGTGACCGTCGGCTACATCTACATGCTGAAGCTGCATCACCTCGTGGACGACAAGATCCACGCCCGTTCGATCGGTCCGTACTCGCTCGTCACCCAGCAGCCGCTGGGCGGCAAGGCGCAGTTCGGCGGCCAGCGCTTCGGCGAGATGGAGGTCTGGGCGCTCGAGGCCTACGGCGCAGCCTACACGCTGCAGGAGATGCTGACGGTGAAGTCGGACGACGTCGCCGGCCGCACCAAGGTCTACGAGTCGATCGTGCGCGGCGACGACGCGTTCGAGTCGGGCATTCCGGAGAGCTTCAACGTTCTCGTCAAGGAGATGCGCTCGCTCGGCCTCGACGTCGACCTCGCCAACTCGGCGGCGGAACTGCCGGCCCCGGCCGACCTGCCGGACGCGGCGGAGTAGGCCATCGGATAGAACGGCCGCCCCGCGGGGCGGCTCGGACCGGCGCTCCGGCGCCGGTCCGCAATGTTCGACAGAATTCACCCGCCGGCCATGCCGGCGTGGCTAGGGGCGCGGCGCCCCAGAAGGAGCACGACCATGAACCAAGAGGTCATGAACATCTTCAACCCGCAGGTCGCGGCGCAGACGTTCGATTCGATCCGGATCTCGCTCGCTTCGCCTGAGAAGATCCTCTCCTGGTCCTTCGGCGAAATCAAAAAGCCGGAAACCATCAACTACCGCACGTTCAAGCCCGAGCGCGACGGCCTGTTCTGCGCGCGCATCTTCGGTCCGATCAAGGACTACGAGTGCCTGTGCGGCAAGTACAAGCGGATGAAGTACAAGGGCATCATCTGCGAGAAGTGCGGCGTCGAGGTCACCCTGTCGCGCGTGCGCCGCGAGCGCATGGGCCACATCGAGCTCGCCGCGCCGGTCGCCCACATCTGGTTCCTGAAGTCGCTGCCGAGCCGCATCGGCACGCTGCTCGACATGACCCTGAAGGACATCGAGCGCGTCCTCTACTTCGAGAACTACATCGTCACCGAGCCCGGCCTCACCTCGCTGAAGGAGCACCAGCTCCTCTCCGAGGAGGAGTACATGATCGCGATCGACGAGTTCGGTGAAGACAGCTTCACCGCGCTGATCGGCGCCGAGGCGATCCAGGAGCTCCTGTCGTCGATGGACCTCGAGACCATCGCCGGGAGCCTGCGCGAGGAGCTCGCGACGACGACGTCCGAGCTCAAGACGAAGAAGCTGATGAAGCGGCTGAAGATCGTCGAGAACTTCCTGGAGTCGGGCAACCGGCCGGAATGGATGATCATGACCGTCGTTCCGGTGATCCCGCCGGACCTGCGCCCGCTCGTCCCGCTCGACGGCGGCCGCTTCGCGACGTCGGATCTCAACGACCTCTACCGCCGCGTCATCAACCGCAACAACCGCCTGAAGCGGCTGATCGAGCTGCGCGCGCCCGGCATCATCATCCGCAACGAAAAGCGGATGCTGCAGGAGGCCGTCGACGCGCTGTTCGACAACGGCCGCCGCGGCCGCGTCATCACCGGCGCCAACAAGCGCCCGCTGAAGTCGCTGTCCGACATGCTGAAGGGCAAGCAGGGCCGGTTCCGCCAGAACCTGCTCGGCAAGCGCGTTGACTATTCCGGCCGCTCGGTCATCGTGACCGGTCCGAACCTGAAGCTGCACCAGTGCGGCCTGCCGAAGAAGATGGCGCTCGAGCTGTTCAAGCCGTTCATCTACGCGCGGCTCGACGCCAAGGGCTATTCCTCGACGGTGAAGCAGGCGAAGAAGCTTGTCGAGAAGGAGCGTCCGGAGGTCTGGGACATCCTCGACGAGGTGATCCGCGAGCATCCGGTGCTGCTCAACCGCGCCCCGACGCTGCACCGCCTCGGCATCCAGGCCTTCGAGCCGGTGCTGATCGAGGGCAAGGCGATCCAGCTGCATCCGCTGGTCTGCACGGCCTTCAACGCGGACTTCGACGGCGACCAGATGGCGGTCCACGTGCCGCTGTCGATCGAGGCGCAGCTCGAAGCGCGCGTCCTGATGATGTCGACCAACAACATCCTGCATCCGGCGAACGGCGCGCCGATCATCGTGCCGTCGCAGGACATGGTGCTGGGGCTCTACTACCTCTCGATCATGAACGAGAACGAGCCGGGGCAGGGCATGGTGTTCTCCGACATCGGCGAGCTGGAGCACGCTCTGGCCTCGAAGTCGGTGACGCTGCACACCAAGATCAAGGGCCGCTTCAAGTCGATCGACTCCGAGGGCAACTGGTACACCAAGATCTACGAGACCACCCCGGGCCGCATGCTGATCGGCGAGCTGCTGCCGAAGAACCACATGATCTCCTTCGACATCTGCAACGAGCTGATGACGAAGAAGAACATCTCCAAGATGATCGACACGGTGTATCGCCACTGCGGTCAGAAGGAGACGGTGATCTTCTGCGACCGGATCATGCAGCTCGGCTTCAAGCATGCCTGCATCGCCGGCATCTCGTTCGGCAAGGACGACATGCTGATCCCGGAGACCAAGGCGAAGCTGATCGCGGAGACGCAGGCGCTCGCGAAGGAATACGAGCAGCAGTACAATGACGGCCTGATCACCCAGGGCGAGAAGTACAACAAGGTGGTCGATGCCTGGGCGAAGTGCACCGACAAGATCGCCGAGGAGATGATGGCCCGCATCAAGGCGGTCGAGTTCGACAAGGAGACCGGCCGTCAGAAGCCGATGAACTCGATCTACATGATGTCGCACTCCGGCGCCCGCGGGTCTCCGACCCAGATGCGCCAGCTGGCGGCCATGCGCGGCCTGATGACCAAGCCGTCGGGCGAGATCATCGAGACGCCGATCATCTCCAACTTTAAGGAGGGCCTGACGGTTCTGGAATACTTCAACTCCACCCACGGCGCCCGCAAGGGCCTCGCGGACACGGCGTTGAAGACCGCGAACTCGGGCTACCTGACGCGTCGTCTCGTCGACGTGGCGCAGGACTGCATCATCACGCAGACCGACTGCGGCACGCCGAACGGCCTGACCATGCAGCCGATCGTCGACGCGGGCCAGGTCGTCGCGACGCTCGGCCAGCGGATCCTGGGGCGCACCGCGCTCGAGGACATCCTGCACCCGATGACGGGCGAGACGCTCGTCGAGGGCGGCCGGATGATCGAGGAGGCGGACGTCGACAAGATCGAGAAGGCCGGCATCCAGTCGGTGAAGATCCGCTCGGCGCTGACCTGCGAGATCCGCACCGGCATCTGCGCCACCTGCTACGGGCGCGATCTCGCCCGCGGCACGCCCGTCAACATGGGCGAGGCGGTCGGCGTCATCGCGGCGCAGTCGATCGGCGAGCCGGGCACGCAGCTCACCATGCGCACCTTCCACATGGGCGGCACGGCGCAGGTGGTCGACTCGTCCTTCCTCGAGGCCTCCTACGAGGGCACGGTGCAGATCCGCAACCGCAACGTGGTGCGGGACTCCGACGGCAAGCTCGTCGCGATGGGCCGCAACATGGCGATCCTGATCATGGATCAGGCCGGCAAGGAGCGGGCCTCGCACCGGGTCACCTACGGTTCGCGCATCTATGTGGACGACGGCGACGCCGTCCGCCGCGGCCAGCGTATCGCCGAATGGGATCCGTACACCCGCCCGGTGCTGACCGAGCTGGAAGGCACGATCGACTTCGAGGACATGGTGGACGGCATCTCGGTGTCGGAGCAGACCGATGAGTCGACCGGCATCACCAAGCGTGCGGTCATCGACTGGCGGGCGAGCCCGCGTGGCCAGGATCTCAAGCCGGCGATCGTCATCAAGGGCGCCGACGGCGAGATCCAGAAGCTCGCGCGCGGATCCGACGCCCGCTACTTCCAGTCGGTGGACGCGATCCTCTCGGTGGAGCCCGGCCAGCACGTCAAGGCCGGCGACGTCCTGTCGCGCATTCCGATGGAAAGCGCCAAGACCAAGGACATCACCGGTGGTCTGCCGCGCGTCGCTGAGCTGTTCGAGGCCCGCAAGCCGAAGGACAACGCGGTGATCGCGGAGATCGACGGCACGGTGAAGTTCGGCCGCGACTACAAGAACAAGCGCCGGATCATCATCGAGCCGCACGAGGACGGTGCGGAGCCGGTGGAGTATCTCATCCCGAAGGGCAAGCCGTTCCATCTGCAGGAAGGCGACGTCATCGAGAAGGGCGACTACATCCTCGACGGCAATCCGGCGCCGCACGACATCCTGGCGATCCGCGGCGTGGAGGCTCTCGCGAGCTATCTCGTCAACGAGATCCAGGAGGTCTACCGGCTGCAGGGCGTGTTGATCAACGACAAGCACATCGAGGTCATCGTCCGGCAGATGCTGCAGAAGGTCGAGATCGTGGAGTCGGGTGATTCCGGCTACATCCCGGGCGACCATGTCGACCGGATCGAGCTCGCCGAGATCAACGAGCGCCTGGTCGAGGAGGGCAAGAAGCCGGCATCCGGCAATCCGGTCCTGCTTGGCATCACCAAGGCCTCGCTGCAGACGCCGTCCTTCATCTCGGCAGCGTCCTTCCAGGAGACCACCCGCGTCCTCACCGAGGCGGCGGTCGCCGGCAAGTCGGACACGCTGCAGGGCCTGAAGGAGAACGTCATCGTCGGCCGTCTCATCCCGGCCGGTACCGGCGGCATGATGACCCAGGTCCGCCGGATCGCGACCTCGCGCGACGAGCTGATCCTCGAGGATCGGCGCAAGGCGGCGAACACGGTCGAGACCGACCGCATGCTCACCTCGATGGGCGACGCGGCCGAGTAAGGTCCTGCCGTCAAGAAGAGACAAAGAGGGGCTGCCGGTTCGGCGGCCCCTTTTCATTTGTGGCCTTCGAAAGCGAATCTTGGCGTTGGGGAATGTCGCGCGCTGCCCATCGGGCCGCGATTCTGCGGAAAGGCCCCGCCGGTGACTGAGACAGGCAAAAATGCGCCGATCTGGCCACTGCAGCCGGGAAATGCCGCGGGAAGCGGGGGTTGACCGGCCTGCGCAAAACCCTTAAGTAGCGCGTCAACAGAGCCGATGTGAGGCCGACTCGTCCCGTGGACGCCGCGTCCGGGACATAAAGCGCTTCAAACAAGGCTTCGTTCAACGAGACGTCACATCTCTGGCGCACGACCGAATTTCGGTCCTCTGCTTCTCGCCGGGCCGTCCGCTAGTCAAGCGGATCGATGCCCGGTTTCGCGCATGGCGGAACGACCCGCTCCGTGGGCGGCTGGGACGTCTTGTTTCGAACCTGGGTTTGGAAAGTAAAGGGAAGGTTGGAATGCCGACCATCAACCAGCTGATCCGGAAGCCGCGCATCCGTCCGTCGGAGCGCAACACGGTTCCGGCGCTCGAGGCGAACCCGCAGAAGCGCGGCGTGTGCACGCGCGTCTACACGACCACGCCGAAGAAGCCGAACTCGGCGCTCCGCAAGGTCGCCAAGGTCCGTCTCGTCAACGGCTATGAAGTCATCGGCTACATCCCGGGCGAGGGGCATAACCTTCAGGAGCACTCCGTGGTGATGATCCGCGGCGGCCGCGTGAAGGACCTTCCGGGTGTGCGTTATCACATCATCCGCGGCGTGCTCGACACGCAGGGCGTCAAGAACCGCAAGCAGCGGCGCTCGAAGTACGGCGCCAAGCGTCCGAAGTAAGCCCGTCGACCTGCCGATCATTTGAAGAGACGATAGAATGTCCCGTCGCCACAAAGCCGAGAAGCGTGAGATCAATCCGGACCCGAAGTTCGGCGATCTGGTCGTGTCGAAGTTCATGAACGCCGTCATGTATGACGGCAAGAAGTCCGTCGCCGAGCGGATCGTCTACGGCGCGTTCGACGTCGTGCACGACAAGACCCGGCAGGATTCGGTCGCGATCTTCCATCAGGCGCTCGAGAACATCGCGCCGCATGTGGAGGTCCGGTCCCGCCGCGTCGGCGGCGCGACCTATCAGGTTCCGGTCGACGTGCGGCCCGAGCGGCGCCAGGCGCTGGCGATCCGCTGGCTGATCTCGGCCGCCCGCAATCGCAACGAGACGACGATGGTCGATCGTCTCTCCGGCGAGCTGATGGATGCTGCGAACAACCGCGGCACCGCTGTGAAGAAGCGCGAAGACACCCACCGGATGGCCGAAGCCAACCGGGCGTTCTCGCACTATCGCTGGTAAATCAAGCTTCCGTCCGAAAGGCGACGCCCCATGGCACGCGACTATAAGATCGAAGACTACCGCAATTTCGGCATCATGGCCCACATCGATGCCGGCAAGACGACGACGACCGAGCGGATCCTCTTCTACACCGGCAAGTCCCACAAGATCGGCGAAGTCCACGACGGCGCCGCCACGATGGACTGGATGGAGCAGGAGCAGGAGCGCGGCATCACCATCACGTCGGCCGCGACGACCACCTTCTGGCAGGGCCGCGACGGCAAGAAGCGCCGCTTCAACATCATCGACACCCCGGGGCACGTCGACTTCACGATCGAGGTCGAGCGTTCGCTGCGCGTGCTCGACGGCGCGATTGCGCTGCTCGACGCCAATGCCGGCGTGGAGCCGCAGACCGAGACCGTCTGGCGCCAGGCCGACAAGTATCAGGTCCCGCGGATGATCTTCGTCAACAAGATGGACAAGATCGGCGCCGACTTCTTCCGCTGCGTGGAGATGATCAAGTCGCGCCTCGGCGCGCGTCCGATCGTCGTCCAGCTGCCGATCGGTGCGGAGAACGAGCTCAAGGGCGTCATCGACCTCATCGAGATGAAGGCGCTGGTGTGGCGCGACGAGACGCTCGGCGCGCAGTGGGACGTCCTGGAGATCCCGGACGATCTCAAGGGCCAGGCCGAGGAATATCGCGAGGCGATGATCGAGGCCGCCGTCGAGATCGACGAGGCCGCGATGGAGCGTTACCTCGAGGGCGAGATGCCGTCCAACGACGAGCTGCGCGCGCTGATCCGCAAGGGCACCTGCGACGTCTGGTTCACGCCGGTCCTCTGCGGCTCGGCCTTCAAGAACAAGGGCGTCCAGCCGCTGCTCGACGCCGTCGTCGACTTCCTGCCGTCGCCGGTGGAAGTGCACGCGATCAAGGGTATCGACCCGAAGACCGAGACCGAGGTGGTCCGCAAGTCGTCGGACGACGAGCCGCTGTCGATGCTGGCGTTCAAGATCATGAACGACCCGTTCGTCGGCTCGCTGACCTTCGCGCGCATCTATTCCGGCGTCCTGACCAAGGGTTCCTCTCTCCAGAACACCGTGAAGGAGAAGAAGGAGCGCATCGGCCGCATGCTGCAGATGCACTCCAACTCGCGTGAGGACATCGAGGAGGCCTATGCCGGCGACATCGTCGCGCTGGCCGGCCTCAAGGACACGACCACGGGCGACACGCTCTGCGATCCGCTGAAGCCGGTCATCCTGGAGCGCATGGAATTCCCCGATCCGGTCATCGAGATCGCGATCGAGCCGAAGACCAAGGCCGACCAGGAGAAGATGGGCCTCGCGCTCAACCGTCTCGCGGCCGAGGATCCGTCCTTCCGCGTCAAGACGGACGAGGAGAGCGGCCAGACGATCATCGCCGGCATGGGCGAGCTTCATCTCGACATCCTCGTCGACCGCATGAAGCGCGAGTTCAAGGTCGAGGCGAATGTCGGCGCCCCGCAGGTCGCCTATCGCGAGACGATCACCCGCCGCGCCGAAGTGGACTACACCCATAAGAAGCAGACCGGCGGCACGGGCCAGTTCGCCCGCGTCAAGATGGTGTTCGAGCCGGCCGAGATCGGCGCGGGCTTCTCCTTCGAGTCGAAGATCGTCGGCGGCGCGGTTCCGAAGGAATACGTGCCGGGCGTCGAGAAGGGCATCATGTCGGTGATGGGTGCGGGTCCGCTCGCGGGCTTCCCGATGGTCGACATCAAGTCCGAGCTGATCGACGGCGCCTTCCACGACGTCGACTCCTCGGTCCTCGCCTTCGAGATCGCGGCGCGTGCGGGTTTCCGCGAGGCCATCCAGAAGGCCGGGCCGCAGCTGCTCGAGCCGGTGATGAAGGTCGAAGTGGTGACGCCGGAAGACTATGTCGGCGACGTCATCGGCGACCTCAACTCACGGCGCGGCCAGATCCAGGGCACCGAGCCCCGGGGCATCGCCCAGGTGGTGAACGCTATGGTGCCGCTCGCCAACATGTTCGGCTACGTCAACACGCTGCGCTCGATGTCCCAGGGCCGCGCGCAGTACACGATGCAGTTCGACCATTACGAGCCGGTTCCGAACCAGGTCGCGCAGGAAATCCAGAAGAAGTACGCCTGACCGTTTCGTCAGCAGCGCCTATTCGGCTCTCGCGAGCCATGACAAGACAGATGGAGTGCCAAGATGGCCAAGGGTAAATTCGAGCGCAACAAGCCGCATGTGAACATCGGGACGATCGGTCACGTCGACCACGGGAAGACGTCTCTGACGGCGGCGATCACGAAGTATTTCGGCGGGTACCGGGCCTACGACCAGATCGACGCGGCGCCGGAGGAGAAGGCGCGCGGCATCACGATCTCGACGGCGCATGTGGAGTACGAGACGGAGAGCCGTAACTACGCCCATGTCGACTGCCCGGGGCATGCCGACTACGTGAAGAACATGATCACCGGCGCGGCGCAGATGGACGGCGCGATCCTGGTGGTGTCGGCGGCGGACGGCCCGATGCCGCAGACGCGCGAGCATATCCTGCTCGCCCGCCAGGTCGGCGTTCCGGCGATCGTGGTGTTCCTGAACAAGGTCGACCAGGTCGACGACGCCGAGCTTCTGGAGCTCGTCGAGCTCGAGGTGCGCGAGCTTCTGTCGAGCTACGAGTTCCCCGGCGACGACATTCCGATCATCAAGGGTTCGGCGCTGGCGGCTCTCGAGGATTCGAACAAGGAGATCGGCGAGGACGCGGTGCGGGCGCTGATGAAGGAAGTCGACGCCTACATCCCGACGCCGGAGCGTCCGATCGACCAGCCGTTCCT
>NZ_JBFTEH010000023.1:0-18722 GCF_041027365.1 Jiella sp. M17.18 | reverse complement strand
TTCGGACCGCCCGTTCCCGGACCTCAGGCGAATATCTCTTCGATGTCGCTTTCGTCATGATGACCCCATTCTCTCAGGAATTGAGGTCTCCGGGAAAGTCGGCGCGGTTCATAGCAGCTTGGCCGCGGCAGTCTGAGTGAGCTTGCGGGCCTTGATCAGCCGGTGCAGCACCACAACCACCTGTGCCTTCAGGAGGTGCTCCTCGGCATCAGGCAGTCCCAGATCGGCAAAGATGTTGCCGCTGCCGATTTCGGCGGCGATCGGGGCGTTCTGGGTCGTCATGATGTCGGTCCTCCTTTGGTGAAGTGCTGGCGGTAATGCTCCTCGGCCTCGCGCAAGCGCTGTTTGATCAGCTCACTATCGCGCTTCGGGGTCGCAACTCCTGTTTTACCTTCTTCTGGAAGACATGCAGCACGTAAAGGGCGTCGGCAAAGTGTACCGTGTCAACAGTCCGGAAGGTGCCATCGTCAAAATCATGAAGATTTCTAGTATAGACTGCCCACGAAACCCTTCAAAGCTTCCGCATCAAGCGGTTAATCACCGTTTTGCGCGTGATGAAGCGCATAGCCGATGCCCTGGCAAACGCCCCGCCCCGAATGTCCGGCAGGACGGGTTTAGCAAAAGTGCCAACGCAAAGCTTTTGCATAACGCGACGCACAAGAAGATCCCCAGACTCGGAGTTCGCTCGAAGCGGTCATAGTTGTTCGGCGCAACAGAACGGCCCGACGAGCTTATTATACGTCGGCCAAACGATATTCTCAAGCTGCTTTCCTGAATCATAAATTATATGAAGCAAGAACCGCATTTTATACGCAGATATCCACCATAGTGCTCTCCCTTATACATAATACCACCATCTGAAAAAGTAATATTATACGAGATTTTATCATATAGACGATTATGCTAAAACCAGCCACGATATTCGAGGATTCCTCGTCTCTGGCTCGCCTCCGATTTAGCCGCGTTAACACTTTCCGTAGCGCTCTGTCGTGCGGAGGCACTTTACGACTCCCCGATCCAGCCATGCGACAGAGTCGGGTTGTAATCAAGCGTCTTCCGCCGATCTATTTGATGGCAGGAGAAACTCTTGCGCAAATCCGCTTTCTGTACATGGTTTTTCCTGTTGCAGCGCCCTTCGCTCAGTGGTAGACAAACGCACCTCAGCCTTTCAAAGGGGATTATGGATGGCAACCACAACCGTTAGCGGCGGCACGACGAATGCCGGTAGTGCCGTATCGAGCGATCCGAACGTCAGCAACCTCACCAAGACGTTGCTGAACAATGTTAATGGATCGGGCGGCGTCTTCACGACGAATTCGGTCGGAACGCCGTCGTCACCCGCCTTGGTTCAGGGTGCTGATAACTCGGTATTCGTCGTCGAAGGTACGAGTAACGTCGTTCAGGTCGGTAGTCAGAGAAGTACGTACGTCATCGCCGACCAAAAGGCGACGATCGCTGGCGGCACCGGATCGGGCACGATAGTTGGCGGCGCCGGCGGCGCTCTTCTTGGCACTTCTACTGTGCCGGGCGGCAGCTATCAACTCCTCGGCAGCACAGGCAACGACACCATCATTGCTGCGGCCGGAAATAACACCATCCAGGGCGGTGCTGGCACAAATGTCGAAGGTGTTTTCGGCGGCAGTAACATCGTTGGTGTTGGCCAAGTCAGCGGGGCCAACGACACTGCAGTCATCACTGGCGGCAATAATACGATCTTCGGCGGTCAGGTCAGCTCGCTGATCGGTGTAACCGGCGGTACCAATACAGTCGTTGGTGGCGCGGCCGCTGAGACGATTGTCGGTGGTGGCGGTAACAACGTCTTCGCAGGCGGCGGCGGCCAGGACCTCTTCCTGTTCACCAATCTTGGGGTTGGTGGCAACTACACGGTGACTGATTTCGGTGTTGGTGGAACCGCTGACACGGTGGCATTTGTTGGCCTCGGTGCCACAAGCGTTGACAAACTCCTCGCGAACGCAACCGAGAGCGGGGGTTCGGTGAAGATCACCTTCGCCAGTAGCAATGTGACGGTCACCTTCCAGAATACGACGATCGCATCGCTGCGCGGCAATATCCTGCTCAGCTAGGGTGATCTCACCCTCTCAGTTTGGTCATTCTTATCTTCTGGGCTCGCGCCATAGGCGTGAGCCCAGTTGGCTTATGTCATGCCGTTTGCTTTCTCCGATAAGGTCGCGGCTCTTGCCGATCTGATTTCGCTGCGCGATCCGGCCGCCGCACGTCTTGCTGTGGAGCTTTTGGCCGATAGCAACGAGCATCTGGAGGCCGTCGCCGGCCTCGTGCGTATTGATCTTCAGGCTCGGAACTACCCTTCCGCTCTTCTTCATGCCGGACGGCTGATTCGCATGAACCCGAAGCGGCTCGATTTCATAGCCCTGAACGCGGCGGTCGCGCTGTCGGCCGGACGCTATCGCGAGGTGGGATCGATCGCTGCGAACGCAACGGAAAATCTCGGCCTCGATGCGACGATCCTTGAGATCGCTCTTCGCGCCGCCTTGGCGCTGGGGGACGGAGACGATCTTCTTGCCTTTGCAAGAAGCCTGGCTGCACTGGGCGCAATGTCCACAACGGTGATAGACCTTCTGGACGCAGTCGTCCTTACTGTGCGCGGGGTGGAAGGTTGGGTCGCGTCCGCGGGTGAACACGGGCTGATCGGCGGCTTCCGGCGCGATGCCCTTCAGGCCGCAACCATTCGTTATAGGCGCGCCGGTACAGATTCAATCGTCGTGGATCTCGCCGATTTCGCGGTCGTAGATGAAGCCGGACCGCTGCTTCGTTTTCATGTTCCCCGCGAGCGGAGTGCACAGGGCGGCGTCGCGACGTTCCGCGGCCGGACGAGCGAATTCATCGGCAGTTCTCTTCGCCTTCCCGCGAGTCCCAAAGTTCTTGGTGCAGTCTGGGAGGAGCACGGGACCATCTCGGGCTGGGCCTGGGCACCTGGACTGCCCGATACGGCGCTGAAGGTCATTGTGCGCGACCGGCTCGGGCGAGAGATCACACTGATCGCCGACGCGCCGAGCCGGGTCGCACGGAAGCTCGGCTGTCCAACTTTGGATTGCGGCTTTACCCTCAATACCGCCAGCGCAGAACTTGCGCCGGGGCGGATCGTCGTCGAGGCGCTCGCGGTTCCGCTCGCCGGTTCGCCGGTGGAGGCGCCGGATCACGGTGCTCTCGTCGGCGCTATCGCGATGTGGAGGCGGGCTGCCCCGCGTCCCCCCGCTGCACCGGCGGACGAAGCACCCGTCCGGGACGCACTGGCCAGGGTGCCGATCAAGGTGGGCAGCCAAGCAAGTCGGCAGCGCCGGTCAGCCGACGCCGGTCGCCCGCGTGGCGTGATCGTTCCGGTCTATGACGGACGGACGGAAACGCTGGCTTGCCTCGCAAGTGTCCTTGCGACGGTGCCTGCGGGGACCCGCATCGTAGTCGTCGACGATGCCGCACCCGACCCGGATTTGTCGGACGATCTCCTTCGTCTTTCGCGCGAAGGGGCGATCACGCTCCTGCGCAATTCTGTGAATCTCGGCTATCCTGGTGCGGTCAATCGGGGACTTGCTGAGGCCGCGGGGCGTGACGTCGTCTTGTTGAACGCCGACACGCTCGTTGCCGGCGATTGGCTTGACCGAATGGCGCGGGCCTGCCACAGCGCCGAAGACATCGGAACCGTGACCGCCCTTGCCGCCTCCGGCAGCATTGCGAGCTACGGTGGAGGCGTCCGGGAACGAAGCCTTCAGGAGGTGGAGGCGATCGATTGGTCAGCACAGCGCGTCAATGCCGGGGAAACGGCCGAGGTTCCCACCGGCGTTGGCCATTGCCTCTATGTGCGGGCCGAGTGCCTTGCCGAGGTCGGGAGCTTCGACGCAGTGACCTTCGGGCGCGGTTATGGTGAGGAGAACGACTTCTGCCTGCGGGCCCGGGCGCTCGGCTGGCGTCATGTCGTAGCGGCCGACGTGTTCATCGGCCATTCTGGCGAACGGTCTTTCGGGGCGCAACGCCGGATCTTGGCCGATCGCAACGGCGCGATCATCGAACAGCTCTACCCAGGATACAACGAGGCAGTTGCCCGGCATGTCGCCGCCGATCCTCTGGCACCGGCCCGCCGCCGGATCGACCGCGAACGGTTGCGGCTCGACACCGCTGCGCCCGCGACGCTGATCATTACCATGGGATGGACCGGCGGCGTGGCTACCCATGTGACGGCCCGTGTCGAAGAACTGCGGGAGGGGGGGCAACGCCCCGTCACGCTGCAGGCGGTGCCGCCGGCGCCGAACGAGGAGCGCCGCCGCAGTCGCCTCGTTGTCGCGCACCAGCCTGATCTGGAAGACCTGGTTTTCGAGCGGGACGAGTTCGACGACCTTCTGGTGCTTCTGAAATCTCTTCGCATCGGCGAGATCGAGTTCCACCACACCCTCCATCACGACCCCCGCGTTCTAGAGCTGCCGGCGATGTTGGGAGTTCCCTACGCCATCGTCGTCCACGACTACTCCTGGATCTGCCCCCGCATGTCGCTAGTCGGCGGGGAGGGGCGCTACTGCGGGGAGCCGGACGCGGCTGAATGTGATCGCTGCGTCGCCTCATTCGGGGCTTCGACGGACGAGGCTATCCCGGTCGCTGACCTTCGCGCCCGTAGCCGGCGAATATTCGAGGGGGCGGCGCGGGTCACCGCCCCCAGCCGGGACGTCGCAGCGCGCCTGAAGCGCTATGTCGCGGGCCCGCCGATGGAGATAACGCCGTGGGACGCGGCTCGTCCGACCGCCCGACATATACCCGGCACCGGCTCGCTGACAGTTGCGGTGCCGGGCGCCATCGGTCTCCACAAGGGCTTCGCTGTTCTCAAGGCCTGCGCCGAAGACGCGGTCTTGCGCGACCTGCCGCTCAGATTCGTCGTCGTTGGCTACAGCGAGGACGACTATGCGCTGTTTTCCACCGGCCGCATCTTCGTCACCGGGCACTACGAGGTGGAGGAGTTCCCGACCCTTCTATCGCTTTCGGGGGCGGAGGTCGCGCTCCTGCCGTCCGTCTGCCCAGAGACTTGGTCCTATACGCTAAGCGAGGTCTGGCGAAGCGGGCTTGAGGTTCTCGCCTTCGATATCGGCGCAATCGCGGAGCGCATCGGTGAGCATGGCGGAGGCCGCCTACTTCCCATGAGCGCGACGCCCGCCGCTGTCAACGACGCCCTCCTGGCTTGGAAGCGTCCTTCCAATCCTCGAATAGTCGAGGCCAAAGACGCCTTTGGCAATGCCACCGTTAGTCTGTCCCTTTGACTTTCAATTCGATCCCGGAGAAACACCCCATGGCTGATAGTCCTCCCATTTTATCGCAGGAACAGGTACAATCCTCGACGCAGATATTCTCGCTGTCAGCCGGTCTATATACGGTCGTCGTTACAGAAAACCGCTTCCGCAACGCGCAGGACAAGATCCCGCTACCGGCGCTACACGTCGCCGAGACACCGTACTCGAAGAATGGCGCGGTGGAGTTCCTGGCCTCGTCCGGTTCCACCTGGCTGTCGCGAGTCGGCGAGGCACTGGCGATCAAGGTCTCGGGCGAGCAGGCTGTGGTCGCTTTCACCTCGCTCAAGCCCGAATCACACCCCGACGCGACGATCGGGATCAATCTGCAGCGTGTCGGCACGTCTGGCGCCGCGCCGGCACTGCTGGCACGTCCGACACATACCGGCCAGCCCGACGGATCGGCAGGCCAAAGAGTGCTTCGTTGCGAAGTGGTCGTGCATGTTCAGCGCTATGGCGACATCCGCGTCTCGGATGTAGGCTGGGCCGGGCTGCAGGGGCGGGGACATTGGATCGAGGGCGTGTCCATCACGCCTCTCGAGGACATCTCGCGCCACGATTTGGAATACAAGGGGCTGACGTCAAACGGCATCGAGACGCCCTGGGTGAAAGCGGGCGAATTCTGCGGCAGCCGCGGCAGGGAGCTTGCGCTCACCGGACTCGCAATCCAACTTACCGGTGAGGCGGCCCGCCACTACGACGTCAGCTACGAGGGTAGCTTCGTCGGGGGCGGCCGTATGGCGAAGGGCCAGAACGGGTCGCCGCTGCGCTCCGACCGCATTGGGGACCCCTTGGAAGCCCTGCGGGTCGTGGTCGTCGAGAAGCGGAAGGATCCGAAATCGGAGCGTATCTTCTGACCTCTCCGACATCTCGCGACAGAGGAACTCCACCGATGGCCGCAGCAGTCACGCATGCGCCAAAAGTCCTGAATGTCGGCAGCGGGCCTTTGGGATCCGACGCCCGCTTCAGCTCCCGATTCTCGGCCGATACGGGCTGGGAGGTTGTGCGGGCAGACCTTGATCCCGGGGTCGCGCCCGATATCATCGCCAGCATCACCGACCTGTCGGCATTTGCGGACGAAAGCTTCGAGACGGTCTGGTGTTCTCATATCCTCGAGCATCTTTACGCGCATGAAGCGAATGTGGCGGCTCGGGAACTGTTCCGGGTGCTGCGGCGCGGCGGCAAGCTTCACGCCTTCGTGCCGGACGTCGAGGCGGCGGCGCGGGTTGCCGGCGAGGGCCGCATGATGGAGCCTCTCTATATTTCGGCGGCCGGACCGATCACGCCCCACGACATCCTCTATGGCCATGGCGCGGCGATTGCCGCCGGGCGCACGGCAATGGCGCATCGATCTGGATTCACGCCTCAAAAGCTGGGGCAGGTACTGCTCTGTGCCGGGTTCGATCCGGTCTTGGTGCGCCGCACGCCGGAATTTGAGCTCGTTGCGGAAGCGACAAGGCCGGACGGCATCGGGGCAGATCCGACTGCGCCCGAAGCATGAACATCCTCTTCGTCCATCAGAACGGACCCGGGCAGTTTGCCCATCTGACCGCTCATCTGGCGGCCAGGCGCGACCGGGTGATCTTCCTGACCCAAAACATGGTCCTGCCGGTCGCCGGGGTCGAGGTTCGCATCTATGCGCGTCATCGCGACCCTTCGCACGAGACTCACCACTATCTGACGGACCTCGAATTAGGTGTTCTCAACGGACAGGCGGCTTATCAAGCCTGCCGAGGCCTGAAGGCGGAAGGGTTCATCCCAGACATCATCGTCGGCCATTGCGGCTGGGGGGAGACACTCTTTCTCAAGGATGTCTGGCCGCAGGTGCCGCTGCTCACATATCTTGAGTTCTTCTACCGTTACCGCGGGGCCGATGTAGGCTTCGACCGCGATGCGGTGCTGACCGAGGACGACGCGCCGCGCATTCGCGCCAAAAACGCCATTCCGCTCCTATCCTTTGAAACGGCAGACTGGGGCGTTACGCCGACCAGATGGCAGAAGTCGGGCTTTCCCGACTACATGCAGGCGCGCATGACGGTCGCTCACGAAGGGGTCGATACCGATCTCGCCGCGCCAGATCCGGAGGGGCACCTGATCGCCGGCGATGAATCCTATCATGCCGGCCAAGAGATCATCACCTATGTCGCGCGCAACCTTGAGCCCTATCGCGGCTTCCACGTCTTTATGCGGGCCCTGCCGGAGGTCCTGAAGCGTCGGCCGCAGGCGCGCGTGCTGATCGTCGGGGACGACGGCGTCAGCTATGGTACAAGGCATCCGTCGGGCCGGTCCTGGAAGAGCGTGCTTTTGGACGAGGTCGGCGCGGATCTCGACCTTCAGCGGATTCGGTTCCTCGGCCCGCTGCCCCACCGGCAGTATCTCGGCGTCCTGAAGGTGTCGGCCGCGCATGTCTATCTCAGTTTTCCTTTCGTCCTGTCCTGGTCTTGCCTAGAGGCATTGAGCAGCGCCTGCCTCGTCGTCGGCTCGAAGACGGCGCCGGTCGAGGAAGTCATTGCGGACGGCGGAAATGGGCTGCTCTGCGATTTCGATGACGTCCAAGGCTTGGCCGACCGGCTCGTCGACGTGCTCGCGCGGCCTCGGGCCTTCACGTCGATCCGGCGCCGGGCGCGTGAGACTTGCGTCAGCGACTATGATATCAGGCGCGTGACATTGCCGCGATATCTCAGCCTCCTTGATCTGGTCCGGCAGGGAAAGCGAGTACCTGAGGAAGGCCATCGCGAGTAGCGGAGGCAATTTTTCTTACAAAAACACAGATTCCTGACAGTCGCTTTGAATTACGCTAGGCTCAACCGGATAGACGTCTACAACTACGAGAAAGGGTACTATCAAGGAACCTGCGTATTCGGATGAAGTCGCCCGGCGATTCCGCGATCATGTCGCCCACCTTTTCGAGGCGCTGCGGACCTTGGTTTTGTTTGTCACCCGGCGGTGGCGTGGTCAATCGTAAGCGCGATGAGCGGGACACGGATTTCGCCCTGGACTTCGCAGAGGCGGTTCGCTCAGAAGCGTGCCTTGGCGCGCTTTGGCATGAAGTGAGACCGGATGGCGACGACCGCCTTGGCGATGGCGGCAACCTCGGTCTCGTCCAGAAGGACTTTTGCGTCCGCCATTTTCCTGATCGGCGCGATGATGTCGCCAGTGTCAGGATGCCCTTGTAGAACGGGACGCCATAGTCGAGGCGCGAAGCCGGTTCCCAGGAGGAAGCCTGTCGACCAGAAGAATGGATTGAAGCGTGTGTCCTGTCGCCGGACAAAGTGGGGACGCCACTTCGCCGGCGTCTCCGCCAGAGCCGTGGATATGCGGTTGTAGTTGGTCGCCAGTGTCTGAACTGCCCGAGCTTCCGGCGTCTCTGCCGCCGCCATCAAGGCCGTCTCCCCGACGAACAGAGGGATCCACCGCCGCGGATCGATGAAGCGAGGTCCGATGATCAGGGCCGTCAGATAGCCGTCGAGCCCGTCCATGCTCAGGACCGGCGGATGAGGCCGTCGCTCGGCCAGAAAGGATACGAAGGAAGCTTCGTCCAGCATCAGTCGTGGCACAGAGCGCGAGGCAGAAGGCTCTGCGACCCTCTTCCTGTGCTCCCGATCGCCGCTCATGCGGCCAACATCCCCGCTCCCAGAGCGTCCCGCTCGGCCTTCCAGGTCCAGGGCAGGAGACTGTCGAGCCGGTTGACGGGAACGGCGCCCGAGACGATCCGCTCCAGGACGTCGGCGAGCCAGATCTGCGGATCGAGGCCGTTCAGCTTGGCCGTGTTGATCAGCGAGGCCAGGATCGCAAAGGTCTCGCCGCCCCGGCGCGACCTGGCAAAGAGCGCATTCTTGCGCGTCAGGCAGACCGACTTGATCGATCGCTCGACCAGATTGCTGTCCACCTCAATCCGCCCGTCGTCGAGGAAGGCAACGAGGCCCTGCCAGTGCGCCAGGGTGTAGGCGGCAGCCTTGCCGAGCGCCGACTTGGCCGAGACCTCTTCCACCATCGCCGTCAGCCGCTCCTTCAGCGCCGCCATGAACGGAGCGCTCTCGGCCCGGCGCACCGAAAGCCGCGTCTCGGCGTCCATGCCGCGGATCCGAGACTCGATCCGGTAGACCTCGGCCAGCGTCGCAATCACGCCCAGAGCCTCGGCCGAGTTTGTCGTCTTGACCACCTCCACGAACTTACGGCGGGCGTGGGCGAGACAGAAGGCCAGCCGCAGCGGCGCGGCATTACTCTTGCGCCGCCGCTTGGCGAGCGTCTTGTAGGCTGCATAGCCGTCAACCTGGAGAACGCCGCCGAAGGCGGAGAGCTGGCTTTCGATCTCTGCCGTTCCCCGACTTTCGGCAAAGACATAGCCGACCGCCGGCGGGGCCGGTCCCTGCCAGGGCCGGTCGTCGACCGCCTGCGCCCAGAGCTGGCAGATCTTCGTCCGCTTGCGCCCGGGATCGAGCCGTGGCAGCGGCGTCTCGTCGCAGAACAGGCGAGGCTGCGAGCGGATGAACGACAGCAATCGATCATAGAGCGGGCGCAGCCACCAGGCTGCCCGCGCCACCCAGCCGCCGAGCGTTCCCCGGTTTATGTCGAGGCCATATCCGGAGAAGATCTGCGCCTGCCGGTAAAGCGGCAGATGCCAGGCGAACTTTGAGACGACCACATGCGCCACCAGCGCCGTCGTCGCCATGCCGCCATCCATCACCCGCAAGCGCGCCGGCGCCTGAACGACACCGGCAACGCAGGTCCGGCAGGCGTATTTTGGCCGGATCGTCCGGATCACCCGCAGAAGTGCCGGAACGAGATCGAGCGCCTCGCTGACGTCTTCACCGATGCGGTGGAGAGTTCCGCTGCAGCAGGGGCAGATCGTGCTCTTCGGTTCGATCACCTCTTCATAGCGGGGAAGATGCCTGAGCAGGGCCCCCATGTTGCGCGACGGCGAACGGCGCTTGCGCCGCGAACGCTCCTCACCAGCCCCTGACGCGCCATCGTCATTGGCGGCCAGCGGAAGCGTGCTCAGGTCGCCGAGATCGAGCGCGATCTGCATCGAATCGAGCGCCGCCATCTTCTCCGACTTCGCGCCGAAGATCATCTGACGAAGGATATCGGCATAGACGCGAAGCTCGGCATTCTCGGCCTTGAGCGCGAGAACCATCTGCGTCAATTCGGCAGGATCCGTGGGCAGAGAATCAGCACGAGGCGCCATGGCCCAATCTACCATGACGGCCTGAATCCTCAAGCAAATCCAGGTGGTTCAGGCCGCTCGGGCCGGCCTTTTGAAGGGCTTTCGTGCCACCTTCGTCCAGTCGAGGCCGGCCACGAGGAGCGCGAACTCCTCCGGCGTCAGATGCAGCGCTCCATCGCGCACCGGCGGCCAGACGAACCGGCCTTCCTCAAGCCATTTCGTTGCCAGGACCATGCCGCTTCCACCCCAGAATACCAGGCGCAGCCTGTCGCCGCGCTTGAGACGGAAGACGAACACATCGCCGCAATAGGGATCGGCCGCGAGCGCCGAGGCGACCAGCGCCACCAGACCGTTCATGCCGCGGCGAAAGTCGATCGGCTGCGTCGCCACGACGATCTTCGGATGGCCCGTCAGCGCGATCACCGCTTCGCTCGCAGGGCTCCGACGATCGCCACCGCCAAGCCTGGATCGACGGGCCCCATCACCACCATGCGTCCCGCGCCGATCGTCACCTCGATCCGCCCCGGCGGGTCGGCCGCCAGAGCCGGCACCTCATGGCTGGCGCTCGCTGTCCTCCCCATCTCGCCGTCGCGACCGCATCGATCGGAGGCGGCGGCGGCGACCGTGATCGGCACGAACAGCGGCAAACCAGCTCTGGCCGCGGTGGCAAATCCCGTAAGACCTGCCTGCCGGCGCCAGGTCGACAGAAGCCCGCGGTTGACGCCCCACCGCCGCGCCACATCCGAGATATTGGCACCAGGCTCGGCACTTTACGACAGGATCTGCGCCTTCTCCGCCGTCCAATCCCGCCGCTTCCGCCGACCCGTGATCAGCTCGATCCGTGTGATTGCGAAGATTCGCGCGTCGCCGGCGAAGGCCTCGCTCATGACGCGTCGGATCGCGCCGTGAACATTCCCAATTTCTACAGTATCCGCCGCCCTCAGTGGAGCCGCTCTTTCAAAGGCTCGACAAGAGCCGGTATCGACGGTATCTCCTCGCAGTAGCAAAAAAAAAATCGGTCGGATAGCGGGCGAATCGGGGCACGTGGCGGCAGAAGCCATACCGAGAAAAGAGTGGCCATCTTCAAATGCAGACCACTTGAGGAAACGTCTAGTCTCGCTTAATCTCTGCATCAAACGCCGACATAAGCCCGACTGCAATAGTCTGGCGCCCGTTCGGCGATATAGTTTGTATTCAATCAGATGGTGACCACGCAAATGGATAAATCGCCGAACAATACTCAGAATAATAGTATATTCGGGAATTATGACGGATTAGATATAAAATCCGTGAACAGGGAGGAACACGCGATCCTCTTGGATTCACGATATATGGACCAGGAATGGTATATTTCTCAATATAGGGACGTATACAACTCCGGCATAGATGCTATTACCCACTACATTTTGTACGGGGCTTCCGAAGGTCGTGATCCAGGTCCCAGGTTTCGGACTGCATCATATAGAATAGCCCATCCCAGCTTGGCTCCAAACATCAACCCCCTTGTGGATTATGAGCGTCGTTTGTCTCTCCACAGCCATCGAGCTGACTCGAGCCTCGACCAAGAGGACGCCTACATAATACCAGAATGGTTTGATTCAGAATGGTATATCGAGGAATATCACGACGTACGTAATACTAACGAGCACCCGTACGATCACTATCGTCGAATCGGGAAAAGTACCTTCCGAGCCCCTCGTTTTGACGAGAAGTGGTATCTCAGCGAGTACAGCGATGTGGCGGAAGCGGGCATTGATCCGCGCGAACATTATCGCCTATATGGTAGAGACGAGTGCAGACAACCAGCGTTCTCCGCTGAATGGTACAAGTCTCGCTACAGTGACGTCCGGAATTCTAAAATTGATCCTTTGGTCCACTATCGGATGCATGGCCGACGGGAGGGCCGATATCCAAATTTTAGCTATCAATTTTATTTTCGGGAATATCGAGACGTTGTTGACGCTGGATTCGATCTTCCTAAACATTATTTAGATCAGGGATGGGGAGAAAATCGGTTTCCCGCGTTCCATCATAATTGGTACATCCATGAATACTCAGATGTTCGCGACTCTGGCTTTTCCCCTTATGAGCATTACGTTCGCATCGGTCGTCAACAAGGCCGGACGCCCGGGCCTGGTAAGAATTCGCGTATCTACCTCACCCCACTAGCGAATTTTAGTCAGGCGTATTCGTCTGATTATTCTCACAAAATAGGCGCGGCACGCCAGCCCTCTTATGATGGTGTGAAGCCTATCGCTTTTTATTTGCCGCAATTCCATCGCTCGCCGGAGAACGATAGCTGGTGGGGCGTCGGCTTTACAGAATGGACTAATACAAAAAAAGCCAAGCCCCGCTATCACGGTCACTATCAGCCTCGTGTTCCTCACAATGATATCGGGTATTATGATCTCGCGGACGCTAAGGAAATCGAGCGGCAGTCGGAACTAGCAAAAGAATACGGTATATACGGATTTTGCTTTTACCATTATTGGTTTTCTGGCAAAAGGCTCTTAGAAAGGCCATTGGACGCGCTAATTGCGAATCCGGATATCGATACACGCTTCTGCCTTTGCTGGGCTAACGAAAACTGGACGCGGACTTGGGATGGCCAAGAGGCAGATATTCTCATGTCCCAAGATTACAAACTTGGCGACGATCTAAAATTTATTAAGGACGCAGAGCCGTATCTACTTGACAGACGGTATATTCGTATTGATGGGGCGCCTGTACTCTTAGTTTATAAGCCCCATATTATCCCGAACTACAAACGCTGGGTTGAGGTTTGGAAATCATACTGGCGAGCTGAGCACGGGGAGCGACTAGAGGTTTGGGCTGTCCGCACGGATCCGACCGATCATGCGATGAGGCGGATGGCTGGCATTTTCGACGCTGGTGTAGAGTTCCCGCCCCATGTCGTCCCGAACTCTGCCCACGGCGTTCCGTACCTCTTGGACCGAGGCTTGCTCGGAATTAACGATGAATGCCATCTGTTCGACTATCAGGGCCTCGTCAAAGATGTAGTTTCCGGAGGCGACCGATCGGAGCTTCCCGTTATGCCATATTACCGCGGCATTACACTAGGTTGGGACAACTCCGCGAGACGGTCGGAAGGGTGGTCCGCTTGGTATGGCTTTTCGCTTCAAGCATATGAAGAGTGGCTTACATTTCTTAAGGCAGATGCATGCAAGCGTTTGCCCAAGGAGCGACGCTTTCTGTTTATTAACGCCTGGAATGAGTGGGGAGAAGGGACCTACTTAGAGCCGGATCAGATGTTTGGTTACGCTGCGTTGGAAGCGACGCGTCGTGTTCTGCTGAACCGTGATAAGTATATTCCAACTGTTATTAACAAGGTGGAGCCGCGTTCCGATAAAGCAGTGCCAAGGTGTGTTGTCCATTGGCATGTGTTTTTTGACGACTTGATTGACGAGATCGTATGCAATATAGAGCTCGTGTCATCGCCGTATGACTTGATTATAACAACAGATACCGAAGAGAAGGCCCATTTAATAAAGACTCGACTTGGTTCCGTTAGCTTCCGTGGAAAGCTCACGGTAATCGTATGTCCAAATGTCGGACGAGATGCAGCCCCAATGCTGGTAGCGGCGGCCAAAGAGATACTTAAATATGATTTGGTTGCACACTTTCACACTAAGAAATCGACGACAGTGGACTGGGGAGATGGATGGCGAAAATATCTCATCAAGAATCTGTTTTCCGATGACCTGACGCTAGAAGGTATCATTCGAAAGTTTAGAGACGAGCCAAAGCTTGGCGTCGTATTTCCTCCGCCCTATCCTCTCATATCATCCGTCGTCGATTGGGGTGGGATGAAGGATGTCGTGCAAAGCATAATTAATGGCTGTGGCTATGAGGCGCACCTGCCGAGCATTCCGAGTTTCCCGGTCGGGAATATGTTTTGGGCGAGAGTCGACGCAATCCGGCCGCTTCTCGAGCGTGTGTGGACATGGGATGATTTCGACGCAGAGGAAGGGCAGGTCGAGTTTACGGTAGCGCACGCTGTAGAACGGTGTTGGGCATATGTGGCTGCGGCTAGAGGATATGGTTGCGCCCAAATTCAGAGTGCACCTGGGAGGTCGAAGATAAAGGACAGTCCGGCGGCCGCTGACAAACGGAAGGTCAATAGGTTAACCATATTTGTTCACTTCTCCGCAAATGGCGAGCTATCTCACGAAGACGTATACAATATACGGGCTCTTTCAACAATATCTTCACGCCTCGTGATTGTATCTAACAGCGCGTTATCGGAAACCGACCGGAGAAAGCTTTCTTGGTATAGCGAAGAAGTAGTCATTCGCGAGAATAAGGGTATGGATTTCGCCGCATGGCGCGAGGGTTTACGTTGTGTTGGTTGGGATGAAGTAGGCAAAGTGGATGAACTCGTCCTCGCTAATAATAGTTGCTATGGCCCGTTGTACGACTACGACCACGTGTTCGATGTGATGACAGCGAAGCGTACCGATTTCTGGGGTATCACCGGATTTCCAGAGCTGCGCGGTTCTCGGCGGCCGGAGGCGATGCATTTGCCGGGCGGCGTAATACCAAAGCATTTGCAGTCGTATTTCATGGTGTTTGGAGCTAGAGTTGTTAATAGTTTGGCGTTCCGAATTTTCTGGGAGTCGGTCCAGGATTTGTCCGAGTTCACTGAAGTTGTAGCAGCCTATGAGACCCAATTGACGGAACGATTAGCCGTCGCGGGATTTAATTATGGATGCGTAATCGATGAGGCCTCGTATCTTCAAAGGGCTCGGTGCGAGGAGATTCATTTCAATGCCACATACCAGCTTCCATACGAACTCGCTCTGCTTGGCGCTCCTTTATTGAAAAAGCGCGCTTGGGAGCACGCGTCGGAGAACATGCAGAGGGCACAAAAGCTCGTCGCGGAGTGGGGATCGTACCCTGCCGACTTAATGGTGAGAAGTGGCTAAACAACCGTTGGGAGCGCACTCGTGAACTATGCACACACTCCGTGGTCAAATCTTTTCAATTTGTTGCCTGCGCATGTAACGCGCGGTCAGCAGACGCCGGAATTCGATCATCAGTTCTACCGGTTGGTGCACGAAGACATGCGCGACTGGAGCGCTGGTGAACTAGAAGACCACTTTAAGCACCATGGTATCCGAGAAGGCCGGATTGGATCGGCTTGTGCGCATAGATTAGGCTTTATCGCATCGTTTCCCGAGCAAGGAAGCTTCCTGGAGATCGGTCCGTTTACAAAGCCCGCATTATCGGGGAGGAATGTCAAATATTTTGATGTCCTCGATAAGCAAAAGCTCCTTGAAAGAGCGGAAGCCGTGGGATACCCGACGACGTCTTGTCCTGATATAGATTTTGTTTCTGCAACAGGTGACATGGGTATCATCGATGAGCAATTTGATTACGTATTCAGTAGTCATTGCATTGAGCATCAGCCGGATCTTATAACGCATCTTAAGGAGGTTGGCAGAATATTGAAGGACAACGGGAAATATTTCCTTATTGTACCAGACAAGCGATATTGCTTTGATTTCCCGCTTCCCGCTTCTTCATTGGATAAAGTTATCAGGGCTTTCGATGAGAAGCGTAAGGTCCATACGTTGCAGAGTATTATTGAGCATTACGCGATGACTACGCATTCGGATGCGCTAAGACATTGGCAGGGCGATCATGAAGACGCTAATTTAGCGTCGCGTTTCGATCGTGTTGGCGCAGCAATAGAGGCATTAAATTTGTCCCAAAGCGGATATGTGGACGTTCATTCGTGGCAGTTTACGCCAGAGAGCTTTCGGCGTCTTATTTCGGAATTGGAGGCCTGTGAGTATATCGGCCTCAGTGTCTCGCGGGTGTACGAGACGGTCTGGGGTCAATATGAGTTTTGCGCTGTGTTAGCCAAAAATTAGTCGTGTTGTTCCGACGGCGCTTGATCTGACTCTCCGGGGATTCCTCGTCGGGCGCTGGTGTGATTCCCTTCGCTGAGCGGAGGAGGAAGAGCATGGCGTTGAGGATCAGCGAAGCTCTGTCGGCTGCGGAATTGTGGGCGCTTGCACGCCGGGAGAAGAATGGTGGCGTGGCGAGCCGGCTTTTNGTTGGGGCTGCCGCGCCGGTGTAAAACCTGGCCAGTGGTTAGGCTGTTTTCCTTTATCGGGAGAGCGGCCGGGAATGTTCGCCGTGGAAGTCTACGCCGCCGTGCGCCGGTTCGTTCATCTTGAGGGCAACAGCCAACGCGAGGCGGCGAGGGTCTTCGGCCTGAGCCGCGAGACGGTCTCGAAGATGTGCCGGTTCTCGATCCCGCCGGGGTATACGCGGACGAAGCCGGTGGGAAAGCCGAAGCTCGGCGTGCTCCTTCCGGTGATCGACACGATCCTGGAGGCCGACCGCACGGCGCCGGTCAAGCAGCGCCACACGGCCAAGCGGATCTTCGAGCGGCTTCGCGACGAGCATGGTTATGGCGGCGGGCTGACGGTGGTGAAGGACTATGTCCGGATCGCCCGTGGTCGCCAGCGCGAGACTTTCGTGCCGCTGGCGCACCCGCCCGGCCACGCCCAGGCCGACTTCGGCGAGGCGATCGGTGTGATCGGCGGCGTCAGGCAGAAGATCCACTTCTTCTGCATGGACCTGCCGCACTCGGACGCGCCCTTCGTGAAGGCCTATCCCGCCGAGACGACCGAAGTCTTCCTGGACGGGCACGTGTCGGCCTTCGGCTTCTTCGGCAAGGTGCCGCTGTCGATCCTGTACGACAACACCACGCTGGCGGTTGCGAAGATCTGCGGCGACGGTCGCCGCGAGCGCACCCGGGCCTTCACGGAACTTCAGAGCCACTACCTCTTCGCCGATCGCTTCGGCCGTCCTGGAAAGGGGAACGACAAGGGGAAAGTCGAGGGGCTGGTGAAGTATGCCCGGGCGAACTTCATGACGCCGATCCCGCAGGCGGCAAGCTTCGACGATCTGAACGCCATGCTGGCCGAGCGATGTCGCCAACGGCAAGGCGAACGGGCCGGACGCCACGGCGAGACGATTGGCGAGCGGCTCGTCGCCGATCTGGCGGTCTTCAAGGACCTGCCGGCGACACCGCTCGAGCCGTGCGAGAAGCGGATCGGACGGGTCTCGTCGACCTCGCTGGTCCGATACCGGTGCAACGACTACTCGGTACCCACGACCTTCGGCTTCCGGGATGTCCTTGTGAAGGGCTTCGTCGACGAGGTGGTGATCCTGTGCGCCGGCGAGGAGATCGCCCGTCACCGCCGCTGCTACGGCACCGGCACCTTCGTGTTCGACCCGCTGCACTATCTGGCGCTGATCGAGACCAAGCCGAACGCGCTCGACCAGGCGGCGCCGCTGCAGAACTGGGATCTCCCGGAGGCCTTCCAGCATCTTCGCCATCTCCTGGAGGCGCGCATGGGCAATCGAGGTCGGCGTGAGTTCATCCAGGTGCTGCGGCTGATGGAGACGATCCCGATGCCGATCGTCACCGATGCGGTGACGGAAGCGATCCGGCTCGGGGCCGTCGGGTTCGACGCCATCAAGCTGATCGCGCTTGCGCGGATCGAGCACCGCCCGGCGCGTCTCGACTTGGCAGCCTACCCGCATCTGCCGAAGATGGACGTCCGGACGACAGCGGCGGCCGACTATGCCGTCCTCATTCCCGAGCGGGCGGCATGACCGACAAGTCGACGCCCGACACCATGCCGAGGGGGACGACGAGCGGCACGCCGCAGGTCCTGCTCGCCCACCACCTCAAGCAGTTGAAGCTGCCGACGGTGCTGCGAGAATACGACAAGGTCGCCCGCGAGTGTGCCCGCGACGGCGTCGACCATCCCCGTTATCTGCTGCGCCTGATCGAGCTGGAACTGATCGACCGGGAGCGGCGCATGGTGGAGCGCCGGATCAAGGCGGCACGGTTCCCGGCCGTCAAAAGCTTCGATACCTTCGACTTCACCGCCATCCCGACGCTCAACAAGATGCTGGTGCTGGAGCTGGCGCGGTGCGAGTTCATCCTCCGCCGGGAGAACGTGATCGCGCTGGGCAATTCCGGCACGGGCAAGACGCACGTCGCCCTGGCCCTCGGCCTCGCCGCCTGCCAGAAGGGCTTCACCGTTGTCTTCACGACCGCCGCGGCGCTCGTCCATCAACTCATGGAAGCCCGCGACGAACGTCGTCTCCTGAAGTCGCAGCGCGACCTGCAATCCGTCAAACTGCTGATCGTCGATGAACTCGGCTACGTGCCGCTGTCGCCGACCGGCGCCGAACTCCTGTTC
>NZ_JBFTEH010000022.1:0-19429 GCF_041027365.1 Jiella sp. M17.18 | reverse complement strand
GTGAACAAGCTCAAGCTCGTGAAGCGGCAGATGTACGGGCGTGCCAAGCTCGATCTCCTCGAAGCCCGACTGCTCGGCGCCGCCTGATCGTCATCGAGAGTGCGTCAGACCCCCGTTTGGACGCCGATGAGGGGTCCCGTTCCAAAGCCGTTTGACAATCAGTTCGTAGCGTAGGCGCTTGACGCCGAGCCGCCGGTCTCGTCGCAGCGCGAGAATGCGCTGCTCCCCGACCTCGGATACCGCCGGGCGCTTGATCTGACTCTCCGGGGATTCCTTGTCGGGTGCTGGTGAGATTCCCTTCTGTGAGCAGAGGAGGAAGAGCATGGCGTTGAGGATCAGCGAAGCTCTGTCGGCGGCGGAATTGCGGGCGCTTGCGCGCCGGGAGACGAATGGTCGCGTGGCGAGCCGGCTTTTAGCCCTGGCGAACGCGTTGTCCGGCCTGAGCCGAGCGGAGGCGGCGCCGGCCCGAACCAGCAGCCCGACAGGAGCGAGAACCCGATTGATCGTGGCTGCACTGAGTTCACACAGCCGACCACGTAAAGCCTCCTCAAGAGTGAGACGACCGTGCCGCTCCATCGTCGGGATCAGCGGCGGAATGAGGGGCTTCAACCGCTTCCCGCAGCTTCGATCAGAAGCTTCCCAAAGCACAGCCAGAGCTTCTCGTACGGCCCCGCCATAAACCCGACGCCCTCATCGTGGCTTTGAACGATCCACGATATGATCTCGCCGAAGGAGCCGCACCGTATGCTTGCGGTGATACCCGGAGATCTCCGCGAACTCCGTCAGGATCCGCCCCTTCTCCCCTCGGGTCGCACCACGGTATCATACCGCAACAGCAGTCAGCAGCTAATTCGTGTGCACATGCTGATCCGTCTCGTGCCTGCCCGCAGAACACAACCGCGCGGCCAACACCTTTAATGATGCAATGGAGTACTCTTCAGGAACAACTCAGGTGACGCAATGCGCCAGATTGCACGATGCGACGCGATGTTGCCGGCGCTCATCTCCCGGCTCTAACGACGGCTCTGACCGCCCGCAGGCGATGCCTCCGCTTCCGTCTGAGACCTGCGCCCCGTCCGGCACCGACGGCCGGTGCAACCCTGACCTTTGCCGCCCTGGCGCCGTCAACAGCCCGTTAAGCAGACGGGGCTAGCTTGCGGGCAAGACGACGCCCGGGAGTGCGGTTGCGCCTCCCGTCCCTTCCTCCTCTTGCACGCAGCGCGGGACCCGGACCAAAGCATGATCACGATCCGAGCCCTTTCGGCCGTGGCCGCGCTGGCGGGATTCCTGACCGCCTGCCAGTCCTCCGGTCTCGACGGCGAGTCTGGCCGATCGCTGCTCGGCTATCCCGCCACGGCGGATGCCGGCACCGGCGAGAGCCTGACCGACGCAAGGCGGCAGTTTCGTGCGGCGCATTACGGCCTCGCTTACGACATCTACAAGCGGGTGGCCGACAGAGAGCCAAAGAACCCCTCGGCCTGGCTGGGCCTTGCCGCCTCGGCCGACGAGCTCGGCCGCTTCGACACGGCCGACCAAGCCTACGGCGCGCTGGCGAAGCTGAAGCCCGGAACGCCCGAGCTTTACAACAATATGGGCTATTCCCGCCTGCTGCGCGGCGATCTGAAGCAGGCCTACATCTATCTGACCTATGCCCGGCAACTGGCGCCCGNGAAGCTGAAGCCCGGAACGCCCGAGCTTTACAACAATATGGGCTATTCCCGCCTGCTGCGCGGCGATCTGAAGCAGGCCTACATCTATCTGACCTATGCCCGGCAACTGGCGCCCGGCGATCCGACCGTCACTAACAACATGCAGCTTCTGCGCAACGGAGCGAACGCGGCGGGCGGCCGATGACGCCCGAGGCGGGGCCGCATACGGAGCGCCGCTCGGCGTCGCGACGCCGCGCGCACGGGGGCGCGGGGGTGTCGTTCGCCGGCTTATGGCATGTAATCGAACCCGAATCCGTCGCTGCGGGACGGGCTGGCGGGCAGCATGGATAAGCGTTTGGGTAAATCGCCGGATTTCGACCCCGTCGGATCAAGGCGTTCGCGGTGCGGAGTGGGTTCATGATCGCGACGACGGCAGGTCGGGAGAACGGCGAAGCCGCGCACGACATGCGGCAGGACGCCGGCGGCTGCGCATCCGCCCGCCAGCGCCTCGCCCACAGCCTCGTCGGGCCGCGGGCGGTGCTGTTTATCGGCGGAGCCGGCTTTTCCGCCGGGCTCACCGTCGCCATCGTCACGATCGCGCTGATGCGTCCGATGCAGACGTTGGAGCGCATCAGCGGCCGGATCGATGCGCTCGACGGCATGGAGGCGCGGCTGCGCGACGACATGGCGCGCAACGCCGACAAGGTCGACGGCCTGATCCGCCAGCATGCCGACCGCTCCGACGCCAGGCTTAACGATGTCGCCCAGACCCTCGGCAGCCTGCGACAGGACGTCTCGGAGGCTACGCATGCCTCCGCCAGAACGGCGAACAATGTCGACGAATCCCTCAGCCGGATGCTCGTCACCATCGCCGATCTGACCATTCCAGCACCGGCGTCGAGCAACGAGAAGGCCACAGCCAGCGACCGCAAGGAAATCGCCGCTCCTCTCGTGGCTCCGACCGTCGAGACTGCCGTGCCTGCCCCCACGGCTGCACCCGTCCGCGGGGCGGTGCGTTTCGAGCGACAGGAGCTTGCCGACGGTTCGGTCGCCTATCGCCGCGTCGATTTCGCGGCGGTCGGCGCCAACCGCCGCAGTCCCCATCGCCGCTGAACCGCGGTGACGGGCACTTAACCACTTTCGCGCATCAGTCGGACGAAAGGCGGAGGTTCAGCCGTCCCGTCATGACGAGCGCGCGGGGGGGCTGCAGGGGTCCGCCCGCCGCAACGATTGGAATGTTCAATGCGACACCGACGGCTTGACGAAGTGCTCCACCGCCATTCCGGCGTCCTTCGGACAAAGCGCAGCACCGTCGCGAGACGTCGCGCGACGGCATGCCCGGTCCTGATGCCCCTGCAGTGGGAATGGTGAGGCAAATGTCGCGAAACGGTTCGAACAGGAAATTGCGGACGATCGCTCGGCGGCGAGCCGAACGACTGGTCCTGCTTGGCCTGTTGCTGGCAGTCTTCGCCGCCGCGCTCGCCGCGCCTCGTCCGGCCCTGGCGCAGCAGCGCTCGATCGCCATCGGCAATGGCTCGGTGTCGCGGATCTCCGTCCCGCCCGGCAGGACGCTGACGATCAACACCGACCGCTCATTTGCCAATCTCGTCGTCGGCGATGCCAAGATCGCCGACGTCGTGCCGCTGTCCGACCGCGGCTTCTACATCCAAGGCATTGCGGCCGGCCGCACAAACATCTCGATCTATGACGGCGGCGACAGGCTTCTCGGCGTGGTCGACGCCCATGTCAGCCTCGACATGTCCGAGGTCGCGGCCGCGATCCGGACCGCCGTGCCCGGCGCGTCCGTCCGGGTGACGAACGTCAACAACCGCATCGCCCTCAGCGGAACGGTGCAGTCCGCGCCGGATGTCCAGCGGATCGTCGATGTCGCGCAGCAGTTCTCGAACGACCCGGTGATCAACGCGCTCGCGGTGCGCGAGGCGCAGCAGGTCGCGCTGGAAGTTCGGGTTCTCGAAGCTCGGCGCAGCGCCGGGCGCGATCTCGGCGTCAATTTCCGCGCGATCAACGCCGGGGCGGGTCTCGTGGCCACATCGGGCGCGCGGCTTCGCATCAATGCCGACCCGAACACCGCGCAGCCGACGACCTATCTCGACAATGACGGCGAGCGCAATTCGCAGGGCACGCCCTTCGGCACGCTCGTCGCCAATGTCCTGCAGAATGCCGGCCTGCGCATCGACGTCATCATCAACGCGCTGGAGAAGAAGGGCCTCGCCCGCCGGCTGGCCCAGCCGAACCTGACCACGATCAGCGGCGAGAAGGCGAGCTTCCACGCCGGCGGCGAGGTGCCGATCCAGACGCTTGCCGCCGCCAACGGCGTCGCGACGGCCAAGACCGAATACCGCCCCTACGGCGTGCGGCTGGAGTTCCTGCCGACGGTTCTCGCCGATGGCCTGATCAATCTGCGCGTCATGACCGAGGTCAGCGAGATCGACGGCGCCATCAACGTCAACGGCAATCCCGGCTTCACCTCGCGCCGGGCGCAGACGGTGATCGAGCTGCGCGACGGCCAGAGCTTCGCGATGGCGGGCCTCTTGCAAACGGTGAACGCCAAGACGATCCAGCAGCTTCCCTGGCTCGGCAACCTGCCGGTGCTCGGCGCGCTGTTCCGCTCCACGAGCTTCCAGAAGCAGGAGAGCGACCTCGTCATCGTGGTGACGCCGCGCCTCGTCAGGCCGGCCGGTCCCGGCGAGCCGATCCACTCGCCGCTCGATGAGACGCGGCCTTCGAACGATACCGAGCTCTTTGCTCTTGGCCTGTTGGAAGTCGACAAGAGCGGGATCGATGCGATCCGCTCCGGCGCCGGCATCTCCGGGCCTTACGGGCATATGCTCGATTTCGACGATCGGAGGTCGCAGTGACGTCCCGGCACGTTGGACCCGTTCTCGCCGCCTTCGTCCTTCTCGGCGGCTGTGCCGAATATGTCGACCACAGCGACAAGATCTATGCCGGCGCGGGCGATGCCAACGCGGCCAATCTCGCGATCCAGAGGGTCGACGCCTTTCCTCCCTATCGCGACGTGACCGAGATTCGCACCGCCGGAGCGGTCGCGGCGCGCGCCCAGCGGCAATACCTGACCGGCAAGACTGCTGCCGGCGGCGACGCGACGGCGGCCGGCAGTGGCGCAACGACGTCCAGCGAACCGGCTCCGGCGACGCCGTAGGCGGCATCCGCCGGCCGGCAAAGATGCGTGGAATTCGATCGGGCATCTTAACCGGCGGACAATCGAAACCGGCTAGATTCTGCAAATGCTGTTGAACTCTTCGAAGGCCACACCTCTGGCACGACGGTCGCGATGATCCGCTATCTCATCCTGACGGCAGCTCTCGGTTCGGGAGGCGTCGCCGCCTGGCTCAGCGTGGCCGGGACCCCGCCGAAGGAGAAGCCGGCCGTCGTGGCCGAGCAAAGACCCGTGGCGACTTCCGACATCCTCGTCGCGGCGGCCGACGTCGCGGCCGGCGAGGAGATCAAGCCGGCCGATCTGCGCTGGAAGGCCTGGCCGGCGGCGGCGCTCGCGCCGAGCTTCATCGCACGCTCGACTCATCCGGGCGCGCTCAAAACGCTGGCGAATTCGCGCGCGCGCCAGCGCTTGCGCAAGGGCGACCCGCTCAGCCAGGACGCTCTCGCCGCGCCGGGCGCCGGATTCATGGCGACCGTCCTGCCGTCGGGCAAGCGCGCCGTCGCTGTCCGGGTCTCGGCCGAGGCGACGGCCGGCGGCTTCGTCCTGCCGAACGACCGCGTCGACGTCATCCATACGACCACGTCCAAGGGTGCGGCCAGCGGCCAACCCGTCAGCACAAGCCGCGTGATCCTCCAGGACGTGCGCGTGCTTGCCGTCGATCAGAGCCAGGAGAGCAACGCCAAGAGCGATCAGAAAGCCGTGGTCGGTCGCACGGCGACACTCGAACTCGATATCGGCCAGGTCGAGACCATCACCGCAGCCGCGGCGTCTGGCACCCTGACCCTGGCGCTTCGCTCCGCCATGGACGGGGCGGTGGCGTCGGCGCCCGCTCCGACGCGGCACACGGTCACCGTGCGCCGCGACCGGGCCGTGGAGGTCGTCACGGTTTCGGCCCATACGGCCTGGCCGCAAGCATCATCCGAGGTCCGATGAGCCTCGACGCCGATACGACCCCGCAGGCCACAGAGGCTGCCAGCCCGCCAGCCGGCGTCCCGGCGCCGCCGGACAGCGCCGCGCCGGAGCCGAGCGGTGCGCTCCCCCGCGTCGAAATGGCTGTCTTCGCCGACAGCGAGGCCTTTGCCGAATGCGCTGCGGCCGCCGAGCGCGACCGCCGCCTGCGGCGGATGCGCATGACGCTCCACCGGGGCGGCATCGATGCCGCCGTCGAGATCTATCGCAAGGCCCGCACACCGAGCCTCGTCGTCGTCGAAAGCCAGGACGACGAGGAGCGCCTGTTCGGCGAGCTGCAGAGGCTTTCCGAGGTCTGCCTGCAGAGCACGCGGGTGATCGTCGTCGGCCGAAAGAACGATATCGGCCTCTACCGGACCCTGCTCGAACAGGGCATCAGCGAATATCTGGCCATGCCGGTGGACACGCCGACCCTGATCCAGGCGATCGGCCGGCTGTGCCAGCGCGACGTCGCGCGCCCTGCCGGCAAGGTCTGCGCCTTCTTCGCCGCGTCCGGCGGGGCCGGCTCGTCGACGCTCGCCCACAATGTCGCCTGGTCGCTCGCCAACGACCACGACTGCGACGCCATCCTGATCGACCTCGACCTCGCCTTCGGCACCGCCGGCCTCGACTTCGACCTGCCGGCGACGGACGGGCTCGCGGAAGTCCTGCGCGACGTCGAACGGCTCGACGAGGTGCTTCTGGAGCGGATGGTCGCCCATCGCGGCGACCGGCTCTCCATCCTTACCCCGTCGCTGGCGCTCGCCGAGCATTTCGAGCCGCGCGGCTCGGCGCTCGACCGGCTTCTGGAACTCTGCCGGGCAACGGCGAAGATGACCATCCTCGACCTGCCGCACCACTGGGCGCCCTGGGTGAGGCATATTCTGATCGATGCCGACGAGATCGCCGTCACCGCAGCGCCGAACCTTGCGGGTCTGCGCAACTTCAAGAGCATCGCCGCGCAACTGGCGGCAGCGCGCCCGAACGACCGTGCCGCCCGACTGCTGCTCAACCAGGTGGGTCTGCCCAAGCGACCCGAGATCAAGCCGGCCGAATTCGCCAAGGCCGCCGGGGTCGAGCCGGATCTGGCGCTGGCCTTCGATGCGCCGCTCTTCGGCCGCGCCTCGAACGACGGGCGGATGATCGGCGAGGCCACGGCCCGATCGCCGGCCATGCGCGCGATCGCCCGCTTTGCCGGGAGACTCGTCGAGGAGGAAAGCGAGAAGCGCGACAGGCCGGCGGCGGGGCTCGCCCGGCTGTTCAGGCGGCGGGCGCGGGGATGAGCCCGGCCGGTTCCGGAGGCATGGCCGGTTTCGCTCGATCCTGCGAGGGCGTCGCCGCCATCGAATTCGCTCTGATCGTTCCGGTCCTGTGTTTCGCGCTCCTGGCCATGACCGATATCGGCTTTGCCATCGGCGAGCGGATGGGCATGGACCAGGCGCTGCGCACGGGCGCGGAGATCGCGTTGGCCGACCCGGGCACGGGGCCGGTATTTGACGCCGTCGAGGCGAGCGCGGCGCCGCAGTTCACCGTCGTGGCCGCGCCCCAGACGCCCGGTGCGGACGGCTTTTCGCTGGATGTCGAGCGCTTCTATGCCTGCCCCGAGACACCGGATACCGCCGTCGCGGCGACGACGACCTGTGCGGGCTCCACGCCGACCGCCGCCTTCTACGAACTCTCGGCCACGAAGGACTACAGCGGCCTGACGCTTCCCAGCTTCGCGATCGGAGCGCGGCTCAAGGTGCAGATCCGGTGAGCGGGGCCGCCTCGCGCCTGCGCCGGTTCGGCCGCGACGAGGCGGGCGCGACGGCGGTCGAATTCGCGATCGTCTGCCTGCCGCTGCTGCTCGTCATCTTCGGGATACTGGACTTCGGCCGAGCGCTGAACGCGCGCAACGATCTCGGCTATGCGGCGGGCGTCGCAAGCCGGCGGGTGCTGGTCGACCCCGGCCTGTCCGACGCCGATCTCGAACAGGCCGTACGAGACGCCTTTTCCAGCGGCGATCCCGCGCAGCTCCAGATCGCCGTCGGCACCCAGACGGGCGGCGGCACGAATTTTCGCACGCTGAGCGTCACCTATCCGTTCACCTTTCTCCTCGTCCCCGCGCTGGACGGCACGATCACCCTCGACGTCGCCCGCAAGATCCCCGTGAAATAGCCGGCTGTAGCGGGCGCGTTCGTAGAGGAATCAGGTGATCGGGAGCGGGCGATGACGTCCACTCGCCCCTCTTCCGCCAGATGGCAATGCTCGGGATGGACAGAGCCTTTCGCCACGATCCGTCGAATTGTACCGATGGGGTTCACGGCACTGAAAATGCAATCGAATTAGGTTGTCTTCCGATCAGGATGAAACACGCGTCTTCCAATCCCCGAAGGGCTGACGCGCGAATGCCTGAGGTGAAACGGGACGGCAGGCTGTCGGCCCGCATCGGAGGCGGTAGTGTTCGGAAAGAAGCTCGACGACGATCTGGCCCCTTATCCCGTTCCCCTCGCCGACGCCGTTCCCGTGCCGGCCGAGCCGGTCGAGGTGGCACCCGTCCGCGAGTTGCGCCCCGAAAAGAAGGCCGCAAATTCCGGCAAGTATCAGGACCTGAAACGGCAGATCTTCGCGGCGCTGGTCGACGCGATCGACGTCTCGGTCATCTCCACGATGGACCCGGACGACGCGCGTCAGGAAATCGTCGGCATCGTCACCGAGATCATCGGCGCCAAGAAGGTGCAGATCTCGATCGTCGAGCAGGACGCCCTGGTCAAAGAGATCTGCGACGACGTCCTCGGCTACGGCCCGCTCGAACAGCTTCTCGCGCGCGACGACATCGCCGACATCATGGTCAATGGTTGCGATCCGATTTTCATCGAGGTCGGGGGCAAGGTACAGGAAACCGACATCCGGTTCCATTCGAATGATCAGCTCCTGAACGTGTGCCAGCGCATCGTCTCGAAAGTCGGCCGGCGCGTCGACGAGGCGAGCCCGATCTGCGACGCCCGGCTCGAGGACGGCAGCCGCGTCAACGTCATCGCGCCGCCGCTGGCGATTCACGGCCCCTCGCTCACCATCCGCAAGTTCAAGAAGGACAAGCTGACCCTCGACCAGCTCGTCCGATTCGGCGCGATCTCGCCGGAGGGCGCCACCATTCTGGAGATCATCGGCCGGGTGCGCTGCAACGTCATCATCTCGGGCGGCACCGGCTCGGGCAAGACGACGCTGCTCAACTGCCTCACCCGCTACATCGATCCGGACGAGCGCATCATCACCTGCGAGGACTCGGCCGAACTGCAGCTCCAGCAGCGCCACGTCGTCAGCCTCGAGACCCGGCCCCCGAACATCGAGGGCGAGGGCGAGATCACCATGCGCCACCTCGTCAAGAACTGCCTGCGCATGCGCCCCGAGCGCATCATCGTCGGCGAGGTGCGCGGGCCGGAGGTCTTCGATCTTCTGCAGGCGATGAACACCGGCCATGACGGCTCGATGGGCACGATCCACTCCAACAGTCCGCGCGAATGCCTCAAGCGCATGGAATCGATGATCGCCATGGGCGGCTTCACCCTCCCGGCAACCACCGTGCGCGAGATCATCGTGGGCTCGGTGGACGTCATCATCCAGGCGACGCGCCTGCGCGACGGCTCGCGCCGCATCACCCACATCACCGAGGTGCTCGGCATGGAGGGCGACGTCATCACGACCCAGGACCTCTTCGTCTACGACATCCTCGGCGAGGACGCGAAAGGCAAGATCGTCGGCAAGCACCGCTCGACAGGCGTCGGCCGTCCGGCCTTCTGGGAGAGGGCCCGCTACTACAACGAGGAGAAGCGCCTCGCGGCCGCGCTCGACGCCGCCGAAAAGGGAGGGCTCGCTGCGTGATGCCCGTTCCTGGTCTCGACTGGCATGCCGTGATGGTCGGCCTTCTCTCGGTGTTCGCCTTTGGCGGCACAGCCTTGGCGGTCGTCGGCGCGCCCTCGCGCAGCGGCCGCGCCTACCGGACGCGGTTTGCCGAGATCGCCGCGCAGAAAGCGGCCGCCCGCGGGGGAACCGCCGGCGAGGCGGCATCGCGCCGGCGCTCGATTGAGGACACGCTGCACGAGATCGAGGAGAGGCAGCGGGCCGGCGCGCGGCGCAAGGCGCCCAAGCCAAGCCTGGCGCGGCGCCTCAAGCAGGCGGAGCTGACCTGGTCGAAGCGCTTCTATTTCATGGTCTGCGGCATCGCCGGTCTCGCTGTGACGGCCGCGGCGATGGCGCTCGGCCTGAAACCCACTGCCGCCGCAGGGTTTGGGCTCGCCGGCGGCCTCCTCATCCCGCATCTCGTTGTGAACTTTCGCCGGGCCCGGCGTCTGAAGCGGTTCTCGAACTTCTTTCCCTCGGCGGTCGACGTCGTCGTTCGCGGCGTCAAGTCCGGCCTGCCGCTCACCGACTGCCTGCGCATCATCGCCTCCGAGGCCGAGGAACCCGTACGCAGCGAATTCAAGATCGTTGTCGAGGATCAGACCATCGGCATATCGATCCAGGAGGCGATCCAGCGGCTCGCCGAGCGCGTGCCGCTGTCGGAGACCAACTTCTTCTCGATCGTGATCGGCATCCAGAGCCGCACCGGCGGCAGCCTGTCGGAATCCCTCGGCAACCTCTCGAAAGTCTTGCGCGAGCGCAAGAAGATGCGCGCAAAGATCAGCGCGATGAGCACCGAGGCGAAGACTTCCGGCATGATCATCGGTGCTCTGCCCCTGATCGTCGCCGGACTCGTCTATCTGTCGAACCGTGAATACATCATGCTGCTCTTCGAAGAGCGGATCGGCAACATCGTACTGGCGATATGCGGCGTGTGGATGATGATCGGCGTCATGGTCATGCGCAAGATGATCTCGTTCGATTTCTGAAGGTCGATGCCCATGCTCTCGTTCCTGCCAGACAGCGAAATGCTGACCGCCGCGCTTGCCGGCGTATCGGCCTCGCTCGCCATCGTCACCGTCGCCTGGCCCTATCTCGCCCCCGACAGGCTGGCCGAGCGCATGCGCCAGGTGGACACCGAGCGCGAGGAGATCCGCACGCGCGAGCGAGCGCAGCTCTCCAACCGGCGCGAGGGGCTGCTGCGCGAACCGCCGAAGCGGCTCTACCAGATCATCGTCGACCGGCTGAACCTGTCCTCCAAGGTCGAGGACGGCGAGATGGCGAAAATGCTGCGCATGGCCGGCTATCGCGGCCGCGGTCCGATGATCCGCTTTCTCGCCGCGCGGGTGATCGCCTCGGGCGCCTTCGCGGTCCTGGCCCTGTCCTATGCGATCCTGGTCCTGGCGTTCACCGTTCCAACAGCGCTCGCGGCCGCGCTGGCGGCGGCCGTCCTCGGCTATCAGGCGCCGCGGATCTACATCAAGAATCGTATCGGGAAGCGGCAGACCTCGATCCGCCGCGCCTGGCCGGAGGCGCTCGACCTCATGCTGATCTGCGTCGAGGCGGGCATGAACGTCGAGGGCGCCTTTCGCAAGGTGTCTGAGGAGATCGGCCTGCAGTCGGTGGAGCTTGCCGAGGAACTGAACTTGACGACGGCCGAGCTGTCCTATCTGCAGGACCGGCGCAGCGCGCTCGAAAACCTCGGGCAACGCACCGGGCTCGAGGGCGTGCGGGCGGTGATGACCGCGCTGATCCAGGCCGAACGCTACGGCACCCCGGTCGGCCAGGCGCTGCGGGTGCTGGCCCAGGAGAACCGCGACATGCGGATGGCCGAGGCCGAGAAGAAGGCGGCCGCCCTGCCGCCCAAGCTGACCGTGCCGATGATCGTCTTCTTCCTGCCGGTGCTCTTCGCGATCATCCTGACGCCGAGCATCATCCGCATCATGGGCGCGAAATGACTGCCCGCCTCTTCCGGTGCATCAAGGAGGCGCTCGCCGACCGGCGCGGCTCGGTCAGCGTCCTGGCCGCCCTCATGCTGCCGATCGTCGTCGCCGGCATCGCGCTCGGAGCCGAGACTGGCGTTTGGTACTACAAGCAGCGCGCGCTGCAGAACGCCGCCGACGTCGCCGTGCATGCCGCCGCCGTGCGCAAGCGCTCGGGCGCCGACCTTTCGGACATGCAGGCGAGCGCGCTCCACATCGCACGCGAGAGCGGCTTTGCCGGCGCCGACACCGGCTTCGTGACAAATTCGCCCGCGACCGCCGGAGCGCTGGCGGGGGATGCGAGCAGCGTCGAGGTGGTCGTCGCCGAGGTCCAGCCACGGCTGCTCTCGGCGATCTTCGACGACACCCCCCTCACCTTGAGCGCACGCGCGGTGGCGAAGATCTCGGAGGGCTCGAAGGCCTGCATCCTCGCGCTGGCGCCGACGGCTTCGGGCGCGGTGACGGTCTGGGGATCGACGACGGTGACGCTAGAGGGCTGCGACGTCGCATCCGATTCGAACGCGCCGGACGCCTTCTCAATGGGCGGGAGCGGACAGCTCTCGGCCGACTGCATCTATTCGGTGGGAGGCGCCGTCACCACGGCGGGGCTCACCCTGTCCGTCTGCGACGCGATTCGCGAGAACGCGGCCGTCATCGCCGATCCCTATCGCTATGTCGCGGAACCGGCGAACCAAGGAACGTGCAACGGCAAAAATGTCGGCAACACACACGGCATAACGACGCTGACGCCGGTCGAGAACCACCCCAGCGGGGTGAAGGCCATGCGCTTCTGCGGCGGCCTCAGCATCAAGGGCGACACGACGTTCGAGCCCGGCCTCTACATCATCGATGGCGGCGACTTCACCGTGAACGGCTCGATGGCGCAGCTCATCGGATCGGGCGTCACCTTCTACTTGACCGGCGGCGCGCAGCTCAAGCTGACGGGAAACGCCTCGCTGAACCTGTCGGCACCGACCACCGGCCCCTTCGCCGGCATCCTGTTCTTCGGAGGCCGGGACCAGACCGGCATCGACCACACTCTTGCCGGCACGTCCGATTCGGTGCTGCAGGGGGCGGTCTACACGCCGGCCTCGGGGATCACCTATCGCGGCAATTCGGCGACGACCGACGCCTGCACGCAGATCGTCGCCTATACCGTCGAGCTCAGCGGCAATTCCTCGCTCGGCTCCCAGTGCGAGGCGATTGGGGGCCGCGACATCGTCTCAAGCGCGGCAATCACGCTCGTAGAGTAGCGACGAAGCACATAGGCGCTGAAAACGCTTCGCGGATTGGGACACGGTGCCAGTGACCGTCGACCGGCTGAAGGGCACGGTCTGCCCCGGCCCAGATCTTCCGCACGCGGCCCTACGATGCCGGCGTCACCCATCTCCTCGTCGCGCGGAGCGGCGACTTCTCCTTTCCCTCGGACCATGCCACCGCGACCTTCGCCATCGCCGCGGCCTTCCTGTCGCATGGCATGACCCGCCGCGGCTGAGCCTTTCTTGCGGCCGCGGTGCTTGTCGCGTTCTCGCGCGTCTATGTCGGCACCCATTATGCCAGTGATGTCCTCGGCGGGATGGCGACGGGTATTATCGCCTCCCTGTTCGTCCAGGAGGCATACCGCGAGGGAACGCGGCCCGACCGCTTCGTCACCGGGATCCTGTAGGAGGCCGCCCTGCACGTTCTGACCTCCGCGCCGATCCAGGACCTGGTGCAGACCTACGGCCTCTGGCTGGTCTTCGCGCTGGTCATGCTGGAGAGCATGGGCCTGCCGCTGCCCGGCGAGACGGCGCTGATCTCCGCGGCCCTCTATGCCGGGACGACCCACAAGCTCGGCATTGCGTCCGTCATCGGCGTGGCAGCCCTGGCGGCCATCCTCGGCGACAACCTCGGCTACCTCATCGGGCGGACCATCGGCTTCAAGCTGCTGGCGCGCTACGGCCGCTTCATCCGGCTCGACGAGGCGCGGCTGAAGATCGGCCAGTACCTGTTCCTGCGGCATGGCGGGAAGATCGTCTTCTTCGGCCGGTTCATCGCCTTTCTCCGGGCCTTCGCGGCGCATCTCGCCGGCGCCAACCGCATGGCCTGGTCGAAGTTCCTGCTGATGAACGCCCTCGGCGGCGGGACCTGGGCGGCGCTGTTCGGCGGCGGCGCCTATGTCTTCGGGGAAGCCATCGACAGGATCGCCGGGCCGGTGGGCTACGGGCTTCTCGCGGTCGGAATCTTTTTCGCTGCGGCCGGCCTGATCTTCTTCCGGCGGCATGAGAAGGATCTCGCGGCGCGAGCGCATGCGGCATTTCCGGGCCCGCTTCCGGTGCGGAGCCATTCGCGACTCATCGTTCCATGAACAGGACGCCCTCGAGCCACCGGTAAGTCCCGACCTTCTGGATCGGTCATCTACACCAGCACGTAGACGATAGCGGCCAGCGCCGCGATCGCGATAAGCCCCCCAAGGCTGCCCAGAAGCAGCAGGTCTCCCATAGCCGGCATTCGGGTTGGAGGCATCATTGGGCCGAGGAATCTCCGAGGCTGGGCAAGTGAGGCAAAGCGGGCACTAACGACAAACTAGAATTGCTGCACTGCAGCATGCAACTGGCGAGACTGACCGCCTTAAATAAAGGTCATTTCGTGTCATAGCCAATTAAGATGCAACCGCAGTCGTTCTGCCCAGGTTGTTCAGGCCTATCTTGGCGCGAGCCAAGAGATCAACCAGGGAGAGCATCCTATGAAGCTTCTACACACGACCGCGCTGGCGACTCTGCTTGTTGCCGGAACCGCGGCTGGCGCTTGGGCCCAGTCATCCTCCTCGACCCTCGGCACCGGCGGAACGACCATCCAAAACGGCACGTCATCCAGCACGATCGGTACGGGGGGCTCCAGCGCCTCCTCAGGGGACGGCTCGGGCTCCGGTTCCGCCTCGACCCTCGGCACCGGCGGCACGTCGGTCGGCGGCGGCATGTCGTCCTCTTCGATCGGCACCGGCGGTTCGGCAGCGGGATCGGGTGATGGTTCGGGTTCCGCCTCGACACTGGGCACCGGCGGGACGTCCGCAGGCGGCGGCACGTCGTCGTCCTCCGTAGGCACTGGCGGCTCGGCTGCGGGCTCGGGAAGCGATGGCGGCTCCGGCTCGGCCTCAACCCTCGGCACGGGCGGCACCTCGGCTGGCGGCGGCACGTCGTCTTCGTCTGTCGGCACCGGCGGATCGGCAGCGGGATCGGGAAGCGATGACGGCTCCGGCTCGGCCTCGACCCTCGGAACCGGCGGCACCTCGGCCGGTGACGGCATGTCGTCCTCCTCGGTCGGCACCGGCGGTTCGGCGGCAGGCGCGGCTCAGGATGACACTTCCAACAAGAGCTGCCCTCCGGGTCAGGCGAAGAAGAACAAGTGCTGATCCAGCCATGATGTGGGTCGGCCCAGCGGGCCGACCCACCCTCACGACCAGGGAGACTCTCATGGGTCAGATATCGACATGGATCGGTGCCTGCGGCGTAACCCTCGGCAGTCTTGTGCTCGCCGGGCATGCTTCAGCCGAAGACCAGAATGGTGTTGAAATGCGCGACGGCTGCCGCGTGATCCACCAAGGCGATCACAGCGGCGGAGGTGCGAACGATATGTCCGGTTCACAAATCGGAAGCAGAGTCACTGCCGGAAACGGCACGGTGTCGGGCTCAACCACTTTGCCTGGGCAGCCGCAGACCTCCGTCACGGCGGGCAACGGTCAGGTGACGACCTCGAACAGCGGCAATGGTCAAAGTGTGACGGTGACGAACCGCGGTAACGATTCATCGACCTCGACGTCCTCGTCGACGTACTCGACCAGCGGCAGTGGCGGCGTCACCGTGACCACATCGTCGGATGGCGACTGTGTGATAACAACCCACTGAGGTAAAACCAATGAAGACATTATCCGTGCTCGCGATACTGTCGCTCTGCGCCCTTCCGATTTCTGCTCACGCAGACGACGCGGCAACTGTTGGATCCGCAGGATCGGCCGCGGCGGGCGTTACGTCTGCTTCCACGCTGGGGACCGCAGGTGCTTCTACCAGTGATAACGGCGACTATGCCGCATCGATCGGTTCTGGAGGCAGCGCCGCCTCGGCTGGAGGGAAGGCCAAGAGCCAGACCAAGGTCAATGCCAACCCGTTCAAGTTGAACGCTCATTCGAAAGCAATGGCTCACGACGGGGGCACGTTCTCGAAATCGAAAACCAAGACCAAGGTGAAGGGCGGCGATTTGTCGAGCCGGACCAAGACCATGTCTCATGTCCCGGGCCAAAAGCCGGTGATGAACCGCACCCAGTCGGATGCCAGCCTCAGTCAATGACCGGTGCGGACTCGTCTCCCGGTGAGGATGGCAGAACACAGCGTCGTTCGCCTGCCCCACGGCCTCGGCGCAGCCGTCCGGTCATTGGGAGGCCAGGGTGAAGCGGATCGTGCAGACGACACCAGTTTCGGGATAGGCGAGTTCTACCTCGGCATTCGTCTCGGCGCCGAGGCCGCTCATCAGGAGCCGCGACCCGAAACCCTTCCGCGTCGGAGGAGTGACGGTCGGACCGGAGGCTTCCCGCCACGTGAGGACGACCTGGGGCGCTCGGGGGTGGGAGAGCTCCCATTCGACCGACACACGTCCGGCAGAGGTCGAGAGCGCGCCATATTTGACGGCGTTGGTCGCCAGCTCATGCAGCGCCAGGGACAGCGAAAGAACGGTTGGGGGCGGCAACCGGATGCGCGGTCCACGGATCGTTACGTGGTTTGCGCCCTCGCCTTGGAACGGCTGTAGGGCGCGATCGACAACCTCGGAAAGCTCACCTCCACGCCAATGCTCCTGCGTCAGAACGTCATGAGCTTTAGCGAGAGCACTAATGCGCGACAACAGAGCCGCCTGAACCTCCGCAGGATCGTCATGGAAGCGGAGCGTCTGCTGCGCCACGGCTTGCACGATAGCCAGGGTGTTCTTGACGCGATGGTTCAACTCGCCAATCAGCAGCCGCTGCTGTTCCTCCCACTGCCTACGATCGGTCGCATCCATGATGATGCCGCGCGACTGCAGGGCACGACCATGTTCATCCCGCAAATAATCGCCGCGGGCGTTGATCCAGCGGACCGTCCCGTCCGGCATGAGCAGCCGGAACTCCATCTCGAACTTGTGCACGTTGGGGTCCAGCACGGTGCTGAACTGCCGGGCGATGCGATCCAGATCCTCCGGGTGGTGTCGCGCCGCCATGTCCTCGAGCGTCAGCCGATGCTGCGGCGGGTAGCCGAAGATCTCGTTCAGCCGCGGTGACCCGTTTAGTTCGCGGGTGACGTTGTTGAAGGTGTAAAGAGCGAGCGATCCGGCAGCCAGCGCCGCCTGAAGGTCCTTTTCGCGCTGGCGCAGGTCCTCTTCCGCTTGTCGCCAATCGGTGATGTCGATCACGATGCCGACAAGCTTGACGGGGGCTCCCCCGAAGAACAGCACTTCAGCGCGCAGAAGGTGCCAGTGAACAGATCCGTCAGGCCATTGGTAGCGGTATTCAGATTGGATGAAGCGTTCGCCTCGCGCCAGGCGGGCCTGCGCTTCCTGGCGGACCCTCTCCAGATCACCGTCGTAGTAGTTGGCTCGAATTTCTTCGATGGAAAGGTTGTGATCCAGGCTGACCCCCAGCAGTCGGTTCAGCTCGGCCGAGCCCGTCACAGTCTCCGTTGCAATGTCGTAATCCCAGACCGCCATCCGCCCGGCTTCCATTGCCATTTGGAGACGGGTCTGGCTCTCCTGCCGAGCCTGCTCGGCGAACTTACGATCGGAAATATCAAAAAGAACACCGAGGTAGCGCTGCTGCGCCCCCGACTGCTGGATTTCCGCCCGCAGCCACAGCCAACGGACCTGGCGGGTGTCCGGCCGGATGTACCGGAATTCGACTTCGATGAAGCGAGCTTCGTCTGGGGGTAGATCAACCGACAGAGCCTGCAGCCGCTCCCGTTCGCCCGGGTAGAAATTCTGGCGGATCTGCTCGGCCGAGGGGGCTGCGTCCTCCGGATAGCCTAGGATGCGGTTGAGTTCAGGAGATCCGTGCAAGATGTCCGTTCCGAGCTCGAGCTCGAAACTCGCCATGCGCCCGGCGACCATGGCCAGTCGCAGGCGTAGCGCCACATCTTCGGTCGCACGCGCGGCGGCTTCCTTCTCCTGGGCAAGCCTCCATTCCGCCGTCCGATCCCGGACGATCTTGACGAACCCAATCCTGCGGTTCGCGTGGTCGATCAGGGGCAGCACCTCTCCTCGCGCCCAGAAGCGGCTGCCGTCCTTACGCACATGCCAACGGTCGTCGGCACCGCGGCCACGTTCCCGCGCGGCCTGCATCTCCGCCGCCAGGACGCCGATCGCCTGATCGTCGGGCATGAAGAGCCGGTTGGCCGAATGGCCTACGATTTCCGCGGCAGTCCAGCCGAAAAGCCGCTGCGCTCCCTTGCTCCAGAAGACGACGGTACCTGCATCATCGAGCGCGACAACAGCATAATCGACGGCGCTGGAGAGAATTGTCTGAAGAAGCCCCTCCGGAGGCTCAGGGGGATGACAAAGGGTAGGATCGGCGGCCACCACGTGCTCCGGCAGTCGAATGCTTCTTATCGATTAGCATCCGACCTGATGGGGCGCCATTTCTTTCGTCGCCAGCTTCAGGGAGGGAACCAAACGTCCCAGAACGTGACGGACACAGAAACATCTCGGCGGAAGGATGCAACCGCCGAGCTGCTTCTGCTGTCCTTTTCCGAGGCGTAGGGGACGTTCCGCCTCGGGTAAACAAGGCAGAGGCGGAAGAAGCGCCGAAGGATGTCAGCGTCGGGTGTCACAAGTTGTTTCAGGTGCCCGGCCGCCGTGTATATCGCCGAGACGGAATGGGACTAGGCGGGGGACTGATGCTATCCCAGCCTCGGCACCTCCCGAACCGCTTCACCGAACTTAAGCCGTTCCATCTGCTCTTCGAAGATGACGTAGCCGCTCCGGCCGGACTTTTTCACGCGGTACAGAGCCACGTCCGCCCGGCGAACCAGATCAAGCTGTGTCAGCGTATCCCGGAAGGCGATGGCGACGCCGATCGAGATTCCGATGACCACCTGTTGCTTGGCCACCTCGAACGGGCTCTGAATGGCCTCGACGATGCGGCGTGAGAGAACTTCAATCTCCATTCGGTCGGTGACCGCGTCTCGCAGAACCGCGAACTCGTCACCGCCCAGCCGCGCGACCATGTCTTCGCCGGAGACCAACGAAAGCAGCCTCGCCGCCACCTGGCGGATCAGTTCGTCACCGGCCTGGTGGCCGAGGGTGTCGTTGACGTCCTTGAAGCGATCTAGATCCAGATAGAGCACCGCGAAGCTTCGCTTCGTCTGCTCGAACTCCTGAAGCCGTTGTTCAAGTCGCTGATCGAAGGAGAAGCGGTTCGCGAGGCCGGTCAGCGCGTCGTGATGCGCCATATGCTCGATCTGCCTCTGTGAACTGACGAGCTTCCGGGTTGTGCGGTAAAGTCGGAACAGGAGGAGCCCGGCGAGCACGAGGATGACCGTCCCTGCCCCCGCCAAGATCGGCACCATCCGGTCAAGCACTTTCATTCCCGGCTGCTGCACCGTCCAGAGCAGATAACCGATGTCTGTGCCGTCGGTCGCCAGCGGAAACGCGGCTTCATGAGGGCCGAGATGCCCGGTCCAGGAGAACCGCGGGTTCCGGATCAGGAAGTCCGACGCCAGCTTCGACAGGAACGGTCCGTCGAGGAATTCGACAGCCACGTGGACCGGTTCCTGTCC
>NZ_JBFTEH010000021.1:0-20593 GCF_041027365.1 Jiella sp. M17.18 | reverse complement strand
ATGCGCAACCTTCGTCGCCGCGTCACGCGGTCCTGCTGACTTCCTTGCCGATGTCTGTCCCATGGCTCGATCCTCCTTCCCAAAATTAGCATGGAAAGAAGCTTAAGAGGACACATTGCGATTTACAAGAGCTGCTGTCGATGCTCGACTTTAAACCAGCCGTGGCGATCCTTAAGGGAGTTCCTATGAGTCGATGGATCATCGTTGCAGAGTGCAGCCGCCAAGTCACGGCTAACTTTACCAGTCACTATGACGGCTCTGCAGAGACATTCACCGAACATTTTCAGATCTCGGGCTCCTTTACATCCTTTACAGGAGAGACCTCGCTTGATGATGCGATGCGTCGTCTAGAAGAGGCGTACAATTACCCTCATATCCGGAGGATGTCGCTCATCCGGGACGATGGGCAAGGGCCCAGCTAGTTTAGCAATGCATAAAGCACGCTGGCTTCGCGGCATGCTCGCGTATCGGACGCGCGGCGCATCACCGGCGTGTCGTCGTCAACCTGGCTGATCGCGCCGCCGTGGAGGCGGTGCGACAGGACGATCAGCGCGTAGTCGTAGCCGCCCCGGGCAGAGGGCGAGCGGATGCAGAGGCCGTAGCCGTCGGTCTCCCCGGCCGGCAGGAACTTGACCGCGCGCTCGGCCGGGCGGCGGCGGAAGACGCTCGCGGCGGTCGCGCGGGCATAGGCGATCTCGGCCGCATCCGGCGCGTCGCCGGAGCCGCCCTCGGCGGGAGCGCCGGCGCGTTCCAACGGCGCCGGCGCATCGGGCGCCGGAGCGGCAAGAGCGACCGGCGGCGTTCCGGGATACGGCGCGGGCGCGGCGCTCGTTGCGGCGGGCGGTACCGGACGGATGGGGCTGAGGCTCGCCACGAGATCGGCATCGGGGGCGCCCGCGCAGGAGGCGAGGGCTACGGCGAGGCCGAGGGCGAGCGCCGCCCGGCGCGCCGCGCGCGGGATCAATGCCAGGCCTTGCACTCGTCGTCGCCCGCGATCCAGCGGTTGAGGTCGGCGCGGATCCTGGTGCCGATCGGCTGGCTCATCAGCGGGCCGTAGGCCGCGATGTCGATCTGGCCCTCGCGTCCCTCGACGACCAGCAGCGGCAGCCCGTCCTCCTGGCCGCGCGGGACGAGCAGGAAGCGCGGCCGGCCGGAATAGGAGGAAAGTTCCGGCGCCAGCGTATAGCCGGTGAAGTCCGGATCGTTCGACTTGAACCAGCAGCGGTTGGCGTCGAGCGTCAGCCGCTCGATCCGCACGAGCCCGGTGTCGCCGCGGCTGCTCGGAAGGGTCGGCGTCGACGCGCAGCCGGCGAGGCCGGCGGCAAGAAGGGACAGGCCGGCGAGCGCAAACCGGGTCGGACTTCTCACGCGGCGAGACCCGCGGTGAGGCCGAGAGCGCTCTCGAAGATGCCGCGCCCGTCGGTGCCGCCATGCTCCGGCTCGATGAGGTTCTCCGGATGCGGCATCATGCCGAGGACATTGCCGGCTTCGTTGACGATGCCGGCGATGTCTCGCACGGCGCCGTTCGGGTTGGTGCCCGCGGCATAGCGGAAGACGATCTGGCCCTTGTCCTCCATCCGCGCGAGCGCCGCGTCGTCGGCGAAATAGTTGCCGTCGTGATGGGCGACCGGGCAGCGGATCAATTGGCCGCTCTTGTAGGCGGAGGTGAAGCGCGTCGCGGCGTTGACCACTTCCAGCTTCACCTCGCGGCAGACGAAGCGGAGCGAGGAATTGCGCATCAGCGCGCCGGGCAGGAGCCCCGCCTCGCAGAGGATCTGGAAACCGTTGCACACGCCGAGGACCGGCACCCCCTTTGCCGCGGCTTCGGCGACGGCGCGCATCACCGGCGAGCGCGCGGCGATGGCGCCGGCGCGGAGGTAGTCGCCATAGGAGAAGCCGCCGGGCACGACGACGAGATCGACGTCCGGCAGCGCGGTCTCGGTCTGCCAGACGGTTTGAGGCGCCTTCCCGGCGATCGTCGTCAGCGCCGCGATCATGTCGCGGTCGCGGTTGAGGCCGGGGAGGAGGACAACGGCGGTTTTCATCGACGGCTCTCAGGCGATCTCGACGGAATAGTTCTCGATCACGGTGTTGGCGAGGAGCTTTTCGCACATGTCGGAGAGCTGCGCGCGGGCGGCGTCGGTGTCGTCGCCCTTGATCTGAACGTCGAACACCTTGCCCTGGCGGACCTGGCCGACGCCGTCGAAGCCGAGATGGCCGAGCGCGCCCTCGATAGCCTTGCCCTGCGGATCGAGGACGCCGTTCTTCAGCGTGACGACGATGCGGGCCTTGATCATCTTTTCGCTCACGAAATCCGTCTGTCCCGGGAATAGACCAATCGGAGTGCCGGTGCCGGCTGCTTCACGGTCCGTCGCCGCTTCACTTGACCAACACCGGCCCGGAAGGGCGGGGCGGCTCGTTCTCGTTCATGATGCCGAGCCGGCGCGCGACCTCCTGATAGGCCTCGACGAGGCCGCCCATGTCGCGGCGGAACCGGTCCTTGTCTAGCTTGTCCTGGGTCTGCACGTCCCACAGCCGGCACGAGTCCGGCGAGATCTCGTCGGCGACGACGATGCGCATCATGTCGCCCTCGAAGAGGCGGCCGGTCTCGATCTTGAAGTCGACGAGCTGGATGCCGACGCCGAGGAAGAGGCCGGAGAGGAAATCGTTGACCCGGATCGCCAGGGCCATGATGTCGTCGATCTCCTGCGGGCTCGCCCAGCCGAAGGCGGTGATGTGCTCTTCGGAGACCAGCGGATCGTCGAGCGCGTCCGCCTTGTAGTAGAACTCGATGATCGAGCGCGGCAGCACCGTGCCTTCCTCGATGCCGAGGCGCTTGGCGAGCGAGCCGGCCGCGACGTTGCGCACGACGACTTCGAGCGGGATGATCTCGACTTCCTTGATCAGCTGCTCGCGCATGTTGAGCCGGCGGATGAAGTGCGTCGGGATCCCCATCTTGTTCAGATGCGAGAAGATGTATTCGGAGATCCGGTTGTTCAGAACGCCCTTGCCGTCGACGATCTCGTGCTTTTTCTTGTTGAAGGCGGTCGCATCGTCCTTGAAGAACTGGACCAGCGTACCGGGCTCGGGGCCCTCGTAGAGGATCTTGCCCTTGCCCTCATAGATACGGCGGCGACGTGTCATTATGGTTACTCTATCGTAAGGCGTGCGCCTCAAGAGAAGACGGGCGCAAAAGCGGCGACGGATCGTGCGGGTGCATAGACCAAAAGCCCCGGTATCACAATCGGCTGCCGGCTGAAGTCGTATAGGGGCAGGCGGATATCAAGAGCTTTTGCAGCCGCTCGGGCGATCGGCGCTTCAAAAACGGCGTCGATGACCGTATGTCAACCGCCGGGCCCGCAAGCCGGGCGGCAAAAGCCACGGGAGAGCTGCAGATGTCCTTCACCGACCGCGAGCGCGATTTCGAAGCCCGCTTCGTACACGACCAGGAGCTCCGCTTCCGGATCGAGGCGCGCCGCAACAAGCTGATCGGGCTGTGGGCGGCCGAAAAGCTCGGCAAGACCGGCGAAGAGGCCACGGCCTATGCGCAGTCGGTGATCAACGTCGCCTTCCAGGCGCCGGGCGACGAGGGCGTCTTCGGCAAGATCCGCGGCGACTTCGACGCCGCCGGCGTCGATCAGTCGGACCACCAGATCCGGCGCCATCTGGACGAGCTTCTGGCGCAGGCCGAAACCCAGATCCGCGGCGAGTGAGGCGATGCCGCTCCCCGCGCTCCGCCAGCGCCTGCAAAACGGCGCGCCAGTCTCCTCGTCCTGGATCGGCGGCACCGACCCGCTGATCCACGAGGCCTTCCTGCGCGCCGACTTCGACGCGATCACCTTCGACGTCCAGCACGGGCTGCTCGACGAGACGAGCCTGAAGCTCGGCATCGAGCGCGCAGCCTTTCTCGGCCGGCCGGCGCTCGTCCGCCTGCCGATCGAGGACCTGTCGCTCGCCGCGCGTACGCTCGACTGGGGTGCCTCCGGCGTCATCCTGCCGATGGTCGAGGCGGTGGAGGATGCGGCGCGGCTCGTCGCCGCGACCAAGTATCCGCCGCTCGGCCAGCGCTCCTACGGCCCGACCCGCACCGGTGTCCTGCACGGCTACGAGGATCGCGACGACTATGTCGTCGACGCGCGGAACGAGACGTTCGCCTTCGCGATGATCGAGACGGCGGCTGCCCTCGAGGCGCTGAACGACATCCTGGCGCTCGACGGCCTCGACGGGGTGTTCGTCGGCCCCTCGGACCTGTCGATCGCCTTGGCCGGCGACGGCACGCGGTCGCCGCGCGGCGAGAAGACCGAAAGCGCCGTCAGGCGCGTTTCGGAGGCCGCGGCTTCCGCCGGCAAGATCTCGGGGATCTATGCCGCGACGCCGCAGGACGCCGCGCACTACCGGTCGCTCGGCTTCCGGCTGATCTGCATCGGCTCCGACCTCGGCACGATCCAGGCCGCGGCGAACGCGCTGGCGAAGGCGGCGCGGGAGTAGGCGCCCAAAGGAGACGCCGCAGGCGCTGGTTGTGCGGGAGGAGCCCCTATATCGTGGCGGCGCCCGCCAAGGCGGCATCGGGCGCGCCGGTCAGCCGGTAGCGAACGCCGTCCGGATGGTATTCGAGGACCGCGGAGCCCTCGAAATAGGCCGGCACCACGCGTTCGGTCAGGCGCGCACCGAAGCCCTTGCGCTTTGGCGGCGCCACCGCCGGGCCGCCGGTTTCCTGCCATTCGAAGAACAGCCCGCCGTCGGCATCGAAGCCCCAATTGATGGCGACGCGGCCGGCCGGGACGGACAGCGCGCCGTATTTGGTGGCGTTGGTCGCGAGTTCGTGCAGCGCCAGCGAGAGACCCATGGCCTGTTTGGCCGAGACGTCGGCAGAGGGACCCGCAAGCGTGATCCGGTCGCCCCGGTCGCGGTGCGGCTCGACCGCCGCGGCGACGACGGCGCCGATATCGGCGGCCTCCCAGCTGGCAGTGGTCAGCATGTCCTGAGCCCGGTCGAGCGCGCCGATCCGGTCGAACGCCAGCTGCGCCGCTTCCTCCGGCGAGGCCGCGTGCCGCAGGCTCTGCGAGACGACCGCCTGGACGATCGCGAGCGTGTTCTTCAGCCGGTGGGAGAGTTCGCGCTGCAGGACATGCTGCCGGCGCTCGGCCTCGCGCTGGGCCGCGAGCGCCGCCTTCGTCCGCTCGACCTCTTCGGCCAGCAGCCGGTTCGCTTCCGCGAGGCCGGCGCGGTCCTGCACGGCGTCGGTCGTCTCCGTGACGATGTTCAAGAGCCCGACGATCTCGCCGCGGTCGTCGTGGAGCGGGCTGTAGGAAAAGGTCCAGAAGCTGTCGCGCGGCGATCCGTTGCGGACGATCTGCAGGGGGAGGTTCTCGTTCCATGTGCCGCGGCCGGAGAGCGCCGCATCCACCATCGGCTCGACGCCCGGCCAGACATCCGCCCACAGCTCGCGCGCCGGCGCGCCGAGCGCCGTCTCGGCGCGGTCCCACAGCATCGGCAGATAGGCGTCGTTGTGGAACTGCAGGAGGTCGGGCCCCCACCAGAAGCAGATCGGCTGGCGCGTCGCCAGCACCAGGCGCAGCACGGTCAGCAGCGATCGCTCCCAGGAGGCGAACGGCCCGAGCGACGTCTTCGACCAGTCCTTCCCGGCGATGGCCGCGCCCATCCGGCCGCCCTCTCGCAGGAGGTCGGAGACGAAGGCGGGAGCGGCATCGCGGTCTTGGTCGGCCAACGGAAAGCTCGGTGATCCTGTTTCGGAGGGACGGAGCGGCGGTCCCGCCCGGCGGACATGATCGGCCCGAGAATCGAGGCGAGACGATCGTTGCCACGATCATAGAGCGAAATCGCCGCCCGACTGTTGCGAAAAGCCCGCAGCCGCAAACCGTTAGCCGGCTCGCGATGCGCGCCTCCGGCCGACCCGTCAGCGATCCGCCGGCAGCCGGCTCATGAACTTGCCGAAGGTCAAGAGCCCTTCCGGCCAGGGGCCGTGGCCGGAATCGCCGTTGATGTGGCCGGCCTCGCCGGCGTCGATGAACAGCGAGCCCCAGGCGCCGGCAATATCCTCCGCGGCCTCGAAGGAGGAGAACATGTCGTTGCGGCTGGCGACGACGAGGCTCGGAAAGGGCAGGGGATCGCGCGGATAGGGGCCGAAGGTCATCAGGTGCTTCGGCCGGATCGCCGGGTTCTCGACGTCCGGCGGCGCAACGAAGAAAGCGCCGGCGATCGGCTTCTCGAACTGCGGGATCGCCTGCACGGCCGCCGCGACGCCGAGCGAATGGCCGACGAGCACCACCGGCCGGGTCGAGGCATTGACCGCCGCGGCGACCTCCCGCGTCCAGTCTTCGCGCACCGGCTTCGACCATTCCGCCTGCGGCACGCGGCGCGCGGTGGAGAGTTTCCTCTCCCAGCGGGTCTGCCAGTGGTCGTCCGGTGAGCCCTTGTAGCCGGGCACGATGATGATGTCGGCTTCTGCAACGCGCATGGCCTGGAAATGCGGACGCGGGCGGCGGCTGTCAACCGCCGCGATGCGACGCAGCGCGGCTTGACGGACGCTCTCCGCTCAGCCCGCGGCAACCTTGATCAGTCGCCGCGCGAGCCCCGGCGAAACCGAAACGAGGCGCTTCAGGATCGCCGCCTGGCCGACCCAGATCTCCGGCTCGGCGCGCTCGATGCCGCGGACGATCCGGTCCGCCGCCTTGTCCGCCGAAAGCTTGCTGCGGCCGCCGAAGCTGACGGTCATCGGCGTTTCGACGAGCGGCAGCAGCACCTCCACCACCTTCAGCCCGCCGCCGGCCCGCTCGGCCTGATAGCGGGTCGAGAAGGTGAAGGAGCGGAGCCCGGCCTTGGTCGCGCAATAGACCGGGTTCTTGCGCGACGGCGCGACCGCGAGCCCGGACGTGTTGTTGACGATCATCGCGCTGTCTTTGGCGGCGAGGTGCGCGAAGAGATGCTGGGTGATGCGGATCGGCGCCCGGAGGTTCACCGCGATCTGCATCTCCGCCAGCCGGTCGAGTTCGTCGGGCGGCATCTTGCGGAAATCGCTGCGCTCGCCGACGCCGGCATTGTTGATCACCAGGGAGAGGTCCGGATGGCGTTCGACCAGGCGGCCGAGGGCGTCGTCGAGCGCGTCCATGTCCGACAGGTCGACGGCTTCGTGATGAAGCTTGCCGCTCGTCAACTCCGGCGGCCGGCGGGACCAGGCGATCACCTCGCACCCTCGGCCCAGAAGACGCTTCAGGAGCGTCGCGCCGACGCCGCTTGAGGCACCGGTGAGGAGGACGGTCCGGTTATCGAGCGGGAAGCGCTGCGCCATCGGTCTCTCATGCCTTGAACGAGATTGCGGTCATTGTGCCGGAGCAGGGGCGGTTCCCGTTCCGGCGGTCGGGACGGTGGTGTCCGACTGCGCCGGCTGCAGGGCGTTCGGGTTCTGGGTGCCGGGATCCGGCGTGCGGGTGAAGAACACGAAGTAGACGACCGCCGCGACGACGATGACGCCGACGACGATCCACAGGAGATGGCGGCTGCGCGACCGCGGCTCCGGTCCGGCTGCTGGCATCGGTTCTCTCCCACTCCCTTTGGCACGGCGGGCACGCGGCCCCGACCTTTTCAGCGAACCCTCTGGCGCCTTCCGAAGTTCCGCCGGCTACTGCTTGAACAGATCGGCATGAGAACCGGTACGGGCCAACTGCAGCTCGTCGCCGCTGATCCGGTACAGGAGGAGCCAATCCGGCTCGATATGCGCATCGCGCCAGCCCAGCCAGTCCCCCTTCAGCGGATGGTCGCGATAGCGCGGCGGCAGTGCCCGATCCTGCATGAGAAGGATCAGGACCTCACGCAGCTTCGCCAGATCCTTGCCTCGCCTCTCCGCCCGTTTTACGTCGCGCCGGAACTGCGCGGAGCGAACGGGCGTCAGCACGTCAGATGCCGAGGTCGTCGAACAGCGCCTCGGCGGAGCCGAAGCGCGTTCCCTTTTCCTCCTCCAACTCCGATATGGCCTTCATGCTCGTACGGTTCGGGACCTTTACCGGAAAGGGAAGCGCCTTGTCCGCCGCGACCCGCACCAGCAGCAGCCGGATCGCATCGGAAACCGTCAGGCCCATCTCGGCCAACGCTTCCGTTGCCTCGGCCTTCGTCGCCGCGTCGATCCTGGCGCGCACCACCGTGTCCGTCGGCATCGTCATCTCCTTCCGGTCCGAAGCCACAATGTAGCTACAGGCGAGCCGAGGTGCAATTCGTCCGACCGTCCTACTTCGACCGGCCGAACACCCGCTGAAAGATCGTGTCCACGTGGCGGGTGTGATAGCCGAGGTCGAAGCGGGCGCGGATTTCGTCTTCCGACAGGGCCTTGCGGACCTCCGCGTCCTTCAGGAGCTCCTCCAGGAAGTCGACGCTGGCCGAGCCGGCGACGTGATAGCTCTCCCAGACCTTCATCGCGTTGCGCTGGACGAGGCGATAGGCGTCCTCGCGGGAGACGCCCGCCTGGGTCAGCGCCAGCAGGATGCGCTGCGAGTGTACGAGGCCGCCGAGCCGGTCCATGTTGGCGCGCATGCGCTCGGGATAGACCAGCAGCTTGTCGACGACGCCGGTGAGGCGGGCGAGGGCGAAGTCGAGCGTCACCGTCGCGTCCGGGCCGATATAGCGCTCGACCGAGGAGTGCGAGATGTCCCGCTCGTGCCAGAGCGCGACGTTCTCCATCGCCGGCAGGGCGTAGGAGCGGACCATGCGGGCAAGGCCGGTGATGTTCTCCGTCAGCACCGGGTTGCGCTTGTGGGGCATCGCCGAAGAGCCCTTCTGGCCGGGCGAGAAATATTCCTCCGCCTCCAGCACCTCGGTCCGCTGCAGGTGGCGGATCTCGGTCGCGAGGCGCTCCATCGAGGAGGCCACGATGCCGAGGGTCGCGAAGAACATCGCGTGCCGGTCGCGCGGGATCACCTGCGTCGACACCGGCTCCGGCTTCAGGCCCATGGCCTTCGCGACATGCTCCTCGACGCGCGGGTCGATGTTGGCGAAGGTGCCGACGGCGCCGGAGATGGCGGAGGTCGCGACCTCCTCGCGGGCCGCAACGAGCCGGGCGCGGCAGCGCTGGAACTCGGCATGGGCGAAGGCGAGCTTGACGCCGAAGGTGGTCGGCTCGGCATGGATGCCGTGCGAGCGGCCGATGGTGACGGTGTCGCGATGCTCGAAGGCGCGGCGCTCCAGCGCGGCGAGCAGCGCATCGAGGTCGGCGAGGAGGATGTCCGCAGCCCGCGTCAGCTGCACGTTGAAGCAGGTGTCGAGCACGTCGGACGAGGTCATGCCCTGGTGGACGAAGCGAGCGTCCGGCCCGACGATCTCCGACAGATGCGTCAGGAAGGCGATGACGTCGTGCTTGGTCTCGCGCTCGATCGCGTCGATCCGCTCCACGTCGAAGGTGGCGGCGCCGCCCTTCTCCCAGATCGTCTTCGCCGCCTCCTTCGGAATGACGCCGAGTTCGGCCAGCGCGTCGCAGGCATGCGCCTCGATCTCGAACCAGATCCGGTACTTCGTCTCCTGCGACCAGACGGCGACCATGTCGGGGCGGGCGTAGCGGGGGATCATGGCGGGGGTCCTTCGTCGGCGGGAGTTTCGGCGCGATGTAGCAGAGGCGGGGGGCGGCCTCAACGCGCAGGGCGCTTGCGCCTCTCGCAAGGCGGTCGCATATTGACCACTGTAGTCACCGGGATGCCGCCATGTCGCAAGCCAAGTCGCCGCATCGTCTGCAGCTTCGCGATGCCAAAGCCACGCTCTCCGCGGTCGTCGACGGGGCGGTCCGTGGCGAGCCGACAGTGATCACCAGGCACGGTCGGCCCGAAGCCGTCGTCCTCGGACTCGAGGAGTGGCAGCGCCTGTCCTCCGTCCCCTCCTTCGGGCGGCTGCTGATGGCCTCCGGCCTGGAGGCAGGCGACCTGCCGGAGCGCAGCCGCAAGCCGGCCCGAGACGCCGACTTCTGACGTGTACCTTCTCGATACCAGCATTCTGTCGGAGACCTCGCCCGCAGCGAAGGTTTCTCGTGCCGAACTCGGCACCTGGATGGCCGCAGCTTCGCCGCTGCTGTTTCTCTCGGTCGTCACCGCCGCTGAAATCCACAGCGGGATCGAGAAGCCGGCACGGCAGGGGGCGTCACGGAAGGCCGCGCTTCTCGGCGAATGGTGGGCCGCGGTCGAGCACCTTTATGGCGAGCGGATCCTGCCGTTCGATCGAGACGCGGCTCGGCTTGCCGGTATCCTGATCGATCGCGGGAGGGCTTTGGGTCGGGAGGTGGGCTTTGCCGATGTCGCGATCGCCGCAACCGCAGCACGGCGGGGTTTCACGGTTCTGACCAGAAACGTCAAGGATTTCGAACCGCTGGGTGTACCCTGCCTGAACCCGCTCGAGGCGCTTCCGCCCTTGGAGCGGTGAGCGGCGGACAAGGCCGCTCAGCCTTCCCGCCACACCGGCAGCCGGTCCCCCGCCGCAGGGCTCGCCGCATGCACCCCGCGCGCCACCGCCCGGGCNGAGCGGTGAGCGGCGGACAAGGCCGCTCAGCCTTCCCGCCACACCGGCAGCCGGTCCCCCGCCGCAGGGCTCGCCGCATGCACCCCGCGCGCCACCGCCCGGGCCATGGTCGCGGCGGCGGCCGCGCCGAAGTCGACCGTGCGGCCGCCGCGCGGGCCGAGGCTGATGCCGCTCGTCCCCGTCGCGGCGGCGAAGACGAGGTCGCCGTCGAAGTCGGTGTGCGCCGGCCAGATCGCCCGCGCGAGCCCGTCATGGCCGGCGATGGCGAGGCGCTTCAGAGCCGCCTTGTCCATGACCGCATCGGTCGCGACGATGCCGATCGTGGTGTTGCCGCCGGGCGCGGCATCGAATTTCGTGCGCGGAATGGCGCCGTCCTCGGGCCAGGGCGCGGGCAGGCCGAGGTTGCCGAACTCGCCTTCCATCTCGAACGGCGCCGCCCAGAAGTGCCGGCTGCCGCCGATCGTCGCCGAACCGACGGCATTGACCGCGACGAGCGCCGCGACCATCACCCCCGACGGCAGCACCGTCGAGGCAGAGCCGATGCCGCCCTTCAGCGTGGCGGTGGTGCAGCCGAGGCCGGCGCCGACGCTGCCGAGGGCGAAGTCCGCGCCGGCCGTCGCCGCGGCGGCATGGCCGAAGTCGCGATAGGGCGAATGGAGGCCCCAGTCCTTGTCGCCGCCATTGGCGAGGTCGAAGAGGATCGCCGCCGGCACCAGCGGTACCCTGAAGCCCGCGACCTCGAAGCCGCGCCCGCTCTGGCGCAGGAAGGACATGACGCCGGAGGCGGCGTCGAGGCCGAAGGCGGAGCCCCCGGAGAGAACCAGCGCGTCGATCGCCTCCACCGTGTTCTCCGGCGCGAGAAGGTCGGTCTCGCGGGTACCGGGCGCGCCGCCGAGGACGGCGACGGAGGCGATGGCCGGCCGGTCGAAGACGACGACCGTCGCCCCGCTTTTCAACGTCTCGTCGCCGGCATGGCCGACACTGAGGCCGGCGACATCGGTCAGAAGATTGCGCGTCCCCCGCCGCCAGCCGGCCATCGCCTCAGCCTTTCGCCTCGCTGGCGAAACGGTCGCCCTGCCATTCGAAGACCCGGTAAAGATCGAGGTTGGAATCGCCCTTGGCGTCGAAGCGGATCTTGCCGAGCGCGGTGTCGAACGTTTCGCTGGACAGGACTTTGGTCAGGTCGTCGCCACTCTTCCCAGCCGCGCTCGCGGCCGTGATGGCGATCTCGGTCGCGGCATAGGCCGGGCCGAAATAGCCCTGCGGCGGCAGCAGCGTATCGGCTTCCGGCAGGTCCTTCCGGTCGGCGCGCTTCAGATCCGGGAACGCGGTCTTCGGCCCGATCGCGACGATTCCGTCCGGCAGCGGCATGTCGCTGCTGGTCTCGTCGAACAGGGTCTCGCCGCCGACGATCGTCAGGTCGAGCCCGAGCGACTTCGCATTGCGGGCGATGACGGCGATGTCCGGCCGGTCGCCGGCGATGAAGAAGCGGGTGACGCCGGTGCGCTGCAGCCGGCGCGCCAGGCCGAACTGCTTCTCCTCGGCGGGACGGAAGTTGTCGACCGTCTGCGGCTGCATGCCGGCGTCGGCGACAAGGCGCCGGACGGCGTCGGTCATGTTTCGCGCCGGAATCGAGCCGTCGTCGATCAGGCCGAAGGGCTGCGACTGCCACTCTTTGGCAAGATAGGCCGCGACCGCCTTCGCTTCGTCGCCCGAACGGGGCGCGATGCGCCAGATGAGGTTCCCGGTGCGCTCGCGCCGCTCGGTCAGGCGGTTGGCTCTCACGCCGACGTCAATCGTCGGGATGCCCGCGTCCTTCAGGATCGGCAGGGCCGCCTCGATCGCCTCGGTGCAGAGGAAGCCGACGACGATCCGGACATGGCTCTTGGCGAAGCGCTCGGCGGCGGCACGGCCGCCATCGGCCGAGCATTGCGTGTCGGCCGTGACGAAGCGGACGGCTGCCTGGCCCCCGTGCGCTGCGGCCGCCGCTTCGGCGCCGGCCTCGACCTGCCGACCCAGAATTTCCTGGGCATCGGAGAGCGGCGCGGCGACGCCGATGGTCACCGCCGGCGCGGAGGCGGCGGATGTCTCCTGCGCGCCGGCGGGGGCCAGATACGCGAGCGACAGGACGAGGGCGGCGACGATCTGTTTCAGCGGCATGGCGCTTGTTCTAGAGGCTCCGGCGGCGATAGGGAATGCCGGGCTGCGGCGGAAGGCGCGGCGAGGCTTTGCCCGGCTCCCGCCCGGCCGGCGAGGCGATCATGCCGCAAGGGCGTGGCGACGGGATGCGATCCCGCGTGTCATGACCTATGTACGAACGAAACAGTCTTGCCGGCATGGCCCGTGGCCGCCGTGCCGCGCAGCCGGGGACGAGCTAGTGCTGACGACGAATAGCATCGACCGCCAGAGCTTTCGCGAAGCGATGAGCCGCTTCGCCGCTGCGGTCCATCTGGTGACCACCGACGGTCCGGCCGGCCGCCGCGGCGTGACGGTCTCGTCCGCCTGCTCCGTCTCGGACGACCCGGCGACGCTGCTCGTCTGCCTCAACACGTCGAGCCCGGACAACATTCGCTTCGAGGCGAACGGCAATTTCGCGCTGAACCTCCTCGGCACCGAGGACGAGGCGATCGCGCGGGTCTTCGCGGGCGAGGGGAGCCTGCCGTCGGACGTGCGGTTCGCGCGGGGCAAATGGCGCAGCGGGGAGACCGGCGCGCCGCTGCTTGCCACCGCGCTCGCGAGCTTCGACTGCCGGCTGATCGAGGCGCGGATCGTCGCGACGCACCGCATCATGATCGGCGAGGTCGTCGCCGTGCGGGTCGGCGCCCGGGCGCCCTCTTTGGTCTATCTCGACCGCGCCTATCGCAGCCTCTAGCTTCCCGTCCTCTCCCTGGCCGAAAGGATCGCCGTGACGTCCAATCTTCCGACATCGATCGCGGAAACCGAACGCCTGCTCGACGGTGCCGACTATGTCGCCGACCGGGCGCTGGCGACCGTCCTGTTCCTGTCCCTGAAGATGGGCCGGCCGCTGTTCCTGGAAGGCGAGGCCGGCGTCGGCAAGACCGAGATCGCCAAGGTGCTGGCCAAGTCGCTCGACCGGCCGCTGATCCGCCTCCAGTGCTATGAAGGGCTCGACGTCTCCTCGGCGCTCTACGAGTGGAACTACGCCGCGCAGATGATCGAGATCCGCATGCGCGAGGCGTCGGGCGATACGGACAAGGACGCGACCCGCTCGGAGATCTTCTCCGAGCGCTTCCTGATCCGCCGCCCGATCCTGCAGGCGCTCGAAGGGCAGCCGGGCCGGGCACCGGTGCTCCTCATCGACGAACTCGACCGGACCGACGAGGCCTTCGAGGCCTTCCTGCTCGAAGTCCTCTCCGACAACCAGGTGACCATCCCCGAGCTCGGCACGATCCGCGCCGAGGAGCCGCCGATCGTCATCATCACCACCAACCGCACCCGCGAGATCCACGACGCGCTGAAGCGTCGCTGCCTCTACCACTGGGTGGACTATCCCCAGGCGGACCGGGAACTCGAGATCGTCAAGCGCAAGGCGCCGCGGGCGAACGAGGAACTCGCCGCCGAACTCGTCGCCTTCGTCCAGCGCCTGCGCCGGATCGACCTCTTCAAGGCGCCGGGCGTCGCCGAGACGATCGACTGGGCGAATGCGCTGACCGAGCTCAACGTCGTCGCGCTCGACCCCGCCCATGTCTCCGACACGCTCGGCGTCCTGTTGAAATACCAGGACGACATCCAGCGGCTGGAGCGCGGCGAGAGCCGGGAGATCCTGACGCAGGTGAAGCGCGACCTGGCTAGCGCCTCCTGACGCCATGGCCGACGCAACGCACCAGAGCGCGGATCCGGAAGGCCGGCTCGCCGACAACATCGCCTATTTCGCGCGGGCGCTGCGCAAGGCCGGGCTGAAGCTCGGGCCTTCCGCCACGCTCGACGCGATCGCGGCGGTGCAGGCGGCGGGACTCTCTTCGCGCGAGGACTTCTACTGGACGCTGCACGCGACGCTGGTCTCGCGGCATGAGGACGATGCGGTCTTCGACGAGGCGTTCCGGCTGTTCTGGCGTTCGCGCGAGCTGATCGAGAAGATGATCGCGATGTTCTCGCCGACGGCGCCGCCGCGCCAGAGTGAGGAGCGCAAGAAGCGCGCCGGCGAGGACCGCGCCGCCGAAGGCCTGTTCGAGGGTGCCGAGAAACGCGTCACTCAGCAGGAGCGGCCGGAGATCGAGATCGACGCGAGCCTCACCGTCTCCGGCAACGAGGTGCTGCGCCAGAAGGACTTCGCGCAGATGTCGGTCGCCGAGATCGAGGAGGCCAAGCGCGCCATCGCGGCGCTGCGCCTGCCGGCGGACCGGATCGAGACGCGGCGCTTCCAGCCGGACCCGCGGGGCGCCAAGATCGACCCGCGCGCGATGATGAAGGCCTCGATGCGGACCGGTGGCGACCTCGTCCTGCCGAAGTTCCGCTCGCGCCGCGAGGTGCATCCGCCACTGGTGGTGATCGCCGACATCTCCGGCTCGATGAGCCAGTATACCCGCGTCTTCCTGCACTTCCTGCATGCACTGACCGAGAAGCGCCGCCGGGTGCACACCTTCCTGTTCGGCACGCGGCTGACCAACGTCACGCGGCAGATGCGCCGCAAGGATCCCGACGAGGCGCTGGCCGACTGCGCCGGGGCGGTGAAGGACTGGTCCGGCGGCACCCGCATCGCGGAAGCCCTGACCGAGTTCAACCGCGTCTGGTCGCGGCGGGTGCTGACGCAGGGCGCCGTCGTCATCCTGATCACCGACGGGCTGGAGCGGGACTCGGTCTCCGACCTCGCACAGGAGATGGAGCGGCTGCACAAGTCCTGCCGCCGGCTGATCTGGCTGAACCCGCTCTTGCGCTTCGACGGCTTCTCGGCGCGGGCCCGCGGCGTCAGGGCGATGCTGCCGCATGTCGACGAGTTCCGCTCGGTGCATTCGCTGGACGCCATGAGTGCGCTCTGCGCCGCGCTGTCGGAAGGCGGCGGGGCGGCGGTGGACCCGCGGCTGTGGCTGAAAGACGAACGCATCGTCGAAGTGGCGTGACCCTTGCCGGGAGGGGGCGGCGGGGCGACATATATCGCAGGATTTTCGGGACGCAGCGCCCGTCGCGCCCCCCTCTGCCTGCCGGCATCTCCCCCACGAGGGGGGAGATCGGCTGCTTCGCCGTCGGTTCGTGACAGCCGGCTCGTGACATACGGGCGCTTTCGTCAGGCGCGGCATCGGAGATCAGCCGCGGCGTGTGCGCGCGATGGATCTGCCCCCATGCGGGGGAGATGCCCGGCAGGGCAGAGGGGGGCGCGACGGGCTCGAACGCCTCCGGGGAACTGAACAACCGAGGATGGACCCATGTCCGATACCACACATGAACTGGACGTCCTGAAGACCACCGAGGCCTGGGCGGCCGAGGGGCGGCAGCTGGCGCTCGCCACGGTCATCGAGACCTGGGGCTCCGCACCGCGGCCGACCGGCAGCCATCTCGTCATCGACGCCGAGGGCAATTTCGAGGGCTCGGTCTCAGGCGGCTGCGTCGAGGGCGCCGTCGTCGCCGAGGCGGTGGACGTCATCGAGGCGGGCGAACCACGCATCCTGGAGTTCGGCGTTGCCGACGAGACGGCCTGGCGGGTCGGCCTCTCCTGCGGCGGGCGCATCCGCGTCTATGTCGAGAAGGTGGCCTGATGGACCGTTCCGTCCTCGAAGCCCTGAACGCCGAACGCGCCGCGCGCCGCGCCGCCGTGGTCGTCACCGAGCTTGCCTCCGGCCGGCAGCGGCTGGTGCGCGAGGCGGAGGTCGAGGCCGATCCGCTGGCCGATGCCATCGGCAAGGCGATCCGCTCCGGCAAGTCCGGGATCGTCCAGACCGATAGCGGCGAGGTCTTCCTCAACGCCCATCTGCCGCCGGCGCGACTCGTCGTGATCGGCGCCGTCCACATCAGCCAGGCGCTGGCGCCGATGGCGAAGCTCGCCGGCTACGACATCGAGATCATCGATCCGCGCACCGCCTTTGCGACGCCCGACCGCTTCCCGGGCGTGCCGCTGCATGCGGTATGGCCCGAGGATGTCCTCAAGAACAGGCCGTTCGACGCCTATACCGCCGTCTGCGTCATCACCCACGATCCGAAGATCGACGACACGCCGCTGATCGCCGCGCTGAAGGCCGGCTGCTTCTATATCGGCGCGCTCGGTAGCCGGAAGACGCATGCGCGCCGCGTCGAGCGGCTGCAGGCGGCGGGCATCCCGCAATCGTCGATCGACCGCATCGAGGCGCCGATCGGCGCCGACATCGGCGCCGCGACGCCGGGCGAGATCGCCGTCGCCATCCTCGCCTCGGTCATCGAGGCCTTCCGCAAGCGCAAGATGTTTGCCGAGCGGCGCGGCGAGACGGAGCCCGCATGATCTTCGGCCGCGTTCCGGTCGAAGACGCGGCGGGGACGATCCTCGCCCATTCGCATCGCCATGGCGGGCTGCGCCTGAAGAAGGGGACGCGGCTGACGGAGGCGGACATCGCGGCGCTCGCCGAGGCGGGCGAGGCGAGCGTCATCGTCGCGCGGCTGGAGCCCGGAGACCTGACCGAGGACGAGGCGGCCGCCGCAATCGGCGCGGCCCTCGCCGGCGACCACATCCGCATCGGCGAGGCCGCCACCGGCCGCGCCAACGTCTTTGCGGGAGCCGCCGGCGTCTTCGTGCCGGACCGGCGCGTCGTCGATGCGGTGAACGCCGTCGATCCCGGCGTCACGCTCGCGACGCTCGGCGAATACGAGCCGGTCACCGCCGACCGCATGGTCGCGACGGTGAAGATCATTCCGCTGGCGGTGCCCGGCGCCGCGGTCGAAGCGGTCGCAGGCATCCTGCGGGACGCCGCCGCCTTCCGCCTCGCGCCCTTTGCGCCGAGGCGCGTCGCGCTGATCCAGACCGAACTGCCGACGGTCAAGGCTTCGGTGCTGGACAAGACCCGCAAGGCGACCGAGGCGCGGCTCGGCCTCTCCGGCTCGACCATCGCCCGGGAGCTTCGCTGCCCACACGAGACCAGCGCGCTGACGAAGGCGCTGCGCAGCCTCGACGGCGCCGACCTGACGCTGGTCTTCGGCGCCTCGGCGGTGATCGATGCGGACGACGTCATCCCCGCGGCGATCCGGGCGGCGGGCGGGAGGGTCGATCATCTCGGCATGCCGGTCGATCCCGGCAATCTCCTGCTCCTCGGCCATCTCGCCGGCGCCCCGGTGCTCGGCGCCCCCGGCTGCGCCCGCAGCCCGAAGGAGAACGGCTTCGACTGGGTGCTGAACCGGCTGCTGGCCGATCTGTCGGTGACCTCGGCCGACATCCGCGGCATGGGCGTCGGCGGCCTCCTGATGGAGATCGCCTCCCGCCCGCAGCCGCGCGACACCGAGTCCGGTGACAGCGAGTCCGGCGACACCGGGTCCGGTGATCCTGAATTCGGCGGCACCGGCTCCGACCAGGATGCCGGGCGCGGCGACCCGGTCGTCGACATCGTCGTCCTCGCCGCCGGCCGCTCCAGCCGCATGGGCGGGCCGAACAAGCTGCTCGCGACCTTCGACGGCGTGCCCCTGGTGCGCCGCTCGGTGACGACCGCGCTCGGCGCGAAGAACGCTCGCACCGTCCGCGTCGTCACCGGCCACATGGCGGCCGAGATCGCCGGCGTCCTCACCGGCCTTCCCGTCGAGACCGTCGAGAATCCGGCCTATGCCGAGGGCCTGTCGACCTCGCTGAAGGCCGGCTTTGCCGCCTGCGCGGGCGCCGACGGCGTCATGGTCATGCTCGCCGACCAGCCGCTGCTCACCGCCGCCGACCTCGACCGCCTGATCGCCGCCTTCACCGGCGAGGGCTCCGCCGCCATCGTCGCCGCCAGCGACCGCGGCCGCCGCCGCAACCCGGTGATCCTGTCGTGCGCTTTCGACGAGGATATCGCCGTTCTTTCCGGCGACATCGGCGCCGCGCCGATCATCGCCGCCCATCCGGATGCGCTGACCGAGGTGGAACTCGGGGCGGCGGCGGGGACGGATGTGGACACGCCGGAGGCTCTGGAGAGGGCGGGGGGACGGTTGTTAGAGGCTTGATCTGAAACAGGATACAATGATTCTGTTTCAAATCGAGCATGTCGTTGACAGCGGCCGGGGTTTCTGTCATTTCCGTTGTACTGGCTGCGCATCGCGCCAGTTATAGCCCGGCTTCGCCGGGTTTTTTATGATCGGATGATACCCGACCCTCATGCCCCCAGACTTCTGGGTGCTCGTCGGCCTCTTGATCAGCGCACTAACCCTTGCGGTCAATTTCCTTAGTTTCTGGTACTCTGCACCTCGTCCGGCTGCGCGCAAGCGTGTCCGTATCGTCGAGCGCGAGCGTGAACTACGTCTGGGAAATTGGATCGTTTGGAAAGCGCGCGATCGAGAGACCACCCGCTCCTAGCGCCTTCCTGCGCCCGCCTTCATTTTTGGATGTCGCGAGCGAACGATGACGCACGTCTATAGGTCTGGCTGAAACAGAATTGCCAATTCTGTTTCGGAATATGGGAAACAGGTAGCGGGAGCAAAATGGTGATCTCGGAAGCCACAAATGCACAGATCGATGACCTCGCTCTGCGCATCGATGCAGCGTCCGATGACGGCAACACCGCTGCGCTTGAAAGCCTAGATTTCGAATGCGCCGGCCTCCTCGGGTCTGGGGGCCCGCCTGACGCTTTACTCCACTATTTTCGCTCGAATGTTCAAGACGGCCTGCAATCTGCTCTGGCTCCCCGGGATTGGGCGTGGCGCCAACTCCATCGGGAACGGCAAGTCCTTTATCTCCGCCTAGCACGCACAGTGCCCTCGTTCGATACACTCAGCTCGTCCCGCCGCGCACAGATCCTTACGAACCTTGCGAACCAATTGAGCACGCTAGGGCGTCCCATCGAAGCATTGCGCCTCTATGAGATCGTGCTGATGACAAATCCGCGGTTCGCTATGGCGCTCGCAAACCGCGGACTCGTGCGCTTCAGCTTCGCACGAATGGTCCACGATGACGGACACCGTGCAGTCCTCGCGGCCTATGCCTGCCGCGATCTAGAGCGTGTAGTCGATCCCGACCTTGTGTGGGAAAGTGCTCCGACGAACATCATCTCTCTTGTCAAAACGAAAGCGTCGGAGATCCGCGCAGCCGTTGATGTCGACATGGTCCTTGCCCAGACTGAAATGGACGGATGGCCGCTGGGGGTAGGCGAAGCAAAAGCTTACCGCCTTCGAATGCTCAACCGGCGGCTCTTCCTAAACCCTCTGATCGTGCTGGGACCGCATTCCATCGCAGCCCATGACTCGCTCCACCTACCAAGCCACACATTCGCGAAGGGAACGGTTCCGCCACTGCTCGGGTGGTACAATCAAATGAAGCAGGAGTTCGTCGGCGCACGCCTGCTCTATCATGAGGCGATGGAGGCGGCGCCGCTGGACGACCGTCCCCCTCACTTCGCTGACTATGAAGTACGTCTTTACGACACGCTCGATTATCCAGCCTTTTCGATTGGCGTGGAAAGGCTGCGGCTCGCGTTCCGTACGGCTTACGGCCTGCTCGACAAGATCGCAGGGTTCGTGAACTCGTATTTCGAACTCGGGCATGATCCAAACCGGGTTGACCTCCGTGGCGTGTGGTACGTCAACTCACGCAAGCGGTGCATACTGCATCCGAAGATCGCGGATCGTCCGAACCTCGCGCTTCGCGGCCTCTACTGGCTATCTTTCGATATTGTCGGCGACGCAAAGGGATCGGCGGACGAACCGGATGACACACTCGCCCCCGAGGCCGCTCACCTGAACACCCTGCGCAACGCACTCGAGCACCGCTGCCTCGTGCTGACGACAGAGACGTTTCGAGTGCCTGACGACGATGGCATCGAACGCGTGGGCATCACTTCGTTCCAGCACAATACGGAGCGGATGCTTGAACTTGTCTGTCCTCTTAAGCTTCTTGACTAACGAATGACATGACGGTTTCGACCGGCCTGCGGCCCATGTTGCGGTAGCCGAGGTGCGGGCGTTCGGTGTTGTAGTGGACGAGCCAGGC
>NZ_JBFTEH010000020.1:0-31069 GCF_041027365.1 Jiella sp. M17.18 | reverse complement strand
GGCTGGCCCTACTGCTACTGGGGCATGACCGTGGACGATCGTGTCCCGCAGGCGCCGGAGCTCGTAGCCCGTGCCATCCAACCGGATTATGCTCTCGGCGGCCACACCGCATCGCTTGGCCTGTGCTGGATGCCGACCAACACCTTGCCGGGGTTCGGCGAGGGGATGGTGATCGGCCAGCACGGATCATGGAATCGCGCGACGCTCAGCGGCTACAAGCTGATTTTCGTCCCCTTCGAGAATGGCGCGCCGAACGGACCTCCTCGCGACATCCTCTCCGGCTTCCTGTCAAAGGACGAGAAACTTGCCTATGGGCGTCCCGTCGGCGTGGCGATAGGCCCGGACGGCAGATCGCTGCTGATGGCCGACGATGTCGGAGACGTCATCTGGCGCGTGACCGCCGCGTGACGGAATCGGTCGCATAGTAACGGTGATCACGAGGCTGGAGATTAAGCCGTAAAAACTCGGATGAGCGCCTACAGGCGATCAGGATCTTCCGGGAGTTTTGGGCCGAAAGCGGAACGGCGGCTCCGGAGCTCTTGAGCCGGAAAAGTTGCCGTTCCGCTTTAACCTGTGGATCGGCACAGGTTCCGGGCGCGGATCGGCAACGGGTCACCGTTGCAAGTCTATGAACAGACGGAATGCAGATCATGTCGTGAGGGTCTTACTTTGGCGGCGCTGGCCCTATCCGACAGCTGCCTCGACACGGCAAGCAAAGCGGGCACGAAAGGCACTAGACCGACCGATAATCCAACTCCCACGGCCCGGCCGGATCAGTTGCCAGTTCCCACATCGTCTCGGCGACGCCGGCCGATTCTCGCGAACCGGGCAGAACCTTCGCGCGAACGGTGGCGAGGGCGATGCGGATGCCACGTTGCGCGAGCGGTTTCGCGAGCGCTTCCACGACGTTGCGCATCGCAGCCTTACCGACTCCCAGGCTCGCCGCATTCGCGTTGGGATGGGTGGCGATGCCACCGCCAGTGACGAGAATGGTGCCCCCCCGATCGTTGAAAAGGTCGACGGCCGCACGGATCGTGCGGAGGCCTGCCGCCACGTTGATCGCGAGGTCGCTGGTCACCTCGGCGTCCGTCATGCTGAACAGGTCCTGCATGCGAACCACGGCCGCGTTGAAATGCACCACCGTCAGACCTCCGGCAAGCGCGTCGCCCTTCGCGATAGCGGCGCGGAGAGCGACGGGGTCCGTTGCATCGGCCGGCACCGCGTGCACGGTGATGCCCTTTGCCGAAAGGGCGGCTGCTTCGTCGGCCAAGCGTTCCGGATTGCGGGCCGTCAGCACGACCGACCAGCCGGCCTTGCCGAACTTTTCTGCGACGCCGCGAGCGATAGCCGGGCCGGCGCCGATGATCATGATGGATTTCGACATGACTTTCTTTCGATAGCAAATCGCCAGGCACGCTCGCAGGCGCTTGACACAGAGGGAGTCGCGGCGTGCCTATTGGCGGAGGAAATTGCCCGGATTTTCGGGGCAGCCGGCTGAATGGCTACTCCCGCAGGACAAGTTGGTTTCATCTGCGCCTCACGTCGGGCCCTTTCATGCGTGCCAGTGCGAGCACCGGATGACGTCGCAGAAGTTGCCACGGCGGACGTGTGGCTCCTTGTCGGCGATCACATCGGCCTTCACGTTGCCGAAGGTCGTATCGGGCTTGTGCTTGATGCCGTCATAGAAGGCCTGGATGATGTCTTCCTTGAAGGCTGGCGTGCGCGGAAAGGCAGCGACGACGGCTTCGCGGGTGGCATCGTCGTACTTGTCGTAATCCAGGCCCAGCACGTCCATTTCGACCCCGGCGGTGGTGAGCGCGATCACCGGGTGCATGAATTCGGGGATGCCTGGGGTGGTATGGAGGGCAATGCCGGTCCAGACCTTCTCGATGTCCGACGGGGTCGACATCGTGGCCTTCGAGGAAGTCACGTGCCGCATTCGCGCCGTCCACTTCGAAGCGCAGATCCTTGCTGCTGTGCGACGGCATCAGGCCGACATCGTGAAACATGGTCGCTGCGTAGAGCAGCTCCGGATTGAAGGTGAGCCCGCGCCGCTGCCCGGCAATCGCTCCGAAAAAGTAGACCCGGCTCGAGTGGTTGAAGAGCAGCTCGGTCTCCGTGTCACGGACGAATTCGGTGATCATGCGGCAGAGCCGACTGTCGGGGATCGACACGCCATGGACGGTGGTCATCCTTTTTCTCCTGTTGAGGCGGTTGTTCTGCGGTATGCGCTATATGCGTGGCGCCGCAGGCGGGGTTGGCCGAGGTGCGGCTGCCGATGGTAGGCTGCTTGTGGTCGGCACCGTCGTGCCGCGCCGTGTGACCGGAAAGCGCCGCGCGCTGGCCTGCGTTCATCGTGCGGAACAGGTTGCGGGGCTGCTCCCGATGGTCGTCATCGAATCCCGGGTCCTCATGCGCACCCTTGAAGCCGAGGGCGGTTCAGCGCTTTGGCCAAGTCATGCGTCCGATACGGGGACGAGGCGCATCGCCGGGAAGCCGAGCTTGCTGGCGAAGACCTCGTGGACCTCAACGGTCGCGGGGAGCGGGCGCCACGCCACCTCGATACTGTCGATCAGGCCCTCTTCGTTCAGGTGCAGGTGCTCGTTGCCCTTCACCGTCAGGCCGTTGCAGGTGAAGCTGAAGAACACCGCGACGTCCCGACCCGAGGCGAAACGGAGAACCACCTCAAGGCTGTCGATCGTCTCCAGGAAACCTGACAGGACCTCCACCACCGCGTCCTTGCCCACGGTGGCTTCGGGAAAGATCGGGCCGAGCAGGACGATGTTCTCGGCGAGATGCGGCACGATCCGCAGGCTGTCCCGTTTGCTGAGAGCCGCAAAATAATCGTCGACATGGGATGTGTTCATCGGAGGATACTCCTGAGCTGCGAGTTTGGAATTGTTGGGCGGGCGGCGACGAGGCTGCGCTTGGACCAACAGCCCCGCCAGCATTGTCACCTGGCGGCGCGCTCGATCAGAGCGGCGACTTCGGCCGGGTGGGAGACCGGCGAAGCGTGGCTGGATTGCAGCGTCACCGTCTGGGCGTTCATCCGCTTGGCGAACATTGCCTCGGCCTCAGGCGGGATCATTTGATCCTTGGCGGAGATGGCGTAGATGGTCGGCTTGTCGTGCCAGGCCGCGACCGTCGCTTCCGTGCCGAACACGGCGCTGTTGAGCGGGATCTGGTGCGCGACCAGCGCTTCCCCGTCGCTTGGCGGCAGGTCGCCGGCGAACACTTTCGGCAGCTCTGCGGGATCGATCGACAGGTAGCCGCGAGCATCCGACCGGAGCGTCTTCTGCCCCGGCGTTGGCGGTGCGCCTTCCGATAGGGTCTTGAGGCTCTCGCCGCCATCCGGCGCATAGGCGGCGACATAGACCAGCGCGGACACCTTGGGGTCGTCCCCCGCCTCGCCGATCACGACGCCGCCCCAGCTGTGCCCGACCAGCACGGTGGGGCCCTTCTGCGCGGCGAGAGCCTTACGGGTGGCTGCCACGTCGTCCGCGAGCGAAGTCAGCGGGTTCTCGACGAGCGTTACGTGAAAGCCCTTTTCACGCAGGAGGTGCGCCACCTTCCTCCAGCTCGTCTGGTCGGTGAAGGCGCCATGCACCAGCACGACGTTGCGCGCGGGAGTGGCGTCAGCGGCGCCGGTGGCTGCAAGGGACAACGCGGCGGCGAGAGTGGGAAGAACTTTGGTCATCGATGTGCTCCTTTTTGGCTGTTGTTGGCGGGCCGATGAAAGCCGCGCCTTCTGTGTCTCATGGGGGGGAAGTAATCCGGTCAGACCGTGCCGGCGTCCGGTCGCGCTGGACGGCGGGCCCGTCGTCAGTCGCCCGTGCGATCGCTTCGACCCTGCTGGCGGCGATAATCGATCAGCGGCAACCCGCCCTAACCGAGATCCTCGATCTCGTGTTCGTGGAAGATCACGATCGTGTCTTCACGGGGCTTGCCCATGACATCGAACAGCAGGTCGGCAACGCCTTTGTAGACCGCGTTCTTCTGCTCGCTCGTGGTGCGGTCCGCACCGGATGTCGTGCCCTCTCGGGTGACGAGGATGTTCACAATCGGCATGGTCTGTCTCCAGGGGGTGAGGAGCGCCGGGGACGCTTGCATTGGCAGGATCAGCGGCCGGCGATGAGGCCGCCGTCGACGTGCAGGATCTCGCCGGTCGAGAAGACGGCATCCTCGAGGTAGAGAACGGCCCGGACGATATCCTCGACCTCGCCGAGCTTGTTCATGGGGTGGAAGGCGGCGAGCTGCTCGATGATCTTCGGATCATGCATAGGGGTCCGCATCACGCCGGGCGCCACGGCATTCACGCGGATGCCGCGGGTGGCGTACTCGATCGCCAGGCTCTTGGTCGCGGAGTTCATGCCGCCCTTGGTCAACATGGCGAGGAAGGCCGGCGAACGCGAGCTTGCGAATTCCGCCGTCGAAGCCGTGATGTTGACGACATGACCGCTGCCCTGCTCCAGCATGACGGGCACGACTGCCTGGGTGGTGAAGAAGAAGCCGTCGAGGTTGGTCTTCAGCTTTAGCCGGTAATCCTCCTCCGTATAATCGGTGAAGGCCTTGCCGATGAAGACACCGGCGTTGTTCACCAGCGTGTCGATGCGGCCGAACTTTTCGAGCCCCGCGGCGACCAGGCGCTTTCCCGTTTCGGGATCGCCGATGTCGCCGGCGACGGCCACCAGATCAGCATCGCGCGAGGGCTGGATCGAGCGGGATGTTGCGATGACGCCGTAGCCGCGGGCGAGGTATCCATTTACGATCCCTTCGCCCAAACCTTGTGAGGCCCCGGTAACGATTGCGACCTTTTTGATACTGGACATTAAGTTGCTTCCTTCATGCTTGTCTGATGACAGGCATGTAAGGGAGTGTCAGAGGCGCGAAAATTCGCTATCTGCGCGCAATGGCTGATCAGAAACGCACAGACCTCGATTGGCAGAACGTCCGGATCTTCGTGGCGCTCGCGCGGCATGGGAGCCTGTCTGCCGCCGCTCGAATGCTTTCGGTCAATCACGCGACCATCGCACGACGGCTCCACTCTCTGGAAGAAAGCCTGGGGGACAAGCTCGTCGAGCGCCGCCCGGAAGGTTATGTGCTGACGCCTGCCGGCGCTCATGCTCTCGAATCCGCGACCGACATGGAGCAGGCGGCGCATATACTATCCCGCGGCCTGACCGACGGCGTGCCCAGCGGGCTTGTCCGGATCAGCTCATCTCCAGGGCTGTCGGCCGGCTTCCTCATATCGCGTTTGCCGAGACTGGCAGCTTGCTACCCTCGGCTGGATATCGACCTTTCCCCCGCTCTGCGATCCATCAGTCTGGAACGGCATGAGGCGGACATCGCCATCCGCTTCGACAAACCAAAGGACGGTGATGTCATCGCACGTCCGCTGATCTCGGTCGGCTACGGTTTCTACGGGACGGAAGCGGCCTGTGTTTCGGTCGAGGCTGGCGGTGAGCCGGTATTCATCGGGTTCAACGAGGCGGATGCATATCTGTCTTCGGCACAATTCTTGACGAAACATTTCCCTCGCGCTCGCGTGGCATTTCGCGCCAAGGATCAGTTCCTTCAGTCGATCGCCGCGCGATCGGGTGCGGGCCTCGCGCTCATCCCTCACTACATCGGGCGTGCCGATCCGCTATTACGACTCTGCGATCTCGGCGCGGTACCAGCCGGCATTGACGTCTTCCTGCTGATGCGAAGCCGAGACCGGAAGAGCCCGTCAATCCGGGTCGTCGCAGAGGAGGTCGTCAAGATGTTCGAGCAGGAACGTGAAATTTTCAACTAGAAGTTGCAGCTCTCTACAGGGCAACGATCGTCTCGAACTCGCGACTTATCGATCTGTCCAGCTTTAGTGACCGCCTTATCCAGCCGTAGACTGCTCAGATCGCCGCTCAGTGTCGGTGGACGAGGGGCAGGTTTAAGAAAGCGGAGCGCAAGGCCCAAAAGGCGAGGTGGCCGTGAACCGGAACTGAAACACCGGGCCGAGAGCAGACTGTCCGCTTCCGAGTCGGCAGGCGGCAAGAGCTGCCGTTTGCCGATCGCCTCTTCCTTACGCATCCGGCGTGGACCGCGGCGAAGACGTTTTCTCGCTTCAGCGGCAATCTGGGGCGTGCGCCTTTCAAGTTTAGCTATCGACGAGTTACCGGAATGTCGTTCGCGAGGTGGGCGTGACCTGGCGACGTATCGCCGAGGACGACGCGTAACTCTAGCTGTCATTCGGCTCCGCGCGATGACCCCACCCGCTCGAACATGATCAGTGGCTTACCGTGCCGATCGGCGTCGGGACCCCACGCCGATGCACACCTGGCGCTGAACGCCGGGGTCGAGGCGGCGCGCGCGGGCGAGGCCGGCAAGGGCTTTGCCGTGGTGGCGCAGGAGGTGCGCGAACTCGCCCAGCGGTCGGCTGGCGCCGCCAAGGAAATCAAGGGCCTGATCAACACCTCGTCGGACAAGGTCNCGCGGGCGAGGCCGGCAAGGGCTTTGCCGTGGTGGCGCAGGAGGTGCGCGAACTCGCCCAGCGGTCGGCTGGCGCCGCCAAGGAAATCAAGGGCCTGATCAACACCTCGTCGGACAAGGTCAATTCGGGCGTCGCACTGGTCGACGAGACCGGCCGGGTGCTCCAGAAGATCGTCGCCGCGGTGCAGGAGATCGACCGGAACGTCCAGATGATCGTGGAGGCCTCCCGCAGCCAGGCCGACGGCCTCACGGAGATCGACCGGGCGGTGTCGTCGATCGATCAGGGGACGCAGCAGAATGCGACGATGGTCGAGGAATCGACCGCGGCCTGCCACAGTCTGGCGGGACAGGTGCAGGAGCTGAACGCGCTGCTGGAGCGGTTCGACTTAGGCGTCGCGGCGCCGCCGCGCCTGCGGGCTGTCGCACCGCTCAACGGAGTTGGCGCTCGCCACCAGCTTGGACTCGTCAGGGCCGCCTTCGCCTCCTGATGAGCATCTCCACCGCGGACTTTCCGCGATTCCAAACTCAGTCATCGAGATCCCTGATGCTGCTCTATCGCTTCATGCACCGACTGCCCTGGCCGACTTCCTATGTCGGCCGGATCCTAGCCCTCTGCTTCGTCGGGACACACGTCCCGCTGATCGCCCTGACCGTTTTTGAGCTGGAAGCGCAGAGTTTTTCGGATTCGCTGCGCGTCATCACCGTCGTCCTCGCCGCTACGCTTTTGGGGACAGCGCTTACTTCCTCGCTCTGGCGCAGATGCTGCAGCCGGTGATCCACTCGACGCGGGCGCTCGATGCCTATGCCGCGGGCGCTTGGCTGCCACAGCTGCCGCAGAACTTTCGTGACGACGCTGGGCGGCTGATGGCGAGTGTCCAGAAGACAGTGGAGACGCTCGATGAGAAGCTCGCCGAGCTTGCCCAGCGATCCACCACCGACGCGCTGACCGGCGCGCGCAACCGCCGCTGGCTGGACGAGGTCAGCGAGCCGATGATGGCGGAGGCGCTTTCCGACGGGAAGGGCTGCGGCGCGCTGGTCATCGACATCGACCGCTTCAAGCAGTTGAACGACACGTATGGTCACGCACTCGGCGATCACATCCTGGTGGTGGTGGGCAACGGGCTGCGGGAGGCGGTGGGAGCGGACGGCGAGGTGGTCCGGCTGGGCGGCGACGAGTTCGCCATCCTCCTGCCGGGCGCTGCGGGGGCGGACGGCGTTTCGGCGGCGGCAGAGCGGGTGCGCCAGCACGTCCGCCAGGCGGTGCGGCGCATGCCGCGGGACGCGCAAGTGACGATCAGCGTCGGCGGCGCCTGGCGGCGCGGCGGAGGGACGTTTAACGACCTGTATCACCGAGCCGATGCACAGCTGTACGAAGCCAAGCGGGTCGGACGAGACACGGCACTGTGCGCTTGAGCTCGGCGCGCTCGGCGCGGAGCGAGAGCGGTTGTGCCACGACACGGCCAATCTACGCGACGCTCTGCTCGAAGCTTCTGGCCGGCCGACTGAACCGGAACGAGAGGGCAGATGCTGATGCGCTGCCCGGCGGTTGCCGCCGCCGCGGCGGGCGCTTCAGATCGTCGCGTGGGGAGAGCGCAAGAACGGTGAGGGTTAACCAGTTTGCGAGGCGATCACATCGAAATACGCCGGCGCGTCCAAAAACAGATTGTGCCGGAACTACCTATCCGATTCCAAAACATGCTGTGCGAGCGTCTCGCGAGCATCCGCAACGAGGCTTCGTGTCCCACCCCTCAGGCGCTCATCGTCAAGCGCCGTGTTCAGCGTAGCCAGCACGCTCAACAGAATGGAGATGGGAAGGGAGATCAACGCGCCGCCATCTCGCGTCTCCGGTTGCCGAGGGCTGCGAAGTTCAAGGTCGTCCTTCATTGTTCTCATTGGGTTCGGTTGCTGTCTGGATAAAATTACACACGCAGGCGGTAATTGAAACTTACCATCAGGAAGCTGAGGTGGTCGCTTCGCTTGCATTCGCCGTGGGTCGCGAACCCTGCGCAGTGACCAGCGTTCCGCCTCAGACAGCCGCTTGGCTGAAAGCGGAATGCGCCAAGTCGGCAGACCTTGTCCCGCAAGAGCGGGTGCGACAGATTAGCCCAGTCCGTCAGCGACGGCATTTCTTTCCTGAGGGGCGCACCGACGGTTCCGGCTCCATAGGCTCTAAGAGTGCAGATGCTCTAGGAGCACGTTCCGGGCCATCCGGAGGCTGCTGTGGAGGCCGGGCGGCAGCGATGGATCTTCCAGCGCACGTTCGAGTGCGAATATCGCCGACCGAAGCTGTTGACGGCTTATCACTATCGCTTTTGCGCGATTGCCCTCATGAAGGTCCACGATCTTGGTCTTACCAGGTTCCGACATCTTGCACCCCTAAAGAGAAGCAGCATCAGCCCCACAGGCTCTGCGGGCAAGTCATTCTCCAAAAAAGAATGATGGTGGGCGCGTCGAAAAGATAGCCGAGCGATGAGAAGACCACTCAACGAGCCGGATCGTCAGCGAAGAAGCCAGCTTTACCGCCGCAGCGATGCCCAAAGTGTGTAAATCGACGCCGGGGTCCGACGCCGATCGGCGCGGGGTCACATCGGTAAATATCTGGAATAGCAGCGAAGCGGATTCTGAACCGGGGTCATAACGTCGCGCCTAACCACAGCACCTGCGCGCGGAAGGCCTAATCCTGCTCCAAGGCCGCATCCTGACGATCCATTGACACCGATATAAAGTTAGTTAATATGACGTACTAAATAGGAGTCCTCAGTGCTGGCGATTGGATTTGACATCGGTGGGACTAAGACGCGCGCACGTGTCGTGGCCGAAGATGGCAGCCTGCTGGCCGACTACGCTGTCGCGACCGACGAGTGGCGCCTACGCGAAGACCAGAATGCTGATGCCCGGCGGCTCGCCGGAATCGTTTCCGGTCTTGCGGGCCGGGGCGGAGATCTTCGTGCGATTGCGATTGGTTCGCATGGCTGCGACACCGATGAGGAATGTACAGCGCTCGCGGATCGATTGTCCCGCCTCCTCCCGGCCGACGTGCTCGTGGTGAACGATGCCGAACTGCTCCTGCCGGCTTCCGGCTTCACCGACGGGATCGCCGTCGTCTCCGGTACGGGCTCGATTGCCGTCACGCGGGATCGCCAGCACCGCCTGATGACGGCCGGCGGTTGGGGCTGGTATCTTGGCGACGAAGGAAGCGCCACGGGTCTGGTACGCGCCGCGGCCCGCCTCGTGCGCGCGGCGCAGGACGCCGGCAGACTGGATGATCCGCTGATCGTCATGCTGTGCGACGCCTATGGCGCGCGGCGCGACGGGACCGATCTCGGCAGCCGCATCTCGCGCCTTGGTTCCGCTGCCGCGATCGGCGAGCATGCTCGCATTATCTTCGACGCCTTGCGCATGGGATCCGGATTGGCACGCGCCGCGATCGACGACGGGGCATCGGCGCTCTCCGACAAGGTCGCGACCCTGGCCGCGCGGGGCGCCGGCGGCAAGCGGATCGTCACGGGCGGAAGCGTGATCGCAGGGCAGCCAGAGTTCGCGGCGGCCTTCGCCGATGCGATCCGCCTGAAGCTCAACGGCTGGTCGCTGCATCCCTTCGTCGGTCCGCCGGTCGAAGGCGCCGTCGCTTTGGCGCGCTGCATGCTGCACGGGGAAAGCCTCGGCAACTTGCCCTCCCCCCGCCGCCATGGAAGCGCCGATGACTGAGACGCGAGCCCACAGCGACGCGCACAGGACAATCGTTCCCGCTCGCAACCGGCTGCAGAGCGCGGCCGCTGCGCTGCTCTGCATCCTGATCGGCGTCCTTCTTTACGTCGTCTCCAACAGTCCCAATGTCCAATGGAGCGTCATTCCGGGCTACCTTTTCGATCCGACGATCCTGTCGGGCGTGCGCCTGACGCTCATTTTTACGGTTCTCTCGATCGTCATCGCCCTCATCCTGGGAACAGGGCTGGCGCTGATGAAGCAGGCGCAGAACGGCGTGCTGAGCGGCTTTGCCGGGCTCTATATCTGGTTCTTCCGCGGGACGCCGCTGCTCGTCCAGATCATCTTCTGGTTCAACATCCAGCTCTTCGTCCCGACCGTCGGCTTCGGCGCGTACCATATCCAGACGAATGCTCTTGTCACCTCCTTCGTGGCGGCGCTTCTCGCCCTCAGCCTCAACGAGGCGGCCTATATGGCCGAAATCGTGCGCGGCGGATTGCTGTCGGTCGATCCCGGCCAGCGCGAGGCGGCGGCGGCGCTCGGCTACCGGCCGGGGCAGATCGCCGTCAGGGTGATCCTGCCGCAGGCGCTACGGGTCATCACGCCCGCGATCGGCAACCAGACGATCTCGATGCTGAAGACCACCTCTCTCGTCTCCATCGTTGCGGCACAGGATCTTCTGACCAGGGTTCAGAACATCTATGCGACGAACTTCCTGATCATCGAGCTGCTGACCGTGGCGAGCCTCTGGTATCTCGTGCTGACCACCGTCGCATCCGTCCTGCAGTACTTCATCGAGCGCCGCCTCGGCGCAGCGCAGGGCGTCCAGGCGCCGACGGCGGTCGCGCGGTTCCTCGGCCTCTTCACGGAGGGCCGGCGATGATCTCAGGCGACGCCAAGGTCGCGATGCGTGCGCGGGCGGTCCGCAAGAGCTTCGGCGCGCTGGAGGTGCTGAGCGGCATCGATCTCGATGTTCGCGAAGGCGAGGTGGTCTGCATCCTCGGTCCGTCCGGCAGCGGCAAGTCGACCTTCCTGCGCTGCATCAATCACCTGGAGAAGGTCGATGGCGGCACCATCCACGTCGACGGCCACCTGATCGGCTACGAGGACCGCGACGGGGTCCTCCACGAGCTGCATGCCAAGGCGCTCGCCAGACAGCGCAGCGAGATCGGCATGGTCTTCCAGCGGTTCAACCTGTTCGCGCATCTGAGCGCCCGCGACAATATCGTCCAGCCGCAGCGTCTGGTGCGCGGAGCCGAGCCGGCGGCGGCGCGCGCTCGGGCGCAGGAGCTTCTGGAGATGGTCGGCCTCGGCGACCGCGGCGATGCCTATCCGAGCCAACTGTCCGGCGGTCAGCAGCAGCGCGTCGCCATCGCCCGCGCGCTCGCGATGCGGCCGAAACTGATGCTCTTCGACGAGCCGACATCGGCGCTCGATCCCGAGCTCGTCGGCGAAGTGCTCACCGTCATCCGCAAGCTCGCAGAGGAGGGAATGACGATGATCATCGTCACCCACGAGGTCGGGTTCGCCCGCGATGTCGCCGACCGGGTCGTCTTCATGGATGGGGGCGTGGTCGTCGAAGAAGGAAGCGCAAGCGACCTCATCACCAACCCGCAGCAAGACCGCACCCGGGTCTTCCTGCGGCGCATGCTGTGACAGGCCGCACGTCCTCCACGTGCAGAACGCAAGTAGAAGGCAGGGAAGTCGGATGATGCTCAAACTGAAAACTGCGCGCCGTGCGCTCGGCGCCGTTCTGTCGATATCTCTTTGTTCCGTCGCGATCGCGGCTCATGCGGACGGCGTCTTTTCGCAGAAGCTGCACGACATGCTTCCGAAGCGGATCCAGGATGCGGGCGTGGTCAAGGTGGGCGTCGAGCCGCTGACACCGCCCTACGAGATGTACGGTGACGACAAGACCACGATCGTCGGGATGGAGCCCGATCTCGCCAACGAGATGGGCAAGATCCTGGGCGTAAAGTTCGTTCAAGTTCCCTCGCAGTTCGCCGCGATCATTCCGGGCATCAAGGCGGGGCGCTTCGATATCGGCATGTCCTCGATGGGCGACTTCACCGCGCGCGAGAAGATCGTCGACGTCGTCGACTACACGCTGGAGGGGACGAGCATCATCGTGCCCAAGGGCAATCCGCACGACATCCACAAGATCAGCGATCTCTGCGGTCTGCGCGCCGGCGCGGTGCAGGGCTCGATCCCCTTGGAGCTCCTGAACAAGCAGGCCGGCCTCTGCCCGAAGGACAAACCGCTGACCATTCTGCAGTTTCCGGCCGGCGATCAGGTCAAGGCGGCGCTGAAGTCCGACCGCGTCGACGCCTCGATGGATACGACGGGTGTGACGGCCTATGCACTGCAGCACCAGCCGGCGGCCGGCACGCAGCTCGAACTCGTGCCGGGCGCCAAATATGCCGCGGGCTATCAGGGCATCATGGTCGGCAAGGACGACACCGGCCTGCGCGACGCCATCGTCGGCGCCCTGGAGGAGATGATCGCGAACGGCTCCTACAAGGCGCTCTTCGACAGATACGGTCTCTCCGAGAACATGATCGACAAGATCACCGTGAACGACGGCGCGCGCTTCGCCGACTACATGAAACTCGACTGAGCGCCCCCGGCGCGGCCTGTCCGGGCCGCGCCGTCCCTCTTCCTGAACAGACAAAAGAACCGCCATGGCCGACAGAATTCCCATCCGCGAGGCGATTGCCCGTCAAACCCAATCGCTGGCGGACGGGGCGGCATCCCTTGCCGCGGCGCTCGAGGCGCTCCCACTCGGCGAGTTGGCCTCCGGGACGACGATCGTCACCGGGATCGGCGCCAGCCTGTACGCCGCACAGACCGGCGCGGCCTACATGCGCGCCTGCGGCATGCGGGCCTTTGCGCTCGCCAGCACCGAGCTTTACGACGCCGCCTTCGACGGCGCCGATGCCTATATCGCGCTGTCGGCTTCCGGGCGCAGCGTCGAGCCCGCCAAGGCGATGGAGCTGCGCCCGAACGCCCTCAGCTTCGGCATCTCGGGCGTCGTCGACTCGCCCCTGTCGGCCTATGTCAGGCACATGATCGGGACGGCCTGCGGCGCCGACAGCGGGCCGAACACGACCAGCTACAACGGCACGCTGCTCGCGCTCGCCATGATGGCAGAGCAGGCGGCGGCCCGGTTCCGGTTCGACTGGCGGCATCTGCCGGAACTGGCCGGCCGGGTTCTTGACGCCGTCCCCCGCCAGGTGGCGCGGGCCGCAGAGCGCTTCCGCAACCGGACCTCGCTCGACTGCGTGGCGTCCAGCGAAAACCTCGGCACGGCGGGCTACACCGCCCTTCTGCTGCGGGAAGCGCCACGCGTCGCGGCCCAGCAATGGGACACGCTGAATTTCCTGCACGGCCCGATGGAACCGAACGATGCGGGCACGGGTGTGATCCTCTTCGGCGACGGACGCGAGGTCGAGCTGGCGTCCGTGCTCGCCGGGTTCGGGATCCCGTCACTGCTCATCACTAGCCGCTCCGATGTCGCAGAGGCCGACAATCTGGTCACGATCACGATTCCTGCGACCGGCAACTCCGTCGCCGACGCGATCCTGCACACCCTCCCAGCGCAGCTTCTGACCACGCAGATGGCCGAGGATGCCGGCCTTCCCGTCTGCGAGTTCCGCTATCGGCAGACCGGAACGAAGCTCGACTCGCCGATCTGACCAGAGCCGCGACAGTGACGAAACAGCCCTGCAGCCTCGAGCGTTGCCCGGCGGTTGCATTCATGCCAATACGCGGCGCGATCGGGATGGGCCGCGCAGTGACTTCGAACGGGTTGTGACGCCAGGATGGCAGCTTCCTTCACGGCGAGCGCGATTGCCGTATTCGCCCGGCTACGGGCTGCCGGTCCGGCGACACGGCCGCAGCTCTGCGAGGCCCTCGGCCTCTCGAAACCGACCATGTCGCTGGCGATCGCCGAGTTGGAGGAGTCCGGCTACGTCTCCAAGATCGGCATGGCGCAGGGCGACCTCGGCCGCCGCGCGAACGTGTACCGCCTGGCGACGGGGGCGGGACACGTGGCGGCGATCGATGCGGGGTCGACGGCCATCCGGATCGAGCTGAGGACGCTCGACGCACGCATGCTCTATGAAGCCTCGCATGCGCTCACCGACAGCCAGAGACATCTGAACGAAGCAATGGGCTCTGTCATCCGTCAGGCGTTGACGCAGGCGCGGGACAAGACGGTCGCAGAATGGGGTCCGCTGCGCGCGATCGGCGTCGCCGTGCCGTCCCGGGTTCACCCCGATCCCGGCCGCCAGCGCGACGCCCCGGGTCTGCGCGACCTGTTCACGCAATTGCCGGATCTTGGGGACGTTCCGATCGTGGTCGAGAACAACGTCAACTGCGCGGCCATGGCCGAGCACGCGATCGGGGTCGCGCAGGGCCATGACGACTTCATCTTCCTGCAGATCGGCGTGAAGCTGGGCATGGGCCTGGTCATCGGCGGCCAGTTGATCCGCGGCCGTTCAGGGGGCGCGGGCGAGATCAGCGAGCTGCCGTTTCCCTGGCTCCCGGGCGAGGCGGTGAGCCGCGAGGCCTTGGAGAACTACATCAGCGCAAACGCGCTGATGGAGCGCGTCGCCGACAATTGGCCGCCGGACGAACCGCTGCCGGAAAATCCGGGCGCATTGTTCGCCCTCTCCGAGACGGGTCATTCGGCCGCCCTCGCCCATGTCCGCCGTCATAGCGAGGACGTCGCCCGCATCGCCGCGGCCTGCATCAGCGTCCTCGATCCGGAAATCCTTGTGCTCGGCGGGGGCGTCGGCGGCAATCCGGTCCTGCAGGAGCACGTGAAGCGCACTTTAGCCAAGATGGGCTGCGGGACACCCGTTGCGGCCAGCGCTCTCAAGCTCGACGCCACCCTGCGCGGGATCGGCCTTATCGTGACGAGTCAGGTCGAGCGAACGCTGATGACGGGAGCGGCTTAAGGCCCGTCACTCACCGAGCAGATCAAACAGGACGGTTAGGCCGGCATGGCAATGCCGCCTGCACTACCTGTGACGGAGAACAATGCAGTCATCTAGACCGTCTCGATACAGGTGTATCATCTATTGACGTCAAGGCCATGGATTAGAGCCGAAAAGAGACGAAGAGTTTCTCCAACGATACATCCCTGTTGGCCGCGCCGGCAATGCGCTTTCGCTCGTCCATCCGGGTGAGCGTGAGCTCTCCTGGCAGCCCGTAACCGCCATTCTCGCCGGGCGGATCGGGGCGATCAACGAAGGCAGAGTGGATGGCGACATCGACGGCTATCTGCTCGGCGAGCTCTTCAAGAAGCTCCGGAACCGCAATGATGCCGATCGGCTGGAACTCGCGCTGGGAATACGCCTTCTTTCCAGCGCTCGAGTATCGGGATGGAGACCTCGCGCTTTATGACCACCGGATGGCCAGCGACCCGGAGTTCTTCGTCTCAATCCTGCAGGACGTCTTCGTCGCCGACAACGTCGATCTCAGCCAGGCAGAGAATACGAGGGAGAAGCGCAACCGCGGCTCAATCTCGTCCAGCATCCTCATCCACAACAAGCGCGTGCCCGGCGAGCGCAGCAAAGCGGCGAGGCAAGTCGAAAAGAGGCATAAGCGGAACAGCCGGGGGGGGGATCCGCACCGGCAAGCCGCAGAAGCCGCCCGGGCTTCAGGGCAGAGGCACATCGAGCAGCCAGCCGAACCCGATCTGGGTAAGCGCCCAGAAGGCAAAGCCCGTGAGCGCCGCGAGCGCCCAGCGCTTGCCGCCCTCGGCGTAAACGACGCCGGCGAAGGCGCCGAGGCCGGCTGCGACCGGAAGTCCCAGCCAGGGCGTTGCGACTGCCACCCCGATGAAGATCAGGAACAGCAGGAGGCTGCGGACGCTGAAGAGGCCGGACGCCCTGTCCCGGCCGCGCAGGACGTTTGCGAGGTAGACGAGCGCCAGGAGGATCTGGGCCGCCCCGACGATTTCCGGCATGAAGCCCGCGCCGACGTCGCCGGTGCTCGGCATCGCCGGCAGTTCCTCCGCCATGACGAAGGTCACGAATCCAGCACCCATCATAAGAACGCCGAAGCCGACCTTCTGAGACATCAGAAGGCCACTGCGGCCTCCTGCATCGCCCGCCGCAGGCTCCATCGTCACTTGATCATCCCGATCGACTTCAGGAACTTCGTCTGCCCCTCCAGCTCGCCCTTGGCGAGCTTGGTGAAGGCTGGCTCGGCAAGGTTGATGTTCTCCTGCTTTTCCTGCTTCTGGAAGTCCAGCCACTTCTGGCTGGACTCGACCTTGTCGACCGCCGCCTGGATCGCCGCGACGACATCCTTCGGGGTGTCGGCGCGCACGGCGATGCCGCGCCAGACCTGGTCGACGATGTCGTAGCCCTGCTCCTTGAAGGTCGGGACGTTCGAGGGCGCCGCCGAGGTTGCGGCGTCGCGCGACGACGTCTGGAAGATGTTGCTGGACCCGAAGACGCTCGAGGCGATCATCCCGGGCTCGCATGGCGTCAGGAAGATATCCGATACCCATTTCCAGGCCGACGTCACCCTCGGCGTCGGACCGGTGAAGGGCCGCTACAAGGCGGATATTGAACTCTTCGACCTCGACCAGCCGAATGCCGTGACGCTGCGCGGCAAGACCACCGGCGCGCTCGGCTTCGGCGAAGGCGAGGGGCGGATCACGCTCACCGATGCCGGCTCCGGCAAGACCCGCATCGCCTACGCCTACGAAGCCGCGATCGGCGGCAAGGTCGCCTCCGTGGGCGGCCGGCTGCTCGACGGAGCGGCGCGGGTCGTCATCGGGCAGTTCTTCAAGGCGCTGGCGAACCACGCCGGTGGCCGCGGCGGGCCTGGCGCGGGAGTGTTCGCGCGGCTCAAGGGCATGATCGGAGGACGCCCATGAAGCCGGCTCCCTTCGACTACGTCCGGGCCGAGACGCTCGACGAAGCCCTGAATGCCCTCGCCGAGGCCGGCGACGAGGCCCGGGTGATCGCCGGCGGCCAGTCGCTGGTGCCAATGCTGAACATGCGGCTCGCCCGGCCAGCCGTCCTCGTCGACATCATGCGGATCGAGACGCTCGGCCGGATCCGGGAGCGCAAGGGCACGATCGAGATCGGCGCCGGTGTCCGGCAGGTCGGGCTCGAACGCTGGCCGCCGCTCGCGGGGATGCTGCCGCTGGTGGCATCGATGCTGCCATGGATCGGCCATGCCCAGACCCGCTCGCGCGGCACCATCTGCGGCTCGCTCGCTCATGCCGATCCGAGCGCCGAACTGCCGCTCGCGCTGCTGGCTCTCCAGGGAGAGGTGCGGCTGCGCTCGAAGAGGGCGAAACGGGTGCTGCCGGCTGCCGACTTCTTCCTCGGCATGATGGCCACTGCCGTCGCGCCGGGCGAGATGATCGAGGCGGTCGTCCTGCCGACGCTGCCGATGGGGACCGGCACCGCCTTTCGCGAGGTCGCCCGGCGGCACGGCGACTTCGCCATCGTCGCCTGCGCCGCGATCGCAAGGCCCGACGGATCGATCCGTCTCGCCGTCGGCGGCGTCGCGGACACGCCGCAGGCGGTCGCACTGCCGGACCCGTCCGACCCCGACTTCGACGATGCGCTGAACGAATTCGCCTGGGCTCTGAACGCCCGCGACGACCTGCACGCGAGCGCCCGCTACCGCCGCGATCTGGTGCGCACCGTGGGTCGCCAAACCGTCGAGGAGGCCGCCTCATGCCGAAGCTGAGTCGCGAGACCAAGCACGACGTCACCTTCACCCTGAACGGGCGAAAGGTCACCGCGCGGACCGAGGCGCGGATGCTTCTTACCGATCTCCTTAGGCATCAGGTCGGCGCGACCGGCACGCATGTCGGCTGCGAGCACGGCGTCTGCGGCGCCTGCACCGTGCAGATCGGCGGCGAGCCGGTGCGCGCTTGTCTGACGCTGGCCGCGCAGGTCGAGGGCGCCGACATTCGCACGGTCGAGGGCCTGGAGCCGGCGCCCGGCGCCCTGTCGCCGCTGCAGGCGGCGTTCCGAGAGCACTTTGCCCTGCAGTGCGGCTTCTGCACTGCAGGCATCCTGATGAGCCTCGATGCCCTCTTCGAGCGGAATCCGGGGGCGTCTGAACAGGAGATCCGCGAGCAGCTGTCCGGCCATCTCTGCCGCTGCACCGGCTATTCGCCGATCGTCCGGGCGGCGCTCGCCGCGCAAGCGCAAACGAGGGAGGAGGAACCCGCCAATGCTTGATCTCGGCACCAGCTTCATCGCCAGCGTCGAGCGCGATCCGAAGGCGCTCGCGGTCTGCGACGGGCCGCTCGAACTGACCTACGAGGAATGGTTCGGCAGGATTTCCGCCCTCGTCGCCGGCCTCGACGCGCTCGGGCTGAAGCCCGGCGACCATCTCCTGACGCTCATGCAGAACCGCTGGGAGAACGCCTCGCTGCATTGGGCCTGCCAGCTCGCGGGGCTAATTGTGACGCCGCTCAACTGGCGCGCCAAGCCGGACGAGATCGACTACGCGATCGAGGACGCCGAGGCCCGTGCCGTGGTGTACGAGGACGCGACCGCCGAGGCGTTCGCGGGGTCGCAACGCGCCCGGGCGCTGCCGAAGCTCAAGGCCGGCGACGCGGCCGACGGCGCGCAGTCGCTCGGCGCGATTATGGAGGCTACGGCATCTAATGCGACGCCGCGCGCCAAAGCCGACGACTGGTCGCTGATGCTCTACACGTCCGGCACGACGTCCCGTCCGAAGGGGGTGCCGCGGCGGCACCGGGCGGAGCGGGCGGCGGCGATCGCCCATGTGGCGCAGAACCTTTACCGGCACGGCGAGCGAACCCTCGGTGTCATGCCGCTCTACCACACGATGGGCGTGCGCTCGCTGCTCGCGTGCTCCGTCATCGGCGGGACCTTCGTCTGCCTGCCGCGCTTCGACGTCATCGGAGCGCTGGATGCGATCGAGGCGCGCAAGGTCACCAATCTCTATCTGGTGCCGACGCTTTATCACGACATCGTCCACCATCCGGACTTCTCGAAGGAGAAGGTCGCGGCCGTAACCAAGCTCGGCTATGCCGGGGCGTCGATGACCGACGGCCTGATGAAGAAGCTCGCGAGCGCCTTTGAGCCCGAGCTGTTCGTCAACCACTACGGCTCGTCGGAAGTCTACACCTTCACCATCGACCAGAACGCCGCGGCCAAGCCGGGGTCGGCGGGACGGGCGGGGATCAACCAGCGGGTCCGCGTCGTACCACTCGGTGCGAAGAATGCCAGCGTCATCGCCAGGCCGGGAGAAGAGGGCGAGATCGTCGCCTCGCTGCTCGGCGACGAGAGCTTCGAGGGCTACTGGAAGCGCCCCGAGGCGACCGAGAAGGCGCTGCGGGACGGCTGGTACTTCACCGGCGACACCGGCTTCTTCGACGCGGACGGCGACCTCTTCGTCACCGGCCGGGCCGACGACATGATCATCACCGGCGGCGAGAACGTCTCGCCGGTGGAGGTCGAGAGCTGCCTGTCGCTGCATCCGGCGGTCGTCGAGGTCGCCGTCGTCGGGCTTCCCGACGAGCGCTGGGGCAAGATCGTCACCGCCTTCGTCAAGCGCTCCGCGCCGGTGGACGAGGCCGAACTCGACGCCCACTGCAAGTCTTCCGGCCTCGCCAATTTCCGGCGGCCGAGGGCCTACGTCTTCGTCGATGCGATCCCGAAATCGCCTGTCGGCAAGCTGCTGCGCCGCAAGCTGGTTGACGGCGAATACCAGGCCGAGGCGGACGCTGCACCCGCCCGCCACACCGAACTTTCCTGACCCGTCAGAAGGACAAAGAGCCAGCCATGAGCGAACCCTACAGCTTTGCCGATCCACGCCTCGCCGATCTCGACGGCTTCCGCGTCACCATCGATCCCGCCAAACAGCGCGCCGACGTCATCCTGGACCGCCCGCCGCTGAACGTCATCTCGATGGCGGCGCGCGACCAGCTGCGCCTGGTCTTCGAGGCGCTCGACGAGGACGAGCGCGTTCGCATCGTCGTCCTGTCCGGCACCGGCGAGCACTTCTCGTCGGGCGGCAACATCAAGGGCTTCATGGAGGCGAGCCCGGAGCACGTCTCCAAGCTCGCCTGGAACATCGCCGCGCCGGCGCGGTGCTCCAAGCCGGTCATCGCCGCGAACCGCGGCTACACGTTCGGCGTCGGCTTCGAGATCTCGCTCGCCTGCGACTTCCGCATCGTCTCGGAGACCTGCCGCTACGCGCTGCCCGAGCAGAAGCTCGGCCAGATCCCCGGCTCCGGCGGATCGGCGCGGCTGCAGAAGATCGTCGGCGTCACACGTACCAAGGACATCGTCATGCGCTCCAAGCGCATCCCCGGCAAGACGGCCGTTGAGTGGGGCATCGCCACCGAATGCGTTGCCGACGGGGAACTGGAGTCGACGGTCGACGCGCTGGTCGACGAGCTTCTGGCCTTCTCGCCGCTCGCTCAGCGCACCGCGAAGAAGATGCTCAACGACACCGACGACGCCTTCCTGACGACGGCGATCGAGATCGAGGGCCTGAACTACAGCCGCCTTCGCCAATCCGAGGACTTCAAGGAGGGCGTCGAGGCCTTCCACGAGAAGCGCAAGGCGAACTTCACCGGCCGCTGAGCGGCTCATGTATCCAAGCGCCTTGTCGACAGTGAGGAGTTCGGCGGGGGCGCGCATCACCAGGGAGGAAGGCATGGAGACGACGAAGCGAGGGCTGTTCGAGCCCGGACCAGGGTTTGGCGCGGGATTGCGGGATCTTGGCGCGAACATCAACCTCAAGACCGCGAGCGCCGGGCTCGTCGCGGCTATCTTCGGCTGCTCGGGCCCGGCGCTGATCGTCATTGGCGCGGCCGAAGCCGGTCACCTGACGAACGGCCAGACGGTCGCATGGCTGCTGGCGATCTACGGGCTGGGCGGCCTGATCAGCTTCGTCATGGGCCTCTACTACAAGATGCCGATCACCGGCGCCTATTCGATCCCCGGTGCGGCGCTCGTGGCGGGGTCGCTGACGACGTTTCCCTTCGACCAGGCGGTTGGAGCCTTCGTCATGGCGGGCGTGCTCGTGCTCATCCTCGGCGTCACCGGCCTGATCGGCAGGGTGATGCGCTGGCTGCCGATGCCGATCGTGATGGCGATGATCGCCGGCGCGCTGATCCGCTTCGGCATCGGCGCGGTCAACGCCGTGTCAGCGCTGCCGATCGTCGTCGGCGTGGCCGTCGCGGCCTTCTTCCTGTCGATGCGCTTCGTCAAGGTCGTGCCGCCCGTGCTGTCTGCGCTCGTCGTCGGCCTCGCTGCGGTCGCGATCACAGGCTCCTTCGGGACGCACGCCGCCGGCATAAGCTTCGTGCTGCCCGAACTCACGGCGCCGAGCTTTACGGTCGGCGCCTTCCTGGCCATCGCGGTACCGCTCGCGATCCTCGTCGTCGGCGCCGAGAACGCGCAGGCGACCGGCGTGCTCCTGGCGGAGAAATACGCCGCGCCGGTCAACGCCATGACCATCATTTCCGGGATCGGCGGCATCCTTGCCGGCTTCCTGGGCGGTCATAACGCCAACATTGCCGGCCCGATGACGGCGATCTGCTCGTCTGACCAGGCGGGCGAACGTCGAGAGGGCCGATACGCCGCGACGGTGGTGAACGGCGTCCTGTTCGCCGCGTTCGGCATCTTCGCCGGCGCTGTCGTGCCGCTGATCCTGATGCTGCCGGGAGCGCTGATCGGCGCGGTGGCGGGCCTCGCGATGATCAACGTCCTGGTCATGGCCTTCCAGTCGGCCTTCAGCAAGGCGGCCGGCTATCAGGTCGGGGCCTTTGTAGCCCTCGTCGTGGCGATGTCGAACGTCTCGATCCTCGGCATCAGCGCGCCGTTCTGGGCGCTGCTTCTTGGAGCCCTCGTCTCGACGCTGGTCGAAAAACCGGTGGCGAAGATCAACGACGCTGATCCCGTGCAGGGGGATCGCCTACCCGCCTGATCGGATTGGACTTACCGTTAAACGACCCTTCGCACGCACCGGCTTCGCAAAGACCGGTGCGTGCAAAAGCACCTTCCACATCGACATCCGGATGCCGGTTGACCTATCGCGACGGCTCTTGGAAACCGCGAACTGATGACGTTCCGCATGCTGAATATTATCGACGAGTTCACGCGAGAGAGCCTAGCGATCCGGATCGCTCGGAAGCTGAACTCCATCAACGTCATCGACGTGCTGACGGACCTGTTCATTCTGCGCGGACCGCCGGGACATGTACGGTCAGAGAGCGGTCCGGAGTTCATCGCGAAGGCTGTGAGAGAATGGATCGTCGCGGTCGGGGCGAGAACGGCGTCATCGCGCCCGGCAGCCCGTGAGAGTACGGCTACTGCGAGAGCTTCAGCTCCAAACTCCGCGGCGAGCTTCTGAACGGCGAGATCTTCTACTCACTCAAAGAGGCTAGATGTTCAGTCCCACAGTGTGATCGCGTATCCTTGAACTCGAAAGAGAGGGAAGCGCTATGGGCCAGGTTCTTCACGGCAGCGCCAAGACCACGCACGCCGTTCGAGCAGAACTACAACGATCGAAAGCTCCGATCGCTGAACTCGCGAGGCGCTACGGGATCAACGAGAAGACGGTGAGGAAGTGGCGATCGCGGCCCGGCGTCGAGGACTAGGCGATGGGGCCGAAAGAGAGGGCGAGCACTGTCCTGTCGGCCCTGGAAGAAGCGGCCATCGTCGCGCTGCGTGTTCAAGCCAGACTGCCGCTGGATAATGTCTACGTCGCGCTGAAGGACGTGATCCCGCATCTGTCGCGTTCGAGCCTTCACCGCTGCCTGCAAAGGCATGGCATTTCCCGCTTGCCGAAGGCCGATCAGGAGAAGCCGAAACGCTTCAAGGTCTATGAGATCGGTTATTTCCACATCGACATCGCCGAGCTGCGCCATGAAGGCGGCAAGGCCTTTCTCTTCGTTGCCGTCGACCGCACCTCGAAGATCGTCTTCGCCAGGATCTATCGCAAAGCCACGAAGCTCGTCGCAGCCGCTTTCTCAAAGCCCTCGTCAGGACGGTGCCATACAGGAACCACACCGTGCTGACCGACAACGGCGTCCAGTTCGTCCAGCACGACAAACGAGCCGCGAGCGGCTTCGTCGCTCTCATCTTCGGTGCCGTCTGCGCGACCAACGAGATCGAGCATCGTCAGACAAAGCCTTACCATCCCTGGACGAATGGCCAGGCCGAAAGAATGGTGCGGACCATCAAGGACGCGACTGTGAAATCCTTTCACTACACATCCATCAATGACCTGCGACGGCACGTCAGGGACTGGCTACTCGCCTACAACTACGCCAAGCAGCTCAAGGCTCTGCGGTTCAAAACGCCGTTCGAAGCCATCCGACAGATCAGCGAGACAACCCCGGAAATCTTTATCCGAACTCCGAGCCATGACATGCTGGGACCAAGCACCTCGGGTTGTGATCGAAAACTGGCGCCGCCATTACAACATAGCACGTCCGTACTCATCGCTAGGCTACCGGCCGTCCGCACCGCAGGCCGTTCAATGGCCGGCGCCGCACAACTGACCGGCGTCGCCGCCTACGCCAACCATGGCGCAAAGCCCGACCCTGCACTAACAATCACCCCGGAAGGTTGGGCAGGCCACCAGTCTGGCTCCTTCACTCGGAACAGGCCTGAACGGAGGTTGACACGGTCCCTTCTGGATCACAGGTTCAAGAGCATCTGCCGACCAGATTACGCTGGCGTCCTCATTCAAATCCTGGGCATGCCTTTCGGCCTGAGACCGCGCTTCTGGGCCGTAATGCGGAACTGGGCGTTCGAAGCGCCGTAGCCGTCATAGCCGTTGCGGCGCTCGACGATCTCGAAGAAGAAGCCTTCGCCGTAATTCAGGCTATAGAGCTGGAAATACTCGCGCCCCTCGCCGTCCCGGTCGTAGAGAATGTTCTCCGCCTTCAGGCGGTCGGTGAGGTCTGGGTCGAGGCCAAAGCGCGCTTCCAGGTCTTCGTAATAGTTCGGCGTGATCGCCAGCGGCTTGAAGCCGAGGGTCTTCAGACGTTCGGCGGTCGCGAAGATGTCGTCCGTCGCGAAGGCCAGATGCTGTACCGAGGACCCGAAGCTCTCGGCGATGAAGTGCCCGGCCAGCGTCTTGCGGTTCTCGGCCCCGTTGAGTGTGATGCGGAAGCGACCGTCGGCGGTCTCGATCGCCTGGCTGCGCACCAGCCCGCCGGGATCGACGATGTCAACCATCGGTGTTCGGCGCGTCGCGAAGATCGAGGCATAGAACAGCGTCCAGGTCAGCATCTCCTCGTAGTTCATCGTCTGGGCGATGTGGTCGATGCAGGTGAGCCCGGCGCTTCCCTCCCCGACTTCGTCGACGGCCGGCGCCCGATCGGATGCGCCGAACTCGATCTTCCAGACGTCGGCCAGTTCGCTTCTTTCGTCGAGGAAGTGCATGATCCCGGCGCCGACGCCGCGGATCGCAGGGATCTTCAACTCGCCCGGCCCGACCGGCTGCTCGAACGGCTCGGCCTTCAGCGCCCGCGCCCGCTCCAGCGTCGCCCGGGCATCCTCCACCTTCAGCCCGATATCGCAGACGCAGGTGCCATGGGTCAGATAGGCGGCGTGGGCAAAGCCCTCGCGTTCGGTGTTGACGACGAGATTGATGTCGCCCTGGCGCCAGAGGGTCACGTCCTTGGAGACGTGCCGCCCGGCCTTCCGAAAGCCCATGGCGGCGAACAGCGCGCCGAGTTCCTCGGCCTCCTGCTCGTTCGCGGCGAACTCGACGAACTCGACCCCCTTCGCCGCGATCCTGTCCGGCATCTGCGGCAGATCGACGGTGATCGAGGGCTCGGCGCGACGCACGCCGTCTATCAGATTGACCAGCGAGCGGTAACCGTCGACGGCGATCGACTTCGGCGATCCCCCGCGGAACTGGTCGTTGAAGATCTCGAGCGAGATCACGCCGCCATAGCCGGTCGCCATCACAGCCCGCATGAAAGCCGGGACGTCGAGATCGCCCTCACCCGGCATGTTGCGGAAGTGCCGGCTCCAGTAGAGCAGGTCCATGTCGATCTTCGGCGCGTCTGCGAGCTGGATGAAGGCGATCTTGTCGCCGGGGATCGAGCGGATCGTCTCGGGATCGATACCGCGGGCGAGCGTGTGGAAGGAGTCGAGGATCACGCCGACAGCCGGGTGGTCGGTACGCCGCACCACCTCCCAGGCGTCGCGATGGTCGCTGACGTGGCGTCCCCACGCCAGCGCCTCATAGCCGATCTTGAGGCCGCGCCTTGCTGCCCGCTCGCCGAGTTCGCGGAAATCGGCCGCCGCCCGGTCGATGCCGCCGAGGCTGATCGGCGAGACGTTGGAGCAGACGAGCATGAGGTCGGTGCCGAGTTCCTCCATCAGGTCGAACTTTCGCTCGGCCCGGTCGAAGGTCCGGGTCCGCTGCGGCTCGGGCATGCCCTCGAAATCGCGGAACGGCTGGTAGAGCGAGATCTCCAGACCGTGGTCGCGGACCATCTGGCCGACCTCCCGCGGGCCGCCGTCGAAGGCGAGGAAGTCGTTTTCGAAGATCTCGACACCGGAAAATCCCGCCGCCGCGATGGCCGCGAGCTTCTCCTTCAGGTCGCCCGAGATCGAGACTGTCGCGATCGCCGTCTTCATGTGCGGTCCTCCGAGTTCGCGATGCCCTGTCGCTGCATGCTGGTCCTTCGCATCAAAATCCGAGGAGGCGCGGCAGGTAGGTTACCGTCTGCGGCACGAAGGCGAGGATCAAAAGGACGACGAGCTCCACCAGGAAGAACGGCAGGATCGCCCGCGTGAGCTTGCCGATGCCGACATGGGCGATCGAATCCGCCACGAACAGGCAGAGGCCCATCGGCGGAGTGATCAGGCCGATCATCAGGTTGAAGATCACGACGATGCCGAAGTGCACGGGGTCGATGCCAAGGCTGAGCGCCATCGGATGCAGGATCGGCACCAGCACCAGCATCGCTGCGATGCCTTCGAGGAACAGGCCGACGATGAGAAGCAGCACGATCACCGCGATCAGGAACGTCCACTGGCTCGATACGAAGGCGAGGGTCAGTTCGGTGATCATGTTGGGAATGCGGTTGTAGGTCAGAAGCCAATTGCCGGCCGAGACCGCCGCGATGATGATCATGATGATCGAGGAGTCGACCATCGAGCGCGAGAAGATCCCTGGCAACGCCTTCAGCGGCAGCTCGCGGTAGATCAGGACGCCGAGGATCAGCGCGTAGCCGACCGCGATCGCCGCTGCCTCGGTCGGCGTGACGACGCCGAGGAGGATCGTGCCGACGACGAAGACCGGCATCAGCAGCGGCAGCAGGCCGTCGAGGAGGATCATCCCCCGCGGGCGCTGCTGCTCCTCTACAGGTGAGGGAGCGCCGCGTTCGTACCTGGCCGAAAAGATCATGACATAGGCGGAGAGGAAGATCGCCAGCAGCACCCCGGGCACGATGCCGCCGACGAACAGGGCCGGCACCGAGACGCCGGTGGCGATCAGCGCATAGATGATCACCGGGATCGACGGCGGGATGATCGGCCCGATCACGGAGGAGGCGGCGGTCAGCGCCGCAGCATATTCCAGGGGATATCCGCGCCGGGCCATCTCCGGAATGAACACGCGCCCGATCGCCGAGGTATCGGCGACCGCCGAGCCGGAAAGGCCGGCGAAGATCACCGAGGCCCAGATGTTGACCAGCGCGAGGCCCGCCCGGAACCGTCCGACGATCACCATGGCGAAGGCGATGATGCGGACGGTGATGCCGGACTCGTTCATCACCTCGCCGGCGAGCACGAAGAGCGGGATCGCCAGGAGCGGGAAGGAGTCCAGCCCGGAGAACATCTGCGTCGCGACGAGCTTCAGCTGGTAGGGAAAGGCGCCGACCCCCATGAAGTAGAAGAGCGCGGCGCAGATGGCGAAGGCGACGGGCGTGCCGATGGCGAGACTGCCGACGAGGATGAGGTAGACCATCTAGAAGCCCATCCCTTCGCTGATCTCGGCGCCGGCCTGCGGCTCCGCCCCGACCGGCTCCAAAAGCCGTTCCGCAAATTTCACCAGCGCCGCGACCGCGACGAGAGCGCCGCCGATCGCGAGCGCCAGCTGATAGGGATAGAGCTTGCCGAAGATCGCGAGGCCGTCGATGCCGGTGGTGGTTGCGAGGCCGCGTGCGGCCTCCCGGATCGAGGAGGCGTCGACGCGGCCGCGGCTCTCCGCGAACAGCCAGCCGGACCAGGCGAGCATCACGCCGGCTGCGACCATCACGAGATCGACGATCAGGTAGAGGACGTGCCGGACCCGCGCCGGGATCAGGTCGGTGATCACCGTGAAGCGCACGTGACGGTCCTGCAGATAGCCGAGCGCGGTGCCGAACATGACGCCGTAGATCGTCAGGTAGATCGGCAGCTTCTCACCCCACTGGAACGAGGTGCCGAAGAGATAGCGCTGCAGCGAATTGACGAAGATGATGCCGAAGATCGCGGCCATCGTCAGCCCCGCCAGGACGGCAAGGACGAGCGAGACGGCACGCGAGAGGGACCGGATCAGGCGCAGCATGGCGGCCTCGGTGCGAGTGACGGGAAGCTCGGGGGCGGATGCGCCCGGGAAGGCGCATCCGCGACGACGATCGCGCGACGCGATCAGTCCTGCTTGTCGCTGCCCTCGGCGGACTTCACCGCGCTCTGCAGCTTGTCGATCCACTCGGCGTCGCTGCCGAGATCGCTCTTCAGGAACTTGATCACCGGCGGCTGCGCCGCGTCGCGGAACTCCTTCAGCTCGGCCGGCGTCGGCGAATAGACCTGCATGCCGTCGGCGGCGACCTTCAGGACGCCGTCGGCGGTGGTGTACTCCTGGATCGCCCGGCCCATCAGGCCGGCCATCCGGCCCGCCTTGTCGATCACCTGCTTCTGCTTGTCCGTCAGCGAGTTGTAGAAGTCGTTGTTGATCAACAGGAAGTCGGTCGCGTAGACGTGGTGGTCGAGCGTCATGTACTTCTGCAGCTTCTGCAGATTGTTGTTGTAGATCACGCCGACGGGGTTCTCCTCGCCGTCGACGACGCCGGTCGACAGCGCGTTCGGCAGTTCCGACCAGGCGATCGGGGTCGGCTCGCCGCCGAGCGCCTTCACCATCTCGACGTAGAGCGGCACGTCCTGGACGCGGAACTTCAGTCCCTTCATGTCGGCCGGCGTCTTGATCGGCCGGACGTTGTTGGTGAAGTTGCGGAAGCCCGTCTCGCCATAGGCGAGCGTGCGCAGGCCGGTCTGGTCGAGGCAGGTCTTGGCGAGTTGCTTGCCGAAGTCGCCGTCGAGCACCGTCCAGGCGATCGAAGCCGAGGGGAACATGTAGGGGATGTCGAGCACGGCGGCCGGCTTGCAGACCTGCTGCATCGCGCCGGAGACCATGACGACCGGGGTCGTGCCGTCCTCGGCCTGCTGGATCAGCTCGGTCTCGTTGCCGAGCGAGGCGGCCGGGAAGATCTGCACCTTCATGTCGCTCTCGCCCTCGACGACATTCTTGAAGATGTGCGCCGCGGCCCCCTTCTTCGACGAGGTCCATTCGTCGGGATCGACATGGCCGAACTTGATCGTCTGGGCGCCGGCGGCGCCTGCCGCGAGAAGCGCGGCGGCCGCAACCGTTGCGAAGATCGAACGCTTGAGCATGTGACGCATGAGGTTCCTCCCTTTTGAGCGTCTCTGCACCCCGCTCCCCGCGAGGCGATGGATCGGTGGGCGCGCCCACCGGACGATTGCGATGCCGACGGCCGCCGCAGGCAAGTCAGCGCGCGAAGCTGTCGAAGGTCTCCTGCATGGCGGCGACATCCGGCTTGACACCGGTGAAGAGTTCGAAGGCGCGCACCGCCTGGAACAGCGCCATGCCCGAGCCCGGCAGGACGCGGCAGCCCTTCTCCCGCGCCGCCTTGAGAAGCTCCGTCTCCAGCGGGAAATAGACGACGTCGGCGACGAAATGGCGCGGTGCGATCAAGTCCGCCGGAATCGGCAGCCCAGGCAGCTTCGCCATGCCGACGGGCGATGCGTTGACGATGCCGTCGGCGGCTCGCGCGGCCGCCGCAAGATCGTCGACCCGCCCGGCAAGGCATTTTCCGCCGGCCCGCATATTGAGGCTGCGCACGAGGGCATCGGCACTCGCCGGCTCGATGTCGAACACCAGGATGCGCTCCACGCCGCAGTCGAGAAGGGCGTGGGCGACGGCGCCCCCTGCTCCGCCGGCACCGATCAGCAGCACTGCAGATGTCGCGACGCCCGGCATTCCACGCCGGAAGCTCTCGGCGAAGCCCCAGCAGTCGGTGTTGTGGCCGAAGCGCTTCCCGTGACGGAAGACCACCGTGTTCACGGCGCCGACGCGCTGCGCCGCATCGGACAAGACGTCCAACAGCGGGATGACCTGGCGCTTGAAGGGATAGGTGACGTTGACGCCGGCAAAGCCGCAAAGTTCGGCCGCCCGCAGGATCGTCGCGAGATCCGGCTGCGGATCGCCCATGATGTCCGCGTCGAGCAGCTGGTAGACGAAGCGCATGCCGAGGCGCGCGCCGGCCGCCTCCTGCATGGCGGGCGTGCGCGAGAGCTGAATGCCGCGACCGATCAGCCCTGCGACGACAGATGGACCGCGCCTTGCCGGCGCCTCCACCGCATCCCGCGCCATCGTCTCGGCGACTGCAGCTGCCTTCATCCAATACCTCCCGACGCGACGATCCTCCCACCGCGACGCATTGTTTGTACCGGTTAGTTCATATTAAGGTCAAGCGGTTTGTACAGACCAGTACATTTGCTATGGTCCGGCGACCGGAGATGGGAGACCATGATGGACGTTACGGATAGGGATGCCGAGGGTGCGGCCGCCGGAGGAAAAGGTCGCAAGCGCGACCCGGAAGCGGTCAAGGCCGACATCCTGTCGGTCGCCGAATCGGAATTCGCCGCAAACGGCCTGTCGGGCGCCCGGATCGACGACATTGCCGCCAAGACGCGCACGTCGAAGCGCATGATCTACTACTACTTCGGCGACAAGAACGGACTTTACCGCATGGTGCTCGAAGAGGCCTATCGAAAGGTGCGCCTCGAAGAAGCGGACCTGCATCTCGACGATCTAGAACCGGTCGAGGCCTTGCGCCGCCTCGCCGCCTTCACCTTCGAGCATCACCGCCGCAGCGAGAGCTTCATCCGCATGGTGATGATCGAAAACGTCCACAATGGCGCGTTCCTCGGCAAGTCGCCGAACATCGCGGCGGTTAACCGCCCGGCGATCGAACGCGTCGCCGCCCTCCTCGAGCGCGGCAAGCGCGCCGGCGTCTTCCGCCCCGAAATCACGCCCCTGACGCTGCACTGGCTGATCAGCGCGCTCAGCTACTTCAACGTCTCCAACCGACACACCTTCGGCGCCATCTTCGGGCCGGGTCTCTGGTCGGAGAGCGGCCAGGCCGAGCTCGGGGCCGAATGCGTGGAGATGGTTCTCCGATACGTGACAGGGCCGTTGGACTGCAGTGACGCCGGGTGCCTCGGATGAGCACAGCTTGAAGGGGGCGAGTTGGGAGATGCTTAGCAGAGTCACTTGGCCGGCGAAGCTGGCCCTGATGAACGGCAGCTACCGGGTGGCTGCCATCACTCCCTAAACGGCGGGAATGGGCGCAAAGCGGCCGCAAAGGCGTGACTGCCGATTAGGTCGTACGTTTAAAGTTGGTGCCGGTTGGCGGAACATAAACGGCAATCAGCAACGATAGCGCTCCATAGAAGGCAACTACTTGTCCTAGGTGTTTAGTCCCGCACTGTGGTGGTAGCTTATCGCGTCAGCATAGGGATGCGCTATGGGACAAGTTCTTCACGGATGCGCCACGACCACGCACGCTGTCCGAGCAGCAATACAGCGATCGAAAGCTTCGGTCCCGCAGATCGCCGAACGC
>NZ_JBFTEH010000002.1:129488-663628 GCF_041027365.1 Jiella sp. M17.18 | reverse complement strand
TGCGCAACCTTCGTCGCCGCGTCACGCGGTCCTGCTGACTTCCTTGCCGATGTCTGTCCCATGGCTCGATCCTCCTTCCCAAAATTAGCATGGAAAGAAGCTTAAGAGGACATGCAGGCAAAGCGGGAATTCCATGACAGCACACGTCGTCGCCGTCTGCCGGGACGGGGAGCATCGGTTTTCCAAGGCCCCGACGCCTGAGATCACCCTCCTTGCGGGCCTCGGCGTCGCGGGCGACGCGCATTCGGGCGTCACCGTGCAGCACCGCTCGCGCGTCGCCGTCGATCCGACCCGGCCGAACCTGCGCCAGGTGCACCTGATCCACGCCGAACTGTTCGAGGAACTGGCCGGCCAGGGCTTCCCTGTCGGTCCGGGCGACCTCGGCGAGAATGTCGCGACCCGCGGCGTATCGCTGCTCGACCTGCCGCGTCGAGCGCTGCTGCGGCTCGGGGCCGACGCCGTGCTGGAGGTCACCGGCCTGCGCAATCCCTGCCGCCAGATCGACGCCTTCCGGCCGGGTCTCCTGAAGGCGGTGCTGGGCAAGGGGCCGGGCGGTGAACTGATCCGCAAGGCCGGCATCATGACTGTGGTGCGCGTCGGCGGCGTCGTGCGACCGGGCGACACGATCCGCGTGGACCTGCCCCAGGGTCCGCACCGGCCGCTGGAGCGCGTCTGAGCCGGCTGCTCCGAGTGGCGCATCGCCAGCCCCTTGCATCCGCAGGATGACGGCCACCTGCCGAGCGTGACCGTCGCCCCGCGCCGCTCCCCTGTTGCCCTCCGCCGCCATTTCGGCGAGAGGTGGTGGCCATGGACCATCAGCCGCCCGAAGACGAACGCCAGCGCGAGGCGCGCGCCATCCTGGAGCGGGTGCGGCACGAGACCGACCCGCAGATCGGCGCGCATGCGGCCGCGATGTTCCTCCGGACACGGGAGCACTTCACGGCAGGCGACGCCGATCCGAACGACCGGATCGAGGTGATCGGCACGCGCATCGGCCGGCTCGCCGGCGTCGCCGGGCTCGTGGTCTTCCTGCTCCTTCTCGTGCGCCAGCTGGTGGCGGGCTGACATGGCCGGGGAGACGATGCCGGGGCGGGACCGGCTCGCCGTGATCTCGATCTCCAGCCATGTCGCGCGCGGCAGCGTCGGCAACCGCGCCGCCGCCTTCGCGCTGGAGACTTTGGGCTTTCCCGTCTGGTCGGTGCCGACGGTGACGCTGCCCTTCCACCCCGGCCACGGAAAGGGCACCCGCATCGTGCCGCCGGCGGAAGCGTTTTCCGCGCTCGTCGAGGATCTCGCCCGCTCGCCCTGGCTCGGCGAGGTCGGGGCGGTGCTCACCGGCTATTTCGGCGCGGCGGACCAGATCGCCCCGACGCTCCGGCTGATCGAGGCGGTGAAACGGGCGAACCCGCAGGCGATCGTCCTCTGCGATCCCGCGACGGCCGATGCCGGCCGGCTCTACCAGCCGAAGGAGACGCTGGAGGCGATCCGCGACCATCTCTTGCCGGTGGCTGACATCATGACGCCGAACCGATCCGAGCTGGAGTTCCTCTGCGGCCTGGACCTCGCCGACAACCGCGACCTTGCGGAAGCCGCGAGCGCGCTGGGGCCGCGCACCGTCGTCGTCACCTCCGCCTTCGGCATGCTGCGCGGCGGCACCGGCAATCTCCTGGTGCGCGACTTCGAGACGATCCTCGCCGAGCACCGGCTGATCGACAACGCGCCGAAGGGCGTCGGCGACCTCACCTCCGCGGTCTTCCTCGCCCGCATCCTGTCCGGCGCCTCGCCGGAAAAGGCGCTGCAGACGACGACGGCGTCGGTCTTCGAACTGGTCGCCCGCACGACCAAGCGCGGTGCCGACGAGCTGACGCTGGAGACCGACGCCGAGAGCCTGAGGCATCCGATGGCGATGGTGCAGATGCGGCGTCTGGCGCATGCCGGCGGCAACCGCCGGGCCTGAGCCGGCCGGGCGCCGGCCTCGCGCCGCGGCCAACACCGCGCGTAGGGAATTGCGATCCCCCGCCGCATCGGCTAGGGAACGCCCGCCCGCCGGGACGCATCCGGCGCCGCGACATCGCTCGTTCATGTAAAAGCGCCGGCTCTTTCCCGGCTTCAGACGCCGAACCGTTCCCATGGCCCGTCTCGTCCTGAAATTCGGCGGAACCTCCGTCGCCGACATCGACCGCATCCGCAACGTGGCGCGGCATGTCAAACGCGAGGTCGACGCCGGCCATCACTGCGCGGTCGTCGTCTCGGCCATGTCCGGCAAGACCAACGAGCTGGTCGGCTGGTGCCGGCAGGCGGCCCCGATGCACGACGCGCGCGAATACGACGCGGTGGTGGCGTCGGGCGAGCAGGTGACCGCCGGGCTCCTGGCGATCACGCTGCAGGAGATGGGCGTCAACGCCCGGTCCTGGCAGGGCTGGCAGATCCCGATCCGCACCGACGGCGCGCACGGCGCGGCCCGCATCCAGGAGATCGACGCCTCCGAGATCGCGCGGCGCTTCGACGAGGACCAGGTCGCGGTGATTGCCGGCTTCCAGGGACTTGCACCGGACAACCGCATCGNCGCGCACGGCGCGGCCCGCATCCAGGAGATCGACGCCTCCGAGATCGCGCGGCGCTTCGACGAGGACCAGGTCGCGGTGATTGCCGGCTTCCAGGGACTTGCACCGGACAACCGCATCGCGACGCTCGGGCGCGGCGGCTCCGACACCTCGGCCGTCGCGATCGCCGCGGCGATCGGGGCCGATCGCTGCGACATCTATACCGACGTCGACGGCGTCTACACGACCGATCCGCGCATCGAGCCGAAGGCCCGCCGCATGAGCCGGATCTCCTTCGAGGAGATGCTGGAAATGGCCTCGCTCGGCGCCAAGGTCCTGCAGGTGCGCTCGGTCGAGCTCGCCATGGTTCACAAGGTGCGCACCTTCGTGCGCTCCTCCTTCGAGGACCCGGACGCCCCCGGCATGGGCGACTTCGACAACCCTCCGGGGACCCTCATTTGCGACGAGGATGACATCGTGGAACAGCAGGTCGTCACAGGCATCGCCTACGCCAGGGACGAGGCGCAGATCTCGCTGCGGCGGGTGGAGGACCGTCCGGGCGTCGCCGCGGCGATCTTCGGGCCGCTCGCCGACGCCGGCGTCAACGTCGACATGATCGTCCAGAACATCTCCGAATCCGGCGCCTCGACCGACATGACCTTCACCGTGCCGGCCGGCGACCTTGCGAAGGCGACGACGCTTCTGGAGAAGGCCAAGGGCGAGATGCGCTACGACGCCATGCAGAGCGAGACGGGCCTCACCAAGGTCTCGGTGATCGGCGTCGGCATGCGCAGCCACACCGGTGTCGCGGCGACGGCCTTCAAGGCGCTGGCGGCGCGCGGCATCAACATCCGCGCCATCACCACCTCGGAGATCAAGATCTCCATCCTGATCGACGGCGACTATACCGAGCTTGCGGTGCGCGCGCTCCATTCCGTCTACGGGCTCGACAAGGCGTAGGCTTCCGGGGCCGGCCGAGACCTCCCCCGGTGGGCAGGATCGCGGGCCTGCGCTCGCCCGATCTGCGGACTTGAAGCCGTGGGTTGCGGCCGCTATCAGGCGGGGGCGGTCGCTCCGCGGCCCGTCTCATTCTTGCTGCGCTTCGCCCGGTTGGGAGAGTCGTGAAATTGTGATCTGATGCAGAGCGGGCGATTCGCCCGGCGGCCGGGCAGGCTGACGGGGCAGATCGCCGGAAACGGACGACCGCGTTGATCAGAAACGACATGTCAGGTCCGCGCGTTCTCATGCGCCGCATCCGGGAGCTCATGGCCGAGCGCCTCGAGCCGCAGTCGCGACTCGATCAGATCGTCAGGCTGATCGCCGAGACAATGGTGGCGGAGGTTTGCTCGCTCTACGTCCTGCGGGCCGACGCCGTCCTCGAACTCTACGCCACCGAAGGCCTGAACCCCGGCTCGGTCCACCTCGCCCAGCTGAAGCTCGGCGAGGGCCTCGTCGGCACCATCGCCGCGACGGCGCGGCCGCTGAACCTCTCCGACGCGCAGAAGCATCCGGCGTTCACCTACCTGCCGGAGACCGGCGAGGAGATCTACCACTCCTTCCTCGGCGTCCCGATCCTCAGAGCCGGGCGCACGCTCGGCGTCCTCGTCGTCCAGAACAAGTCGGCGAGGGTCTATCGCGACGAGGAGTCCGAGGCGCTGGAGACGGTGGCGATGGTCGTCGCCGAGATGATCGCCGCCGGCGGCCTCGAAGGGCTGACCCGGCCGGGCGTCGCCCTCGACCTGACGCGGCCGGTCACCTTCGAGGGCGTCGCCTTGTCCGAGGGGATCGGCATCGGCCGCGTGGTCCTGCACGAGCCGCGCGTCGTCGTCACCAACCTCTTCAACGAGAACATGGAGGCCGAGGTCGAGCGGCTCGGGGAGGCGCTCGGCTTCCTGCGCGTCTCGATCGAGGACATGCTGGCCCGCCGCGACGTCGCGGGCGAGGGCGAACACCGCCAGGTGCTGGAAGCCTACCGCATGTTCGCGCACGACCGGGGCTGGGTGCGCCGGCTGGAGGAGGCGGTGCGCAACGGCCTGACCGCCGAAGCCGCGGTCGAGAAGGTGCAGTCCGACATGCGCGCCCGCATGATGCACCTCACCGACCCCTATATCCGCGAGCGGCTGCACGATTTCGACGACCTCGCCAACAGGCTCCTGCGCCAGCTGATCGGACGCGCCGACGGCGACCTCGCCGAGGCCGACGACACGATCGTGGTCGCGCGCCAGATGGGCGCGGCCGAACTCCTCGACTATCGCCGCGGCCAGATCCGGGGCCTGGTGCTGGAAGAGGGCGCGCCGACCAGCCACGTCGTCATCGTCGCCCGCGCGCTCGGCATCCCGGTGGTCGGCCAGGCCAAGGGCGCGGTCTCCATGTCGGAGAACCGCGACGCGATCATCGTCGACGGCGAGGACGGCAGCGTCCATCTGCGCCCGCCGGGCGAGATCGAGGCGCTCTTCGCCGACAAGGTGCGCTTCCGGGCCGAGCGCCAGCAGCGCTATCGGTCGCTGCGCGACCAGCCGAGCCGGACCAAGGACGGCGTCGAGATCCAGCTCCAGATGAACGCCGGCCTGCTGGTCGATCTGCCGCAGCTGGAGGAGTCGGGGGCGGAAGGCATCGGCCTGTTCCGCACCGAGCTGCAGTTCATGGTGGCCTCGACCATGCCGCGCGCGAGCGACCAGGAGCGGCTCTACTCCGCGGTGCTCGACGCCGCCGGCGGCCGGCCCGTGACCTTCCGCACGCTCGATGTCGGCGGCGACAAGCTGCTGCCCTATCTCAACCAGTCGCCGGAGGACAATCCGGCGCTCGGCTATCGCGCTCTGCGGCTGGCGCTCGACCGCCCCGGGCTGATGCGCACGCAGCTGCGCGCGCTTCTGAAGGCCGCCGCCGGGCGGGAATTGCGCGTCATGTTCCCGATGGTGACCGACGTCTCCGAGGTGCGGCAGGGGCGCGAGCTGATCCAGCGCGAGCTGAAGCATCTGACGCGCTTCGGCTACGAGTTGCCGAAGGCGCTGAAGATCGGCGCGATGATCGAGGTGCCGGCGCTGCTCTTCCAGCTCGACGCGCTGATGGAATCCCTCGACTTCGTGTCGATTGGCTCCAACGACCTGTTCCAGTTCTTCACTGCGGTCGACCGCGGCAATACCCGCATGGCCGGCCGGTTCGACGATCTGTCCGCGCCGTTCTTCCGGGCGCTGCGCCTGGTGCTCGACGCCGGCCGCCGCCACTGCGTCCCGGTCACGCTGTGCGGCGAGATGGCCGGGCGGCCGCTGTCGGCGATGGCGCTGATCGGCCTCGGCTTCCGCTCCATCTCGATGGCGGCGCCGTCGGTCGGGCCGGTGAAGGCGATGATCGTGGCGCTCGACGCCTCGGAGCTGTCCGAGCTGATGGACGCCCATCTCTCCGAGACGCTGCCGGCGGTGACGCTCCGCCAGGCGCTGGTGGATTTCGCCAAGAGCCACGCGATACCATATTAGCGGCACATCGCCGGAGCCGCATGCGCGGCTCCGAGCCGACGGCGGTCCGGCACGCGCCGCGCCGGCGCTCCGATTCACACCGAGATTCCGATCAAGGACAGTATGGCGACACTGCCGACAGCCACGCTCAACGAAATCCTGTCGCGCTACGACAAGCTCGAAGCCGAGATGGCCTCGGGGCCGGAGCACGACGTCTATTCGCGCCTCGCCGCCGAATATGCCTCGCTGGAGGAGGTGGTGGCCGCGATCCGCGAGTTCCGCCGCACCGAAGCCGAGCTCGCCGACTCGCGCCAGCTCTTGAACGACCCCTCCGCCGACCGCGAGATGCGCGAACTTGCCGAGGCCGAGATCGATGATCTGAAGGAGCGGCTGGAGGACCTGACCGGCCGCATCCGCATCCTGCTCCTGCCGAAGGATGCGGCGGACGAGAAGGGCGCCATCCTGGAGATCCGCGCCGGCACCGGCGGCTCCGAGGCCGGGCTCTTCGCCGGCGATCTCTTCCGCATGTATCAGCGCTTTGCCGAACTCAACGGCTGGAAGGTCGAGATCCTGTCCGCCAGCGAGGGGGAGGTCGGCGGCTACAAGGAGGTCATCGCCTCGATCCGCGGCGCCGGCGTCTTCTCCAAGCTGAAGTTCGAATCCGGCGTCCACCGCGTGCAGCGTGTGCCGGAGACCGAATCCGGCGGGCGCATCCACACCTCGGCGGCGACCGTCGCGGTGCTGCCCGAGGCCGAAGAGGTGGACATCGACGTGCGCCCCGAGGACATCCGCATCGACACGATGCGCTCGTCCGGCGCCGGCGGCCAGCACGTCAACACCACCGACTCTGCCGTGCGCATCACGCATCTTCCGACGGGAATCGTCGTGACGTCCTCGGAGAAGTCGCAGCATCAGAACCGCGCCCGCGCGATGCAGGTTCTCAAGGCCCGGCTCTACGACCTCGAACGCCAGCGGGCCGACGACGAGCGCTCGGCGGCGCGCAAGAGCCAGGTCGGCTCCGGCGACCGCTCGGAGCGCATCCGCACCTACAACTTTCCGCAGGGTCGGGTAACGGACCACCGCATCAACCTCACCCTCTACAAGCTCGACCGCGTGATCGAGGGCGAGATGGACGAACTCGTCGACGCGCTGATTTCCGACCATCAGGCGCATCAGCTGGCCGCGGTGGGCGTCGATGGCTGAGACGGACGGCGCGGGCGGGAAGCCGCTGGCGGACGTCCTGCGCGCCGCCGCCACCCGCCTTCGCGCCGCCGGCACCGGAACGCCCGAGCTGGATGCGCGGCTGCTTCTCGCCGAGTCGGCCGGGCTGGAGCCGGGCACCGTCCACGCCGCCTCGTCGCGGCGCGTTCCGCCGGAAGCGCAAGTCAGGCTGGCGGCGTTCCTCGAGCGCCGCCTCGCCGGCGAGCCGGTGCACCGGATCATCGGCCGGCGGGCATTCTACGAGCACGAGTTCTTCCTGTCGCCGCAGACGCTGGAACCGCGTCCCGACACCGAGACGCTGGTCGAGGCGGCGCGCGCCTTCCTCGATGCGCGGGCGCGGCAGGGCGGAACCTGCCGCTTCGCCGACCTCGGCACCGGCACCGGGGCGATCGCGGTGTCGCTGCTGGCGCTGTTCCCGTCCTCGCTGTGCCTTGCCGTCGACGTCGCGGCCGGAGCCCTGACGACGGCGATGCGCAATGCCGCGGTCGCCGGCGTCGCCGACCGGATGCTGGCTGTCCGGGGGGATTTCCTCGCGGCGGTCGGCGGCCCCCTTGATCTTATCGTCTCCAACCCCCCATATATCCCCAGCGAAGAGATTCGCTCGCTCGCCCGGGAGGTGCGCGAGCATGATCCGGTTCTCGCACTCGACGGGGGCGTCGACGGCCTTTCGGCTTATCGCACGATTGCAGCATCTGCGCGGGACGCACTCGCGCATGACGGGCAGGTCATGGTCGAGATCGGCGCGGGGCAGGCGGACGACGTGGCGGCCGTGTTTTCGGGTGGCGGCATGAGGCTTGCCGCGACGCATCGCGACCTGTCCGGAATCATCCGGGTGCTCGCCTTCGCCGCAACCCGGCGGCGCGAAAACCCCGATTCGGCGCAATAGCGTCACACAACCGTTCGAAATGACGACTATTCGGAGAAAGTGCTTGTGACAGCAGGGTTTCCCCACTAGGGTCGCATCCAAGCGGAACAATCGAGGGGGACATCCCGGACGGCGCGGCCGAGGGATGCTCGAGATGGCTGAAAGGCCGTCCGTCGGGCCTGCGGGTCTCATCGCCAGGCGATATCGACTTTAACATCTTGATCAGCGGTTCTGCGATGCCGGAGCCGCCTTCTGGGACGCTGTATGCGTCTATGGCTAAGGCCAGACCGGCGCTGCCGGCGCATCCAAAGAACAGGAAGAGCATGAGGCCAGGACAGCAGAAGAACCGTATGCGGGGTCGCGGACGCAAGGGCCCGAACCCGCTGTCGCGGAATTACGAGTCGAACGGTCCGGACGTGAAGATCCGCGGCTCTGCGCAGCATGTGGCGGAGAAGTACGCCCAGCTGGCGCGCGATGCGTCCGCCTCGGGCGACCGGGTGATGGCCGAGAACTATCTCCAGCACGCCGAGCACTACAACCGCATCATCGCCGCGGCGCAGGCGCAGTTTCAGCCGCGCGACGACCAGAATGCGCGCGACAACGACGCCGACGACGAGGACGAGGACGGCCTGGAGACGTCGGGCTACCGCGGCGACTATCAGGACCGTGGGCAGGATCGCGGCCAGGACCGGAACCAGGATCGCAACGAGCGTCGCCAGCAGGGCGGCTATCGGGACAACAACCGCGACGGCGGCTATCGCAACGGCGGCGGCCAGAACGGCGAGCGCCAGCAGGCCGGCAATGGCGGCCGCGACTTCAACGGGCAGCGGGACGGCAATGGTGGCGGCCGCGACCAGAACCGCGATCGCAATCGCGATCGCCGCGAGCGCTTCCAGCCGAACGGCATGGGACCCCAGCCGGTGATCGACCAGGATCGCCCGGCCGGCGGCGTGGAGATGGCGTCCGGCGGAGACCAGCCGCGCCAGAACAGTGGCGACCATCGTCCGCGGCGCGAGACGCAGCCCGCGGAAGGCGCGCAGGGCGAGACCGTCGAGGCAGCTATCGCCGGGTCGGCCGGCGGCGAGGCGGAGAGCGATCGGCCGAAGCGCCGGGGTCGTCCGCGCCGGGAGCGCGGTGTCGAAGGCGCGGCGGAAACTGCAGCGCCTGGCGGGGCGAGTGCCGAGCCGGCGTCCGAGAGCGGCGAGACCGCCAAGCCGGCGCGCCGTCGCAGCGCCAAGCCGGAGGACGCCGAGGCCGGTGCGGCGCCGAAGCCGCGCGGCCGGCCGCGCAAGAAGAAGTCCGAGGACGGCGGCGACGGCGAGGGCGCCAAGGACGGCGAGGGCAACGAGCTCCCGGCGTTCTTGATGGCCTCCAACGGCTGAGCCGTCGGTCTCAACCGATCGAAATCTGGAAAGGGCGTCGCGTCACTCGCGGCGCCCTTTTCGTTCAGAGTAGCCCCGATACCCGCGACCGGCACCGCGTCGGTGCGGAAAGCGCCCTGAGGCGCGTTCAGCCGCTCGCGCGCCGCCTCCTTTAGGTGTCTCTCCACTCGATCTGCATCGGCAGGGAACGGACCCGCCGATTCGCTCATAATGCTCCAGCAGCCCGGAGGATTTGGAGCGCGATCCCCCATGCCGTCCCTCGGCCGTCATCGCCAGACGAAGATCTATGCCGACGGCCTGCTGGGCCGGCGGCCCGCCGTGCCGACGGCGCCGGCGGCGCTGGAAGCGGCGGCGAAGAAGAAGCTCGACGCCAGTTCCGCCGCCTATTTCCTCGGCGGTGCCGGCGCCGAACGGACCATGGCGGAGAACCGCGCCGCCTTCGACCGCTACCCGATCGTCCAGCGCATGCTGCGCAACGTCTCGAGCCGGGATCTTTCCATCGAGCTGTTCGGCCGGACGCTGCCGCTCCCCTTCCTGCTCGGCCCGATCGGCGTCCTGGAGATGGCGCATCGCGAGGCCGATCTCGCCGCGGCCCGCGCGGCGTCGGCTGCCGGCATCGGCTTCGTCACCTCCAACCAGGCCTCCTATCCGATGGAAGCGGTGGCCGACGCGGTCGGCTCCGGTCCTCGCTGGTTCCAGCTCTACTGGTCCGCCCGCGACGAACTGGTCGAGAGCTTCCTCGATCGTGCGGAGCGCTACGGCTACGAAGCGATCGTCGTGACGCTGGACACCACCGAACTCGGCTGGCGCTGCCGCGACCTCGACCTCGGCTATCTGCCGTTCCTGCGCGGGCGCGGCATCGCCAACTATCTGTCCGACCCGGTGTTCCAGCGCCTGTCGGTGGCCGACGAGGAGATCGGCCCGCTGCCCCGCCCGCGGCTCGGCGCCGTGGCCTCGCTCGCGGAGTTCCTGGGCTCGCAGCGCAAATGGAGCAGAGCCGCGGCGCCGATGGGGCCGAAGAAATTGGCCGACAGCATCCGCCGCTTCCTGGCGATCTATTCGCGCACCGACCTTTCCTGGGACAAGCTGGCGGCGCTGCGCGAGAAGACGCGGCTGCCGATCGTCCTGAAAGGCATCCTCCATCCGGACGACGCCCGCCGGGCGCTCGACTGCGGCGTGGACGGCCTCGTCGTCTCCAACCATGGCGGCCGCCAGGTCGACGGCGCCGCCGCCGCGCTCGACCAGCTGCCGCTCGTTGCCGACGCGGTCGAAAGCCGCGTGCCGGTGCTCTTCGACAGCGGCATCCGGACCGGCGCCGACATCGTCAAGGCGCTCGGCCTCGGCGCGACCGCCGTCCTGATCGGCCGGCCCTACATCTGCGGCCTGGCGCTTGCCGGAGAGGCGGGCGTGAGGGCGGTCATCGACAATCTCGCCGCCGACCTCGACCTGACGCTCGGCCTGTCCGGCCGGCGCTCGGTCGGCGAACTCGACCGGTCGATCTTCGCCGGTTCCCCGTCCAAAGCCGCCTGAAGGAGGCACCCATGGCAGACATTCCCAGCGTTCACGCCCTCGACAGCTCGCTCGCCTTCAAGAGCGAGGGATACGCCTTCATCTCCAACCGCTGCCGCGAGCTGGACACCGACATCTTCTCGGCCCGGCTCCTCGGCGAGACGTTCTACTGCCTGCGCGGCGCCGAGGCGGCGCGGATGTTCTACGAGCCGGAGCGCATGACCCGCAACGGCGCGCTGCCGAGCTTCGTGCTCCACCTCCTGCAGGACGAGGGCAGCGTCGCGACGCTGGACGCGGCGGCCCACAGCCACCGCAAGGAGATGTTCATGGCGATGATGGTGCCGGAGCGCCTCGCCGACATCGCCAGGCTTTCCGCCGAGGAACTGACGACGCATCTCACCGCGCTCCGGGGGCGCGGCGCGGTCAAGGCGCACGATGCGTTTCGCACCGCGATTGGCCGGGCGGTCTGCCGCTGGGCCGGGGTCGAACTCGATGACGACGAGCTTGCCGGGCTCATCGACGAACTCGGCGCGATGATCGACAATGCCGGCTCCGTCGGTCCGTCCAACTGGGTCGCCCGCACCCGCCGGCACCACTCCGAGGCGCTGATGCGCCGCGTGATAGAGGAAGTACGGGCGGGCTTCCGCGCGCCGCCGGAAGGCTCGGCCGCCGACATCATCGCCCGGCACCGGGATCTGAACGGCAATCCGCTGGACCTCGACGTCGCGGCGGTGGAAATGCTGAACATCCTGCGCCCGACCGTCGCCGTCGCCCGCTTCATGACCTTCGCCATGCTGGCGCTGCACGACCATCCGGAGATGCGGGAGAGGCTGGAACGGGACGACGCCTTCCTCGAGGCCTTCGCGCAGGAGGTGCGGCGGACGGCGCCCTTCTTCCCGGTCGTTGCCGGCATCGCGCGGCGGCGCTTCTCCTGGCGCGTCCACGACTTCGAGGAGGGCGACCGCTTCATGCTCGATCTCTATGGCACCTGCCACGAGGAGCGGCACTGGACGGACGCCGACGTCTTCCGCCCGGAGCGCTTCCTCGACTGGCCGGGCGACGCCTACACGATGATCCCGCAGGGCGGCGGCGAGCATGTCGTCAACCACCGCTGCGCCGGCGAATGGCTGACGATCGACGTCATGAAGGCGATGCTCGGCGTCATGGTCCGCAAGGTCGACTATGACGTGCCGGCGCAGGACCTCTCGGTCGATCTCTCGCAGCTTCCGGCCTTGCCGGCGAGCGGCTTTCTGATCGAGATCAAGGCGGTGCGCGCTTAGCCGTGCGAGGCGGAAGGGTCCCTTTCCGCCGCCTATGCCGGGGCCTCGCGTTGAGCGTAACATTTTTGCAACGTCTGGCGCGTGCCCCTCTTTATCGGGATCATCCGCCCACCCATATCCACCGCGGGCGGTCCGCCGAATGCGGGGGCCGGACTCCAGGGACGAGCGCAGCGTGCCGCGAAGGCGGGCGATGCGACGAAAGGAGAGACGATCCATGAATCTCGAGAAATATACCGAGCGCGCGCGCGGCTTCGTGCAGTCGGCGCAGACGCTGGCGGCCTCCAGCGACCACCAGCAGTTCGCGCCGGAGCATATCCTGAAGGTCCTCGTCGACGACGAGGAGGGCCTCGCGGCCGGCCTGATCGAGAAGGCGGGCGGCCGCGCGAACGAGGTGCGCCTCGCCGTCGAGGCTGCGCTGAAGGCGATGCCGAAGGTGTCGGGCGGCTCCGGCCAGATGTATCTGGCGCAGCCGCTGGCGAAGGTCTTCGCGACCGCCGAGGAGATCGCCAAGAAGGCCGGCGACAGCTATGTCACGGTCGAACGGCTGCTGCTCGCGCTCGCGATCGAGAAGAGCGCCAGGACGGCCGACATCCTGAAGCAGGCCGGCGTCACGCCGAACGGCCTCAACGAGGCGATCAACGAGCTGCGCAAGGGCCGCACCGCCGACACCGCCTCGGCCGAGAGCGGCTACGACGCCTTGAAGAAATACGCCCGGGACCTGACCGCGGCGGCGCGCGAGGGCAAGCTCGACCCGGTGATCGGCCGCGACGACGAGATCCGCCGCACCATCCAGGTCCTGTCGCGGCGCACCAAGAACAATCCGGTGCTGATCGGCGAGCCGGGCGTCGGCAAGACCGCGATCGCGGAAGGCCTGTCGCTGCGGATCGTCAACGGCGACGTGCCGGAATCCCTACGCGACAAGCAGCTGATGGCGCTGGACATGGGCTCGCTGATCGCCGGCGCGAAATATCGCGGCGAGTTTGAGGAGCGGCTGAAGGCGGTGCTGTCGGAAGTGACGGCCGCTGCGGGCAACATCATTCTGTTCATCGACGAGATGCACACCCTCGTCGGCGCCGGCAAGGCGGACGGGGCGATGGACGCCTCCAACCTCCTGAAGCCTGCGCTGGCGCGCGGCGAACTGCACTGCGTCGGCGCGACGACGCTCGACGAGTACCGCAAGCATGTCGAGAAGGACGCCGCGCTCGCCCGGCGTTTCCAGCCGGTCTTCGTCTCCGAGCCGACGGTGGAGGACACGATCTCCATCCTGCGCGGCCTGAAGGAGAAGTACGAGCAGCACCACCAGGTGCGGATCTCGGACTCCGCCCTCGTCGCCGCGGCGCAGCTGTCGAACCGCTACATCACCGACCGCTTCCTCCCGGACAAGGCGATCGACCTCGTCGACGAGGGCGCCTCGCGCCTTCGCATGCAGGTCGATTCCAAGCCCGAGGCGCTCGACGAGATCGACCGGCGCATCATGCAGCTGAAGATCGAGCGCGAGGCCCTGAAGAAGGAGACCGACGACGCCTCGAAGGATCGTCTTGAGCGGCTGGAGGACGAACTCGTCAACCTCGAGGAGGAGTCCGACCGCATCACCCAGACCTGGCAGGCGGAGAAGTCGAAGCTCAACCAGGCGGCGGATCTGAAGCGCCAGCTGGACGAGGCGCGCAACGATCTCGCGATCGCGCAGCGTCGCGGCGAGTTCCAGCGCGCCGGCGAGCTCGCCTATGGCATCATCCCCAAGCTCGAGGCCGAGCTGAAGGAGGCCGAGGCGCGCGACGGCGAGAAGCCCGGCTCGATGGTCGAGGAGACGGTGACGGCGGACCATATCGCCCAGGTCGTCTCGCGCTGGACCGGCATTCCGGTCGACCGGATGCTGGAGGGCGAGCGCGACAAGCTCCTGCGCATGGAGGACGCGCTGGCCAGGCGCGTCGTCGGCCAGGGCGAGGCGGTGCAGGCGGTGTCGAAGGCGGTGCGGCGCGCCCGCGCCGGACTGCAGGACCCGAACCGGCCGATCGGCTCGTTCATGTTCCTCGGCCCGACCGGCGTCGGCAAGACCGAACTGACCAAGGCGCTCGCGAGCTTCCTCTTCGACGACGAGGCGGCGATGGTGCGGCTCGACATGTCGGAATACATGGAGAAGCACTCCGTCGCGCGGCTGATCGGCGCCCCTCCGGGCTATGTCGGCTACGAGGAGGGCGGGGCGCTGACCGAGGCGGTCCGGCGCCGGCCCTACCAGGTGATCCTGTTCGACGAGATCGAGAAGGCGCATCCCGACGTCTTCAACGTCCTCCTGCAGGTGCTCGACGACGGGCGGCTGACGGACGGGCAGGGGCGCACGGTCGACTTCCGCAACACGCTGATCATCATGACCTCGAACCTCGGGTCCGAGTTCCTGACGGCGCTGCGGGACGACGAGGACGCCGAAGTTGCGCGGTCCCAGGTGATGGACGTGGTGCGGGCCTCGTTCCGGCCGGAGTTCCTCAACCGCGTCGACGAGGTGATCCTGTTCCACCGGCTGCACCGGTCCGAGATGGGCGCGATCGTCGACATCCAGATGGAGCGGCTCGAAAAGCTGCTCGCCGATCGCAAGATCCATCTGGAGCTGGACGGCAGCGGCCGCGAATGGCTCGCCGAGAAGGGCTACGACCCCGCCTATGGCGCGCGGCCCCTGAAGCGCGTCATCCAGCGCGAGGTCCAGGATCCGCTCGCCGAGAAGATCCTGATGGGCGAGGTGAAGGACGAGTCGACGGTGAAGATCTCCGCCGGCGGCGACCGGCTGATCTTCTACGTCGTCGGCTCGAAGGCCAATGCGCAAGGCGACCGCGTCGCGGCGTAAGCGGCGGCGCATGACGGAATGAACAGACGGCGCGGCTCGGCAACGGGCCGCGCCATTTTGCATCTCACCAACAGGTTCAGCTCTTTCCGACTCACCATCCCTCTACGGCAGTTATCGGGATGCCGATTCTTGTGGGAGATACTGGCACCCGTCATCGGGCGCGAGAGTACGGATCGCTCTCAGCTAGCCGCAGTCGCTGCCTTAGCGAACACTGAATCTTATATCAAAACATAGTATCATGTAGATCCAAATAAGCGATTGGCGGACTGAATATGAGTGTGGTCGAGGAAGCGAATCAGACGGAAAATTCTTCTCAGATGGCTTTAAGAGACGCTCGCGAGCAGCTTTTGAAAGAGATGAAGCGTACGAAAGGTGCCCGCTTTAACGCATCGAAGCGACTGGAAGCGAGAGATCGAAGGCGGACTGCGACTACGGCTTACGCTTCGGCCGCGGTAATCGTGCTGACGCTTCTTCCGGTGTTTTTTCCTGTCCCGAGTCTGCTCGGAAGTGCGCTCAATCTAACGACAATTGCCTTTTCATTGATAATCCTCGCGTCTTCACTCCTGCAGTCATCCAGCGCCGATCCAGTGAAAGCCGATCAGTTCCAGCGATGTGCTCTTGAAATAAATTCGCTTCGTCGCGATCTACGGGTCAGTGGAGCCAATAAATACTGCTATTTTGCTTGATTAATCCACTCGCTTTGACGATATCCTTCGCCGCTATAACATCAATCACGATGAGGTGGATTACGAGAAATTCCGGCTTGAACATTCTGATGAGTTTCCGTCAGCGCCGGCCGAGGAAATCAAGTCGGCACGTCGGGATGTCAAAGCTCAAAAGGCAGCTTACGATTGGCTGGCTTCAGTGATCGGCGTGGTAACAGCCGGGCTTGCCGCTGCTGTTCTTGCCGCAACAACGTTAGAGCCGATTGTGGGGGTACTCCGGCGAATATTCGGCTCTTAAGGCGGATACAGCTTTGAAGTTCATCAGCCTCGGCAGCTTTACGCTGAGCATTTCGGCCAGACGGTCGAGGAGGTCGAACAAACGTCGACTGCGACAAACGTGTGACCACCGAGGAGGAACCGGAATTGGGCTGATCAACAAGATTCTGTCGGCGCGGAGACGTGGCGATGAGGCGAGGAGGAGTAGGTCAAGCGTCGCAGGCTGATGAGGTGAGCGCCCTCAATCGGCCCCCAGCAGCCCGTTCCGCTCCCGCCGCGCCACGCGCCAGTTCAGCATCACCGCCGCCGCGGCGAGACCCGAGGCGAGGCCCCACCAGATGCCGGGGCCGCCCAGGCCGGCGGGGAAGGCGAGGAGCCAGGCGACCGGCATGCCGACCCCCCAGTAGCTGACGAGGGCGATCAGCATCGGGATGCGCGTGTCCCTCATGCCGCGCAGGACGCCGGAGGCGACCGCCTGCAGCGCGTCGACGATCTGGAACATCGCCGCGACGAAGAGCAGCGGGATCGCCGTGTGGAGAACCTCGGCGGAGGCCGGATTGGCGTCGTCGAGGTAGAAGCCGATCAGCCGGTTCGGGAACAGGAAGAACAGCGTCGCCGCGAGGCAGGCGATGCCGGCGGCGAGGCAGACGGCGGTGGTACCGGCCCGGCCGAGCGAAATCCGGTCGCCCCGCCCGTGCGCGACGCCGACGCGTACCGTCGCGGCGCTGGCGATCCCGAGCGGGATCATGAAGGAGATCGAGCCGATCTGCAGCGCGATGCCGTGCGCGGCGAGCGGGATGGTGCCGAGCCAGCCCATCATGATCGAGGACGTCGCGAACAGGCCGACCTCGGCGATGATCGTCGCGCCGATCGGCCAGCCGAGCCGCAGCACCTCCGCGAAGGCCGGCCAGTCCGGCCGCCAGAAGCGGGCGTAGAGTTCGTAGCGCCGCAGCCCCGGCGAGAGCGCTGTGTAGCCGACGATCAGCGCCGCCATGAAGCTGTTGGTGCAAAGTGTCGCGACGGCCGAGCCGGTGATGCCGAGCGCCGGCGCGCCGAGATGGCCGAAGATGAACACCCAGTTCAGCGCAGCATTCGTCAGCGCCCCGACGATGATGATCGAAAGCATCAGATAGGCGCGGCCGACGACCGTCAGATAGGAGCGCAGGCCCATGACGAGCAGCGCCGGGAAGATCGACCACGCCCCGACCCGCATGTACTGCCCCGCCAGCGCGGCGGTCTCCGGCTTCTGGTCGAGCGCGACGAGGATGGTCTCGATATTCAGTAGCGGGATCAGGGCGAGCGCCCCGTAGAGCATCAGCACCCACAGGCTCATCCGCACCGAGCGGCGCACGCCCCGCGGATCGTTCCGGCCTTCGGCAGCGGCGGCGAGCGGCAGGCAGGCCTGGGCGAAGCCGGTCCCGAAGATGAAGAACAGGAAGAAGGCCTGCGTCGCCAGCACCGCGGCGGCCAGCGGCTCGGCGCCGAGCCAACCGACCATCACCGTGTCGGTGACGTTCATCGTCATCTGCGCCAGCTGGGCGCCGATCAGCGGCAAGGCGAGGATCACGGTCGCGCGCGCATGGCCGCCCCAGCCCTGGGCCGCCCGCACGGCCGCATCGGCCGGCGGCGTCGCATCGGCGGTCTCAGCCGCGATTCGTTTCCCCTGGAACATTCCCGCATCCTTTCGGCGCGGCTTTAGCGTTGCGAGACGCGAAACACCACACCGCGGCCGTCGCGAGGTGAAGGGACATCGGGCGCGCGATCGCGACGGCAGCGAAGGGTCCTGTCGGCTTGCGCAGGAGCTTCGCTTTTCCGCTTCGTCATCCCGGCCTTGAGCCGGGATCCATGCCAAGACGCCCGGAGCTGGCGTGACGCATCGGTAGCAGCAGGCCCATGTGGGGGACTGCCCGACATGCTGCATCGAGGCAGACTTGGCGATGTGGAGGAATGGATTTCGGCTCAAGGCCGGGATGACGAACTGGAAGACAGCACGCAGTTTTCGTCACCGGCCTCGCGCCGGCGGACGTCGCGCACGCCGACGTTCGCCTCGTCCCCATTGTCCCGCGTCGTCCTCCCGCGTTATGCCGCTCTGTCCGCCCCGAAACCCTTCCCCGAACGCAGAGGCAGAACCGCAGCCATGGCCCGCCCGAACTTCCTCATCATCATGGTCGACCAGGCCAATGGAACCCTGTTCCCGGACGGGCCGGCCGACTTCCTGCACATGCCGCATCTGAAGCGCCTCGCGCAGCGCTCGACGCGGTTCCGGAACAGCTATACGGCGAGCCCGCTCTGCGCGCCCGGCCGGGCGTCCTTCATGTCGGGCCAGCTGCCCTCGCGCACGCGGGTGTACGACAACGCCGCAGAGTTCGTCTCGGCGATCCCGACCTATGCGCATCACCTGCGCCGCGCCGGCTACCACACCTGCCTCTCCGGCAAGATGCACTTCGTCGGGCCGGACCAGCTGCACGGCTTCGAGCAACGGCTGACGACCGACGTCTATCCCGCCGATTTCGGCTGGACGCCGGACTATCGCAAGCCCGGTGAGCGGATCGACTGGTGGTACCACAATCTCGGCTCGGTCACCGGGGCGGGCGTCGCCGAGATCACCAACCAGATGGAGTATGACGACGAGGTCGCCTTCTTCGCCGAGCAGAAGCTGTTCGATCTGTCGCGCGGCCACGACGCGCGGCCCTGGGCGCTGACGGTCTCCTTCACCCATCCGCACGACCCTTACGTCGCGCGGAAAAAGTTCTGGGACCTTTACGAGGACTGCGCGCATCTGGAGCCGGAGGTCGGCCCCATCGCCTTCGAGGACCAGGACGCGCATTCGCAGCGGCTGTACAAGGCCAACGACGCGGAGAAATCCGACATCACGCCGGAGAACGTGCGGCGGGCGCGGCGCGGCTACTTCGCCAATCTCTCCTACATCGACGAGAAGATCGGCGCGCTGCTCGACGTGTTGAAGCGCACCCGCATGGACGAAAACACCATCGTCGTCTTCGTCTCCGATCACGGCGACATGCTCGGCGAGCGCGGCATGTGGTTCAAGATGAGCTTCTTCGAGGGCTCGGCCCGCGTGCCGCTGATGATCGCCGCGCCGGGGCTGGAGCCGCGGCTCGTCGAGGCGCCGGTCTCGACCATCGACCTTTCCCCGACGCTCTGCGATCTCGCCGGCATCGACATGGGCGCGGTGAAGCCGTGGACGGACGGCCATTCGCTGGTGCCGATGGTGAACGGCGAAGCCCGCCCCGAGCCGGTCTACATGGAATATGCCGCCGAGGGCTCCTACGCGCCGCTGGTTTCGATCCGCGAGGGGCGGTGGAAGTTCAACCACTGCGAACTCGACCCGCCGCAGCTCTTCGACCTCGAGGCCGACCCCAAGGAACTGACGAACCTTGCGGGGGACCCGGCCCATGCCGAGACGCTGCAGCGCTTTCAGGAGAAGATGCGGGCGCAGTGGGACATGGAACGCTACGACGCCGAGGTGCGCGAGAGCCAGGCGCGGCGCTGGGTGGTCTACGAGGCGCTGAGGAACGGCGCCTACTATCCCTGGGACTACCAGCCGCTGCAGAAGGCCTCGGAGCGCTACATGCGCAACCACATGGACTTGAACATCGTCGAAGAGTCTCAGCGCTTCCCGAGAGGAGAATGACCATGCTGACGGTCTGGGGGCGGGCGAACTCGTCCAACGTGCAGGCGGTGATGTGGGCGATCGGCGAGCTCGGCCTGCCCTATGAGCGCCATGACGTCGGGCACAAGTTCGGCGGCAACGACAAGCCGGAGTTTCTGGCCATGAACCCGAACGGGACCGTGCCCGTGGTCCGGGACGACGGCGGCGAGCCCTTATGGGAATCGGCGGCGATCCTGCGCTATCTCGCCTGGCGCTACGGCGAGCCGCCGTTCTGGCCGGCCGAGCTTGCGGCGCGCGCCCATGTCGACAAATGGGCGGAGTGGGCGAAGGTCGAGGTGGCGGCGAGCTTTGCCAAGCCGGTGTTCTGGCGCGTCGTGCGCACAGCCCCGGCCGACCGCGATCCGCAAGCGCTGGACAAGGCGCTCGCGGTCCTCGGAAAGAAGCTCGACATCGCCGAGGCGCAGCTGTCCCGTCACGCGTACCTTGCCGGCGACGACTTCACGCTCGCCGACGTCCAGTTCGGCCACATTCTCTACCGCTACTTCGATATCGACATCGCGCGCCCGGACCGGCCGGCCCTGTCCGGCTATTACGACCGGCTGACGCAGCGCCCGGCCTACCGGGAGCATGTGATGGTGAGTTACGAGGATCTGAGGGTCGTCTGACCAAGCGGGCCGCAGGCCCGCGGGGAGGGGCGAGGATCTTCCGGAGCGCCGGGAGGCGTCAGAACTCCTCCCAGCCGTCCTCGGCCTCGGTCGCCTTGCGGGCGCTGCTGCCGGTGCTGCGCAGCTGGCGGACCTTGGCGGGCTTCTTCGGCGCGTCGATGGCCGCGGGCGGCGTCCAGCGGGCGACTGGTTTCTGCGGGACGGGCGGCCGCGCCGCCGCCGGCGTGCGCGCCGGCACCGGCCGCTCGGCCTCCTCGTCCTCTTCCTGAACGGCGCTGCCGTTGGTGCGGAAGCTCTTCACCAGCGCCATGACCCGCTCCGTCTCGGTCCTCAGCTGGGCGGCGGCGGCGGTCGTCTCCTCTACCATCGCGGCATTTTGCTGGGTCGCGGTGTCCATCTGGTCGGCCGCGACGGAGACTTCCCGCAGGTTCGTCGCCTGATCCTTGGCGCTCGAGGCGATTTCGGCGACGAAGCGGCTCATCTCCGAGACGTCCGCGACGATCTCCTCCAGCGACTGGCCGGACTGCGAGACCAGCCTGACGCCGGCATCCACCTGCTCGCGCGAGGCGGCGATCAGCGCCTTGATCTCCTTGGCGGCGTCGGCAGAGCGCTGGGCGAGGCCACGCACCTCCTGCGCGACGACGGCGAAGCCGCGCCCGGCCTCGCCGGCCCGCGCCGCCTCGACGCCGGCATTCAAGGCGAGGAGATTGGTCTGGAAGGCAATCTCGTCGATGACGCCGAGGATCTTGCCGATCTTCTCCGACGACTGCTGGATGGACGCCATGGCGGAGACGGCGCGGCCGACGATCTCGCCGCCGCGCTCGGCCTTCTCCTTGGCGGTCCCCGCCGCGGTATCGGCGCGTCCGGCGCCGCGGGCGGTCTCGCCGACGCGGCCGGTGACCTCACCGAGCGCCGCCACGGTCTGTTCGAGGTTTGCGGCCTGTTGCTCCGTGCGGCGGGAGAGGTCGTCCGCGGCGACGGCGATCTCGCCGATGCCGGCGCGGATCGTGCCGAGCGAGGGAATGATCGTGCCGAGCGCCTCGTCGAGATTTTCGACGGCGCTGTTGAAGCGTTCGCCGAGCCCGTGCGGGTCCGGCAGGCCCGGTTCGACGCGAGCGGTGAGATCACCGTCGGCAAGACGGGCGAGGGCATCGCCGAGCCGCTCGGCGAGCATGTCGTTGCGGCGGTTCGCCTCGGCCTCGGCAGCCTCGCGCGCCGCCTGTTCGCGCAGCGCCGTATCGCGGGCGGTCGCAGCTTCCGTCTCGGCGGCACTTTCGGCTTTGCCGCGGCTTTCGCTGAGCTCGTTCAAGGCGCGGGCCAGCGCGCCGAACTCGTGCCGGGGCGCGAGCATCGCGGCGGACATCTCCTCCGTCGCCCCGCCCGCGCCGATCCGGCTGACGAGGTCGGCGGCCGAACGAACCCGCCTGCCGAGCAAGCGACCGGTCACCTGAGCGCAGAGCAGCCCGACAAGGATCAGGATCAGGCAGGCGGCCGCCGCGCCGATCGCGACCCGGTCGGCATAGGCGTGCTCGGCCGGCGCGATGCCCGCCTCGGTGTCCGCGATCGTCTGGCCCACGCTCGCCAGCGACTTGTCGAGCGCGGCAGGCATGCCGGTGAGCACCGCCTCGCGCAGCGCGCCGATCTTGCCGCCCGCCTGGTCGGCTTCGCCGAATGCCGTCTGGAAGTCCTTGATCAGCGTCAGCGCCGCCTTGGCGCGTTCGAGCTGCGGCGGGTCGGTCATGATCTTGACCATGGCGTCGTAGCGCCCGAGCGTCTCCGCCAGCTTCGCCTCGACGGTCTTGGCCGCCGCCGCGTCGCGCAGCTGGATCGCTCGTTCGCTCGAATAGAGGCCCTGGTTCAGAGAATCGAAGGTCTGGGTCGCCTGGTAGAGCGCCTCGATGTCGAAGGCGCGCCAGGCGGTCAGCATCACGTCCGCCATCGCTCCGCTGGCCAGCGGCCCCGCGTCCTCGAGCTTGGTGACGGCGTCCTGGCGCGCGGCGTGCAGGCCGGCATAGTCGGAGAAGGCGCCGGCATAGCGGTCGAGATCGGCCCGGACCGCGGCGAGCCGCGGCTGCAAGTGTGCCTCGCCCGCGAGCAGCGCCGCCGTGTCGTCCGCCTGCTTGCGCGCCGTCGCCGCCGCCGCCTCGAAGGCCGAAGCGGCAGTTTCGGACGGCGAGAGGTCGTAGTCGAGGGCGGTCTTGCGCAGAGCCGCGACGTCGGCACGCAATGCCGCCACGGCGGCGCCCTGCCGCAGGACGTCTGCGCCGTCCGCAGCATAGCCGGCGAAGCCGCCGAGCGCCCGGATCAGGCCGAGGCAGAGCAGCGCCGCGAGAAGCGCGACGGGCAGGAAACCGATCGTGATACGGCCTCTGGCGCCGAGTCTTTCCGACATACCCTTCCCTTCGTGGCCGCGGGACCGGCGCCCCTGGCATCCCCCGCGGACGCGTGGACTTTGCGATAAGCCACGGCCGTTGCCGCCAAAGCGGCGCGCGGCCTTCACTTCCGGAACGTTAGTCGCCAGAGATGGTGCGACGCTTGCCAGTGAGGCGCGGCCGGCGGAGCGTCTCATGCGCCGGCCGCATGACGGCCATGCCGAGCCGGCCTTCGGCCGCGTCGGTTCTTGCTAGAGAGCAGCCTTTCCCCTATGTCGCGGGGATATCGACGCATGCGGGAGAGACCGGCGACGAGCCGGCGCCGAAGGAGCAACCGCCCCGGAAACTCTCAGGCAGAAGGACCGCTTGGCGTCGCAAGAGTCCGAAGAGAGACGGCGCGCGAAACGCCGTCCGCCGAAGGAGAAAACGCCGCGCGGACGTCGTCCGCGGTCGTGAAGCTCTGGTGGCTCATGACGGAAGGGGCAGGACCGAGACCCCCGCATCGCGCGGGAGGAAGGGATCGTCATGACCTCCATCGCCGTGATCGGCGCCGGCATCACCGGGATCACCACCGCCTACAAGCTTCTCCTGCGCGGCTTCGACGTCACCGTCTTCGACCGCAACGCCCATGCGGCCATGGAGACCTCCTTCGCCAATGCCGGCCAGCTCTCGGCCTCGAATGCCGAAGTGTGGAACCAGCCGTCGACCTTCCTCAAGGGCGTCAAATGGATGCTGAAGAAGGACGCGCCGCTGCTCGTCCATCCGGCGCCCAGCTGGCACAAGCTCTCCTGGATGGCCGAATTCGTGCTGGCGGCGCGGGACTACGAGTCCAATACGATCGCGACGACGAAGCTCGCCATCGAGGCGCGCCGGCACCTTCTCGACATGGCGGAGGCCGAGGGCTTCGACTTCGACGCCGAGATGCGCGGCATCCTGCATGTCTATGAGCAGCAGGACGAGTTCGACCACGGTGCCGCCGTCAACCGGCTGCTGGAGAAGGGCGGCCTGACGCGCCGCGCGGTGACGCCGGCCGAGATCGCGGCGATCGAGCCCGCGCTGAGCGGCAACTTCGTCGGCGGCTTCTTCACCGAGACCGACTTCACCGGGGACATCCACAAGTTCACCCGCCGGCTTGCCGAGGCGTGCCTGCGCCGCGGCGCGACGATCCGCACCGATGCCGACGTAACGCGGCTGACCGCCTCCGATCACGGCGGCGCGACCGTCGCCTGGCAGGACCGCGATACCTCCGCCGGGGCGGCGCGGACGGAGCGCTTCGACGCGGTGGTCGTCTGTGCCGGCGTCGCCAGCCGGCGCTTCGCCCGGCAGCTCGGCGACCGCGTGAACATCTATCCGGTCAAGGGCTATTCGGTGACCGTCAATCTCGATGATGCGGCAAGCCGGGAGGCGGCGCCCTGGGTCTCGATCCTCGACGACCACGCCAAGGTCGCGACCAGCCGGCTCGGGGCTGACCGCCTGAGGATCGCCGGGACGGCCGAGTTCGCCGGCGAGAACCGCGACATCAAGGCGGCGCGCATCCGCCCGCTGGTCGACTGGTGCCGCCTGCGCTTTCCCGGTGTGTCGACCGCCTCCGTCCTGCCCTGGGCCGGCCTCAGGCCGATGATGCCGAACATGCTGCCGCGCGTCGGGCGCGGGCGGCGGCCGTCGGTGTTCTACAACACCGGCCATGGCCATCTCGGCTGGACGCTGGCGGCCGCGACCGCGGACATCGTCGCGGCGGAAATCGCCGGTGCCTTCGCCGGGCGCCTGCTCGCCGGCGCCTCCGATACTCGAAAGGCCGACGCGCTGGCCGCCTGATGGCCGCCCGTTTCGGGGCTTTCAGCCAAAACTTGTCCCCGTCCCCCGCATCGCGCCGACACTGAGCCTCGTGTCGGACGTGAACGCGGGATCGGGACATGCAGGTTCAAGGTGACGTTCTGGAGGCGGCGCGCCGGGTCGGCGCGGCGGAGACGGTCGATCCGGCGGCGCTCGTCGCCGTCGCGATCGTCGAGACGCGGGCCGTGCCGCTCGCCTTCTTCGACAGGCGGGCGGAGCCGCTGATCCGCTTCGAGGGCCATTATTTCGATCGCCTGCTCAAGAAGGCCGACCGGGCGCGGGCGCGGGCGGCGGGGCTGGCGAGCCCGAAGGCGGGCGGTGTGAGGAATCCGGCCTCGCAGGCCGGCCGGTGGCAGCTTTTCGACCGCGCGGCCGCAATCGACGCCGAGGCGGCGGCCGGCTCCGTCTCCTGGGGACTCTGCCAGGTGATGGGCTCGAACTGGAAGAGCCTCGGCTTCGAGTCGGCCGCGGCGCTGGCCGCCTGCGCGCGCGGCTCGATCGGCGGCCAGATGACAGTCGGGGCGCGGTTCCTGGCCGCCGGCAAGCTCGCAGCGCGCCTGGCGGCGGGAGACTTCGCCGGCTTCGCCCGGCGCTACAACGGCCCGGCCTACGCCCAGAACCGCTACGACACGAAGATCCGGACGGCCTATCATCAGGCCGTGTCGATGTTGTCGCGGGGCGGCGGCGGGAGCGATCCTGCGCCGCTCGCGATGGGCGCGACCGGGGAGGCGGTGCGGCAACTCCAGGCGGCGCTAGCGCGCTGGGGACAGCAGATCGCGGTGGACGGCGTCTTCGGGCCGGCGACAGAGGCGGCGCTGGCGCCGTTCCGGCGCGGCGGCCGGGGCCCGCTGGTCGAGCGGCTGCAGACCGCGCTCGCGGCGCACGGCCATGCGGTGGCGCTGGACGGGATCTTCGGCGCCAGGACCGAGGCCGCGCTCGGCGCGTTCCAGGCCAGCCAGGCCCTGCCGCCGACAGGCGCCTGCGATGCGGCGACGCTGCTCGCGCTTCTGTGAGGAATGTGATCGCCGGGGCCTTTTTGGGTGGCATCGGCGGTCACGCTCTCTATCTTGCATGGCATCATGTTGAAGCCGCCCGCCATCGATCCGAGTCGCCACGCCGTCTTCCTCGACTTCGACGGGACGCTGGTCGAACTCGTCGACGATCCGGACGGCGTGCGGCTCGCGCCGCCGGCGCTGGAGCGGCTGGAGGCGCTGTCGGAGGAACTCTCCGGCGCGCTGGCGATCGTCAGCGGACGGCGGATTTCCGATCTCGACCGGTTCCTCGCGCCGCTGCGATTCGCCGCGGCAGGGGTGCACGGCCTGGAACGGCGGCCTGCGCCGGGAGCGGCGGTCGAGCGTCTCGCCGGGCCGGAACTCCTCGACGATGTCCGCAGCGCCCTCACCGATGTCCTCGCCGCGCATCCGCGCCTGAAGCTCGAGGACAAGGGCACCGCCCTCGTCCTGCACTACCGCACCGCCGGGGATCTCCAGGAAGCCGCCGAGGCCGCGATGGCGCAGGCGACGTCCGGCCGGGACGATCTCGTCGTCATGAACGGCGACAACATCGTCGAGGTGCATCCGGCGGGGATGGACAAGGGCGTCGCGCTCGGCGCGATGATGGAACATCCCCCGTTCAAGGGGCGCGTGCCGATCTATGTCGGCGACGATACGACGGACGAGTTCGCGCTGAAGACGGTGCGCCAGGCGGGTGGGGTCTCGATCAAGGCCGGCTCCAAGCCGAGCGCCGCCGAATTCCGCCTCGCGGACGTTCCGGCGGTGCATCGCTGGCTCGGCGTGCCCGACTGAGGCAAACGACATCGACAACGAAAGAAGAAGAGCGGGCCGGCCTTCGTCGGCCGCTGGCATGGGGAAGGGAGACGATGGCTGAGAGACAGCGGCGGCTGGTCGCCGTGTCGAACCGCGTGGGGCCGTTGAGCGACGAAGGCAAGGCGGGCGGTCTCGCGGTCGGCCTGTCGGACGCGCTCAAGCGTCGCGGCGGACTGTGGTTCGGCTGGAGCGGCAATACCTCGGACGAGGGCACCTTCAGGGAGGCCGAAACCGTCATCCAGGACCATGTGTCGATGACGACGATCGACATGAACAAGGAGGAGCTGGAAGGCTTCTATCTCCATTACGCCAACCGCTCGCTCTGGCCGCTGCTGCACTACCGGCTCGACCTGGCTGAGTTCGACCGCCAGTCGGACCGGATCTACCGGTCGGTGAACCAGCGTTTCGCGGCGCGGCTGGCCCCGCTCCTCGAGCCGGACGACCTCGTCTGGGTGCACGACTACCACTTCTTCTATCTCGGCTCGGAACTGAGGCAGTGCGGCTTCAAGGGCCGGATCGGCTTCTTCCTGCACATTCCGTTCTGCGCCCCGGAGATTTTCACGGCGCTGCCGGCGAGCCACGACATCGTGCGGGCGATGCTGGCCTATGACGTCGTCGGCTTCCAGACCGACACCGACCGGCGCAACTTCGCCAATTTCTGCGTACGCGAGCTCGGCGGCGAGAAGCTGCCCGGCCACCGCATCCGGGTCGGCGACCGGACCATCGTCGCCAAGGCCTTTCCCATCGGCATCGACGCGACCGGCTATGCGCGCTTCGCCGTATCGCCGGAGGCCGGCGAGCACGAGGAGATGCTGCGCGATCTCGCCGGCGAGCGGCTGCAGATCGTCGGCGTCGACCGGATGGACTATTCGAAGGGGCTGGTCGAGCGCTTCAAGGGCTTCGAGCGGCTGCTCGAGGACTATCCGGAGAACCGCGGCAAGGTGCAGTTCCTGCAGGTGGCGCCGCTGTCGCGCTCGGAACTCGACGCCTATGTCGAGCTCAGGCGCGAGCTGGAGGAACTCGCCGGCCACATCAACGGCCGCTTCGCGACGCTCGACTGGACGCCGATCCAGATCATGACGCGCGGCTTCACCCGCCGGGCGCTCGCCGGGATCTACCGTGCGGCACGGGTCTGCCTGGTGACGCCGCTGCGCGACGGCATGAACCTCGTCGCCAAGGAATTCGTCGCCGCCCAGGATCCGAGCGATCCCGGCGTCCTCATCCTCTCGCGCTTTGCCGGTGCGCGGGCGGAGCTGGAGAACGACGCGCTGGTGGTCAATCCCTATTCGACGGACGACGTGGCCCGGGCCCTGCAGCGTGCGTTGACCATGCCCTTCGACGAGCGCAGCCGGCGCTGGGAAGGCATGCGGGAGGCGGTCTTCGCGGGAACGGCCGAGACCTGGTGCGACAACTTCATCGGCGAGCTCGAGACCTTCGACGGGAGCGGTGGCGAGGTCGCCGGCGCGCCGGCCTGAGCTGCAGGCCGGGAGCGGGCGTCAGGCTGCGGCGCCTGCCGGTCGCATGCGGATCGCAAAACCGAGCGAGGCGAGGCCGACGACCAGCACGGCCGCCGAAGCGACGAGCGCCGTCGCATAGTCCGCCGGCCCCGAAACCAGGAGGCCGGCGGCGAGCGGCCCGAGCATCTGGCCAAGACCGAAGCCGGCCGTGAGGATCGCGAAGCCGCGGCCGCCGAGCCCGTGCCGACCGAGCGGCATCGTCAGCAGCGTGATCGCCATGAAGGTGCCGCCGAACAGGATCGCGCCGAGGATCGCTGCCGCGCCGCTGTCGCTGACGGCCGGCAAGAGGACGCCGACGATCTGCGCGACATAGGCCGTCGCGAGCGCGGCGGAGAAGCCTATCCGCTCCGCGATGCGCGACCAGACGAGGCAGCTCGGCAGGCCCGCGAGGCCGACGACGATCCACACCCAGTCGCCCATCGCCTCCAGCCCGGGCCGGCCCTTGACCATGGCGACGATGAAGGTGGCGAAGACCGAGTAGCCGAGCCCCTCGCAGGTATAGTTGACGAAGAGCGGCCAGAACGGCAGCGGCCGCGGGATCCGCCGCCGGGGATCGCGCGGCTTGTCGCTGCGCGGCAGGTCGCGGTCGCCGACGGCCGCGAAGATGAACGGGACGAGCAGTCCCGAGACGAGGCCGACGGCGATCCACAGGGCCGCCGAACTGAGGGCCGGCGCTGCGAGATGCACGATCAGGCCGGACACGGCGATCCCGCTGCCGACGCCGCCGAACACCCAGCTCAGCCGCGCCTCCGAATCGACCTTCGCCAGCGATTCGGCGATCATGCCGGCGGCCGAGATCATCGCGAAGGCGCTGGCGAGCCCCGACACCGTCCGCAGCACCAGCCAGCCGCCGAGGCTGCCCGTGAGGCCCATGGCGAGGGTGGACAGGACGCTGGCCACGACGGCGCTTCGGAAGGCGACGCGCCTTGGCCGGCCCGGCCGCACGAAGGAGGTCAGCAACGACCCCGCGAGATAGCCGGCGAAGTTCGCAGCGGCGATCAGGCCCGCCGTGCTCGGGCCGAAACCGTAGTCGCGCTGCATCAGCGGCAGGAGCGGCGTGTAGACAAAGCGCCCGACGCCCATCACGAGGCCGAGCGTCAGGAATCCGCCGAGAAGAAGCCGGGTGGTGGGTGCCATGGGACGGAAGCGCTCGATGAGGCGGAGAATGGAGAGGCACGTGCGCCGGAACGGCGATGATGGCTTGGACGAAGCCGGGCCGATCGCATTCCCGATGCAGCTTCCATAGACCAGCCGCGCGATGCGGAACAAGGCGTGTCAGCGGCGGAGTCGGCCAGCGGGCGATGGCGTCGGCACGCTGGTCTCCAGCCTCACGGGTTCACGGGATCGCCTCGCGCCACCTCAGTCGTTCGAGAGCCGCCGCGACGCAACAGAGCCGGCCATGACGCGCATGACCGGCCCCCTCCGAGCGCCGACGGATCGACGCGTTCGTTTGCGCGGCCGCGCCTACTGCGAGGCCGCGACGATGCTGGCGACCAGGCCGGTCGCGCCGGCGATGAGGATGTACTCGTTGCCGACGCGGACCCAGCGCTGGCCGCGGCCGGGGCGGTGCAGGCCGTGCCTGCGCCAGTCGGTCACCACGTGACCGCGCTCGGCATCCGGCCTGGCACCGCCGCGGCGGTGCCAGGCCGGATGCCGATCATGGCGGACATGCCGGGCGATGCGATGGCGGGGCCCGCGATCCTCGTGCCGGCGATCCGCTTCCTGCGGCACCGGCGGCCGCGTAACGTCGTGGTGCTGCGGGCGGTTGGTCTGCGCGAGTGCCGGAACCGCGCCGATGGCGGGGGCCGCGACGGCGAGACTGAGGATGACTGCAATCGGCTTCAACAGCATGGCCGAACTCCTTCACTTCGAGTGACGGGCTGGTCGCCCGTTTCAAAAGGGGTAATCCCGCGTCGCGCCGATCGATCCCGTGAAGAAACGTAACTGGCCGCGCCGATCACCGACCGAAGAGAGGAAGAGAGAGAGAGAGAGAGAGAGAGAGAGAGAGAGAGAGAGAGAGAGACGGGTGCCGGCCGGCATCCCCGGCCATAGGGCTCGGTCGCTATGATCCGCGGGGATAGCTCGCCACTACACAGCTCCCTCCTGCGCCAGCGGCAGGCGCACCGTCTGGGTCAGTCCGCCGCCCTTCCGGTTGGCGATCTCGATCGAGCCGCCGGACTGGTCGATGATCTCCTTGGCGATCGCCATGCCGAGACCGGCGCCCGGCTTCAGCTGCCGCCGGCCGGGATCGACGCGGAAGAAGGGCTCGAACGCCCGCGTGATCAGCTCGTCGGGTATGCCGGGGCCGCGGTCGGCGATGGTGATGACCGCAGCGCCCGCCGCCTGCGACAGCGATACGTCGGCGCCGCCGCCATGGACGGCGGCGTTGTCGATGAGGTTGCGCAGCGCGCGCTTCAGCGCCAGCGGCCGCGCCGCGGTGGAGACGGGGCGGGTGCCGGTGTCGAGAGCCGCGACCGGATGGCCGATTTCGCGCAGTTCCCCGGTGATTTCGGCGAGCAGCGGCCCGAGCTCGATCGGCTCGCGCGCTGCCGGATCGACTTCCTCGCGCACCAGCCGGATCGCGGAATCGGCGATCCGGTCGAGCTCGGCGAGGTCCTTCAGCCAGGTCTCGCGCTCCTCGTCCGGCAGGAACTCGGCGCGCAGCCGCATGCGCGTCATCGGGGTCCTCAGATCGTGCCCGGCGGCGGCGACGAGCCGCATGCGCCCTTCAATCGCCGCCCGGACCCGCGCCGTCAGCCGGTTCAGCGCCGAGGCGGTGGCCCGCACCTCGACGGGCCCGTCCTCCGGCACATGCGCCGGCAGGCCGTCGGGGCCGACCGAGGAGACGGCCTCGTCGAGGATGCGCAAGGGTCGCGTGATCTTGGTCGCGGCATAGATCGAGACGGCCGCGGCGCCGACGGCAACAATCGAGAGATAGGCGATGAAGCCGGCCCGGTTGCGCGGCGGAAAGCCGGGATAGGGCAGGTAGGCCCACTTGCCCGGCGAGAATTCGAAGGCGAGCTGCCGCGTCCTCGACCGGGGATCGCTGGCGATGCGGACCGGGATGTCGAGCCCCTTCTGGGCGAGGACATCGTGGATCCCCTCGCTCTCGCGCACCAGGAAGTCCGGTCCGGACCGCGGCATGCCGCCGATCTCGACGCCGAGCCGTTCGGCTGCCGTGGGGTCGCTGGCCAGCACCGTCGCGATGATGCGGACCTCCTCGGCGAAGGTCGCCTGGAAGCTCTCGTGGTCCGGCCGTTCCAGCACCTGCACCGAGATCAGTCCGGCGATCGCGACGACGCCGAGGATCGCGGCCACGAGGAGGAGCGCCAGCCGCGAGCGGAGCGACTTCATTCGGTCTCGGTCCCGTGCTTTTCGACCCGGGCCGCGAACTGATAGCCGCCGTTGCGGACCGTCTTGAACAGGCGGAAGACGCCGCTGTCGTTGAACTTGCGCCTGAGGCGGCTCATCGTGACGTCGATCGACCGGTCGAAGGGATCGGCGGAGCGACCGTGCAAAAGGTCCATCAGCACGTCGCGGGAGAGCACGCGGCCGGGCCGGTCGAGAAAGATCATCAACAGGTCGAACTCGGCGCCCGTCAGCGGGATCTCCTCGCCCTGGCCATCCCTGACCGAACGGCGATCCGGCTCGACGGAGAAGCCCTCGAAGGCATAGCTGCGCGCCTGCGGTTCCTGCGAGGTCTCGCCGCCGGCGCCGCTGCCGCGCCGCAGGACGGCCCGGATGCGGGCGGCGAGTTCGCGCGGGTTGAACGGCTTGCCGAGATAGTCGTCGGCCCCGAGTTCCAGACCGATGATGCGGTCGACGTCCTCCTTCAGCGCGGTCAGGAGGATGATCGCGATCTCCGGCCGGCGCTCCTTCAGGTCGCGGCAGATGTCGAGGCCGGACCCGTCGGGCAGCATGACGTCGAGCACCACGAGGTCGACCCGGCTGTCGGCGATCTTCTGCTCGCACTGCCGGCGATTGGCCGCGATCGCGCACCGGAACCCCTGGCCGTCCAGATACTTTCCGAGCAGGCGGCCGATCTCGGGATCGTCGTCGACGACCAGGATGTTGGGTGTACTCATGGCAGGTCCCTCGCGCGCACTCGCTTCTCCTCTTTGAAGCGCCGCCTCTGCCCCCGCGAGCCGATTTTTGTTTCGCCGTGTTGCGGGCGGGGCCCGCGCAACGTTCCGTAACAAGTTTCCGCCCGGCTCGCGACATTTCGCAATCTGCGGCCGCACGATCGCAACATCCGGCCCCTAGCTTCCGACCATCACGCATCGAACGAGAGGATATCGATGATGATCACCGAAACGAACCGTGCCGGCAGAGCCGGTCGCACGCGCCGTGTCGCCGCGGTCTTCGCCGCGGCGCTGATGGCATCCACCGGCGTCGCCATGGCGCAGCAATCCGGTCAGCCGACGCCCCCGCCGCCGCCCGCCGCCGGACCGGGGCCGGGCCAGGCCATGGGCCCGCAGGGAGGGCCGCAGGGCGGACCGCAGATTCCGCCGCCGCCGCATCACGGCCCGCAGCGGATGGCCGACCACGGCCCTGGCTGGGATAGAGGTCCCGGCGGCCGGCATCCGGGCCCGCAGGGCGGCCCGGGCTGGGGACCGCATCACCCCGGCATGCCCGGCATGATGGCGCCGGCAAAGATCGCCGGCGCGCTGTCGATCATCGAGACCGGCATCGGCGTCAGGCCCGACCAGATGGGCGCGTGGCGCAACTTCACCGGCGCGCTGATCGCCTTCGTGGAAGCCTCGCAGCCGCCGTTCATGGGCGGACCGGGCGGGCCGGGCGCACCCGGCGGCGTCCGCATGATGCCGAACGCCAATGCGCCGCAGCCGGGCAACCCGCCGGCACCGGGGCCCCGGGCGAACGGCCAGCCGTCCGCCGCGGACAACGGCGGACCGGCCGCGGTGGGTCAGGACAACGCCAAGGCCCGGGCCTTCCGCTTCCTCGACCGTTTCGCCGACCGCGCCATCGATCGCGGGGAGAAGGCGAAGGCGCTGAAGAACGCCATCGGCCAACTCCAGAACGTCCTGACCGACGAGCAGGTGCAGACGGCGCGCGGTCTCGTCCGGTCGATGATGATGGAAGCCCGCGCGCGACACGGCGGCTGGCACCACCATCACCACGGCTGGGGTCGCGGCGAGAAGATGGGCCCCGGCGACGGAATGCGGCCCGACCGCATGGGCCCCCACCACATGGGACCTGGCGACGACATGGGGCCGGCCATGGGGCCGCATCACGGCATGGGCCCGGGGCCGCAGGGTCCCGATGACGACGACGGTTTCGGTCCCGACAACGGCTGACCGGCCTGACACGACGGGCGGCGCATTCCCTCCCGCGCCGCCCGAGCGGCCGGCATCCTCCGCGGGTACCGGCCGCATTCCACTATACTACAGGACCACAAGCGGGTCGGCGCGGCCGCGCACGGGAAGATCGACGACGAAGGTCTTGCCGGCATTCGGATCGGCCGCCAACTCCGCCTCGGACAATTCGTCGGAGGCCGAGGTCACGAGGATGCGGCCGAGGTCGTCGCCGATGAAGCAGGGGCAGGTCGTCAGACGCGTCGGCAGCTCGATCGAGCGGATGCGCTTGCCTTGCGGCGAATAGGCTTCGAGGCGTCCGGCACCCCACCGCGCGTTCCAGATAACGCCGTCCGCGTCGCAGACGGAGCCGTCCAGCGTTCCCTCCTCGCCGCGCTGGTCGTAGAGGACCTCGGGATCGCCGAGCGGCAGGCCGGTTGCCGGGTCGAGCGGCACCCGCATCAGCCGGTGATCCTGCGAGTCGGTGAAGTAGCCCGTCGCGCCGTCCGGCGAAAAGCAGATCGAATTCGGGATGCCGACGCGCTCGTAGAGGGGGCGCAGCTCGCCGGCGCGGTACCAGTAGATGGCGCCGGCTTCGCGTTCGGCCGCCTTGCCCATCGTGCCGAGCCAGAAGGCGCCCGAGGGATGCACCCGCGCGTCGTTGCAGCGGTTCTGCGGCTTGTCGGCCTCGAGCGGGCGATGCAGCGTCAGCCGGCCGGTCGCGGCGTCGCGGAGATGGAGGCCGTCCTCGGCAAAGACCAGCTGCCGCTCCCTGTCCACCACCGCCAGCGCGCTCGCCATGAAGGGGAGGGCGTGGATGGTGGGCGTGGTCGCGCCGCGCGGCATCTCGAAGAGCGCTTTTCTCTTGATGTCGAACCAGAAGGCGGTGCCGGTCGCCGCGTCGAAGGTCGGGCCTTCGCCGAGCCGGCAGGCGGGCGCGTCCAGAACGGCGACCTTCGCCGGGGCATCCGGATTGCCGGTGTCGTTCATCGTGGAGCCTCCCGTTCGGCGGCCCGGAACGGGCGCGCCCTCTTGTCGAGCCGCTGCCCCGGTGCCGTCAACCCTGCGGGCGGAACCGGTGGAGCGAATGGACCCTGAACGGCGCGCCCCGCTCCGGCTCCAGGAAGATCGCCAGCTGGTCGATGGTCAGCGGCTGACCGTCGAGATTGCCGAAATGCTCCGCGATGCGCTCGCGCGCCTCGTCCTGGCGTTCCGGCGCCACCGGACCGGTCAGCGTCATGTGGAAGCGGAAGGCGTCGAAGACATGCGGGTAGCCCCAGGTCTTCAGGTTCTCCCGCTCCTTCTCGCTCAGCCGCTCGGGATGCCGGCGCTGGTATTCCTCCTCGGTCAGGGCTGCGCGCAGCGGCTCGAAGGCGCGCACCACGGCCTCCTCCAGCTCGCCGAGCGCCGGCGGCGCCGTCTCCGGGACGAAGGCGAAGAAGGGGCCGAGCTGCGCGACCTTGAGGTTCGCGATCGTCACCGGATCGCGCGAGGCGCAGAAGGCGGCGAGGCGCGCGTCGAGTTCCTCCAGATCCGCCGCCTCGGCGAGGCGGAACGGCGCCTTCATCGTGGCGTGGAAGCCGTAGCGGGCGGGCTCCGACGTCAGCGCGTCGAGCGCGATCTCCGGCTCGCGCGTCGCCTCGCCGTCGAAGGCGCTGCGGCCGAGCCATTCGCCGGCTCTGCGGGTGAGTTCGGCTCCGGCGGGTGGGGTGAAGTAGATGGCAACGCGCATGTCGGGCACCTTCCGCATGGATGGAGTGGATCGAGTCGGAGGCCGGCTCCCCCATGGCACCGGCGTGCGGCAGGTGAACGGACAGGCCGTGCCGCCATTCTCCCCTCCGCCGCGTGACAGGAGGATGTCGCCGGCGAAGGCCGGCGGCGCGGCGTTCAGAGGAAGACCACCGTCTTCGTGCCGTTCAGCATGATGCGGTTCTCCAGATGGTACTTCACCGCGCGGGCGAGCACGCGGCTTTCGATGTCGCGGCCGGCTGCAACGAGATCGTCCGGCGAGAGCGCATGCGTCACCCGCTCGGTCTCCTGCTCGATGATCGGCCCCTCGTCGAGGTCGGCGGTGACGTAGTGCGCCGTCGCGCCGATCAGCTTCACGCCGCGCTCATGCGCCTGATGATAGGGCTTGGCGCCCTTGAAGCTCGGCAGGAAGGAGTGGTGGATGTTGATCACCTTGCCCGACAGCCGCCGCGACAGGTTGTCGGACAGGACCTGCATGTAGCGGGCGAGGACGACGAGATCGACGTCGTTCTCGCGCACCAGCTTCAGGATCCTCTCCTCCTGCTCGCTCTTGGTCTCCTTCGTCACCGGCCAGTGGTGGAAGGGGATGCCCTGGTCCTCGGCCGTCTTGCGGCTGTCCTCGTGGTTGGAGACGATCGCGACCACCTCGGCCCGCAGCCAGCCCACCTTGATCTGGTAGAGTAGGTGCAGAAGTGCATGGTCGAACTTCGAGACCATGATGACGATGCGCGGCACCCGCGCCTGGTCAGCGATGGCGAGTTTCAGGTCGAAGCGCTGGGCGGCGGGCGCGAGCTGGCGCTCCAGCGCGTCCCGGTGAGCGGCCTGCGGCGCGGTGAAGGCGATGCGCATGAAGAAGCGGCCGGTCTGGCGGTCCCAGAACTGCGCGCTCTCGGCGATGTTGGCACCGGCCTCGGCGAGTTCGGTCGTCACCGCGGCGACGATGCCGGGACGGTCTTGCGCGGAGAGGGTGAGGATGAAGGCGTTGTCGGTCATGGGCGGCCCGGCCGGATGTTGCACGTCATGGCCCGCCCATAGCACGGAGACGACGGCGCCGCGCAGCCGGAATCGCCGCCGTCCGGAAACACACCGGTCGATCGTCGAAGTCCGCTCTGCCGGCCGTGAGGGCAGCGGAACAGCTTTTTGCCGGGCGAAGGCGAAGCCTGCCGCTGCGCGGCGATGGTCCGTTAACCTTATCGGCACGCCAAGCCGTTAAATTGACAGGCGAAACGCCGGAGCTTTAGCTCCCTCGCGAACCCAGCCGCAGGTCGTCCATTGCCGCTCTCCCCATTCCTCCGGTCCCGTCCCGCCGCCTGGCTTCGCGCGGCGGTCTCGGCCGTCCTCGTCCTTTCGCTGGTCGGCTGCCAGTCGGCGCAGCTTTCGACCGCCGGGCTGACGCCGCTGTCGCCGCTTCCGCTCGTCCAGGTCGATCTCGGGCCGGCCGAGGTGCGAGCGCCGGCAAGCCTGGTGATGGACTACCAGACCGGGCGGGTGCTCTATGAGGATCAGGCAGACGGGCTGCGCTACCCCGCCTCGCTCACCAAGATGATGACGCTGTACCTGCTGTTCGAGACGATCGAGAGCGGCAAGCTGTCGCTCGGTTCGGAGCTGAGCGTCAGCGAGAACGCGGCCGCGCAGCCACCCTCGAAGCTCGGCATGCAGCCGGGCGACAAGCTGCCGGTTCGCGTCGCGCTCGAGGCGCTGGCGGTCAAATCCTGCAACGACGTCGCGATGGTGGTGGCAGAGAACCTCGCGGGCTCGCAGGAAGCCTTCGCCAACATCATGACCGCGACGGCGATCCGGCTCGGCATGCGGCACACCCGCTTCACGACGCCGAACGGCCTGCCGGACCCGCGCAACGTCTCGACGGCGCGCGATCTCGCGATCCTCGGCCGGGCGCTCTTCGCCCGCTTCCCGCAGTATCACTATCTCTACAAGATGCCGGAGTTCGAGTATGGCGGGCGCACCTATCACGCGACCAACCATCTCCTCGGCAAGGTGGAGGGCGTCGACGGGCTGAAGACCGGCTACATCAACGATTCCGGCTCCAATCTCGTCGCGACCGCGATCCGGCACGGCCGTCGGATCTTCGTCGTCGTTCTCGGCGGGCGCACCGCGCGGGCCCGCGACCGCGAGGTGACGGCGCTGATCGACCAGTATCTCGGCCCCGCCGAGGCGCCCCCGGGCGTGGGTGTGGCGATGACGTTTCCGCCGGCGGACGGGTATGACGACGGAGAGGGCGACTAGGGGGCGTGCACCGGAATATCGCTGAGTCCAAGGTGCCTCGGCACCCGGTTCGATCAGCTGGAACTCTCCTCGGCCTGTTCTGCTGCCCAGACGCTCGCGGCTTCCACGGCGACGGGTGATGTGGTCGGCACGACGCCGATATAGCTCTCGGTCTGGCTCGCCGGCACGGCAGCGCGCTGCGTCATCCGGTAGAGCGCGTAGGCGGCGATCCCCGCGAACGTGACCGCCAGCACCAGCCAGAACGAGATCGGGCCCATGCGCTCCATCGCCCAGCCGGTGACGAGCGGGCCGGCGATGGCGCCGATCCCGAACGTGAACACCAGCCCGCCGGAGGCGGCCGGCATGTCTTCCGCGGCGAGGAAGTCGTTCGTGTGGGCCAGCAGCAGGGCGTAGAGGGGCGTCGTGATCCCGCCGACGAAGAAGGCGGCCGTCATCAGCGGCCAAAGCCCGCCTCCGGTCGTCCAGCCGAGGAACGAGGCGGTCGCGCCGATCGCGGAGGCGGCGAAGATGATCATGCGGCGATCGACCCGGTCCGAAATCCACCCGATCGGGTACTGGAACAGGAGGGCACCGGTGAACAGCATCGCGACGAAGAGCGCGATCTCTGACTTCGTCATCCCGACCAGCGTCCCGAAGACCGCCCCCATGCCGGATTGCGTCGCATAGGCGCTGCCGAGCAGGATCATGCCGACGGTGCCGAGGGGAGACCCCAGGAAAAGCTGCTTCAGCGGCATCGGCCGCGTCAGTTCCGTCTCGGGAGTACGCGAGGCCGTCAGGAGGATCGGCGCGAACGAGATCGAAACGAGGATCGAGGCGCCGATGAACAGCACCGACGTGCGCGCGTCGCCGAGCGTCAGGAGACCCTGCGCGCCGATGATGCCGACGGTCTGGGCGATCATGTAGGCGGAGAGCACCTTGCCGCGCGTCTCGTTGGTCGAGGCGTCGTTGAGCCAGCTTTCGGCCGTCACGTAGATGCCCGACATGCAAAATCCGATGAGCAGGCGCAGAAGCGTCCACGCCCACGGCTCGGTCAGCAGCGGGAAGGCGATGAGGGCCGCCGACATGAAGCTGCCGAGCGCGGCGAAGACGCGGACATGCCCGACATTGCGGATGAGCGAGGGGGTGTAGCGAGCCCCGGAGAGGAAGCCGACGAAATAGCCGGAGGTGACGATCGAAAGCTCGGTCGCGGAAAACCCTTCGAGCCCGCCGCGCAGGCCGATCAGGGTGAAATGCATGCCGTTGCCGAGCATGATCAGGACGATGCCGACCAGCAGGGCCCAGATGCCGGATAAGACACGAAACATGGCCCACCCCTTCGCCTCGACGGCACGCCCTACAACGCCGGCTCACGCAGGGTCAAATCCGCTAGCGGCCGGCGGCAGGAAGAATGCTTAGGCCGCGTGTGCGGCTGGCGGATTCATAGCCCCTGCAGCGCCGCGAACATGTCTGCGAAAGGCGAGCCCTCGCGCACGAACACCGGCGGCTGTCCGAACGGCGTTTCCACTTCCGCCGTGCCGCCGCCGGCGAAGCGCTTGGCCGACCACAGGTGCACCCAGCCGGCGCCGGCCGGAAGGTAGGGCGTCCACGTTTCGGCCCCCGCCTGCCAGACCGGCGCGACGAGGAGGTCGGGGCCGAGGAGGTACTGGTCGAAGATCTCATAGGCGCGCGGATCGTCCTCGTGGTGGAGGAAGAGCGGGCGCTGCAGCGGCAGGCCGATCGCGGCGGCTTCGCCCGCGAGCGAGGCGAGATAGGGCGAGAGCGCGGCGTGGATGCGGGTCATGCGGGCGAAGTGGGCGAGGACGTCGGCGTCCTGGTCGACCTGCAGGTTCTCCGTCGGCCGGTTGCCCTCATGGGTGCGCATCACCGGCGTGAACGCGGCCATCTCGGCCCAGCGCTTCAGGAGTTCGGCTGTGCGGACATTGCCGAAGAGGCTGGTATAGCCGCCGATGTCGGAGTGGTGGTAGGCGTTGCCGAGCAGGCCGGAGGACAGAGCGCCGACGATGACGGTGACGAGGCCGTCGTGCCGCGTGAAGTCGACCGACTGGTCGCCGGCCCACAGGAGGGGGCATTGCGCCTGGATGCCGGTGAAGCCGGCGCGCATGAAGAAGACGATGTCGCCCGTGCGGCCCTTGCGCTCGACGGCGCGGGCGTTGACGGCGCCCCAGAGCACCGGCCAGGCATTGTGCATCAGCTTCGGGTCGGCGCCGGTCTTCAGGTTCAGGTCGATCGGCAGATACTCGCCGAAATCCGCCATCCAGCCGCCGAGGCCATAGTCGATCAGGTTCTCGCCGATCACCCGGTCCTCGAACCAGCGGCAGGCGGCCTCGTCCGTGAAGTCGACGACGCCGCAGTCGAACTCGCCGAAGTCGACGAGGTAGGTGCCGCCCGCGGCGTTGGTGGCGAGGAAGCCCTTGGCCTCGGCCTCGGCAAAGAGTGCGCCGTCGTTGCAGAGATAGGGGTTCACATAGCCGAGGAAGCGGATGCCGCGCCGATTGAGTTCGGCGATGCGGCGCTCGAGATCGGGGTAGCGCGTCTCGCTCGCCCGCCAGTCCCAGAACAGGCGCTTGCCGAAGGAGGTCTCGCGCAGGCCGACCCAGTCCTCGCACCAGAGCGCCGAGACCGCCGCGCCGGCCTCGATGTAGCGCTCCAGCCGGGCGAAGGAGTTGTCGCCGTCCTTCAGCCCGACGATCGCCCCCTGAAGCGCCCAGTCGGGGAGCCGCGGCTGGCGGCCGAAGCGGTCCGACAGGGCGGTGACGATCCCGGGGAAGCTCTCACGGGCGAAGAGCTCGATCCGCTCCGGCATCGCCCAGACCTCGATCTCGTGGAAGCCGGGATCGCGGAAGTCGAAGACCGAATAGGCCGTCGTCTCGACATGCAGGGCGTAGCGGCGCGAGGAGAGATAGGTCGGCTGGGGATAGTTGGTGTTGTAGTAGTCGCCGCCGGCCCGTCCCGTTCGGTCCGCCTCGAAGGTGATCGTACTCGTCTTGTCGCGGCCGACGCCGGGCTCGGACGTCCAGAGCGGGAAGCGGCGACCCGCGAGGTCGAAATAGGACATCTGCTCGCCGCCGCCGAAGACATGTTCGCCGGGCTCCGCCACGACGCGCAGCCAGAAGCGGTTGAGCGCGGCGTCCTGCGCCGTCACGGCGAGATGGCCGCCTTGCGCATCGCCGGAGGTCGTCAACGACAGGAGCGGCGGAAGGCCGGGCGCGAAGGCGAAGTCGATCCGCCAGCCGCTTTGAAAGTCCGACACCGCTGCATGGGCGAGCGGAATGCGCGCCGTCAGCGTGTCCTCGATATCGAAATTGCCGCGATACATCTCCATGCGCTCGGTGCCGCGGCCGACGAAGAGGCAGGGCGAATCCGTGCGATGCGCGATGATGCGGCGGCCGCCGAGGAGGAGGTCGAAGCCGCCGTCGCTCTCGATGATCTGCATTTCGCGGCTCAGAGGTGGCTGAGGCCGGCGTCGACGACGAAGTTCGCGCCGGTGCAGCCGGCGCTTTCGTCGGAGCCGAGGAAGAGGGCGAGGCGGGCGACATGGCCGGCGTCCAGCCGGAACTTCAGCGCCTGCAGCCGGATGAACTCGGCGTCGGCCTCGGGCGTCAGCCAGAGCGCCTTCTGCCGCTCGGTGAGGATCGCGCCGGGGACGATGCAGTTCACGCGGATGCCGGAGGGACCGAGTTCGCGGGACAGCGTGCGGGTCATGCCGTTGATCGCCGCCTTGGCGGTGGTGTAGCCGACCATGCCCGGCATGCCGCGCATCCAGGACACCGAGCCGAGCATGATCACCGAGCCGCCGCCGCGCTCCGCCATGCTCTTCGCCGCCGCCTGCGTTGCGAAGAACTGGTGGTCGAGGTTGAGCGAGAGGGCGCGCCGCCAGTAGTCCGGCTCGACCTCGTCCATCCTGTGCCGGTCGTCCTTGCCGGCATTGTTGACGAGGACGTCGATGCCGCCGGCCTCGGCGGCGACCGCGGCGATAGCCTCGCGCAGCGCCGGGATATCGGTGACGTCGCAGGGGAGGAACCGCGCCCCGGTCCGCTCCGCCACCTGCGCCCCGGCCGCTGCATCGATGTCGACGAAGGCGACGCGCGCCCCTTGCGCCGCGAAGGCGGTCACCATCGCCTCGCCGATGCCCGAAGCGCCGCCGGTGATCAGGACGGAGCGGCCATCCAGCGAGGCATAGCAGACGGTCTCATAGGCGGCGGCGGAGGTTGGAGCGATGAACATCTTGGGCTCAGCTTTCCGGGTCGAAGGGCGGTTTTGGCAGGCCGGGCGTTTCCACCTGCATGGCGAACAGGCCGCCCGAATGCGGGAATTCGGAAAGTTCGTCCGCCGGCCGGCCGGAGCGGGCGGTGGTGATGAAGAGGGTGCGAAGATCGCGCCCGCCGAAGGCGATCATCGTCGGGCACTTCGCCGGAACCTGATATTCCGCCAGGATCTCGCCCTGCGGCGAATAGCGCCGGATGCGGCCGCCCTCATAGAGCGCCGACCAGTAGCAGCCCTCGGCATCGACGGCGCCGCCGTCCGGCCGGCCGAGATCGTCGCCCGCGATTTCCCATTTCGCGAAGATCTGCCGGTTTGAGGCGGTGCCGGTCGCAGCGTCGTAGTCGTAGCGGTAGATCGTGCGGCGGGGCGTGTCGGAGTGGTACATGAACCGTCCGTCGGGCGAGAAGGCGGCGCCGTTCGACGTCATCAGCCCGCCCTCGACCCTTGTCAGGCCGCGTCTGTCGAAGCGATAGAGATGGGCGTCGCCCGCCTGCTTCGTCTCGTCCAGCGTGCCGAGCCAGAAGCGCCCGGCGGGATCGATGCAGCCGTCGTTGAAGCGGTGCGTCTTCGCATCCTCGGGATTTTCCGCCAGCATGGCCGCGGGTTGGCCGGCATCGTCGAGCTGCCAGATGCCGGAGCGCAGGCCGGCGACGAAGCCGCCCTCCTTGGCCGGCGCGACGCAGCCGATCTCCTCGGGCAGGCCGAAACCGTCATGCCGCTCGCTGACCGGATCGAATCGGTGCAGCCGCCGGCGCTTGATGTCGACGAAGACGAGCACCTGCTCCGCCGGCAACCAGACCGGGCTTTCGCCGAGTTCGCAGCGCAGATCGAGGACGAGTTCGGGTTCGGTGGCTGTCATCGCAAAGTCCCAATTTCAAACCGCACCGTGCCTCGAATGGCGGCGCCGGGCGCAAGGACCTGCAATCCGTGATTCGCAACGCCGTCCATCCGATTGACGGCGTCGACCATATGCGTCACCGGCTCCACCGCAAAGAAGCTGCGCTCGTCCAGCCGGAACACGACGAGCTTGGCGAAGATCGGCTCGGCCACGATGCGGATCGAAAGGTTGCGGTCGGGATAGACGATCTCGGCGACGCCGCCCCAGCCCTCGAACAGGTGGTCCACCGGCGCGATCTCGTCCATCGTCCGGAAATCGCGGCAGTTCCAGCCTTCGGGCACGGCGGTGCGCTCGGTCGGCAGCAGGCGGTCGTCGCTCTGCCAGACGGTGTCGGCCGCAAACTTCAGGCTCGCGCCCTGCTTGTCGAAATAGGGGTGGAGGCCGAACCCGGCGGGCATGTCGCGGCTGTCGCGATTTTCGAGGCTCAGCGTGATCGTGAGCGAGTCGGGCTCAAGGACGAAGGACTGTTCGGCGCGGTAGGCAAACGGCCATTCGCGCGCCCGCGCGCCCTCGGCGGGGTCGTGATCGAGCGACAGCCGCGCCTCGGACGGTTCGGCCGCCTCCACCGTCCAGTCCCGCTGCCAGGCATTGCCGTGGATCGCATGCGGGCTGTCGCCGAAATTGCGGTTCAGCTGGAAAGTCTCGCCGCCGAAGGCGAAGCGGGCGTCGGCGATGCGGTTGGAGAAGGGGATCATCGGATAGGAGCCGGCGAGCGTCGGCTTCTTGTCCGAGAGAGCCGTCAGCGGGGTCTCGCGCAGGATGTGCTCCGAGCCGCGGGTGAAGGCGGTGAGCGAGCCGCCGAGATGCGGCGCGATGTCGACGGCGAGGGCGCCGGCGCGGAGCGGAACGAGTTCGGCCATGCTGGGGGATCCTGATCTAGTAGGCCGCGCCGGACGGTCCGGGCGCCGGAGCTTCGTTCTTCAACTGGCCGAGCCAGTCCCGCGCCCGTCCGGTCATCATCGCGATGTCCGAGGCGACGGCGGCGAAGGAATAGCCGTAGCCGAGGAAGCGCGTCACCATCTCCGGGTTCGGCCCGACGATGCCGACCGGCTTGCCGGCGGCCTTGGCGTCCTTCGCTGCACGTTCAATCATCGCCTGCACCTCGGGATGGGCGATCTCGCCGATCCGGCCCATCGACGCTGCAAGGTCGCCGGGCCCGACGAACAGCGCATCGACGCCAGGCACCGCCGCGATCTCCGCCAGCCGCCCGATCGCCTGCGGGGTCTCGAGCTGGACGATGACGCAGGTCTCGTCATTGGCGCGCTTCAGATAGTCGCCCGCCGCACCGAAGCGCGACGCCCGGTGCACCGCCGCGACGCCGCGGACGCCCATCGGCGGATATTTCGCGAAGGCGACGGCCTGCCGCGCCGCCTCGGCGGTCTCGACGAAGGGCAGCATGATCGTCTCGGCGCCGGCGTCGAGGCAGCGCTTCACCAGCACCTGGTCGTTCCAGGCGAGACGCACGACGGGAACGGCCGGCGTCGTGCCGACGGCGCGCAGGATATGGGCGAGATCGGCGACCTCGATCGGCACGTGCTCCATGTCGACAACGAGGAAATCGAAGCCCGAATGCCCCATAGCCTCTGCCGTCGCGGGTGCTGCGGCCATCAGCCAGGTGCCGAGCGGCGGCCGGCGGTCGCTCTGCGAGAGCCAGGCCTTGAAGCGGTTGGTGATGTCGATCATGGGGCTGCCTCTCAGAAGATCTCCGGTTCCGGCACGACGCCCGGCGCGGCGAGGAAGTCGAAGTCGCAGCCCTTGTCGGCCTGGGACACGTGGCGCTGGTAGAGCGCGGCGAAGGAACGCTCGTAGAGCGGCGTGGCCGGCCGCCACGCGGCCCTGCGCCGCTCGATCTCCTCGGCGTCCACCTCCATGTCGAGCCGGCCGGCCGCGACGTCGAGGCTGACGATGTCGCCGGTCTGCAGGAGCCCCAGCGGCCCGCCGACGGCGGCTTCCGGCGCGACGTGCAGGATGCAGGTGCCGTAATGCGTGCCGCTCATCCGCCCGTCGCAGATCCGGACCATGTCGCGAACGCCCTTCGCCAGCAGCTTCTTCGGGATCGGCAGGTTGCCCCATTCCGGCATGCCGGGCGCCCCGACCGGGCCGGCATTGCGGAGGACGAGGACGCTCTCGGCGGAGATGTCGAGATCCGGATCGTCGATCCGGGCGCGCATCTCGGCGGGACTGTCGAAGACGACGGCGGGTCCCTTGTGCTTGAGAAGATTTCCGCTCGCGGCCGACGACTTCATCACCGCACCGTCCGGCGCCAGGTTGCCCTTGAGGACGACGAGGGTGCGGCCCTTCTCCAGCGGTACGACCGGGTTGTCGAGCGGCCGGATGACGTCGGCGTCGTAGCACTCGGCGGTCTCGATCGCTTCGCCGAGGCTGCGGCCCTCGACCGTCCGGGCATCGAGGTGGAGATGCGGCGCGAGGTTCTTCAACAGCGCGGCGAGGCCGCCGGCGAAGTAGAAGTCCTCCATCAGACAGGTGCCGGATGGAAAGAGATTGGCAAGGACCGGCACCTTGGCCGAGACCGCCGCCATGTCGTCCAGCGACAGATCGACGCCCGCGCGCCGCGCCATGGCGACGAGATGCACCGCCGCATTGGTCGAGCCGCCGAGCGCCATGTAGGCGGCAAGGCCGTTCTCGAAGCTCTGCCGCGACAGGATGTCGGAGGGCTTCAGGTCTTGCCAGACCATGTCGACGATCCGGGCGCCGCAGGCCGAGGCCATGCGCCGGTGGCCGGAATCGGCGGCGGGGATCGAGGAGGCGCCGGTGAAGCACATCCCCATGGCGTCGGCGATCGAGGTCATGGTCGATGCCGTCCCCATGGTGTTGCAGGTGCCGAAGGAGCGGGTCATCCGGCTTTCCAGATCGATCCAGTCCTCCTCCGAGATGCCGCCGGCGCGGTATTCGTCCCAGTACTTCTTGGTGTGCGTGCCGGCGCCGACCTTCGTCCCGCGCCACTGGCCGCTCGACATCGGGCCGGCCGGGCAGAAGATCGCCGGGATGTCCATCGAGATCACGCCCATCAGCAGCGCCGGCGTGGACTTGTCGCAGCCGCCGAGGAGCACGGCGCCGTCGATCGGATGCGAGCGCAGCACCTCCTCGGCCTCCATGGCGAGGAAGTTGCGGTAGAGCATGGTCGAAGGCTTCACCATGACCTCGCCGACCGAGAGCACCGGCAGCTCGACGGGATAGCCGCCGGCCTGCCAGACGCCGCGCTTCACCGCCTCGGCCCGGTCCCTGAGATGCGCATGGCAGGGACTCATGTCGGACCAGGTGTTGAGGATGGCGATCACCGGCTTGCCGAGGAACTCCTCGCGCCTGAGACCCATCTGCTGGGTCCGCTGGCGATGGGCAAAGCCGCGCATGTCGGAGGAGGCGAACCAGCGCTGGCTGCGCAGCTCGGTGATGTCCTTGCGGGGCATGGTGCTACTCCGTGGCTCCGGTCATGTCGTCATCCCTCGACCCTGCACCTCGCTTGACGGTCGGATCCCGATGTATCGGCGGCAGGATGTTCGCCTCGGCCTGAACGCCGCCTTCTTCTCCCCCGTGGGGACACGTGCCGGCAGGCGATGAGGGGAACGGTGCCGGCCTGGACGAAGGAAGCCCCATCGGCGCGACCCTTTCGACCGAGGGCGAACTCCCCCTCATCCGGCCCTTCGGGCCACCTTCTCCCCACGGGGGAGAAGAAGCGGGCGCGCCTCCTGTTCCGCCGCGCGGCGTCACGGCAGCTCATGCTCCGCCATCCGCTCGCCAAGCCCCCGCATCTCGACGAACAGCTCCGGTTGGCCGCGGCCGCTGCCCTGTTCGGTGACGGTGAGCCGGACGCTCCCTTCGCCCGCGGTGAGCTCGCAGGCGAGCAGCGAACAGTCGCCGTCCCGGTAGCGCCAGCTCTCGCCGTCGTCGAAGAACACCGTCCGCCGGCTCGTCGAGCTGCCCGCGCCGAGGAAGGCCGCCAGCGCCACCGCCTTCGCCTCGTGCGGACTGGTCGGCGCCCAGTCCATCGCCAGCGGCAGCACGGCGCCGGAGCGCACGAAGATCGGCAGGCGGTCGAGCGGGGCGGGGACGGTGGCGCGGGTGCCGCCGTCGTGGATGGCTTCGCTCCAGAAGTCGTGCCAGCCGCCCTCGACCTTGGGCAGGTCGATCGTGACGGTGTCCGCGCCCTCGGTGACGTTGGGCGCGACGAGCACGTCAGGGCCGAGCATGAAGGCGTCCGGATCCTTGCGGCAGGACACGTCCGGGAAGTGGTAGAGCAGCGGCGCGACGATCGGGGCGCCGGTCCGGTGGCAGTCGTGGGCGAGGGAGTAGAGGAGTGGCAGGAAGCGGTAGCGCAGGCGCAGCGCCTCGCGAACGTGATCCGTCACTTCCGGATGCATCCAGGGCAGGTTCACCGGCTCGGCGAGCTGCGGCTTCCAGGAGTTCATCACCGCACGCGGATGCAGCGCCATCAACTGGACGAAGCGGGTGAACAGCTCCGGCCCCGGCTTCGGCCCGGCGAAGCCGCCGATGTCGTGGCCGATGAAGGGCATCCCGGAGAGGCTCATCGAGACGCCGCCCCGGATGTTCCACTTCAGCGTGTGCCAGGAGGTGTAGTTGTCGCCGGTCCAGGTCTCGCCGTAGCGGGAGATGCCGATCGGCCCGGCGCGGCTGATCGTGTAGGGGCGCTTCTCCGGCTCGCGCGCCTTCGTCGCCTCGAACGTCGCGCGCGTCATCAGGAGCGCCTGCAGCGGCTTGACGTCGATCGCGGGCAGCGGCCGGCCGAGGCCGTCGACCGTCGCCGTCTCGTCCCAGAGCTCGGCCTCGTTGTTGTCGTTCCAGGCCGCGTCGAAGCCCTGGCCGAGGACTTGGGTTCGGATGCCCGCCTGCCACCAGGCGATCGTCTCGGGGTTCGACAGGTCGAGGCTCGCGCCCTCGCCGCCCCAGAACATCTCCACCGCCGGCGAGCCGTCGCTGCGCTTGACGAAGAGGCCCTTCTCGGCAGCCTCGGGGTAGGCGGGATGTTCCTTCAGGAGCACCGGCTTGACGTTCGCGCAGGTGTGGTATCCGAGTTCCTTCAGCCGCGCGAAGAAGGCCTTGCGGTCGGGGAACTTCGTCTCGTTCCAGGTGAAGACGTAGCGGCGCCCGTCCTCGCGCGTCGTGTAGCCCGAGCCGGAATGGATGGCGCTGATCGGGATGTCGTCGGCGCGGCAGCGCTCGGCGAAGCCCGTCATCACCTCCTGCGCATTGGGGGCGTCGGCGTGGTGCATGGTGGTGAAGGCGAAGCCCATCGACCAGCGCGGCGGCAGGTGCGGCCGACCGGTGAGCTGAGCCAGGCGGGGCACGATGTCGGCGAGCCGCGGGCCGGCGACGACATAGGCCACCATCCCCTTTTCCAGGATGTCGACGTGCCGGTAGGGGTCGTAATAGTTCGAATGCTCGGCGCCGAGGTCGACGGCCATCTCCGACAGCGTGTCGTAGAGGAGGCCGGTCGCCGTCCCGTCCTCCGCCTCGACCATGACGAAGGGGACATGCTTGTAGAGCGGGTCGGACAGCTCGGCATTGTAGCCCATCGAGTCGATCTGCAGGCAGCGGAAGCGGCGCCCCGTGCGGTCGAGCGGACCGGTCTTGTCGCCGAGGCCGTAATGGCGCTCGGCCGGGTGCCGGGTCTGGTAATGGCGAAAGCCGCCGCGCGCCTCGAGCCAGTAGTAGGCGCTGCGCTCGCGATCCTGCATCACCGTGCGCCAGCTGCCGCCCTCGCGGCGCTGGACGGCGAGGCGCAGCGGGGCCGGCTCGACCAGCACGCGGATATCGCCGGAGGTGACGATCTCCAGATCGTTCGCCGCTTCATGCGTCACCTGCGGCAGCGCGAAGCCATCCGTGGAAAGCCGGTCGCGGCCCTCCCACGGCGTGTCCCCCTCCGGCGCGATCGTCCACGTCCGGTCGACGCGAAAGCCGCCCTCCGGCACGATCGCGATGCGGGTCAGCCAGTCCTCCAGCACCGCCACCTTGAGGGTGAAGCCGGCGTTCAGCGGCAGGTCGAGGCCGTGCGGCGTCGTCTCGGCCGGGCCGGTTGCGCTGAGGATGGTCATGGGCGGGGTCCTCTGGAATGCGGGATGCGCGGCTGGGCGCAGGCGGCGCTGATGTCGTCAGCCGCAGCGGCAGACAGTTGCCGAAAGGCGGGCATCGACGTGGGTGCCGAGGCACCCCCCTCTGGGCTGCCGCCCATCTCCCCCACAGGGGGGGAGATCAGCAGCTGCGCCGATCGCGCGACGCTCTTTGCCGGTTGTGCCAGCCACAGCGACGAACGTAGGGCGGGACGCATAAGCGCGATCGATCTCCCCCCTTGTGGGGGAGATGTCCGGCAGGACAGAGGGGGGTGCACAGCCGCCATCGTTCAATTCTCGGGGACCCTGAGATCCCGCTCTCAAACTTCCTCGCCGATCCGCAGCCGTTCCAGCGCGGTGCCGTCCTTGCGGAACACGTGGATCGCCTCGGCCGGCAAAAACACCTGCGCCGTCTCGCCTGCCCGGATCCGCGTCTGGCCGGACTTGTGCACGGTGATCGGCTTGCCCGACGCGTCGGTGCAGTAGAGATAGGACTCCCCGCCGAGCTGCTCGATGGTTTCGACCGTGACGGGCTGGCCGCGCTCGGTGCCGATCTCCAGATGCTCGGGGCGCACGCCGACGGTCACGGCTTCGCCGACAGCGACGCCCTCGGGCGAGACGGCCGCTTCGAAGCGGTGCCGGCTGGAATCCTCCACGACGATGCCGTCGTTCCGGACCTCCGCGACCGTCATCTCCAGAAAGTTCATCCGCGGCGAGCCGATGAAGCCGGCGACGAAGTGGTTGGCGGGCCGGTTGTAGAGGTCGAGCGGCGAGCCGACCTGCTGAATCGTGCCCTTCTTCAGGACGACGATCTTGTCGGCCATGGTCATCGCCTCGACCTGGTCGTGGGTGACGTAGATCATCGTGTTGCCGAGCCGGCGATGCAGCTGCGAGATCTCGCCGCGCATGACGACGCGGAGTTCCGCGTCGAGGTTCGACAGTGGCTCGTCGAAGAGGAACACCTTCGGCTCGCGCACCACCGCCCGGCCGATGGCGACGCGCTGGCGCTGGCCGCCGGAGAGCTGCTTCGGCCGGCGCTCCAGGTGCTCGGTGATCTGCAGCATGCGCGCCGCGTCGTCGACGCGCTGCTTGATCTCGTCCTTCGGCGTCTTGATGTTTTCGAGGCCGAAGGCGAGGTTTTCGCGCACCGTCATGTGCGGGTAGAGCGCGTAGGTCTGGAACACCATGGCAAGGCCGCGCTCGGCGGCGCGCAGCTCGTTGACGCGCTGGCCGTCGATCCTGAGCTCCCCGTCCGAGATCTCCTCCAGCCCCGCGATCATCCGCAGGAGCGTGGACTTGCCGCAGCCGGACGGGCCGACGAAGACGCAGAACTCGCCGTCCTCGATCGTCAAGTCCACGCCGTGGATCGCGCGGAAGCCGGCATAGTCCTTGACCAGTTTTTCCAGTTCGACGACGGCCATTCTCGCCCCCTTGCTTACTTGACGCCGCTCTGGGCGATGCCGGCGGTGATGTTCTTCTGCAGGAGCGCGAAGATGATGGTGATCGGGATGAGCGTCAGCATGGTCATGGCGAGGAGCCCGCTCCAGGAGGTCTGCAGGTCGCCCTGGAAGGCGTTCAGCGCCAGCTGCAGCGTGAACTGCTCGGACCGCGTCAGCACGATCAGCGGCCAGAGGAACTCGTTCCAGCGCCACATCACCGAGAAGATCACGAGGACGGCGATGGCGGGGGCGGCGAGCGGCAGGACGATCCGCCAGTAGACGCGCCATTCCGACGCGTGATCCATGCGCGCCGCGTCGAGGAGGTCGTCCGGGATCGTCAGCATGTATTGCCGCAGCAGGAACACGCCGGTCGGCGTCGCCACCGCCGGCCAGATCACCGCCCAGGGCGTGTTGACGAGGCCGAGCTCGTTGACGACGAGATAGATCGGCACGAGGTTGATCGTCGGCGGGATCATCAAGGTGGCGATGATCAGGAGGAAGACGACGGTTCGCCCCTTGAACTTGTACTTGGCCAGCGCGAAGGCCGCCATCGAGTTGAAGATCACGGTGATGATCGTCGCGACGACGGTGATGAACACGCTGTTCCAGAAGTAGCGCATGAAGTTGAAGCGCTTGAACAGCTGGGTGTAGTTGCTCCACTGCACCGCGAACTGGCGCTTCGGCTGCCGGTCGTTGATGTTGACGTTGATCTTCTGGTCGGGATGGGCTGGGTCGACCATCTGGGCGTTGAGCCCGATGCGGCGGATCTGCGCCAGCACCTCGCCCTTATGCTCCCCGCCCGTCACCTCGTAGAGCGGCAGCGGCTTGTCGTAGCCCGGCACCGTGACCGTCTGCGCCGACAGCGGCAGGAAGGTCGGCGGGTATTCGGCGAGCGCCGCGTCGGTCTTGAAGGAGGAGAGCGCCACCCAGAGCACCGGGCCGAACATCAGCACGATGCCGAAGATCAGGTAGCCCCAGGTCAGCCAGTCGGTGATGTCGAAGCGGTTGCGGCCTCGGGTGCGCGAGATGAAGGACCAGACCATCGTTCTATCCCTCCGCCTGGCTGCGGGTCGCGCGCAGCTGCAGCAGGGTCAGGACCAGGAGCACGACCGCCATCAGGATCGAGGCGGCGGCGGCGAGGCCGAAGAGCTGCGGGCGCGAGGCGAAACCGGTTTCGTAGATGTACTGCAGGATCAGCGTCGTCGCCGAGCCGGGGCCGCCGCCGGTGAGGACGAAGATCTCGTCGAAGGCCTGCACCGCGCGGATGAGACTGAGCACCAGCACGACGACCATGGTGGGCATCAAGAGCGGCATGGTGATCCTGTAGAAGACCCGCCAGCGCGAGGCCCCGTCCATCTCCGCCGCCTCATAGACGTCGGAGGGGATCGCCTGCAGTCCGGCGAGGAGGATCAGCGTGTAGAAGCCCATATGGGCCCAGATCGACACGAAGATGATCCAGAAGAACGCCCAGTTGGCGTTGGTGAGCCAGTCGACGGGCGTCACGCCCACGGCGTCGAGCCCGGCGTTGAGGACGCCGTAACGCTGCAGGATCCACTTCCAGATCAGCGCGACGACGACCGGCGAGAGCAGGACCGGATAGAAGAACACGCCGCGGAAGAAGCCGCGGAACGGGATCTTGCGGTTGAGGATCAGCGCGGTCAGCAGCGAGAACAGCACCATGAAGCCGACCTGCAGCACGACGAACCAGCCGGTGTTGTAGACCGCGCGCCAGAAGACGTCGCGCCGGCAGGTGTTCGGATCCAGATAGTTCGTGCAGGAGAGCAGCGAGGCAAAGTTGTCGGCGCCGACATAGGGGCGCTGCGAGAGCAGGATCGCGTCCGATCCGCTCGTCGCATAGAAGAAGTTGAGGATGATCGGCAGGAAGGTGAAGGCGCCGAAGATGATCAGGTTCGGCAGAAGGAACATCCAGGCGATGCGCCTGATGCCGACGAGGCGCTGGGCGCTCGCCATCGGCCATTCGAAGAGGCCGAAGGCGGTGCGGTAGCCGAGCTGGACTGCGCTGTTGAAGGGCTTCAGCATGAGATCATCCCGGACGGCGAAGGGGCCTTGGCCCTTCGCTTCTGTCACGGCGTCTTGGACGCGTTCGCTTACTTCTTGGCGTCGCCGGCCGCCTTGACGGCCTCCTTGACGTCGGAATCGATCCGCTTCAGCGCCTCGTCGAGCGTGGATTCGCCCACGATCGCCTGGGTGAGCCGCGTCACCGTCGCGTTCATGATGACGCGGTTGTTCTTGTAGCCCTGGAACTCGAAGGCGAGCGGGGTCAGGTTCTTGGCGGCCTTGGTGAAGGCGGCGAGGGCCTTCTTCACGTTCTCGGTCGCCCCGGGATAGTCGACGCCCTTCTCCTGCAGGGTCTTGTTGGCGGGAATCGCCTTCGTCTTGCCGATGAAGTCGGCATAGACGTCTTCCTGCGCCATGAAGTCGAGGAGCTTGGCGACCTCCTTCGGGTGCTTGGTGTGCTTGAAGCCGACGATCGAGGCGCCGCCGGGAATGCCGGTGCAGGCAGCGGGGCCGCAGGGCGGCTGGACCACCTCCCAGTCGAAGGCGTCGCCGATCTCCTTGCCGAAGCGCGCGACCTGCCAGGAGCCGGACATGTAGAAGACGAGGCTGGCGTTGACGAACTGCTGCGAGGCGTCCTGATAGGTCGCGCCGCCGGAGCCGGCCCAGACGTCCTTGTCCATCGTGCCGTTCTTGTTCCACTCGACGAACTGCTTGGCGAAGTTCGTGAAGCTCTCATCGACGGTGATCGGGTTGCCGTCCTTGTCGAAATACTTCGCGCCGTAGGAAATCGCCGGGCCGGCGAAGCGATGGCCGGAGCGGTCGATGGCCATCGGGTAGGGCGTCTGGGTCTTCTTGGCCACCTCGACCGAGGCCTTCGCCCAGTCGTCCCAGGTCGCCTTGCCCTCCGGCATTTTGACGCCCGCCTGGTCGAACAGCGTCTTGTTGACGAAGGGGCCGGTGATCGTCAGCTGGTCCGGCAGGTTGTAGATGCCGTTGTCGCCCTTGCCGTTGACCTGGGTCCACTTCAGCTCCGCGCCGTAGTTCTTCTCCCAGTAGTCGGCGTCCGGGATCAGCGGTCGGATGTCCAGCATGTATTTGGCGAGGCCGCCGAGGTCCGACACGCGGGCGAGATCCGGTCCGTCGCCGCCGGCGAGCTGCACGGGCAGGGACTCTAGGATCGCCTTGTAGGGCACCTCGTCGACGGTGACCTTGATGTCCGGGTTCTGCTTCTCGAACTTCTGGATTTCCTCGCGCCAGGTCTGGCACTCCGTGCCGTCCTGATAGCACTGGAACCGGAGTTCGACGGCGCTCGCGAGCGAGGTGGACAGCGCCAGGGCGCCGAGGGCGGTGCAGCCGGCAAGAAGCGTTTTGGTGACCATGTAATCCTCCCAGATGGTCGTCACGACAGTCTTCGTAGACGCCCGCTAAGCGGGCTGCAATTGGCGGAGGGGGCGCATTGGCGCGAAGCACCGCGGCTTGCGGCGGGGGCGAAAACCCCGTCCGGTTTCAGGGACCGTCATTGGCCGGCTGCCTCCACAACCTCCCGTCGCAACGATGAAGTTGCGCTAACGAATGCAAAGGACGCTACAGCGAAACCGATTCGAAGGTCAAACGAAAACGCTCTCTCCTCCGTGACGACCGCGCCTCGCGGGGACGGCCCGCGACACGGCGGGGCGGCGGCGCGCCGACCACGGTGTGCGCCAGCTGCATTGATCCGCCGGAAGGTGCTTCGCCCTTGCATGGCTGCCCTGCGCCCGGTCGCCTGCCTGAGCCGCGCGTTCCAACCCAGATAGGAGGGGCATACGAGCCCAATGGAGACGTCGCCATGACCACCGTCGACCGCACCCCCGCCCGCGATCTGAAGGGACTGCGCCGGATCGCCGCCTATGTCCGTCAGACCGCCGAGGTCTTTTCGGAGGCGAGGCAGATGCGCGACGAGATCCGGCGCCGCTATCCGCATATGGTGGACTAGGGTCCGTCGGCGCGGGCGGCGCCCGAGGCGGCCGGCCTCCTCAGAGGAGGGCGTCGGCGAGGAGCTTTGCCGCAAGCCCGGCGAGCAGGACCAGGATCACCCGGTCGAACACCTTGGGCGACAGGCGCTCGGCGATCTTCGAGCCGATCGGCATGAAGGCGAGGACCGGGACCAGCGCTGCCAGGCTGAGCAGAAGGCTGTGGCCGGTCACGATGCCGAGCGACGAGAGCGCCGGGATCTGGCCGGCCGACATGACAGTGAAGAAGATCGAGATCGTCGCGATGAACGTCCTGCGCTCGAGCCCCAGCGCGTTGAGGTAGGAGATCGAGATCGGCGCCGAGATGCCGGAGGCGCCTTGCAGCATGCCGGCCGCGATGCCGGCGGGGACGCCGAGCTTCTTGCCGAGCCCGAGCGGGATGCGCCAGTCCGGCCGCGCCAGGCGGAAGCCGACATAGCCGAGCACCGATACGGCGACGATCAGCGACAGGGTCTCCGGGTCGAGGACGGCGAGGATCCAGGTGCCGAGTGCCGCGCCGATCGCACCGGCGACCGCGAAGAGCCAGACGAAGGCGCCGGGCGGGCGCTCCCGCCGAAACCGCCAGGCCTGGAAGAGGTTGGTCAGAAGGTTCGGCACCACCATCACCACCACGGCGAACTTCACGTCGAAGATTGCAGCCATTGCGGGAATCGCGAGAACCGGCGCGCCGGCGCCGGTCGCGCCCTTCAGGATGCCGCCGGCGGCGAGGCAGGCCGCGACCAGGATGAGTTCGGCTGGGGTCAAGTCGGCAGGTCCATTCCGAGAGGCGTCGGGCGGGCGCAGCACGCTGGTGCCGGGCGCTGCACGGGAGATCAGAACACCGGAGGGCTGATAGCCTGTCCGCACCCTCCCGCAAACCCGGGAATTCGGCGGCCGTCTGGCTTCACACGCTCTGCGCCTGCCGGGCCGGACGTCGGTTGAACCCGGTGCGGGCCGGCCGTGTTAGGGGCCGGAGACCGGTCGCTTCATGCCGGTCGCGCAGCCCTCCTCAGCGGAAGCTCCATGTTCTTCACCTCGGACACGCATTTCAACGATCCGCGCATCCTCAGGATCGACAAGCGGCCCTTCGCGAATCTCTTAGAGCACGACGAGGCGCTGATCGCGCGCTGGAACGAGACCGTCGGCCCCCGGGACGAGGTCTTCCACCTCGGCGATTTCGCCCGCGGCGATGCCGAGACGAAGGCCGCGCTGCTGGCGCGTCTCAACGGCCGGAAGCATCTCGTCACCGGCAACAACGACGACGCCGCGACGATCGAACTGCCGGGCTGGGAGAGCGTCGGCGCCTACCGCGAGATGACCGTCGACGGCCGCCATCTCATCCTGTGCCACTACGCCTTCCGCACCTGGAACCAGATGGGCAAGGGATCGATCGACCTGCACGGCCACTCCCACGCCAAGCTGAAGCCGATGACGCGGCAGTTCGACGTCGGTGTCGACGCCTTCCCCTACCGGCCGGTCACGCTCGAGGAGATCCTGGCTTCGCGGCAGAGGCGGGCCAAGCCGCGGCCGACCGAGGCGTGAGGTTCGGGCTGGCCGTTGACGCGCCCCCTTCGTCCGAAGCTGGCAAGCGGCGGGCGCGCCTGCTAGACCGGCCCGACGAAGGCCAAGACGGAAGATCAGGATCGATGATGGAAAACCCGGTTCTCGTGGACGTGACCAGAGGCGAGCGCGTCGAGAGCTTCCACCGCGGAGCCTTCGCGATCGTCGACGGCGACGGCCGCCTGGTCGCGAGCGCCGGCGATGTCGAGCAGCCGGTCTTCCCGCGCTCTGCCGTCAAGGTGTTCCAGGGCATCCCGCTGGTCGAGACCGGGGCAGCGGCGGCCTTCGCCTTCGAGCCCGCCGATCTCTCGCTCGCCTGCGCCTCGCATTCCGGCGAGCCCGGTCATGTCGAGCGGGCCGCCGCGATTCTCGATCGCGCCGGCCTCGATCGTCATGCCCTGGAATGCGGCTGCCATTGGCCCTCGCGACAGGAAGTCGCCTTTGACATGGTGCGCCGCGGCGAAGAGCCGAACCCGCTGCACAACAACTGCTCGGGCAAGCATTCCGGCTTCCTGTGCACCGCCGTGCATCTCGGCGAGGAGACGCGCGGCTATGTCGGCGCCGACCATCCGGTGCAGCGCCGGGCGAAGGCGGTGATCGAGGACCTGACCGGCGCGGCGCTGGGCCCCGACGTCTGCGGCACCGACGGCTGCTCGATCCCCACCTACGCTGCGCCGCTGAAGGGCTTCGCCCACGGCTTCGCCAAGCTCGTCTCGATGAAGAACGTCTCCGCCGACCGCGCCAAGGCCGGCCGTGCGCTGATCGAGGCCTGCATGGCGCATCCCTGGGAGATGTCCGGCACCGGACGCGCCTGCCAGGCGATCATGGACCTCGGCGGTCGCAAGGTGTTCGCCAAGACCGGCGCCGAGGGCGTCTTCTGCGGCGCGCTGCCCGATCTCGGCCTCGGCTTCGCGCTGAAGATCGACGACGGCGCGGGGCGTGCCAGCGACGCGCTCGCCGCCGCGGTGATCGCGAGAGCGCTGCGCGACGCCGAGCCCGATCTCGCCGCAGCCTTCGACGGCCTTGCCCGCAAGACGCTCAGCAACTGGAACAAGATCGAGACGGGGGAAATCCGGGCGAAGCGTCTGGACTGATGGGCCCGGCGCGGCGGCGCGATCAAAGACGGTGCGTCGTCCCCCGTCGTGCCGGTTAGACAGCCAAAGATGATTGCGCCAGCCGCCGCTTCGCCGTAAGCGCTGGCGCGACGATCAACACCGCCGCCGAGAGCCGATGCTGCGCCGCCTCTACGACTGGGTCATGTCGCTCGCCGCGACCCGCCATGCCGAGCGTGCACTCGCCGCCGTCGCCTTCGTCGAGAGCTCGGTCTTCCCGATCCCGCCGGACGTGCTGCTGATCCCAATGGTCATCGCCGAGCGGCGCAAGTGGATCCGCGTCGCGCTGATCGCGACGCTCGGCTCGGTCTTCGGCGCCTTCCTCGGCTATGCGATCGGGGCGGTGTTCTTCGACATCGTCGGCCGGCCAGTCCTCGCCTTCTATGGCGCGGAAGAGAAGTTCGCCGAACTCGGCGCCCGCTACAACGACTGGGGGGGCTGGGCGGTGCTGATCGCGGCGCTGACGCCGTTTCCCTACAAGGTGATCACCATCTTCTCCGGCGCGACCGGGCTCAATCTCGCCGTCTTCACGCTCGTCTCGATCGTCGGCCGCGGTGCGCGCTTCGCGGTGATCGCCTGGCTGCTCAGTCTCTTCGGCGCGCCGGTGCGGCGCTTCATCGAGCGCTGGCTCGGCCTCCTCTTCACCCTATTCCTGGTGCTTCTGGTCGGCGGTTTCGTCGCGCTGCGCTATCTGTTCTGAGGGTCCAAAGCATGGCAGTCACCGACCGTTTCGCCCGGCCGACGGGCACCCGCCAGACGATGACCGCGAGCTTCCTGCTCGCCGGCATGATCGTGACCGTCGGTGGCGCACTGCTCTTCCAGTATGTCGGCGGCTACATCCCCTGCGCGCTCTGCCTGAAGGAGCGCATTCCCTACTATGTCGGCATTCCGATCGCGCTGATCGCCGCCGTCACCGCCGCCGGCCGCGCGCCGGCGCTGCTGACGCGCGGGCTGATCCTGCTGATCGGCCTGATCATGCTCTACTCGCTGTATCTCGGCGTGTACCACGCGGGCGTGGAATGGCATTTCTGGGCCGGCCCGACGGACTGCGCCTCGGTCGGGGGGGCCAACCTCGCCACCGGCGACCTCCTCGGCGATCTCGACCGCATCCATCCGCCGTCCTGCGACGCGGCGGCGGGCCGCTTCCTCGGCATCTCCTTTGCCGGCTGGAACGCGGTCGCCTCGGCGATCCTCGCCGCCGTGGCGCTACGCGGGGCCTTCGCCAAGGGCAGTCGGCTCGGCTGACGCCGGCGCGGCGAACGGGATCTCGCCCGATCAGGCGGCCTTTGCGGCAGGGCGGGCTCTTCGGAACGCCATCGCCGCCGCCGCGGCATAGCCGCCCATGGCGCCATCGACGAAATGGACGTGGTCGCTCGACGTCGGCGACGGCGTGAAGCAGGTCAGCATCGCCTCGTCCTGGCGGTGCAGTCCGGCGACCGCGATGCCCTCCGCTTCCGCGGCGCTCAGCCGAGCCGCGATCGCGTCGGCGACGACCGGGGTGCAGTCGAGCGTCATGCGCAGCCCGTCGTCGAACTTGCGGAAATCCGAGTTGCGCACGAGTTCGTCGATGTAGCGGGCCGGATCGAAGCCGCCGACCTTTCGCCGGCTCTTGAAGACGAAGAAGGCGAGAAGCGTGCGCAGCCCGACCGACAGGCGCGCGCGCCAGAGCGGGGTGCGCCTCGCCGCCGCCGCCGCCCGCGCTTCGATGCCGAGCCCCGCCGACGGCCAGCGAAGCGGCGGTCCGCCTGCCGGCACCGGGCTGCCGGACGAGGCGGAATCGGCGGCGAGGCGCAGGAGGTCGCGCACCAGCGCGGCGAAGGCCTCGCCTGGCTCTCCATCCGGAACGACGATCAGCGACAGGATCAGGCCGCGCTGCGCGGCGACCGGGGAGAACCGGCAGGAGAGCCCGGTCAGGTCGGGACGCGCGGCATCCCCTGACGCCGGGTCGAGCCGGAATTCGCCGTCCTTCATCCGGGCCTCGGCCCAGGCGAGGCCGCCGCCGTGGAACATCGCATAGGAGACGTCGGGCGAGGGGCAGAAGCGCGCGACGCGGACGTCCCTGCCGGCAGTGCGGATCGTCTCCACCGACACGATTGCGATGCGCAGGTGCAGGCCGAAGGCGTCGCGAGCCCAGCCGGCGACGGCGGCCATGGCGCCGGCCGCAAGGTCGCTCTGCTCGGCCGGGAGGGCGAAGCCCGCGCCGTCCCCGCCGAAGACGAAGGGGAAGTCGCGGCCGGAAAGCACATTCGCGACGGCCGCGATGACCGCCGCGGCGACCGTGTTCACTTCCTTGTAGCGGCCGGCGGCGACCGCGTCGGTCGAGCGCTCGATGTCGGCGATGCCGACGATCCATCCCTCCGGCAGCGCACGATAGGCGCTCTCGTCGCCGACCCTGGTGAAGTCGGAGAGATGCGGCACGTCGTCATAGAAGGCAAGACCTGACGCCTTTGTCTGCGGCGCCGGCTGCGGACCGATTTCCGGCCGATCCAAGTGGATCGTATCCATGCCCGTCTTCCTCCGTAGCCCGTCTTATCGAGGGCCGCATGATCGGACAGCTGCCACACCCGAGGCGCGGTCGGCGTCGCGGAGCTTGCCGGTGCGACCATGCACCTCGGCTGAAGGTTCGAACAGACGGATGGGTAAGTTGCGGCCAGCGCCCTCACATCCCATCAACTCGCGTCGAAAAGACGTGAACGCTGCGCGTCGGACGGTTTGGCAAGCCAGGCCTCGATGCCGGACGGTTCAGGCTGCGGCGGATCTGCCGCGGCGCGACGTAAGGGCTCTCGGCCTATTCCGGATCGAGCTCGGAATCCCAGTAGAGATAGTCGAGCCAGCTTTCGTGCAGGAAGTTCGGCGGGAACAGGCGACCGTTGTTGTGCAGGTCGTGGACGGTGGGCTGGAACGGCGTCTGGCGGGGGATCATGCCCGCCGCCTTCGGCATCAGCCCGCCCTTCTTCAGATTGCAGGGCGAGCAGGCGGCGACGACGTTCTCCCAGGTCGTCAGACCGCCCTTCGAACGTGGAATGACGTGGTCGAAGGTGAGTTCATGCGGCGAGCCGCAGTACTGGCACTGGAATCTGTCGCGGAGGAAGACGTTGAAGCGGGTGAAGGCGGGGTGGCGGGCCGGCTTGACGTAGGTCTTGAGGCAGACGACCGAGGGAAGGCGCATCGAGAAGTTCGGACTTCGCACCGCCCGGTCGTATTCCGCAAGGATCGTCACCCGGTCGAGGAAGACCGCCTTGATCGCGTCCTGCCAGGACCACAGGGACAGGGGATAGTAGCTGAGCGGCCGATAGTCGGCGTTCAAGACCAGTGCTGGGGATAACTCCTGGGTTACCGCTATCGTCACCGAAGTCTCCTTGACTTCCAAACTGCCGGAGCATGTTGGCGCGGACTATCGTGCTCTATCGTGTCGCCTTTGTGAAGCCTTCGGCATAACCATCACAGGGACTTGGCAAGACGGCGCTTCGGCCCCGGCCGCAAGGGCGGTGAAGAAGCTGTGGATAAATCGGATGCGTCGGCAGCGATCGGCCTCGTCACCGGCGCGGCGTCGCGGCGGGTGACGGCGGCATAGTAGGCCCAGAACAGCCGCGCCGCGACGGAGCGATGCGGCGCCCAGGCTTCCGCAAGGTCGGCAAGACGCTTCGGGGCAGGGCGCGCCTCGAAGCCGAGGGTATGGGCGACCGCCACCTGCAGAGCGAGGTCGCCGGCGGGAAAGACGTCAGGATGGCCGGCACAGAAGAGCAGGTAGCACTCGGCCGTCCACAGGCCGATGCCGTGCACCGCGACGAGTTCGGCGATGGCGTCATCGGCCGGTGCAGCCTCAATCCGCGAAAAGTCCAGGCGCCCGTCCCGCACGGCCTCGGCGAGGGCGTGGATCGTGCGTTGCTTCGGACGCGACAGCCCGACGGCGCGATAGAGGGCGTCGTCGGCGGCGAGGATCGCATCGGCGTCCGCAAGATCGAGCGCGGCGGAAAAGCGGGCGAAGATCGCCGCGGCACTGGCCCTGGAGACCTGCTGTGCCGTGACGATGCCGAGGAGGCCAGGCAGGCCGCCGGCACTCCGGCGCAGCGGAACAGAACCGGCCGCTTCGATGACCGGGTGCAGTCTCGGATCGATGTCGCGGAGCGCCGCGAGCGCCGCGGCGACGTCGGCTTCCGACCGGATCGTCACGGCCGCGCTCCGGTCATGTAGACCGCCGGACGGAAGGCCGCCGGCAGTCCGCCGACCCCGGAGCCTCAGCCGAGATAATCGCCATCCTCGACCTTCTCCAGCCAGTTCACCGACGTGCCGTCCTCAGCTTCCGAGATGGCGATATGCGTCATCGCCGTCTGATCCGTCGCGCCGTGCCAGTGCTTCTCGCCGGGCTCGAACCAGACGATGTCGCCCGGCCGGATCTCTTCCCGCGGGCCGCCCTCGCGCTGCGCCCAGCCGAGACCGGCGGTGACGATCAGCGTCTGGCCGAGCGGATGGGTATGCCAGGCGGTGCGGGCGCCGGGCTCGAAGGTCACGATGACCGCGCCGACGCGAGCTGGGGCGGGGCGCGAGAACCGCATGTCCATGCGGACCGAGCCGGTGAAATGCTCCTCCGGTCCCTTGGCCGAGGGAATCGAGGCGTTGCGCTGGATCTGCATCAGGAGCTCCCGGGAGATTGATCTCCCGGGCGAAACTGGAGCGGCGGCGGCCGACGGCGACGGGGTCGCTCGAACTTCACCTCCTGCGCGGCCGGCCGCGGGGTCGCCGCCGACCCGCGCATCGACGCGGCGGAGAGCCGTAATGTCAGGCGTCGAGGACCGTCTTCTTCGCGATGGTCGAGTCGTTGTTCAGCTCGTAGACGATCGGCAGGCCCGTCGCGATCTCGTGACCGACGATCTCCTCCCCGGAGAGCCCTTCCAGCGCCATCACCAGGGCGCGCAGCGAGTTGCCGTGCGCGGCGACGAGGACCGTGCCGCCGGCGAGCACCTTCGGCTGGAGGTCGTGGATGTAATAGGGCCAGACCCGCGCGCCGGTGTCCTTCAGGCTCTCGCCGCCCGGAGGCGGCGTGTCGTAGGAGCGCCGCCAGATGTGGACCTGCTCCTCGCCCCATTTCGCCCGCGCATCGTCCTTGTTGAGGCCGGAGAGATCGCCGTAGTCGCGCTCGTTCAGCGCCGCGTTCCGGATCGTCCCGAGGCCCTCCTGGCCGAGTTCCTCCAGCATCAGGGTCAGCGTGCGCTGGGCGCGCGACAGGGCGCTGGTGAAGGCGATGTCGGGCGTCAGACCCGCCGCCTTGATCCGGCGGCCGGCGGTGCGGGCTTCCTCGACACCCTTGTCCGTCAGGTCCGGGTCCTTCCAGCCGGTGAAGAGGTTCTTCAGGTTCCACTCGCTCTGGCCGTGCCGGACGAGAATCAGGGTGCGGGACATGGGAGGCTGCCTTCTAGCTGCGGACGAAAGAGAGGTTCGGCGAGGTCTATACCGGCGAAGGGCTCAGCCGGACAGGCCGAGAACGTCGCGCATGGAATAGAGGCCGGGCGGCCGGCCCTTGGCCCAGAGGGCGGCGGTCACGGCGCCGCGCGCGAAGATCGCCCGGTCGGTGGCCCGGTGGGTCAGTTCGATGCGCTCGCCCTCGCCGGCGAGGATCACGGTGTGCTCGCCGACCACCGACCCGCCGCGAAGGGTGGCAAAGCCGATCGACCCTTCCGGCCGCGCCCCGATATGGCCGTCGCGGGAACGCACGCTGCTCTCGCTGAGGTCGATGCCGCGGCCCTTGGCGGCGGCTTCGCCGAGGAGAAGCGCGGTGCCGGACGGCGCGTCGACCTTGTGCCGGTGATGCATCTCCAGAACCTCGAGATCGAAGGCGTCCGGGCCGAGCGCCCGCGCCGCCTGCTCGACGAGGCCCGCGAGAAGGTTCACGCCGAGGCTCATATTGCCGGACTTCACGATGACGGCGCGCCGGGCGGCCTCGGCGATCGTCGCCTCGTCCTGCGCGGAGAAGCCGGTCGTTCCGATCACATGCGCGATTCCGCGCTCGGCGGCGCGCGCGGCGAAGGCGGTCGAGACCGCGGGAGCGGTGAAGTCGATGATACCGTCGGCCCCGGCCAGGGCCTCGTCCGCATCGGCGGTGACGGGGACGCCGATCTCGCCGAGGCCGGCGAGAAGCCCTGCGTCCTGGCCGAGGGCAGGGGATCCATCCCGCTCCAGGGCCCCGGACAGCGTCGCTCCGTCCCTCTCACAGATCACCTTGACCAGCGTCCGGCCCATGCGGCCGGCCGCGCCCAGAACGAGGAGCTTCATCGCACCCAAACCTGTCCCTCCAGTCTTCCCTGCCGCATCGTCAGCCTCGCACGCTCTCCGCGATCGCGGCGGCGGTCGGCCGGCGCTTCTCGGTGGTCTGCAGCCCGTAGAAGCGGGCATAGAGCCCGTCGCGCCGCTCGACCAGTTCCTGATGCGTGCCCCGCTCCACGATCTCACCGCCGTCGACGACGAGGATCTGGTCGGCGCCGGTGATGGTCGAGAGCCGGTGCGCGACGACGAGTACGGTGCGGTTCTTCATCGCCGCGTCGAGCGCGGCCTGAACCAGCGTTTCCGAGCGCGTGTCGAGAGCCGAGGTCGCCTCGTCGAGGAGCAGGATCGGGGCGTTGCGCACCAGGGCGCGGGCGATCGACAGGCGCTGGCGCTGGCCGCCCGAGAGCGTCATGCCGTTTTCGCCGACGGGCGTGTCGTAGCCCCTGGGCGCGGCGATGATGAACTCTTCCGCTTGCGCCTGGCGCGCCGCCTCTTCGATCTCGGCATCGGTCGCGTCCGGCCGGCCGAGCCGGATGTTGTCCCGGATCGTGCCCTCGAAGACGTAGGGCGTCTGCGGAACGAAGGCGATTTGCGAGCGCAGCGAACGCTTGGTGACCTGGCGGATGTCCTGCCCGTCGACGAGGATGCGCCCGCCTTCGACGTCGTAGAAGCGTTGCAGCAGCGAGATGACCGTCGACTTGCCGCCTCCCGAAGCGCCGATCAGCGCCGTCGTCTTGCCGGCCGGCGCCACGAAGCTCATCTGGTTCAGCACCGGCTCGCCCTCGTAGTAGGAGAAGTCGACCTTGTCGAAGACGATCTCGCCCTTCTCGATCGCCAGAGCCTTGGCGTCCGCGGGATCGGCTTGGCGTGGCTTCAGGTCGAGGATCTCGTAGATCATCGAGGCGTTGACCAAGGCCCGCTCCAGCTGGATCTGCAGCCGGGCGAGGCGCCGGGCCGGATCGTAGGCGAGGAGCAGCGCGGTGATGAAGGCGAACATCGAGCCGGGCGAGTAGCCGTAGACGATGGCGCGATAGCCGGAGTAGGCGATCACGCCGGCGATCGCGAGGCCCGCGATCATCTCGGTCACCGGCGTCGAACGTTCGGTGATCACGGCTATTCGGTTGGAGTACTCCTCCGCCGCATCGATCAGCTTCTCGATGCGCTCGCGCAACGGCGCTTCCATGGTGAAGGCCTTCACCACCGTGATGCCCTGCGCCGTCTCCTGCATTGACGCCAGCACCCGCGCGTTGATGTCGATCGACTTGCGTGTCGCCGCCCTGAGTTGCCGGGCGAGGGCGCCGATCATCAGCGCGATCGGTGGGCCGGCGAGGAGCGCGATCGCCGACAGGATCGGATCCTGCCAAATCATCACGCCGACCAGGAAGACCAGACTCAGCGCGTCGCGGGCGATCGAAGTGATCGTCAGGTTCAGCGTGTCGCGAATGCCGGAGACGTTTTGATTGATGCGCGCCGCGAGATGGGCCGAGCGGTTCTCCGCAAAAAAGTCGACCGAGAGTTCTGTAATGTGGGCGAACAGCCGCCGCTGATAGCGCGCGACGATGTTGTTGCCGATGCGCGAGAGAATGACGCCCTGGCCATAGGTCGCAAGGCCCCGCACGGCGAAGGAGAGGAACACGACGATCGGCAGCGAGACGATCGCGGTGCGGTTCTGCTGCACGAAGATCTTGTCGATCACATCGCGCATGATCCAGGCCATGAACGCCGTCGACGCAGCCACCAGGATCAGGCAGGCGATCGCGATCGCATACTGCCGGACGAAGATCCGGCCGTTTTCGGCGATGATCCGCTTCATCAGCTTGACGATGATGCCGCGGCTCTCGGGCTGCTTGAGGGATATTTTCTTCGGGTTTTTCACGCCGTCGGCCGATGCCAATGTTCGCCTCGTCTGGTCATGGCGCGCAGCTATAGAGCGCGCGGCGCCTCATGCCTATCCGCGCAACGGAGAAACCGACAGATCGGCCCCAGATCGCAGCACGCCGACTGCGGCAAGAATGCCGCGACATCATGGCGAGGCCGTCAATGCCGACCTCGCCATGCGTCCGGCACATGTACCGGCCAGCGGCGCGGCAGCACCGCGACGAGGTCGAAGCGCAGCGACAGCTTCGCGTAGTCGGGCTGGCGCACCAGCCAATGGTCCGCCGCCGCCTCGATCCGCCGTTCCGCGAACGGGCCGACGGCGTCCATCGCGGCCAGCAGCGTCTTGCGCGCCTTTACCTCGACGATCGCGACGAGGTCGCCGCGCCGGGCGATGATGTCGATCTCGCCGCCGGGTGCGCGGTAGCGCCTGGCGAGGATCCGGTAGCCCTTGAGGCGCAGGGCCATCGCCGCCAGCCATTCGCCGCGATGGCCGCGCGCCTCGCTGCGCCGGCGCTTTTCATCGGACGCCGGCCGCGCCGTCACCGCCGATCCTTCAAGGCCAGTGCCCTCTGGTAGAGGTCGCGGCGGGGCAGTCCGGTAAGCCGTGCCGCCTCCTGCGCGGCCTTGGCCGGCTTCATTTCGCCAAGCAGACCGGCCAGGATAGCGTCCGCGTCCTGCGGGGCCGCAAGCGCCTCGGCTTCGGGAGGCCCGATGCAGACGACGATCTCGCCGCGCACGCTCTCCATGGCGGAAAACGTCGCCGCGAGGTCGAAGAGCGAGCCGCGGTAGACGGTCTCGTGCAGCTTGGTCAGTTCGCGGCAGACGGCCGCCGGGCGGGCGCCGAGCACCTTTGCCATCGCGGAAAGGCTCGCTGCGATGCGATGCGGCGCCTCGAACAGGACGAGCGTTCCCGGAATGCGCGCGATCTCCTCCAGCCGGGCTGCGCGCGCCTGTTCCTTCTGCGGCAGAAAGCCGGCGAAGAAGAAGGCGTCGGAGGGCAGGCCGGATGCGGTCAGCGCCGCGATCGCGGCCGAGGCGCCGGGGATCGGGATCACCTTGATGCCGCGCTCCAGCGCCTCGCGCACCAGCCGGTAGCCGGGATCCGAAACCAGCGGCGTTCCGGCGTCTGAGACTAGCGCCACCGACAGACCCGCTTCGAGATCGGCGAGGAGCTTCTCGCCCGCCTCCGCCGCGTTGTGTTCGTGATAGGCGCTCATTCGCCGCGCGATGGAAAAGCGGGAGAGGAGCTTGCCGGTGACGCGGGTGTCCTCGCAGGCGAGGCGGTCGGCGCCCGCGATCGTCTCCAGCGCCCGCAGGGTGATGTCGGAGAGGTTCCCGATCGGCGTCGCGACGAGGTAGAGGCCGGGCTCGGGGCGTGGCGCCGAGAATTCCCGGCCGCGCAACGTGAATCGCGCTGCGCCGGTGTCCGCCCTCGCTCCGTCGGCACCCGGTGCTTCGACGATGTCGGTATCGTGGCTGTTCTCCATGCGACTATCTATGGGCTGGCGGGCTGGTGTGTCGATGGCTGGGTGGCGCTCGCCTTGCTTGGCGTTGGAGCGGCAACCGACTACCATTTCGCCTCGTCGGCCCGGGGCGATTCTCGTCGAGGCCGACGCTTGCGGAGAGTTCGGCCCCCGAGGCGAGGAGCCAGGCGCCGGGGAGAAACCTTTCCGGCACGCGGGGAAGAGATTTTCAGGACGCGTATCATGACCTTGTTTAGCACCATGACCATCATGCGGCGCTTTGCAGCCCGCGGGCTGCCGGAGGGTCGTTCCTGATGGCGTCCGTCGTGATCGCCGGGGGCGGGCAGGCCGGCTTCCAGGTCGCCGCGTCGCTTCGCCAGGCCGGATTCGACGGCGCCGTCACCATCGTCTCGGAGGAGGCGCGGCTCGCGTATCAGCGCCCGCCGCTGTCGAAGACCTACATCAAGACGGACGCCGCTTTCGACAGCCTGCTGCTGCGGCCGGAAAGCTTCTACGAGAAGAACGAGATCCAGTTCCGCGGCGGCGAGCGCGTGACCGCGATCGACCGCGCTGCCGCGACTGTGACGCTCTCGACCGGCGAGGCGCTCGCTTACGATCACCTGGTGCTCGCGACCGGCGCCGCCAACCGCTCGCTGCCTGTTGCGGGCGCCGATCTTCCCGGCGTCTACCAGCTGCGCTCGGCCGAGGACGCCGAGGCGCTGCGTGCCGGCGTCCATGCGGCGAGCCGCATCGCCATCGTCGGCGGCGGCTTCATCGGACTGGAGGTCGCCGCGGCCGTGCGGACGCTCGGCAAGGACGTCGTGCTGGTCGAGGCGGCGGACCGGCTGATGGGCCGCGCCGTGTCGCGGCAGGTGTCGGCCTTCTTCCTCGACCGGCACCGCGAGATGGGCACCGACGTCCGCCTGTCGACGCCGCTGCAGGCCATCACCGGCACGAAAAGGGCCGGGGGCGTCACCGTCGCCGGGGGCGAGACGATCCCGGCCGACATCGTGCTGATCGCCGCCGGCGTGAAGCCGAACGATCAGCTTGCCCGCGCGGCGGGGCTGGCGACCGACAACGGCATTCTCGTCGACGGTTTCATGACGACCGCTGATCCGAAGATCTTCGCCATCGGCGACTGCGCCGCCTTCGACAGCCCCTTCGCCGACGCTCGGGTGCGGCTGGAATCGGTGCAGAACGCGGTCGACCAGGCGAAGCTCGTCGCCGCGCGGATCATGGGCACGGCGAGCGAGCCCTATCGCAGCGTTCCCTGGTTCTGGAGCGACCAGGGTCCCTTCAAGCTGCAGATCGTCGGGCTGACGGCCGGTGCCGATCATGTCGAGCTCGCCAAGCTCGGCGACGAGGGCAAGCTGATCGCCTACTGCTTCAAGGGCGACAGGCTGCTCGGGATCGAGACGGTGAACCGGCCGGGCGAGCACATGCTGGGCCGCAGGATCCTCGGACAGGACCTGAAGGTCGCGCGAGAGGACGTCGCGCATCATGCCTTCGACCTCAAGGCGCATGTCGCACGGCTCGCCGAGGCGGCGCAGTAGCCGCCGGAGCTTGATGGCCCGCGGCCGCGGTTCTGCCGGTCCGGACCGTGGCGCCGCAGGCGGACCGTGATCGCCCGCCCTCCGCCGATCGTTAACCCCCGCGCCAGCCCCGCGCGAGGGTCGTTTGCAAAGTGCGACGCTTTGTCTAAGAGGGACTTAGCGAGAGGCGGTGGACGAGGCATGGCGGACGGTATCAGCAAATCCCGGACCGGGATCGAGGGGTTCGACGAACTCACGCTCGGCGGGGTGCCCACCGGCCGTCCGACGCTCGTGTGCGGATCGGCCGGCTGCGGCAAGACGCTGTTCGGCTCGACCTTCCTCGTCAACGGCATCCGGCAGGAGGGCGAGCCCGGCATCTTCGTCAGCTTCGAGGAGAGGCCCTCCGACATCGCCGCCAACGTCGCCTCGCTCGGCTTTGCCGTCGACGACATGGTGGCGGACGGCAAGCTCCTGATCGAGCACATCGCCATCGATGCCTCCGAGGTCGCCGAGATCGGGGACTACGATCTCGAAGGCCTGTTCCTGCGGCTCGAACTGGCGATCGACGAGATCGGCGCGAAGCGCATCGTCCTCGATACGATCGAGAGCCTGTTCTCCGCCTTCTCCAATCCGGCCATCCTGCGCGCCGAGATCCGCCGGCTGTTCGACTGGCTGAAGGACAAGGGCCTGACCGCCGTCATCACCGGCGAGCGCGGCGACGGGACGCTGACGCGGCAGGGCCTCGAGGAATACGTCTCCGACTGCGTCATCCTGCTCGATCACCGGGTGCACAACCAGGTCTCGACCCGGCGCCTGCGCATCGTGAAGTATCGCGGCACGGCGCACGGCACCAACGAATATCCCTTCCTGATCGACGAGGACGGCTTCAGCGTGCTGCCGGTGAGCGCGCTCGGTCTCGATCACCGCGTCAGCCAGGAGCGGATCGCGAGCGGCGTCGCCGACCTCGACGGCATGCTCTCCGGCGGCGGCTTCTATCGCGGCTCCAGCATCCTTCTCAGCGGCGTTGCCGGTGCGGGCAAGAGTTCGCTCGCCGCCTGCTTCGCCGACGCCGCCTGCCAGGCCGGCGAGCGGGCGCTCTACCTCTCCTTCGAGGAGTCCGAGCAGCAGACGGTGCGCAACATGCGCTCGATCGGCATCGATCTGCAGCGCTGGGTCGATGCGGGCGCCCTGAAGCACATCGCGGCGCGTCCCACCTTCTACAGCCTGGAAATGCACCTGGCGGTGATGCTGCGTGAGGTGACGCGCTTTTCTCCGACCCTCGTCGTGCTCGATCCGATCTCGGCCTTCGTCGGCTCCGGGGACCCGATGGAGGTCCAGGCGATGCTCCTGCGCATCGTCGATTTCCTGAAGGCCAAGGGAATCACCGGCGTCTTCACCCATCTCGCGCACGTCTCCGACGCTCTGGAGACCGAGGCTGGCCTGTCCTCGCTGATGGACGCCTGGATCCTCTTGTTGAACCGCGAGACGAATGGCGAATTCAATCGCGAACTCTATCTCCTGAAGGCGCGGGGCATCTCGCATTCGAACCAGGTGCGCGAATTCGTCATGACCTCCGGGGGCATCCGGCTGATCGAGCCTTACATCGGCGACGGGGTCGCTCTGACCGGCGCGTCGCGACGTGCGCAGGAAGCCCGCAGCCGCCGCGAGGAGACCAGGCGGCGGCAGGAGGCCGAACAGCAGCGGGAGCTGAGCCGCCAGCGGCGTCGGCGCACCCTTGCCGAGATCGAGATGCTGCAGGCGGATCTCGCGGCCGAAGAGGCCGAGATTGCGCGTCTGTCACAGGAAGAGAGCGACTATCGGCGCCAGGCCGTGGACGATGCCGCGGCGATGGCGCGGGCACGCCGGCTTTGAGCGCCGATTTCGCGAACGGGAGTATCGCCCATGTCGGACGCTAGTGCCGATCCCATCCGGCTGCGCCTCTACGTCGCCGGGCAGACGCCGAAGTCGCTAGCCGCGGTGCGCAATCTCGAACGGATCTGCAGCGAGCATTTCGAAGGCCGGTTCGCGGTCGAGGTCATCGACCTGCGCAAGTCGCCGCAGCTCGCGCGCGAGCACAACATCGTCGCGATCCCGACGCTGGTGCGCGAACTGCCGGAGCCGATGCGCAAGATCATCGGCGACCTGTCCGACACCCAGAAGGTCCTGGTGCATCTGTCGGTCGAGGGGGAGTGACGCCTCCATGGCCGGCCGCGAGGACGATATTGGCGCGCTGAAGCTGCGCCTGGAGGAAGCCGAGGAACTGATCCGCGCGATCCGCGAGGGCGAGGTGGATGCGCTGGTCGTCGAGGGCGCCCGGCCGGCAGAGGTGTTCACGCTCGAAGGCGGGCCGGAGCCCTACCGCGTCTTCATGGAGGCGATGGAGACCGGCGCCGCGGCGCTGGACGGCTCCCACCGGCTGCTCTTCGCCAACAAGGCGCTCTGCCAGCTCCTCGGCCGCTCGCGCATGGAGATCGAGGAGGAAGGCCTCGTCGAGGCGTTCGGGGCCGAGCATGCCGCCGGATTCGAGCAGCTGTTTCACGCGGCGGCAGCCGGCGCTGCAGCGATGGAACTGCAGCTGCATCTCGGTGGCAGGACGCTGCATCTGCACATCTCGGCTGCCCCGCTGCAGGTCGGGCCCTCGCTCGGCTTCGCGCTCACCGTCACCGACCTGACCGACCGCATCCGCGCCGCCGCGATCGAGGAGTCCGAGCGGCTGGCGCGCGCCGTCATCGCCTCGGCCAACGAGGCGGTCGTCGTCTGCGACCTCGACGGCCGGATCACCCACAGCAATGCCGCGGCGCTGGCGATCTGCCCGCAGGCGCCGCTCGGCAAGCGCTTCGACGAGGCGATCCCGCTGATCCTGCCCGACATGACCGGCCTCGTCTCCGGCGAGGACCTGATCGGCGTCGCTGTCGCCGGCGGTACGATCCAGGGCATCGAGGCGACGGCGCCCAAGGCGCCGAAGGCCCGCAGCCTGCTTGTCAGCGCAGCGCCGCTGATCGTCGGTTCGGACGAGATCCGCGGCTGCGTCGTCACCATGGTGGACCTCACCGAACGCAAGAAGGCGGAGCAGCAGCAGCTTCTGTTGATGCGCGAGCTCGACCACCGGGTGAAGAACACGCTGGCGCTGGTCACCTCGATCTGCGCCCGCACGGCCTCCTCCGAGGACACCGTCGACGGCTTCCGCCGCGCGTTTCTCGGCCGCATCCAGGCGCTGTCGGCGACCCATAATCTCCTGGCCGAAAAGTCCTGGACCGACCTGACGCTGAGGAGCATCGTCGTCGCCGAACTCGCGCCCTTCGTCGGCGAAGGCGATCCGCGCCTCTCGCTCGAAGGACTGGACGTGCGTATCGCGCCGCGGGCTGCGACGGCGATCGGCCTGGTGCTCCACGAACTTGCGACCAACGCCGTCAAGTACGGGGCGCTGTCGCACGCCTATGGCGATCTGAAGGTCGCGGCCGCGCTCGATCCGGATGCGGGCCGCCTGACGGTGACCTGGCGCGAGACAGGCGGCCTGATCACCGCCGAGCCGGTGCGGCGCGGCTTCGGCCGGACCGTGATCGCCCGCAGCCTCGCCTACGCCAAGGACGGGGGCGCCGACCTCGCCTTCGAGCCAGAGGGCGTCGCCTGCGTCATGCACGTGCCCTGGGAGGACGTCGTTCACAAGGATTAGGCTGGGCAAGCCGATCGGAGCGGGAGGATTGGATGGGGGACGAACAGCAGACGAACGGGGCGGAGCGGCTGTGCGACTCGCTGATCGCACAAGGGGTCGATACCTGTTTCGCCAATCCCGGCACCTCGGAAATGCATTTCGTCGGGGCGCTGGACCGCCGGCCGCAGATGCGCTGCGTGCTCGGCCTGTTCGAGGGCGTCGTGACGGCTGCGGCGGACGGATATGCGCGAATGGCGGAGAAGCCGGCGGCGACGCTGCTGCATCTCGGGCCCGGCCTCGCCAACGGCCTTGCCAACCTCCACAACGCCAAGAAGGGACGCACGCCGCTGATCGCCGTCGTCGGCGACCATGCCGCCCGGCACCTGCAATATGATGCGCCGCTGACGAGCGACGTCGACGCCGTCGCGCGGCCGATGTCGAACTGGCTGGCGCGGGCGAGCCATCCCGACCGTGTGGCGGACGAAGCCGCGGCGGCCTGGCGGGCGGCGGTGTCGACGCCGGGCGTCGCCACGCTGATCCTGCCGGCCGATATCGCCTGGGGAGCGGCCGCATCGGGCCCGATCGCGCCGGTCGCCCATCCCGGGTGGAAACCTGCCGATGCGGGCAAGGTGACGGAGGCGGCGGCTGCACTTCGAGAGCCCGGGCGCACCGTGCTTCTCGTCGGCGGGCGGGCATTGCGGGAGGAGGCGCTGGCGCTGGTCGCGGCGATCGCCGCGAAGACCGGGGCGGACTACCTCGCCGAAACCTTCAATGCGCGCATGCAGCGGGGAAGGGGACGCGTGCCCCTCGCCAAGCTCGCCTATCCCGTCGATCCCGCCGTTGCGACGCTGGCGGGCGCCGAGCGCGTGATCCTTGTCGACGCCCGGCCGCCGGTCGCCTTCTTCGCCTATCCGGACAAGCCGAGCGTCCTCAACGACCCCGCCGCCAGCCTGCATGCCCTCGCCGATCCGGACGAGGATCTGATGGCGGCGCTGCAGGCGCTGGCCGAGGCCGTCGGCGCGAAGCCGGGCGCGGCCGAAGCACCGCTGCCGCGCTCGGCTCTGGCGCGGCCGGACGCGCTCCCCACCGGGCGGCTCACCGCCGAGACCACCTGCACCATCCTCGCCGCCCTCCTGCCGGAGGAGGCGATCGTCTGCGACGAATCGATCAGCGCCGGTGGCGTCTTCTTCGAGGCGAGCTATGACGGCGCCCGGCACGATTATCTGCAGCTGACCGGCGGCGCGATCGGCATCGGCCTGCCGCTCGGCACCGGCGCCGCCGTCGCATGCCCCGATCGGCGCGTCGTCTGCCTGCAGGCGGACGGCAGCGCCATGTACACCGTGCAGGCGCTGTGGACGCAGGCGCGCGAGCGGCTGAACGTGACGACGGTGATCCTCTCCAACCGCCGCTACGCCATCCTCGAACACGAGATGCGCAATGTCGGCATCTCGCAATATGGCGCGAACGCCCGAGCCATGCTGCGCTTCGACGAGCCGCCGCTCGACTGGCCGAGCCTTGCCCACGGTCACGGTGTGGAGGGGGCCCGGGCGGAGACCGGCGAGGAGCTCGCCGACCTGTTGCGCGCCTCGTTCGAGACGAACGGGCCGTTCCTGATCGAGGCGGCGATCGACTGAACGGGCAGATCGGGCTGAGGCCCGGCCGAGGCGGCGCCCGGATCGGCGTCCGGCTCGCGGCTGCCGCGTCGCGGTCCGGCGGGATCAAATGCGTGTCAGGCGTGTCGAAGCGCGGGAACGCATTCGCGCCGGACCTGTTCGCACTCCTTCAAAGGAGTATGACGATGCCGACACTGCTGCCGCCCGTCCGCTATACGCCCGACCTCGAAGACGTCCAGCCGGGCGAAGGCGAGACCGTCCAGGGCCTGAACGAGACCTTCGACACGATCATCGAGACGACCGCCGAGGACTACGGCCATGCGGTCCGCGGCGTCCATGCCAAGTCGCACGGCATCCTGCGCGGGGTCCTGCGGATCCGGCCGGATCTGCCGGAGGAACTGGCACAGGGCATGTTCGCGCGCGGCGGCGACCATCCGGTCTATCTGCGCCTGTCGACCAATGCCGGCGACATCCTGCCGGACGCGGTCTCGCTGCCGCGCGGCCTGGCGCTGAAGGTGCTGCAGGTGGACGGCGAGCGCCTGCCGGGTGCGGACGGGGCGACGCAGGACTTCGTCATGGTCAACGGCACGGTGTTCCAGGCGAAGACCGCGTCGGAGTTCCACTCGAGCCTCAAGCTGCTGGCGGGGACGACCGACCGCCTCGAGGGCACCAAGAAGGCGATGTCGAGCGTCCTGCGCGGCGTCAATTCGGCGCTCCAGACGGTCGGGATCCAGAGCCCCACGGTGAACGCGCTCGGCGGCGCGCCGCAGGTCGACCCGCTCGGCGAGACCTATTACAGCGTCACGCCCTTCCGCTACGGCGACTATGTCGCCAAGTTCTCGCTGGCGCCGGTCTCGGCCGACCTGAAGGCGCTCTGCGGCGAGACGATCGCCGTCGACGGGCGGGAGGACGCGATCCGCGAGATCGTCCGCGAGGAGATGCGCAAGGTCACCGCGACCTGGGAGCTGCGGGTGCAGCTCCTGCGCGACCGGGCGGCACAGCCGGTCGAGGACCCGACCGTCGAGTGGTCCGAAGACGTCTCGCCCTTCGAGACCGTGGCGACGGTGGAGGTCCGTCCGCAGGACAGCTGGGACGAGGAACTGGTCCAGGAGGTGAACGAAGGGATGCGCTTCAGCGTCTGGACCGGGCTCGCCGCGCACCGGCCGCTCGGCAACATCAACCGCGCCCGCCGCGACACCTACCGGCATTCCGCGGCCTTCCGGCAGGTCTTCAACAAGTGCCCGATCCACGAGCCGGGGGCCCGCTGAGGCCCGGCGACCCGTCGCGGCAGAATCGGCGGGCCGTACGCCTCGTCGGACCAGGCGGTCGGGGCGGGAGGTGTGGGCGCAGACGGGGTGCGGGCACGCGCTCCGTCGAGGGCAGTCTGGGCGCCGCGCGTAGCCAACGGTTTGAAGCCGCGCCGCGTGCTCCCATCTCACAGGGATGGAAACCGCCAGAGGAGGTTGTCATGGCCACCGATGCATATCAGCAGGGTAAGCTTGCCTACCAGAACAACTACCCGATGTCCGGCTGCAGCTATCCCGTGGATTCGACGCTGCGTGCGGAGTGGATGCGAGGCTGGAACGAGGCCCGCAACGCCGATCCGGCGACCGGCGGAAGCGGCGAGCGATCCGGCATGATGGGTGACGCGCGAAAGGCCAGCCACATCGACGAGCGACACGTCCGCCAATCATGACGGGGGAGAAGGCGGGCGCCCTCAATCCGGCACCCGTCGGCAACTGACGCACCGTCTCCGTCGAGACGCTGCGACAGCTTGTTTGCCGAGCCAACGAAAAAGCCCCGGCTTGCGTCGGGGCTTCATCAGTGCTGCCGTTCCGGACGGCGGCGCCGCCGAAGCGCCGCCGATCCTTCGGCCGATCAGGCGGCGTTCGCCTCGATCTGCTTCTCGTTGGCGTTGCCGGCGGCGGTGATCGCGATCTTGCGCGGCTTCATCGCCTCCGGAATGACCCGGACCAGATCGATGTGCAGGAGGCCGTTCTTCAGGCTCGCGCCCTTCACCTCGACATATTCGGCGAGCTGGAAGCGACGCTCGAAGGCGCGGCCGGCAATGCCGCGATACAGCGTCTCGACGCTCTGCTCGTCCTTGCTCTCGGTCTTCTCGCCCTTCACCGTCAGGACGTTCTCGCGCGACTCGATCGACAGCTCGTCGTCGCCGAAGCCGGCCACCGCCATGGTGATGCGGTAGGCGTTCTCGCCGGTGCGCTCGATGTTGTAGGGCGGATAGGTCTGGGTGTTCGCCTCCGGCTGGGACAGGCCGTCGAGCATCGAGAACAGCCGGTCGAAGCCGACGGTCGAGCGGTAGAGCGGAGCGAAATCAACGTGACGCATGGTGTTCTCCATCAGAAGCAACAATGTTTGCGTATGGCGCGGCGGGCATCCCGTTCTGGCGATGCGGCCTTGGCCAGCGGCCCCGTTTCGGCGACCGCAGCCATGAGGTGGGATTGGCGATTTTCCCCGTCAAGTCGCCCGCCGAAAATTTTCCACCGGCGTCGGCGGCAGCTCTAACCACCTGAAAACGAACGGGTATCTGAACGGCCGATGAACGGCGCCTTCCGGACCGGTTCAGCCGCGGCGGCTATTCTGCCCCCACGCTCCGAGCCGCAGCCAGGCCATTCGGCGTCGATCTTCGCCTGGCGATCCCACCGGCTGCCGGGCGTACCGAAATCGGTCGCAACGTCCCGTCCCTTCCGTTGCGGCCGCCGGGACCGGGGGTCTTTAGACGGGGCCCCCGGTCTCCCCGCTCGGAACGACGCCGTCTCCCGCCGACGCACTGCTCCCGCGCCGCCGATGCCGCGCCGGATCGGCTTTGACCCGGTCGTAGCGCGATCTTAAGAAGCGCCATCTATCCGTTGGCCGAGCGCCTGCGGTGCAGCCCTCCGGCCGTCATCCAGCCGGCCAGTCGAAGATTTCGCCATGCACGAGACAGCCGAACCTGCAAGACTTCTCGTCACCGACGGCAATCCGGCGCCCGAGGGGCTGACGCTCGGCACCGTGCGCACGCTCGACGGCCGGCAGGTGCGCTATGCGCGGGCGCCGAGCGCGCAGGAGGGAACGCGGGGCACCGTCATCCTCCTGCAGGGGCGCAACGAGACGATCGAGAAGTATTTCGAGACGATGCGCGACCTTTCGGCCCGCGGCTTCGCCGTCCTGACCTTCGACTGGCGCGGGCAGGGCGGGTCGGAGCGCCTGCTTCGCCGCAGCCGTCTCGGCCATGTCCGGCGCTTCGGCCATTATCTGAACGACCTTGAGGCCGTCCTGCAGAACGTCGCTCTGCCCGACTGCCGTGGCCCCTACGCGATCCTGGCGCATTCGATGGGCGGGCTGATCGCCCTCGAGGCCGCCCCGCGTCTCAGCAATATCATCGAGCGAATGGTGGTCTGCGCGCCCCTGGTGGCCTTCCCCCGCCGGAAGGTCGGACTGCGCACCATCCACCGCGTCGCGCGGTTCCTGACGGCGCTCGGCTTCGGCCGCTCGGCGCTGGGACCCTTCGGGCCGAGCGGCAAGCTCCCGGATCCGGAGAACAACCCGCTGACCTCCGAGGCCGGCCGCTTTCGCCGCAACCGCGAACTGATGCAGGCCGCGCCGGATCTGTTCATCGGCGGACCGACGGTCGCGTGGCTCGCGGCAGTCTCCGGCGCCATGCTGCGGCTCACCGATTCCGACCGGATCGCGCGGCTGAACGTGCCGACGCTGATCGTCACCGCCGGCGCCGATCGTGTCGTGTCCAGCGAGGCGGCGGAGCGTCTCGCCTGGCGCATGCGCTGCGGCGCCAGCCTGAGCGTGCCGCTGGCTCGCCACGAACTCCTGCAGGAAGCGGACCGGTTCCGCGAGCCGGTCCTGGAGGCCTTCGAGGCATTCGTCGGGGAATCGCTGCCGCCGGCGTGACGGCGATGCCAGCCCGGAGCCGGGGAGACAGCCGGCGACGGCCGCGGGTCAGCCCGCCAGAATCTCCAGTGCCGCGGCGTGGAGCGCCGGCGTCGCCGCCGCGACGATGTCGCCGCCGCCTTCCGCCCGGCCGCCCGACAGCGTGGTGATGATCCCGCCCGCCTGCTCGACGATCGGGATCAGCGCGACGATGTCGTAGGGCTTGAGGCCCGCCTCGACGACGAGATCGACATGGCCGGCCGCAAGCATGCAGTAGGCATAGCAGTCGGTGCCGAAGCGGGTGAGGCGGGCGCGCGCCTCCAGCGCCTCGAAGCGTTCGAGGAGATCCCCCTGGAAGAGGCGGGGGGAGGTGGTGAAGAGCGTCGCATCTTCCAGTCCCTGCGTCCGGTGCACCGACAGCGCTTTGCGCTGGCCGCCGTGCTCGCACCATGCCGCCGAACCGTCGGCGAGGTAGCGCTCGCCGGTGAAGGGCTGCGACATGATCCCGAGTTCGGCGCGCGCGTTCTCGCAGTAGCCGATCAGCGTGCCCCAAACCGGGACCCCCGATATGAAAGCGCGCGTGCCGTCGATCGGATCGATCACCCACTGCCGGTCCGACGCGCCGCTGGCGCCGTACTCCTCGCCGAGGATCGCGTGATCCGGATAGCGCGCCGAGATGGCGGAGACGATCGCACGCTCTGCGGCGCGGTCGGCCTCGGTCACCGGATCGAAGGCATCGCTCAGCTTGTTGTCGACGCCGACCCCTGCCCGAAACCGCGGCAGGGTCTCGCGATCCGCCGCATCGGCGAGGTGCCGCAGAAAGGTCGCATCGGGTCGTTCCATCGGGAGTTATCTCCAGGCTCGGTCTTGGCACTGACTACGGCGTCGGCAGAATCTGCGCAATCTTTGGGCGTGCCTAAAATACACGCGATCAGCGCTTGACAGCTCTGGCGCCGCAGCATAGTTTTGCAGTGCGGCATTGGTTTGCCGCTGCCCTTACGGGCGTTTCCTCCCTAGACTCAGACCGCGCTGCTTCACTGCAGTGCGGTTTTTTTTGCCCGAAGCCTCGCCTCGTCCGGGATCACTCCGCTGCGGCCGGCCGGATATATTCGGCCATGACGTCGTCGGAGAGGCCTTCGACGAAGCGGCAGAGGCGCTCGCGCAGGATGGGGAAGCCGTCGTGGCGCTGAAAGGCGCGCTCGTCGGCGTAGAGCGCGCGGTTGATCTCGATCTGCAGGGCGTGGAAGCCGATCGGCGGGCGTCCGTAGCGCTCGGTGATGAAGCCGCCGGCATAGGGCTTGTTGCGCGCGACGTCGTAGCCGAGCTCGGTGAACCGGGCCGTCGCCATGGCGACGAAGCGGCCCGCGGCGCTCGTCCCGTAGCGGTCGCCGAGCACGATGTCGGGCCGGCGCCCGCCCGGCAGCGCCCGCACGGTCGACGGCATCGAATGGCAGTCGATGAGGATGGCGAGGCCGAAGCGCTGGTGCGTGCGCTTCAGCAGCGTTTCGAGCGCTGCGTGGAAGGGCTTGTAGATGTCCTCGATCCGCCGAAGTCCCTCCGAGAGCGGCAGGGTGTCGCGGTAGATCTCCTCGTTTTCCGCGACGATGCGCGGGATCGTCCCCAGCCCGCCCGCGACCCGCACCGACGCCGCGTTGACGAAGTCCGGCAATGTGTCGGCGAACATCTTCGGATCGAGCTCGTAGGGCTCCCGGTTCACGTCGAGAAAGGCGCGCGGGAACCGCGCCCGAATCAGCGGCGCCCCGAAGGACGGGACGAAATCGAACAGCTCGTCGACGAACAGATCCTCCGACCGCCGCACCGCATCGCCCGACAGGCGCGTCGCCGCCAGGAATTGCTGGGGATAGTCGTGGCCGCTGTGCGGCGAGCAGAAGACGAAAGGGACGGCGATGTCGTCAGGTTCGAGGATGTCAAAGGCCGGCACGCGGCCGCTGGCCGTATTCAGTGTCGGAATCGTCGCCAATCTGACCCCTTCCAGCCTCACGTGGCGCAAAAAAGTCCCGCCCGCGACAAGCGGGCCGATTTCCCTTTTAGAAAATGTTGGACCATTCTGCTATGCAATTGATGCAGGAACGAACCAGCCGCCGGTCAAGTTGCGCGGCGCTTGCGGAAAACACGAATGTTCAAGATTCTACTCGCCGAAGACGACAACGACATGCGCCGCTTCCTGGCCAAGGCGCTGGAGCGCGCCGGCTACGAGGTTGTGTCCTTCGACAATGGCGGCAGCGCCTATGAGCGGCTGCGCGAGGAGCCGTTCTCGCTGCTTCTCACCGACATCGTCATGCCCGAGATGGACGGCATCGAGCTCGCCCGCCGTGCCACCGAACTCGACCCGGACCTGAAGGTGATGTTCATCACCGGCTTCGCGGCGGTGGCGCTGAACCCCGATTCGAAGGCCCCGAAGGACGCCAAGATCCTGTCCAAGCCCTTCCATCTGCGCGAACTCGTCGACGAGGTCGGCAAGATGCTGGAAGACGCGGCCTGAGGAATGCGAGGGCGCAGCCGGTCCTTGCGAGATGACCGGCTGCCGCCCGTTGCCCGGCCGGAGGCGTCCCGCATGCGGGCGTTTCGGCCGGCTGGGGAAGGCGGCGCGAGGGGAGAAGGCCGCAAGCCGCAAAAGTCGTGTGACATCCTATTGACGAGCGCTTCCGACCTGTGGTCTATGCCGCTTCGTCGGATGGGCGTGTAGCTCAGCGGGAGAGCACTTCGTTGACATCGAAGGGGTCACAGGTTCAATCCCTGTCACGCCCACCATCCGAACCCCCGGGCCAAGACTTCGCTGCAGGATAGCGCGACGAAGCCCATCATCCTCCACATCTCCCGAGTGGTCCGGTCATGGCGCTTGCCGCTGCGCTTCGTCGGCCGTGGCCTCTGCAGGCGTCACGTCGCGGTTTCCGCATCAAGCGGGACGATTCTCCGCGGGTTGATCGGCGCCAGGTGAAGTCCACGGATGTCGCGGCACGGTCGCGTCCCGCGACGGTGCAGCCACGACTTCGGAACAGCTGAATCGCTTCCGCGGCCGGCGCGAACTCCTGACCCTCAGCGAGCATTTAAGCGGCGCTGATCACCCGCGTGGGCTCTCGCCGATTCGCCGGAGAAGGGAGAAGCCGTCCAGCATGCTTCCTCCCGCGCCGGGTCATCCCAAGCCGTAGAACCGGCGGGCGGTTTCGCCGAAGATCGCCGCCCGCTCACCTTCGCCAAGACGTCTCGCCCAGTCCGCGACCAGCGCATGGACCGCGTCATAGGGGGCCGTCGCGGCGGAGACCGGCCAGTCCGAGCCGAACATCAGCCGTTCCGGCCCGAAGAGGTCGAGTGTGCGGTCGAGATAGAGATCGTAGGGTGCCGCGCGCCAGTTCGCCGGGTCCGCCTCGGTGACGAGACCGGAGAGCTTCGCCATGACGTTCGGCCGGCGCGCCAGCTCGGCCATGCCGTCGAACCACGCCTCGTCGCGCGGCAGCGTCAGGTCCGGCTTGGCGATGTGGTCGACGACAAAGGCCTGGTCGGGACACCGGTCGACCAGCGCGATCGCTGCCGGGATGTGCCGCGGGCGCAGGAGGAGGTCGTAGGTGAGGCCGTGCGCCGCGAGCATGGAGACGCCGTGTACATGCGCGGGCGAGGCGGCGAAATCGTCCGCAGGCTCGTCGTGGATCAGCATGCGCAGGCCCTTCAGGCGGGGCGCATCGGCATAGGCGTCGAGCATTGCGCCCACGTCCGGATCGGTGAGGTCGAGCCAGCCGACGACGCCTTTCACGAAGGCGTGCTCATCCGCGATCCGGAGAAGGCTGTCGGTCTCCTCCCGCCGCGCCCGCGCCTGCACGGCCACACAGCCGTCGAAACCCTCCGCCGCGAGCAGCGGCGCGAGGTCCCCGGGCGAACGGTCGACCTGCATCTTCGGGTCGGTCATCCAGCCGTAGTCGGCGGCGTCGCGGGTGTAGTTCCAGAAGTGCTGGTGGGCGTCGATGCGCATCCGTTTCACCTCCGGGCGCCGGAAGAGGTTGGACGTTCCGCCGCCTCTTTCCTCCGGCCCCTGAAGATACAGCAGACGGCTGGTCGCGCCGCCGCCGTCATTCGGCGACCGTCACGATCGCCTTGACGATGTCGCGGCGGTCGGCGCTCCAGCCGGACAGCGCCGCGACGACATCCGGGAAATGGGCCGCATGGGTCTTCAGCTTGGCCGTGTCGATCGTCCCGCCGGCCATCGCCGCCGTCACCGTCTCGAAGTCCTCGCGGGTGGCGTTGCGGCTGCCCATCAGCGTCATCTCGCGCTTGTGGAACTCCGGATCGAGGAAGCGGATCTCGTCCTTGACGACGCTGACGAGGACGTAGGTGCCGCCATGCCCGACATAGGCAAAACCCGCCTCGATGGCGCGCGCGCTGCCCGTCGCGTCGAAGACGACGTCGAAGCCCGCGCCGCCGCTCGCCGCCATCACCGCCTGCGGGCCGTCGGCGAGGGTGTGGGTGTGCGTGAAGCCGAAGTCGCCCTTCAAGGCGTCCAGCCGCTCGGCATTGGCGTCGAGGAGATGGACCTCGGCGCCCCGCGCCTTGGCGAACAGCGCCGTGCCGAGGCCGATCGGCCCGAGCCCGACAACCAGCACGCGGTCCTCGGCCGTCAGGCGGGAGCGGCGCACAGCATGGGCGCCGATCGCCAGGAACTCGACCATCGCCGCCTGGTCCGGCGCCAGGTCGTCCGCCGGATAGAGATTGCCCGCCGGCACCGCCAGCCGCTCGGCAAGGCCGCCGTCGCGATGGACGCCGAGGACGGCGATGTTGGTGCAGCAGTTCGGCTTGCCGCGCAGGCAGGCGCGGCACTTCCCGCAGGAGACGTAGGGGTTGACGGTGACGAGGTCGCCGCGCCGAAAGCCATGGGCGTCCTCGGCGATGCGGCCGCTGAGCTCGTGGCCGATGACGCGCGGATATTCGAAGAAGGGCTGGTTGCCTTCGAGGATGTGGTAGTCGGTGCCGCAGATGCCGACGCGGGCGATGTCGACGAGCACCCAGCCCTCCGGCGCGCTCTGCGGCCGCGGCCGCGTCTCCAGCGTCAGCCGCCCCGGCGCCGCGACGACGAGGGCGCGCATCGTGCCGGCGGCGGCTTTGGTCTCGGAATCAGGCTGCACGGCGGTCGCTCCAGTCCGAGGGGAGTTCGCCCCGGATGATCAGGCTGAGGACGTCGTCCTTGGTGACCTGGTCGATGGCGTAGTCGCCGACGTTGCGGCCGTTGTTCATCACCATCACCCGGTCGCACAGACGAAAGACGTCGTGCATGTCGTGGCAGACGAGGAAGATGCCGATGCCGTCGGCGCGCAGCTTCTCGACGAGGCCGGACACCATCTCGGTCTCGGAAGGGCCGAGCGCCGCCGTCGGCTCGTCCATGATCAGCACCTTGACGTCGAAATAGATCGCCCGGGCGATGGCGATCACCTGGCGCTGGCCGCCGGACATGGCGCTGACCGGGACGGTGAGGTTCTTGAAGTTGGGGTTCAGCCGATGCAGCACCGCCTCGGCCTCGCGCAGCATCCGTTTCTTGTCGAGATTGCCGAAGCGGGTCTTCAGCTCGCGGCCGAGGAAGAGGTTGGCGGGCGCGTCGAGATGGTCGGCGAGCGCCAGCGTCTGGTAGATCGTCTCGATGCCGAGATCGCGGGCGGCGGAGGGGCTGGGGATTTCGGCCGGCTTGCCGCCGAGGCGGATCTCGCCGGAGGAGGCGGCCATCGCGCCGGACAGGATCCGCATCAGGCAGGACTTGCCCGCGCCGTTGTGGCCGAGGACGCCGACGACCTCGCCCGCATGCAGCGACAGCGACACGTCCTTGACGGCGTGGAGACCGCCGAAATGCTTGGAGATGTGCCGCATCTCGACGAGCGGCGGCTGGGCGTTCGACATCGCGTGCCTCATTCAGTCGGCCGTTCGGGCCTGATCTGCCGCGGGCCGGCCGAGTGCCCGGCCCGCGGCTTGGTTCGGATCGCTCAGTAGAGGACGTTCTTGGCTTCCGGGCTGTCGATGTTCTTCTTGGTGACGATCACCACGCCGGTGTTGACGAAGGGCTCGACCTTCTTGCCCTCGATCAGGTCGATGACGGTGTCGACGCCCTTGTTGCCCATCTCGTAGGAGCTCTGGACCGCGATCGCGTCGAGCGTGCCGTCCTTGATCATCTGCTGCTCGTCGGAATTGCCGTCGAAGCCGAGCGCCACGAGCTGACCCTTCTTGCCGGCCTGTTCGATCGCCCGGCCCATGCCGACGGCGGTCGGCTCGTTGGCGCCGAAGATGCCCTTGAGGTCCGGATGCGCCGAGAGCACGTCGGTCGTCTGGTTCAGCGCCGTCGCCATCTGCGACTGCGAATAGAGCGTCGAGACGACCTTCAGGTCGGAGTTCTTGGCGATGTAGTCCTTGAACCCGCCGACGCGGCCGATCTCGGAGCCGACGCCCGGCACGTAGGACATCACCGCGATGTTGCCGGTCTTGCCGACGCGGTCGATCATCTCCTTGGCCATCGCCTCGCCGGCCGCCTTGTTGTCGGTCGACAGGAACGACTGGTAGTAGGGCTTGGCCTTGTCGGACAGCGCCGAGTCGATGATCACGACCGGGATGCCGTTCTCGAAGGCGCGCTTCACCGCCGGCACCAGCGCCTCCGGGTCGGAGGGGGCGAGGACGATGCCCTTCACGCCGCGGTTGACGGCGTTCTCGACCATGTTGACCTCGTCGGAGATGGCCGTCTCGGTCGCCGGCCCGTCGAAGGTCATGGTGTAGCCCTTGTGCTTCTTGATCGCGGCCTCGGCGCCCTTCCTGACGTTCTGCCAGTAGTTCGACGAGTTGGTCTTCACGATCACGGCGATCTCCTGCGCCATGGCGGCGCCCGACACCGTGGTCAGCAGTCCGGCGAGGACGGCCGCGGCCGTCCATGTTCCGAATTTCTTCATAGGATGATCCTCCCGTTTGGCGGCCGACCTCCGGCCGCGATTGCGTTTTCCGTCAGGGTTCGGCGGCGCCTCCCGCGCCGCCTCACCGGCGATTGCGCAGCTGGTCGACATAGACCGCGCCGATGACGACGCAGCCGATGACGATCTGCTGGATGAAGGACGACACGCCGGCCATGTTCAGCCCGTTGCGCAGGATGCCGATGATGAAGGCGCCGATCATCGTGCCGGAGATCGTGCCGGCACCGCCCATCAGCGACGCGCCGCCGATCACCGCCGCGGCGATGGCGTCGAGCTCGGCCATGACGCCCTCGCTCGGCTGCGCCGTGACGAGGCGCGACATCAGGACGAGGCCCGCGAGCCCGGCCATGAAGCCGGAGAGCGAATAGGCGAAGAGCTTGGTGCGCCAGACGCTGACGCCCGAGAGATGCGCGGCCTCCTCGTTGGAGCCGACGGCATAGACGTGCCGGCCGACGCCGCGCTTGTGCAGGACGAAGCTGACGATCAGCGCCGCGACGAGAAGCAGGATAGCGGGGTAGGGGATGCCCGGAAAGACGACGTGCGGAAAGCCGTTCGGCGCCTTCTGGACGATCCGGAACAAGGCGCCGTTGCCGAGCAGGCCGAACGTATCGCCGAGGCCCGACACGGGCGCGGCGCCGGTGATCTGCAGCGCGACGCCGCGCGCGATCAGCATCATGCCGAGGGTCGCGATGAAGGGGGTGATCCGCAGCTTGGTGACGACGAGGCCGTTGAGGAAGCCGCAGAACGTTCCGACGGCGAGGCCGCCGGCAAAGCCGACGGAAACCGGCAGCCCCGCCTTGACCAGAAGCCCGGCGCAGACACCCGACAGGGCCAGCACGGAGCCGACCGACAGGTCGATGCCGCCGGTGATGATGACGACGGTCATGCCGAGGCCCAGCAGGCCGATCACCGCGGTCTGCAGCAGGATCGTCATGGCATTCGCCGACGAGAGGAAGGCGCCGTTGACGAAGGAGAAGGCGACGACGAGCACGACCAGCGTCGCCAGCGCCGAGACCTTCTGGATCAGGTCGCCCTGGCGCTTCACCGCGCCGGCGATGCCGATCACGTCGAGACCTCCGGGCTTTGCCGCGGACTCCTCCATCTGGGTCATCTCGATCCTCCCCGCGGCCGAGGCGCCGGCGAGCGGAACGCCGCCTTCGCCTTCACCGGCCAGTCTCAAGGTCCGGCCCATGCGATGTCGGCCCGGCTCCCTCTCCCGGGCGAGACACTAGACAGGCCGGCGATTTTCCGTCAATGGTTTTTAATTGTTTTCGTACTGAACGGGAATGTTGCAGCCCCGTCAGTTGCTTCTGCGAATGGTACGGAAGTCGTGGCGCGGACGAACGAGCGGTTCAAGGCAGCCTACAACGCCCTTCTCCAGCGGCTGGAAGCCTGGCCGGAGGGCGCCGCGCTGCCCTCCGAGGCGGCGATCGCCGAGTGGCTGTCGGTCAGCCGCACCGTCGCGCGCTCGGCGCTGAAGGAGCTCGACGAGGCTGGCATCGTCCGCTGGCGAGGCCGGGACAAGCAGGTGCTGCGCCGGCCCCTGCCGGCCGACCGCTTCGCGCCGACCGACCTTCGCACCGGCAGCGAGCGGCTGGAGCGGGCTTTCCTCGAATGGATCCTGCGCCGCGACGTCGTGCCGGATACGCGGCTGAACGTGCGCGACCTGTCGCGGCGGTTCTCGGTCAATCCCGCGGCGGTCACCGAATTCCTCACCCGCTTCAGCCGCTTCGGCCTGGTGCGGCGGGAGGGGCGCGACGGCTGGGTGCTGGCGGGCTTCACCCCGCAATATGCGATGGAACTCTCCGACTTCCGCCGCATGATCGAGCTCGATGCCGCGAGGCGCTTTGCCGGGCTTCCCGAGGATCATCCGGTCTGGGCGGAGCTGACGGCGATGGAGGCCGAGCACCACCGCGTCCTCGGCGCGATCGAGACCGCCTTCCACGACTTCTCGGCGCTCGACGACCGGTTCCACACCGCGGTCGTCGCGATCACCGGGAATCGCTTTGCTCTGGAATTCCAGAACCTGATCTCCTTCGTCTTCCACTATCACTACCAGTGGAACAAGCGCTCGGAGCGCGAGCGCAACGAGGCGGCGATCGGCGAGCATCTCGTCTACATCGCCGCACTGCGCTCGCGCGATCCGGCACGCATCGCGGCTGCGGCGGATGCGCATCTGTCGACCGCCCGCCAGACGCTGCTCGCTTCGATCGAGCGGCCGTAGTGCCGGGGGGACCGCGAGCGGAAGCTGACGCGTTTGGCTCGCGGACGGCGCGTCATCCGCGCGCGACGGCGTCGGCGGCGGGCCAGAGGGTCGGCGGCACCGGCGTCGCCAGCGCCGCGAGGTTCTTCGCAAGAAGCGGCAGCTCCGCGGTGCCGATCAGCGTCGAGGCAACGACGTCGCAGCGGCCGGGGAACTGCATCGCCGCCACCGGCAGGTCGACGCCCTCCGCCCGGCACACGGCCTGCAGCCGTTCGACCCGGTCCAGGATCTCCGGGCTCGCCGGGCCGTAGTCGAAGTTCGCGCCGGGCCGCGCGCCTGTCGCGAGAATGCCGGAGTTGAAGACGCCGCCGGCGACGATGGCGACCTCTCGCTCCCGGCAGAGCCCGAGAAGCCGCGGCTCGGCGCTGCGGTCGAGCAGGCTGTAGCGGCCGGCGAGCAGGATGATGTCGATGTCGGCGTCGGCCAGCACCTTTTCGCAGATCGCCACCTCGTTCACGCCGAGGCCGATCGCCTTGACGTCGCCCGCGGCCTTCAGCTCGGCGAGCGCGGCGAGGCCGCCCTCCATCAGGTCGCGGTAGTGCCGGGCGTTCTCCGCGCCATGGGTGTAGGTGCCGATGTCGTGGACGTAGAGGATGTCGGGACGGCGCCCGTTCAGGCGGGCAAGGCTCGACTCGTAGCTCCGCAGGATGCCGTCGCGGCTGTAGTCGAAGTGCGGCGCGTTCGGCAGCGGGTCGACATAGCCGTGGTCCGGGATGTCGGCGGGATCGACCGGTTCGAGCACGCGGCCGACCTTGGTCGAGACGACGCAGTCCGGGGTGTCGCCGAGGCTCGACAGGAAGGCGCCGAGTCGCTGCTCCGCCCGCCCGAACCCGTAGAAGGGCGCCGTGTCGAAATAGCGGATGCCGGCCTCGTGAGCGGCTTCGAAGACCGCTGCGGCGTCCTCGTCGGTGCAGGCGCGGTAGAGCCCGCCGATCGAGGCGGTGCCGAGGCCGACGGTGGTGATCGCGAGACCCGACCGCTTCAGAACCGTCGTGGCGACAGCCCCGCTCCCCCTGGATTTCCTCATCTCATTTCCTCCCATTCCCGCCGCGTCGACGAGACTCTCCGAACGCCGAACCGGCCAGCCGCGCAATCCGCAGCCGCCGGCCCTGACTCCGACCGCGGCTCCGCACGCCGTCAGTCCGGCCGCACGACGCCCTTGCGGATGATGAAATTGCCGTAGAAGCGCCGCTCGCCGGTCTGGACGACGGCATAGGCGCGCTTGGCCGCCTCGTAGAAGGCGAAGCGCTCCACCGGGACGATCGTCGCGCCTTCGCGCGCAAACAGGCCTTCGGCTTCCGCCACCACCTCGGGCACCGCCGCCGCATCGCCGACGACGGCCATGGAGCGCACGGCGTCGTCGGTGAAATCGTCGACCGGCAGGACGCTGAGGATCGCCTCCACCACCCGCGGCGCCGGCGCATCGCAGCGCAAGGTCCGGCCATGCGCGGTGCGGCTCGCCACCGACGCGGCCGGAAAATTCGCATCGGCGACGACGATCTCGTCGCCATGTCCCATCGCCGCGAGAACCTGGAGAAGCTCCGGGTTCAGCAGCGGGTCGAGGCCCTTCAACATCGTGTGCATCCTCCCCGGATCCCGGCCCGGTCTCTTCCGTTGCGCGCGATCCCGACAAGGGCAGGCGGCGCCATCACCAGGCCATGCAGATCCGTTGGCACGGCTCTGGCTCGCGCGCAATGGTGGCGGGGCCGGCTTTGCAAGGTCGCCGGAGCGGCACGTCGGCGAAGCGGCGAGGGCGGATTATCGCCGAGAGGCTGCTACGGTTCGCCGCGGAAGAGACGCCCGACCGCGGTCTCGCGGAGATGTTCGCCGTCCCGGTCGATGAAGAGGACGTCGAGATCGTGGCGACGCGCCAGCTGCGCGCCCTCCCGGCTGCCGCGCACCATCAGGGCCGTCGCCCAGGCGTCCGCAGCCATGCAGGTCGCGGCCACCACCGTCACGGAGGCGGGCGAGGCGGCGAGCGGTCCGCCACGGGCGGGGTCCATGGTGTGCGACAGCAGGCGGTCTCCGACGGCGACGAAATGCCGGTAGTCGCCGGAGGTCGCAACGGCCGCATCATGCAGGGCGAGAACGGCGTGCGGCGCCCGCACCGAGCGATCCGGCCGCTCGACGGCGACATTCCACGCTTCCCCGTTCGGCTGAAGCCCGACCGCGCGCAGCTCGCCGTCGATGCCGAAGAGGCCCGCCCGGACGCCAGAAGCCGACGCGGCCTCGGCCAGCCGGTCGACGCCGTAGCCCTTGGCGATTCCGGAGAGATCGACGGTCAGGGGGCCGTGCTTGCGCACCCGTCCGCCCGCCTGGTCCAGTTCGAGAAGGTCGCAGGCCGGCCGGCGCTTGCGGCCAAGCGCTGCCCGTACAGCGTCCGCATTCGCCTCCGCCGGGCCGAAGCCCCAAGCGGCGACCGCATCGCCGACGCCGATGTCGAAGGCGCCGTCCGAGGCGCGGGAGATTTCCAGCGCAGCCTCCAGCACCGTCATCAGCTGCGGCGGCACGGCGATCCAGGTCTCCGGCGCCGCCGCGTTGAGGCGCGAGAGGTCGCTGTCCGGCTTCCAGGTCGACATCTGCTGATCGACCTTGTCGACCGCCGCCTGCAATGCGGCCCGGACGGGATCCACGTCGAAGCCCGCCGGCGCGAAGAACAGCGCCGACCAGCGCGTGCCCATGGTGGGACCGTTCAGCGCGCGGCGCGAGACCTCAGTAGACGTCTTCGACATAGCGGCCCTCGGCCTTGAGCGCGGCCGGCGTCAGCCCCATCGGAGCCAGAATATCCGCCAGCGCCTCAGCGACCCCGGACGCCATTCCGCGTCCGCCGCAGACCATGACGCGGGCCCCGTTCCGGATCAAGCGAGCCACCTGCGGGGCCTCCGCGCGCAGCGGATCCTGCACGTAGCGCGGCCGCCTCGCACGCGAGACCGCCGTGACAAGGCGGGTCAGGCGGCCTGCGGCCTTCCACTGCGCGAGGTCCTCCGCATAGAGGAAGTCGCTGTGGGGGTGGCGCATCCCGAAGAACAGGTGGATGGGGCGCCGGCGCCCGTTGGCGCGCAGGAAGCCTGCGAGCGGCCCGATGCCGGTGCCGGCCCCGATCAGGATCAGCGGAGCGCTGCCGGCGCCGGGACGGAAGCCGGGATTGGGGCGGAAGAAGCCGGAGACAGTATCCCCCGGCGCCAGTGCGCTGAGCTGGCCCGAGCACAGGCCGCCGGGATGCTTTCGCACCACGATCTCGACGAAGCCGTCACGGCGCCCCGATGCGAGCGAGTAGAAGCGGGGGACGGCGGAGCCTTCGGGCAGGATGCCCAGGAGATCGCCGGCCTGGAACCGCCTGATCCCGCGCCCCGTCAGGCGCTGCCAAAGCGAGGCCTGGGGGAGGGCGAAGCGCAGGATCGCCGTCGGCGCCTGCACTTGTGCTCCATAGTCGCGACGCGAGACGAGCGTCAGCGATTGGGAGGCCGGCAGCACCGGCTGGTGGGCGAGTTCGAGCTCCAGGCCCATGGCCGCGCCGAGCGATCGGCCCCAGCGCGCGAACTCCTGCGGCGACTGGCGGTCCACCGTGTCGAAGGCCACCAGGCGGCGCCAGCCCTTCGCCTCGGCCGCCGCGGCGACCGCTTGCGCGAAGGCGCAATAGGCCGGGAAGCTGCGGTCGCCGAAGCCGAGCACGGCAACCGGCGCGGCCGGTGCCGCTTCGAGCCGGGCCAGACGGTCGAGGAAGCCTTTGGCGGAAGCGGGCGGACCGCCGTCGCCATAGGTCGCCGCCAGGATCACGAAGCGCCGGGCCCTGGCGTAGCGCGCCGGCGCGAAGGCCGACATCGGAGCGGCATGCACGCGCTGGCCGCTGGCGGTCAGCGCCCGATGCAGCGTCGCGGCGAAGCCCCAGGTGCTGCCGCCTTCGCTGCCGACGAGGAGGATGGTGTCGGCGCGGCTGGCGGCGACATTGCCCTTGATCTTCAGGCGCGTCCGCAGCCCGGTCAGCCAGACGACGACCCCAGTCGCGCCCATGGCCGGTATGCCCAGCGCCATCAGACCGAGCAGCAGCCCGATCGGCGCAGCGCCCCGACCGGTGTGGATCATGGAAACCCTGTAGGACACGCGTTGCCAGGTCGTTATCGCGGTCCAGTCAAGCAGCGCGCCGGTGCCCTGGTCGATCGTGCCGCTGCCCTCATCGGTCTTCAGCGTGAAGACGTCGGTGGGATCGTCCGGAGCGGGGAAGGACAGGTCGCGCAGTTGCGCGACGGGCGTCTGCCTCAGAAGGCCGATCGTGTCGACGGCGATGCCGGTCTTGCCGCTGGACGCGACCTCCAGGCCGGGAGCCGCGCCGGCATCCGGCAGGAGGCCGAAAGTGGAGGCGGTCATCCAGAGCGCCGTTCCCGAAGACAGGATCAGGCCGGCGATCGCGAGGCGGGCGATCTCCACGTGCAGCCGCCCGGGCAGAGGGCCGCGCAGCGGCGACAGCCATCGCCGCCAGCCGCCGGTGCGCCGCGCGACGAGGACGGCGCCGGACATTGCCAGCACGAGGAGCGACGCCGCCGCCATCGCCATGACGATGCGGCCGCCGTCGCCCAGAAACAGCGATCGGTGCAGATTGATCAGCCAGCGCTCGAACTGGTTGGGCTTGGCCGAGGCGACGCCGCGCCCGGTCGCCGGGTCGATGATCGCGGAGCCGGGCTTGTTGGCGTCGAACCAGTAGGCGGTGATCTGCCCCGACGGAGCGCGCCGGATCTCTTCGACGCCGGGATAGACGCTCTTGATCCGCGCCGCGAGCGTCGCGACGCTCAGCGTTCCCTCCGCCTGCGGCGCTGCGAGACGCTCGGAGGCCGAAAGGACCGACAGGACCGCTCCGCTGAGCGCGAGCAGCGTGACGAGGGCCAGTGCGATGAGCGCCGGCCAGCGATGGAGAGCACGGATCACCGGCTCGTCTCCTCACATGTGATAGGCGAAGCGCGCGACGTAGCGCCGACCGCGGGCGGCCTTGCCGGAGCCCTGCGTGGTCAGCGGCAGCGAGACCTCGTTCCGGCTCTCGCGCATGTTTTCCGCGGCGGCGTCGACGTGCAGCGTGTAACCCGCGTCGAACAGCGCATCCGCGATGTCGAGCGAGACCTTCGCCGTTCGGCCGGCTCCGACGCTGGCGCCGGTCACGCCGTGGATGCGGGCGGACGTGCTGCTCGCGGCGCGATACCATTCGGTGAGGTGCCGGAAGTACCGCGACCGGCTCCCCGCCAGCCACAGGGTTCCGGCATAGGCGCCGGACCGGTTGGTGAGATAGACCGCGAAATAGGCGCCGTCGCCGCCATAGTTCGTCATTTGCGCGGTCAGCGTGACCGGCCGGGCCATGGCGACGCCCGGGATCGTCAGGGCCGTGGTCAATGAAAGCACGGCAAGGAGGGATTTCATCGGATCTGCCTTCGTGGAGTGGCGGCGCACCGCCGCCGCGCGATGCCGTCCCGTCGGGCTCATCGCGTGCATTGCGGGCCGGAATCCCCGAGGGCCGCCGGCGAAGCACAGTCATCCGGCAGTCGAATCCAACCGGCCGGAAGATGTGGATGAGCATCTGCGAAAATGCACATACCGCCTGTCATCCGCCTGTCGCTCCTCGCCTCCGATCTGCTTCGTGATCAGGGGGCGACGTCGAGCTTGTATTCCGGTCCGGCACGAAAGCCCGGCCTTGCGACGGCGCATCGGCCTGTAGGGCCATCCGGGTCCTCACCGGATCGGGAAAATCTCCTCCCGGCGTCCGGGCGGATGTGGCCATGATGTCGTTCACCGCCCGCAAGCCGGCAATCCGTCCTGCCTGCGCTCGGACCGAGGGCGGGCCCACCTGGTGTTTACGGCGTCCCGTCGCGGGCGCGTGCCGCGAGCTCATGAGCCTTGAGAGGAAGGTGCGGATGCAGGCGCTCGCTCCGCAAGTCCGGCAATTCTCGTAAGAGCCCGCATTTTGGAACGCTTCTCTCCGGCCGGGCGCGCCCGGAGGCAGGCGCCTGCCTGACGCATGGCGGCCTTCGGCGCTATCCTGCCGCTTCGATCTCTCCTATCGCCGAGCGTCCCGATGCTCCTCGCCCAACTCGGTCTGCAGCTCTACGCGGCAGGGATCGCGCTTGCGCTGGTCCTCGTTCTGCTCGTCGCCTTCGCCAGCGAGCGCTATCGCGCGGAAGTCGTCGCCATCGCCGGCATGGCGGCGGCGCTCGTCCTCGGCCTCATCGATTCCAAGGCCATGGTCGAAGCGCTCGCCAATTCCGCGCCCTGGACCATCATCGCGATGTTCATGCTGAGCGGCGCGCTGGTGCGCACCGGTGTCCTCGACGAACTCGCCGGCCACCTCGACAGGCTCGCGCGGTTCGGCAAGGGCGCGGCGATCGCCGGCTTCCTCGGCATCACCATCCTCGCCTCGGCCTTCGTCAACAACACGCCGCTGGTGGTCATGATGATCCCGCTGGCGGCCGGCCTTTCGCGATCGATCGGGGCGAGCCCCTCGCGCATCCTGATGCCGCTCTCCTTCGCCGCGATCCTCGGCGGGACCTGCACGCTGATCGGCACCTCGACCAACCTTCTCGTCGACGGCGTCGCCTCGGCCGCCGGCCTGCCGAAGTTCACCCTGTTCGAGATCACGCCGGTCGGTGTCGTGCTGGCGGCGGTCGGCGGGCTCTACCTCGTCTTCGCCTCGCGCTATCTCATCCCGGAGCGGGTCAATCCCGCTGAGCTCCTCTCGCGGCAGAACCGATCGAAGTTCCTCGTCGAGCTGCTGATCCCCGCCGGCAGCCCCTTCGTCGGGCGCAATGTCGAGGCCATCGGCTTCTTCAAGGGGCCGGACCGGCGGGTTGTCGATGTCCTGCGCGGCGACCTCTCGCTGCGGCGGGAGATGCCGTCGAGCCTCGAGGCCGGCGACATCGTCGTCTTGCATTCCGACCGGTCGAACCTTCTGTCCCTGCGCGAGACCCGGGACGTCGCGTTCGAGACGTCGGACGGGATCGAGCCCGTCGCCGCCCGCTCCGCCATCGTGGTGGAGGTGTTGCTGACGCCCGGCGCGCGCCTCGTCGGGCGCCGTCTCAAGGACGCGCGCCTGCGCCGGCGCTACGGCGTCTATCCCTTCGCGCTGCATCGCCACGGCGAGAGCGAGGCGCGGCTGGAGGAGACGCGTCTGGAGATCGGCGACACGCTGATGATCGAGGGCGCGCCGGAGGATCTGAGGCGCCTTGCCGACGACATGCGGCTCGCGAACCTCACCCAGCCGAGCGAGCGGGCGGTGCGCCGCGGCAAGGCGCCGCTGGCGCTCCTGGCGCTCGCCGCCGTGGTCTTCGGCAACGCCTTCGGGCTGATGCCGATCGCCGGCATCGCCTGGATCGCCGTCGCCTTCGTGCTCCTTACCCGCTGCATCGATTCCGAGGAGGCCGTCGGCTCGGTCGACTGGGGGATCATCCTGTTGATCTTCGCCATGCTCGTCGTCGGCAAGTCGCTGGAGAATGCCGGCAGCGCCAGGCTCGTCGTCGAAACGCTGCGCTCGACGCTGTCCGGCCTGCCGCCGCTGGCGGTCCTCGCCGTCGTCTACGCCATCGCCTCGATCCTCACCGAAATCGTCACCAACAATGCCGTCGCGGTGGTCGTGACGCCGATGGCGATGGGGCTCGCCGTCTCGCTCGGCCTCGATCCGAGGCCCTTCGTCGCGACCGTCATGTTCGCCGCGAGCGCCAGCTTCGCGACCCCCGTCGGCTACCAGACGAACACGCTGGTCTATTCGGCCGGCGGCTACCGGTTCCTGGATTTCATCCGTGTCGGCCTGCCGTTGAATGTGCTGGCGGGGATCGTGACGGTGCTGACGGTCCCGCTGGTCTGGCCGCTGGCGACGCACTGATCCTGCGACGTCCGTCCGGCTTCGCTGACCGGAATGCTTCCCTTCGCGGATGACGGGAGTTAGGGAGAGCCGAACGGTCGGGATCGGCCGGCCACGGCACATCGACTGGATCGAGGGGTTTCCCAATGCGGCTTGTGATGATCGGTTCCGGCTATGTCGGGCTCGTGTCCGGCGCCTGCTTTGCCGACTTCGGCCACGACGTCGTCTGCGTCGACGTGGACGAGACGAAGATCGCGGCGCTGAAAGAGGGCAAGATCCCGATCTTCGAGCCCGGCCTCGACCAGATCGTGCAGTCGAACAGCGCCGCCGGCCGGCTGCATTTCACCACCGATCTCGCCGGATCGGTGCAGGACGCCGATGTCGTGTTCATCGCCGTCGGCACACCGTCCCGGCGCGGCGACGGCCATGCGGATCTTTCCTACGTCTATGGCGCGGCCCGCGAGATCGCCCGTGCGGTCCAGGGTTTCACCGTCGTCGTCACCAAGTCGACCGTCCCGGTCGGAACCGGCGACGAGGTCGAGCGCATCATGCGCGAGGAGAACCCGGACGCCGACATTGCCGTCGTCTCCAATCCGGAATTCCTGCGCGAGGGCGCGGCGATCTCCGACTTCAAGCGGCCGGACCGCATCGTCATCGGCACCGAGGAGCCGCGCGCCGTCGAGGTGATGCGCCGGGTCTACCGGCCGCTCTACCTCAACGAGTCGCCGCTCCTGTTCTGCGAGCGGCGAACGTCCGAACTGATCAAATATGCCGGCAACGCCTTCCTGGCGATGAAGATCACCTTCATCAACGAGATCGCGGACCTCTGCGAAAAGGTCGGTGCGGACGTCCAGAAGGTCGCCAAGGGCATCGGCCTCGACAAGCGCATCGGCGACAAGTTCCTGCATGCCGGCCCCGGCTATGGCGGCTCGTGCTTTCCGAAGGACACGCTGGCGCTGGTGAAGACCGCGCAGGACGCCGAGAGCCCGGTGCGGCTGATCGAGGCGACGGTGGCGGTCAACGACAACCGCAAGCGGGCGATGGCGCGCAAGGTGATCGCCGCCCTCGACGGCGACGTGCGCGGCAAGACGATCGCGGTGCTGGGCCTCACCTTCAAGCCGAACACCGACGACATGCGGGAATCGCCGGCGATCTCGATCATCCAGGCGCTGCAGGACAAGGGTGCGATCGTCCGTGCCTACGATCCGGAGGGCATGCAGGCGGCGCGCACGCTGATGAGCGATGTCCACTACGGCAATGGTGCATACGACATCGCCGAGGGAGCCGATGCGGTCGTGCTGGTCACCGAATGGGACGAGTTCCGCGCGCTGGACCTGTCCCGCCTGAAGAGCCTCATGCGCCAGCCGGTCCTCGTCGACCTCCGCAACGTCTATCCGCCGCAGGAGCTGTCGAAGCACGGGCTGCGCCACAGCGGCATCGGCCGTCCCGAACGGCCGCAGGCCTGACGGCGACCGCTCCGTAGGCAGCGACGGGACTTTTCCGGAACTGCGCCGGTGCCCCGTCATTTTCGCAGACCATCGGCATGCCCGGCACGACGCCGCGCAAACCGATCGATGGCCCTCGCGAGCAGCATTCCCACACGTCGACGCTCCGGGGGCCGAGTGCAGCGGGAGCGACCATGACCGGCAACCGACAGAGCGACGATCGCCTCGACCGGAGGACGGCGCATCTGTGCATCGACATGCAGCGGATGTTCAAGGACGATACGGAGTGGCGCACGCCCTGGATGGACCGCGTCCTGCCGGTGGTCGAGCGGATCGCGCGGCATCGGCCGGAGGCGACCGTCTTCACCCGCTTCGTCCCGCCGCATGCGCCGGAAGAGGCCGAAGGCGCCTGGCGCTCCTATTTCGGCCGCTGGCACCAGTTCACGCTGAACGAGATCGACCCGGAACTGATCGAACTCGTCGCGCCGCTGCGCGACCTGGTGCCGCCGGCCGTCGTCTTCGACAAGCCGGTCTACTCGCCGTTCTTCGACGGGCGGCTGGCGCGATTCCTGAAGGAACGGGGGATCGAGACGCTGGTGATCACCGGCGCCGAGACCGATGTCTGCGTGCTCGCCGCGGTGTTCGGCGCGATGGACCAGGGCTTTCGCGTGATCCTCGCCAAGGATGCGATCTGCAGCGGCGCCGACGAGACGCACGACGCGCTGATGAAGGTCTATGCCGACCGTTTCGGGCAGCAGGTCGAATTGAGTGGCAGCGACGCGATCCTGGAGCGCTGGACCGGCTGAAACGTTCCTCTGCCGGTGATCACAACGGGGAGAGAACACGATGGACATCGGCAAGACGCTCTGGGCGATCGCCGAGGGTTACATTCCGACCGGCAGCTTCAGCGAGACGCCGGAATTCGTGTCGCACGAGGCGCTCTGCGTGCTCAATCCCGGCAAGACGGACGCGGAGCTCGAAGTGACGCTGTATTTCGGCGACCGCGGCCCGGCCGGTCCGTACCGCCTCGAGGTTCCGGCCGAGCGGGTGACGCACTTCCGCTTCAACGACATGAAGGATCCCGAGCCGGTGCCGCGCGACACGACCTTCGCCTCGGTGATCCGGTCGAACGTGCCGGTCGTCTGCCAGCACACCCGGCTCGACTCCCGCGATCCCCATATCGCGGTCATGACGACGGTGCCGTTCCACTGAGAGGATCAAGCGTCGGCAGGAGCGGGGAGGGGCGCCATCGCCTCTCCCCCTGCCGCGCCGGGGCTCAGTGCAACTCGCCGCGCTTGCCCATGGCGATGATCCGGTCGGCGATCCGCAGCGAGTTGGCGACGATCGTCATGGACGGATTGACGCCCCCCGCCGTCGGAAACAGCGAGCCGTCGCAGACGAAGAGGTTGTCGATGTCCCAGGACCGGCCGGCCTCGTTGACGACGCTCGACTTCGGATCGTCGCCCATCCGGCAGCCGCCCATCAGATGCGCCGTGCTGGAGGTGTTGTAGAGGCTCTTCGCACCGGCCGCGCGCAGCATCTCGCCCTGAAAGTTCTGGGCGTGCTTCGCCATCTTCTTGTCGTTGTCGCAGTAGGAGAAGGTGACCTTCGGGATCGGCAGGCCGATCTCGTTGGTCTCGTCCGACAGCTCGACCCGGTTCTTCTCCTGCGGCATGGTCTCGCCGACCATCTTCAGCCCGGCCATGTGGTTGTAGTGGCTCATCCACTTGCGCAGCTCGTGGCCGAAGACGCCTTCGTTGGAGACCAGCGACGTCGCGAAATCGGTCGGCAGCGGCCCCTGGCTCATGAACGAGTAGCCGCCGTGGAAGTCCTTGCCGGCGTCCTCGTAGTTCCAGTGTTCGCAGACCGCGAGGGAAGGGGGGCCTTTGTACCAGCGGATCTCCTCCTCCATGATCCCCCAGACGGCGTCGTTGAGATGCACCATCAGGTTCTTGCCGACCTGGCCGGAGGAGTTGGCGAGCCCGTCCGGATGCTGCGGGCAGGCGGAGTTGAGGAGGAGGCGCGGCGTCTCGATCGAATAGCCGGAGACGACGACGTTCTTCGCCTTCTGGAAGCGCCATTCGCCCTGGCGGTGGTAGTGGACGCCGGTGGCGCGCCCGTCCGGCCCCGTCTCGATCTTGCCGACCATTGCGAGGTCGCGGATCTCGGCGCCCTTGCGCAGCGCCTTCGGCACGAAGGTGACGAGCATCGACTGCTTGGCGTTGGTCGCGCAGCCGACCTTGCAGAAGCCGCGATAGACGCACGGATGCGCCTCGCCGCGCGGAGCGGAGAGCGTCGCGGTTGGCGTCGCGCACCACTTCACGCCCATCGCCTCGGCGCCCCTGGCGAGCACCAGGGCGGAGGCCGAAAGCTCGTGCTCGCGATAGGGATAGCGGCCGCGGCGCGGACCCCAGGGATAGCTGATCGGGCCGGCGATCTTCATCGCGTCCTCGGCCTTGGCGTAGTAGTGCCACATCTCCCGCCAGTCGACCGGCCAGTCATGGCCGTAGCCGAAGTTGGAGCGGGACTTGAACCATTCCGGCCGCCAGCGCAGTGCCACCATCTGGAAGTGGACGGTGGAGCCGCCGACCGCGCGGCCGGAATTGTTGGAGCCCAGCGTGATCGGGTTGTCGCCGCCGGAGATGCGGTCTTCCAGCCAATAGAGCTTTTCCTGCTCGCGCTCGTCGGAGGCGAAATCTTCGAGCGGCCGGTAGAATGCGCCGGCATCGAAGGCGACGACGGAATAGCCCGCCTCTGCAAGCTGCGCGGCGAGCACGCTGCCGCCGCAGCCCGTGCCGACGATGGCGAAGTCGACCGGCTCGTTCTCCGGATACTCCTTCATCGGCACCCATTCGCCGGGCCGAAAGACGTTCGGCGCGCGGCCGCCGGTGGCGCGGATGTGTTCCTGTGCGTCGGAGACGACGGTGCTCATGGCAGTCCTCGTATTTTCTGCGGCGCCCTGTCCTCGCGCGCTTCCCACGGATCGCGGTCGTCGGGACCGAGCCGGAGATAGCCGCGCGGCGCGGCCGGGCCGCCGAAGCCCATCTCGTCCCAGGCATAGGGGTGGGCGTAATAGATCTTCACGGACTCCTTCAGGAGATGCCCCCGGAAGAAGCTCTTCGCGTCGATGCCGTGCCAGGCGTCGGGATCGGCCTCGCCCTCGTCGAGGCACTTCAGAAGCGCGTGCTGCTCCTGGAAGGAGAGCTCGCGGAAGCCCTTGCCGTGGCGGCGCTGCGTCTCGTGCTCGATGCCCGCGAGGCCCCGCGTCCAGACCTCCCGCCTGCTCGGGGTGCCGGCATAATGGGTGCCGTCGCTCTTGTTCGTGTAGAGCATCTCGTCGATCCACGCCTCGACCTTGATGCGGTCCCGCTCGGTGCGGTCCTGCTGCGGCAGGATGGCGTCGATGACCGCGCGCAGGAGCGCGAAGGTCTCGTCGTCGAAGAACCGGCGCTCCGGCACGTTGTGCAGCCGGTCCGCCACCACGCGCCGGGTCGCGTCGTTGTAGGAGGGCGAGTCCCATTTGCCGAGGACGTCGTAGTCCGGATACGGCGTCTCGAACGGCACCTCCCTCACTTCCGGATCAGTCTCGGCCATAAGACGGCTCCTTGCCATGCCGGTCGAGAAGGTGCAGGGCCGAAAAACCCATCAAGGCGATGCCGGCGAGGCTCGGCGGCGCGGCGATGGGAGGCCCCTGGAAGAGGTTCTGCGTCCAGTTGGTGAAGCCGCCCATGTTGCGGCTGACGCCGTAGGCGTGCAGGCCGGTGCCGATGATCCCCAGCGCCGCCGTCGTCTCCAGCGTCTTTCGCGCGAGGTCGTTGCGCCGCGGAACGGGGTCGGCGGTGGCGGCAAGCATCGCCATGCCGGTCAGCGGCACAGCGAGAACCGGCGCATACATCAGCTTGTCGTGGAAGGCGCCGCGGAAGTGCAGGAGGCCGATCTCGGCGGTCAGGCCGAACAGGCCCGCTGCGGTGAACAGGCCGAGCCCGCGTCCGGCGCGTCGGCCGTGACCGGCGTGGCCGAGGCGCTCCCGCCATTCGGCCCGGTCTGCCGCGACCGCGCCGACGCCTGCGACCCCCGCGAGCGCCAGCGCGCCCGGCGCGCCGAAGGGGGCGCGGTAGAACAGGTTGTTCCAGGAGAGGCCGCCCGTACGCGACAGGATGTTCTTGACGTGGAAGCTGAGGCCGAACAGGCCGGTGGCGATCGCGCCGCCGAACAGCGCACTCTTGTATGTGGCGGCCCGGCTGGTCAGGGCGGTGGCGAGCGCCGTCGCGATCGTCCCTGCGGCGACGATCGGCGCCACGAACATCTCCTTGCGGCGGTAGTTGCCCCGGTAATGCTCCATGGCACTGTCGGCGAGGACGCTCGCCCCGAGCAGAGCCGCGCCATAGGCGGCCAGCCGCGTCGCCTGCGACGGGCGCCGGCCGTCGCGGCTCAGCAGAAGCGTGCCGGCCGCGCCCGCGGCGATCAGCCCGATACCGGTGACGGCCAGCAGCGTTCCGCTGCGCATGTTCGGCTGGTCGGCCGAGGGCGCCGGGCGCGCATCGCCCGACCAGGAACGGCGTGGTTTCGGCCGGGCGGCGCCGGCGGATTGAAATAGCTGCACGTGCTCGAAGCCTCCCCTCTTGCTGGTCGGAAGCCGGGCGCGGAGACGCCCGACATCACGGGAATGTCAATGCGTCACCTAGGGCGGGGTTCTGAGGCCGAGGATTAAATAAAGGTTAGGTGGGTCATCGGCCGGGCAGCCGCTGCGTGCTGTCGTGCAGACCGCAAAGCGCGGTTTCGGCGGGCGTCTGGGCGTGACGACCGCCTTCGGATCGGCAGCCTGTCGCCCGTCAGCCGTCTAACCGATCCTCCTTATCCGGCCGGAACGATCCCTCCCGGTTCACGCTTTTCGTGAACGAGACATCCTGAACGCCCGCGGGCTCAGCGATCGCATGTCGTTCGACCGGAGCGCCCTTGCTCCCCTCCCTCTGCGATCGGCCCGTTCGGGCCAAACGAGAAGGGACCTTCCATGGCCAAGACTGTCGGTGATTTCATCCTGGAACGGCTGCGCGGCTGGGGCGTGACGCGCATATTCGGCTTTCCCGGCGACGGGATCGGCGGGCTCGTCGCGGCGCTCGGGCGCAATGACGACATCCAGTTCGTCCAGACCCGCCATGAGGAGAGCGCAGCCTTCATGGCCTGCGCCCATGCCAAGTTCACCGGCGAGGTTGGCGTCTGCATGGCGACCTCGGGCCCCGGCGCGATCCACCTGCTGAACGGCCTCTACGACGCCAAGCTGGATCACCAGCCGGTCGTCGCGATCATCGGCCAGCAGTCGCGCACCGCGGTCGGCGGCAACTATCAGCAGGAAGTCGACCTGCAGAACCTCTTCAAGGATGTCGCCAACGACTATGTGCAGACGTGCATGTCGCCGGCGATGACCCGGCATCTGATCGACCGCGCCTTCCGCATCGCCAAGGCCCGGCGCAACGTCACGGCGCTGGTCTTCCCGAACGACGTGCAGGAATCGAAGGCCGTCGAGGAGGCGCCGCAGGCGCACGGCACCGTCCACACCAGCGACGCCTACAACAAGTGGGACGTTACGCCCGACGAGGCATCGCTGCGCGAGGCGGCGAACGCCCTGAACGCGGGCAAGAAGGTCGGCATCCTGATCGGCGCCGGCGCCATGGGGGCGGCGGACGAGGTCGTGGAAGTCGCGAACCTGCTCGGGGCAGGCGTCGCCAAGGCGCTGCTCGGCAAGGCGGCGCTGCCCGACGATCTGCCCTTCGTCACCGGTTCGATTGGCCTCCTCGGCACCGAGCCCTCCGACTGGATGATGCAGCACTGCGACACGTTCCTGATGATCGGGTCGCGCTTCCCCTATTCGGAGTTCCTGCCGAAGATCGGTCAGGCCAAGGGCGTTCAGATCGACCTCGACCCGACCATGCTGTCGATCCGCTACCCCATGGACATCGCGCTCGCCGGCGAGGCCAAGCTGACGCTGAAGGCGCTGATCCCGCTCCTGAAGCGCAAGGAGGACCGCTCCTGGCGCGGCGAGATCGAGGAGCGCGTCTCGCGCTGGTGGCGCGAGGAGGGCGAGCGGGCCATGAAGGACGCCAAGCCGGTCAATCCGGAGCGGGTGTTCTGGGAACTGTCGCCGAAGCTGCCGGACAACGCCATCATCACCGCCGATTCCGGCTCCTCGGCCAACTGGTTCGCCCGCGCGCTGAAGATCCGGCCGGGCATGCAGGCCTCGCTGTCGGGGACGCTGGCGACGATGTGCCCGGGCATGCCCTATGCGGTGGCGGCGAAGTTCGCCTTTCCGAGCCGCGTGCCGATCGCCTTCGTCGGCGATGGGGCGATGCAGATGCTCGGCATCACCGACCTCATCACCGTCTCGAAGTACTGGAAGGAGTGGCTGGACCCGCGGCTCATCGTCTGCGTCCTGTCGAATCGCGACCTCAATCAGGTGAGCTGGGAACTGCGGGCCATGGCGAACTCGCCGAAGGTCTCCGAGACGCAGGACGTGCCGAAGTTCTCCTTCGCGCAATATGCCGAGATGCTCGGCCTGAAGGGCATCACGGTCGACAAGCCGGAGCAGATCAGCCCCGCCTGGGACGAGGCGCTGCGGTCCGACCGGCCCTGCGTGATCGACGCGATCGTCGATCCCGACGTGCCGACGCTGCCGCCGCACATCACCTTCTCGCAGGCCGAATCCTACACCGAGGCGCTCCTGTCCGGTGATCCGAACGAGGTCGGCATCATCAAGCAGACCTTCAAGCGGGTCTTCTCGTAAGGAGCGGCGGGAGATGACGTTGCAGGACAGCCGTGCCCCGATCGGAAAGGTCGGGGCGCGGGCCTTCAAGATCCCGACGGATGCGCCGGAATCGGACGGCACGCTCGAATGGGATTCCACCACGATGGTGCTCGTCACCATCGAGGCCGGCGGCAAGACCGGCATCGGCTACACCTACGGTCATCAGGCGGCGGCGGTGCTGATCGCCGACAAGCTGTCCGGCGTCGTCGAGGGCAAGAGCGCCCTCGACATCGAGGCGTGCTGGATGGCGATGCTCTCGGCGGTGCGCAACCTCGGCCAGTCCGGCATCGCGGCGATGGCGATCTCTGCCGTCGACAACGCGCTGTGGGACCTCAAGGGCAAGCTCCTCGGCCTCCCCGTCGCCGACCTCATCGGCAAGGTGCGCCAGACGATCCCGGTCTACGGCTCCGGCGGCTTCACCTCCTATGACGACGAGCAGCTGTCGTCGCAGCTCGGACGCTGGGCCGAGGAGGGGCTGTTCGCCGTGAAGATGAAGGTCGCGCGCGATCCGGACGCCGATCCGCACCGCATGGCGGTGGCGCGCTCGGCGATCGGCAAGGGCGTCGATCTCTTCATCGACGCCAACGGCGCGCTGAGCGAGAAGCAGGCGCTGGCCTTCGCGAAGACCGCGGCCGAAGGCTACGGCGTCACCTGGTTCGAGGAGCCGGTCTCCTCCAACGACCTCAAGGGCCTCCGGCTGATGCGCGACCGCGCCCCGGCCGGCATGGCGATCACGACCGGCGAATACGCCTTCACGCTCTGGACCTTCCGCGACCTCCTGGAGGCGCAGACGGTGGACGTCATCCAGGCGGACGCGACGCGCTGCATGGGGCTCACCGGCTTCATGAAGGCGGCCGCGATGGCGGAGGCGCATCAGGTGACGATGTCCTCGCACTGCGCCCCGACACTGCACCTCCAGGCCTGCCTCTGCGCCCCGGCAGCCGTGCACATGGAGTGGTTCCACGACCATGTGCGCATCGAGCACATGCTGTTCGACGGCGCCCCGGTGCCGGAGAAGGGAGCCGTCGGCACCAACGGAGAGTCGGGCCTCGGCCTGACGCTGAAGGCGGCGGAGGCGGCGCGTTACGAGCTGTAGAGCCGGATGAGGTCGGGCTGAACGGGCAGGGACGAGGGCAGAGACCGATCCGGTTCGGCATGCCGGCCGCGACTGAGGCCGGCACGCACGGTCCATCCATCCTGCTTGGAGGCCTGCGGACCCCTCACTTCTCCAGCAGGAACCAGGTCACGTCGTCCTGCGGCGCCCAGTTGTCGCGGCGCCAGACGAAACCGTAGTCGACGAGCTTCAGGCCGTAACCGTCCATCAGCTCCCCGGCGAAGTCGCGCTTGAACAGCCGGTCGGCGTGGCCGCGATAGGGCACGGAGACCGGGGAGGGATTATAGTATTCGGCCACGACGACATAGCGCCGGCTGAGCCGTACGAGGTTCTCATAGGCCTTGGCGAGATGGTCCGGGCTGATATGGATCAGGACGCCGCAGGTGAAGGCGAGATCCACGGGCGGCAGATCGAGCGGCGCCAGGATGGTGCCGGTCGTCACCTCGGCGACGTTCAGCGCGCGGGCCTGTGCCGCGGCCTCCGCATTGATCTCGACGGCGCTCAGAGCCGTCTTCGGCGCGATGCGGTGCAATGCAGCGAGGTTGAGCCCTATATTGCAGCCGAGTTCGCAGATCGAGGCGACGCCGTGCGCGCTGGCGAGGATCCGATTCCACAGCGCGATCTTCGACATGAGCAGCGCCTCGGAGCGGTTGCGCTCCCGGTAGCCTTCGCCGAAGTCGCCGGACCAGAAGCGCTCCTGTTCGGTCTCATAGGTCATCAGGGTGTTCTCCGGCTTCGAAGCTTCTTCCGGTGTTTCAGAAGGCATGGTCGCCGCCGATCAGCGTGCCGGCAGTCGAGACGTAGAACGCGTCGCTCATGTAGGACTGGGCCTCGATCGTCGCCCAGCCGGTCTCGCCGCCGAGGAAGTCCGCCAGTTCGGCATCCTTCCGCGGATCGAGGGCAAGCCACCCGTTTGGCCGCAGAGCCACCTCACGGCCCAGGCGCTCGCCTGCAGCATCGATGACCGTGATGCGCACCGTCCGGTCTGCCGTGTCTGGGGCGAGCGCAAGCGAGGTGTTGGAGAACCATGCGAGGATCGCCTGCGGCCCGCCGACCGGCATCCAGCGCCTGTTGAAGGGCTTCTCCAGGGTCTTCGGTCCGAGCACATGCGGCGCAAAGCAGATGTTGGTGCCGAGTGCCGAGGCCTTGTTCCTGATGTTCAGCCCCAGCTTGAAACGCTTGGGGAAGGAGGAGTCCGGCGTGCGGAAGCCGAAGAACACGCTCGCCGCGTTGCCGCCCTCCAGCAGCTCGGCGTCGAAGAGGCGCGCGACATCGAGGAATTGATGGCCCTGCAGCGGAGCCGCATGACGTCCGTCGCCGCCCCGGCGCGACGCCATCGTCCGGCTGGCGAGCAGCCGACCTTCTGGTCCGTAGAGCCGCACGACGATCTCGCCGTCGAACGACTTGTTCGATCCGTAGGAGACGAGCTCGGTGCGATAATCGGCAGGATCGATCAGCGGGATTGCAAAGGCCCCGTCGAACAGATCGCCGCTGGAGCGGTTTTGCGCGGTGACCGCCTCTTCGGCCACGTCCAGCTCGGCCAGGATCCGATCGGAGGTGTCGAAGAAGCTGTGGGTCAGCGTGGGCACGGCGTCACGGCTCACCTGGCCGCAGTAGAAGCGCGGGTAGACGTCGCGAAGGTCGTGGGCGATGCGGATCTTCGCGAGGCCCGGCGCCGTGGCCTCGGCGTCGAAAAGCTCTTCGATCAGGATCACGTTGAGCGCGCCGTAGCCGCCCTGCGCCGGAGGCAGCGCCGCCGTGAAGACGCGGCCGTCGGCCCGGTCGAGATGCAGCGTCAAGTTATAGCGTCCCGCGTGCCCGAGCGGGAAGGCGACGTAGTTGGCGGTTTCTTCTGCGAAGACGACGTCGAAGCCGGTCTGCGGCACGCCGATCGCGTAATCAGCGACCTTCTCGCCGGCATTGTAGGTCCGGGCACAGCTGTGGACCGCGGAAAGGCCGTTCTTCGAGCGATAGAACAGCGTCATCGCGGGATAGGTGTAGAGCGGCGCCCGTTCGGAGAACACCTCGACCTCCAGCGCGGCCGAAAATCCTTCCGGCAGGCCGAAGGAATCGATCTCGAAGATCGCGCCGATGTCGAGATCGTGCGCGCGCACGTCGCTCACGGGGAAGCTCCGGACCCCGAGCTCAAAGCCGTCCGAGCGGCGCAGGGTCAGCTGGATGATCACCCGCGTGCCGTGCTTCCAGGCCCAGTAGCTGAGAAAGCTCAGACAGCAGTCGGTGTCGGCCCGAACGAAGATCGGAAAGATGGTCGAGGCGCGGTTTCGTCGATCGAGGATCACCGGCAGGAGATCGGCAAGGCTTTCCCGCTCGCCGGCTGCTGATTTCGGCTGAAGTCCCGTCGCGGCCATTCGTACCCCCTTGATATCGGCACGTGTCTAGGCTGCGAAACCTTCTTCAAACTGTTGCGAAGGCGGCAGTATCAATCAGCGTGCTGGGCTAAATGCGTCGCGCGCTGGGCGAGGTCGTGCCGGGCCGAAGGGGAAGGGCCAGGCCATCCGCCCGCTGGTCCGCGGGCAGTCCCGCTGCCTTGCACCGCAGGTCAGGATGCCGCACTGCAGTGCTCGTCCCTTGCCGGCGCGCATGCTGTCATAAGTAGCTGCGCGACGCCGATCATGCCGAAGGAAGCCGCCATGACGCAATCCACCGCTTCGGTCGCCGCGGCGGGAGAGCCTGACCCGCGGCGCTGGCTGACGCTCGCCGTGCTGCTCATCGCCGGCTTCATGAACCTCATCGACGTGACGATCGTGAACGTCGCGATCCCCAGCCTCACCGCCGATCTGCATGCGTCGAGCGCCGAGATCGAATGGGTGGTCGCGGCCTACATCGTCGCCTTCGCGCTGGGGCTCCTGCCCTTCGGCCGGCTCGGCGACATCGTTGGGCGGAAGCTCATGTTCCTGATCGGCGTTGCGGGTTTCACGGCGAACTCGATGTTCTGCGGCCTCAGCCCGTCGATCGACGTCCTGATCCTGGCGCGCATGTTGCAGGGGCTGACCGGCGCGATGATGATGCCGCAGGTGCTGGCGCTGGTGCAGGTCACCTTTCCGCCGCAGGAGCGCGGCTTCGCCTTCTCCTTCTTCGGCGTGACGGCGGGCCTTGCCTCGGTCGCGGGGCCGCTCGCCGGCGGCGCGCTGATTTCCGCCGACTTCTACCATCTCGCCTGGCGCCCGATCTTCCTCGTCAACCTGCCGATCGGGCTGCTCGCGGTCGCCGCCGGCTGGCGGCTGATCCCGCGGGCCGAGGCGGGGCGTGGCCAGGCGATCGATGGGATCGGCGTGCTGCTCGCTGCCGCGACGGTCTTCTCGGTCATCATCCCGCTGGTCGAAGGGCGTGATTTCGGCTGGCCGCTCTGGTGCTTCGCGCTGCTCGTCGCCGCGCTGCCGCTCGCCGCCGGCTTCGTCTTCTGGGAGCGGCGCCGAGCCGTTTCGGGTGCCTCGCAGCTCCTGCCGATCAGCCTCATCACCAACCGCCACTTCCTGCTCGGCCTGTCGATGACCTCGGCGCTGTTTGCCGGCATTCCCGGCTTCTTCTTCGTGGTGGCGATCTTCCTGCAGGTCGGGTTCGCCTACACGCCGCTGCAGTCGGGCCTGGCGACGGTGCCGTTCCCGGTCGGCGTGTTCCTGGCCTCGCTGATCTCGGGACGCTTCGGCTCGCGCCGCGCCAAGGCGCGGCTGGTTGCCGGGCCGCTGATCCTCGCCTGCGGCATGGGCGCCCTCTATCTCGTCGTCGCCGGGATCTCGGACAGCGTCAGTCACTGGAGCCTGCTTCTGCCGCTGTTCCTGTGCGGTCTCGGCATGGGGACCACCGTCGCGCCGCTGTTCGCGACGATCCTGACGGTCGTCGAGACGCGCGACGCGGGCTCCGGCTCCGGGGCGCTGCAGTCCTTCCAGCAGATCGGCGGCGCCCTGGGGGTCGCCCTCATCGGCGAGATCTTCTTCGGCACGCTCGGCAGCGCGGGCGACCCGGCCGGCTATCGCGACGCCTTCGATACGGCCTTGATCTATGAGGTCGCGATCTTCCTCGTCCTGGCCTTCCTGTCCAGCCGCCTGCCGTCCGGACTCGACCGGAAGCGGAGCGAGGAGCGCGCTGCCGCCGCCGACGGGCGGGAAGAGGCGCCGGCGGCGATCGAGGTCTGAAGCGGGCCGGCGGGGCTGTGCGCCCCGCGGCCGCAGGAGGCCGTTATTCGCGGCCGGTGGTGATCCCGATCTGTTCGAACGTCACCTCGACCGGCTCGGCATAGCGCTTGCCGTTGACCTCGTCGTGGCGCGGGAAGGTCGGTGCGGCGACCCGGACCGTGAGGTCGTAGCGGCCGTCGCCCGGCACCTTCAGATCCTGGCCGTAGTGGTAGAGACCCGGATGCCAGAGGAACTGCGGCTTGAACTCGACCGGCGGCTCGCCGTCCTTCTTCAGCGTGCAGGTGATGTCGAGATAGGGCACGAAGCGGTGATCCGTTGCGTCGAGGACGGCGATCTCCATGTGGCAGTTCGTGTCCTTCGGCGCCTCGACCCATTCGAGCTTGCCGTTCTTCAGATGATACATGCCTTCGGCGCGTTCCTGCGCAAAGGCGACGATGAAGTCCCCGGCATGCTGCTTGCCGCCGTTGTCGGCCACTTCGTTCGCCATGTATTCCAGCGATTCGAGGTACTTCGCACCCTCTTCTTTCGCCATCCGGAGCTGCTTGCGGTCAGCCTCGTCGCTCGGCTTGGCCGGCGGATTGCGATCGCTCGTCATGATGGAAATCCCTTCAGTTGATGATTTCAACCATCAACGTCATCGCCGGAACATGGTTTCGTGACGGACCGGTCACACGCACGGCCGCGACGAATTGCGCGGGGACGTGCCCGCATGACGGGCCCCGTGGGTAGTCCCTGTCGCCGCCGGCAGCGGCGCCGGCGTCAGTTTACCGTCGCGGCGGCCGCGGTCCCGCCTCCTCCGCCGGGAGCGCCCGGCTGCGGCGGCACGGCCTTCAGATAGGCGGCGATGGCCTGCCGGTCGGCATCGGGCAGCTTGGCGATGTTCTCCTGCACCTCGACCATCGAGCCGCCGACCGAATCGAAGCTCGGCGTGAAGCCGCTCTGCAGGAAGTAGGCGATGTCGCTCGCCGACCAGGAGCCGATGCCGGCCTTGGACGGCGTGATGTTCGGCACCTTGCCCTTGCCCTCCGGGTTCGGCGCGCCGGCCAACCATTGCGAGGGCTCCATCCCGCCCACCCCGCCGAAGCTGCGCGGGGTATGGCATTGGCCGCAATGGCCGGGGCCTTCGACCAGATACTGGCCCGTATGCGCCTGTTGCGAGGCGTCCGGCGGCAGCTTTATCACCGGCGAGCCGTCGCCGAGGAAGGCGAGCTTCCACAAGCCGATGCCGCGGCGGATGTTCAGCGGGAAGGGCAGATCGTCGGCCGGCGCCTTTCCGGAGACCTTCGGCAGCGTCTTCAGATAGGCCCAGAGATCGGCCACGTCGCCCTTCGTCAGATGGACATAGGACGTGTAGGGGAAGGCGGGATAGAGGTGACGGCCCTTCGGGTCGACGCCGCGCTGCAGCGCGTTGGCGAAGTCGGCGAGCGTCCAGTTGCCGATACCGTCGGCCTTGTCGGGCGAGATGTTCGGTGCGTGAAAGGTGCCGAACCGGGTGACCAGCGGGTCGCCGCCTCCGAGCTTCAGCCGATCCTCGCCCTTGGCCTTGGAGGGCGCGTGGCAGGAGACGCAGCCGCCGGCCCAGAAGATCCGCTCGCCGCGCTTGGCGTCGCCGGAGCCTTCCGCCGCGATCTGCGAGGCTGGCAGGCGTTGCGGGATGGTCAGAAGCTCGAACGTCCCCGCTCCGATGACGGCGACGCCGAAGACGGCTGCGAGAATGCTGTTCAGCATCGGATCCGGGTTCCGCTCGAGGAGACGTACTGCAGACGGTGTCGGCCGCACTGCAGGAGGGCCCGCCGGCGCGTGAGGTTCCGGCCGGCGGGCGTGAGGACGACGGGCTCAGCCCCTGTCGACGCGGAATTCCTGATGGCAGCTCTTGCAGTTCTTCGCGACCATGCCGAACTGCTGGCCGAACGCCTTTAGGTCCTGCGGCTTGGCCTGCATGGCGGCCGCGGTATCGGTCTGGAACTTCACGAGCGCCGCCTTGAACGCGTCCGGCTTCTGCCAGATCGCCGGGGCGGCGTCGGTCTTGTGGCCGGTCTTGGAGTCCGCCGGGAAATAGTCGCCGAACTTCATCGCGACGTCGTGCATCCGGGTGAAGACCTCCTCACCCTTCTGCGGCGAATACGTCTGCTGGCCCTTCAGCATCTGGACGCCGAGCTTGGCGGCTTGTCCGTTCTGCTTCATCAGCTTCTGGCGCATTTCGATGGGATTGGTGCTCTGTGCGCCGGCCGGCAGGCTGGCGAATGTGGCCGCGCCGACGGCGAGTGCCGCGACCACGGGAACGCAACGACGGTAGAAATGCATGCTCGGACTCCTGGGAAGGGTTCATGCCACGGCGCGCACTTGAACCGAGGCGCGGAAAATTCGCAATCCGTTGCGGCGCAACCGGCGGTCACGAAGACGTTGAGTTCGGCTCGGCGACGGCAGGCCGACAGCATCGGGCGGCGGCCGAAACGACAAAGCCCCGCGACGGGGTCGCGAGGCTTCAACGATGAGACCTTGTGCAGGCACGCCCGCCGGCGAGGCGGGCGAGCTTATTTCGTCGCCGTCTCGTAGCAGTCGAGGACGTAGTCCCAGTTGATCAGGCTATCGACGAAGGCCGACAGGTACTTCGGCCGGGCGTTGCGATAGTCGATGTAGTAGGAGTGCTCCCAGACGTCGACGCCGAGGATCGGCACGCCGCCATGGACCAGCGGGTTCTCGCCGTTCGGCGTCTTCATGATCTCGAGCTTGCCGTTCTTGACAGCCACCCAGGCCCAGCCCGAGCCAAACTGACCGGCGCCGGCGGCCTCGAAGTCGGCCTTGAACTTGTCATAGCCGCCGAGGTCGCTGTCGAAGGCCTGCTGCAGCTTGGCCGGCAGGCTCTTGCCGCCGCCATTCGGCTTCATCCACTTCCAGAAGTGGATGTGGTTGTAGTGCTGCGCGGCGTTGTTGAACAGCGCCTGGTCCGAGCCGTAGGACTTCTTGACGACTTCCTCGACCGGCAGGCCGCCGAGGCCGGCCTTTTCGGCCAGCTCGTTGCCCTTGGTCACATAGGCCTGGTGGTGCTTGTCGTGATGGAACTCGAGCGTCTCGGCGGACATGTACGGACCCAGCGCGTCGTAGGCGTAGGGCAGTTCCGGCAGTTCGAAGGCCATGATGCGTCTCCTTCAGTGGTGATGGGGTCGGCGGCGGCCCAAGGCGCGGCCGCCGGCTTTGGGGCGGAGATAGGTCGCCCCGTTGGTCCGTCCACCGGCACAACGGGCGGCTGGACGTGTCACGGTCGGCTCAGCGCAGCTGCTCCTCCAGGCTGCGCGTCAGCGGCGTCACCTCTTCGCCCGTATGCCTGGTCGAGGCCGGCTCGATCAGCAGGATCCAGCATTCCTCGTCGGCCACCGGATTGTGTCGCACGCCCTTCGGGATCGTCAGGAAATCGCCCTCGGAGAGCTCCGCGACATGGTCCTCGAACTCGATCCTGAGGCGACCCTTGACGATGAAGAACAGCTCGTCCTCGTCCGCATGGGCGTGCCAGACGAGTTCGCCCTTCACCTTGGCGACCTTCAGCAGCTGGTCGTTCACCCGGCCGACCACCTTGGGCGACCAGAGCGCGTCGACCCGGTCGAAGGCGGCGAGAAGGTTCTGGGACGGGATCATGATCGGCAGTCTCCTGCGCTCTGTGCGGCCGGTCGCGGCTCAGGCGTCCGTGCCGGCCCTCCGGGCATAGCTCCAGTAGAGTTCGCGCGCCTCGCGGTAGAACGGGCCGGGCTGCAGCGAGCGCGCCTCGAAGCGCGTCACCGGCACGACCTTGGAGTGGTTGCCGGTGGAGAAGATCTCGTCGGCCTCCAGGAAGTCCTTGGGGAAGAGCGCCTTCTCCACCACCTCGCGGCCGTTCTCGCGGAAGAGCGCGATGATCCGCTGGCGGGTGATCCCGTTCAGGAAGCAGTCGTTCGGCACCGGCGTGTAGACGACGCCGTCCTTCGCCAGGAAGACGTTGGAGGTCGCGGTCTCGGCGACGTGGCCGATCATGTCGCACAGGAGCGCGTTGTCGAAGCCGCGTGCGCGCGCCTCCATGATCGCCCGGCCGCTGTTCGGATAGAGGCAGCCGGCCTTGGCGAAGGTCGGCGCGGTCTCCGGCGTCGGCCGGCGGAACGGCGAGACCGTCAGCGAGAAGCCGGAGGATTCCAGCATCGGCGATTCGTAGAGGCAGAGGCAGAAGCGGGTCGATTCCGGCTCGGCGGGAACGCCCATATAGCCGCCGTCCTCGGCCCAGTACATCGGCCGGATGTAGACCGCGGTCTTGCCGTCGAAGCCCTTGAGCCCTTCGCGGGTCAGCCGCTCGATCTCCTCGGCTGGAACGGTCGCCTTCAGGCCGAGCGCTTCGGCCGAGCGGTTGACCCGTCGGCAATGCAGGTCGAGGTCCGGCGCGAGGCCCTCGAACCAGCGCGAGCCGTCGAAGACGGTGGAGCCGAGCCACATCGCGTGGCTGCGGGGGTTGATCAGGTTCGGACTGCCCTCGTGCCATGTGCCGTCGAAGAAGGTTCGCGTGCGCATCGTCTGGTCGGCCATGGTCGGCTCCGGGTTCTGGGGACATCGGGCGGCTGATCGAGTGCGCCCGCCTTCAAGGCATCACCCCGCACTATCGGCTGCCGCGGCGCTTTTCAATCGCGGCGGGGGCGCTATCACAAGGGCTGTGCCATCGACCAACCGCGGCGACCGGGAGCCTGCCATTGCATTCCGTCTATGTCTTCGACGCCTACGGCACGCTGTTCGACACCGGCGCAGCGGTCGCCCGCCATTCCGGCGGCCTCGGCGAGACGGGGAAGCTGCTGGCGGAAATCTGGCGGCGCAAGCAGCTGGAATATTCCTGGGTGCGCAGCCTGATGGGCGATGCCAACCGCAACTTCTGGGACCTGACGGAGGATGCGCTCGACTACGCCTTCCAGAAGGTGCCGGAGGCCGATGCGTCCTTGCGCGAGACGCTGCTCGAGGCCTATCGCGATCTCGACACGTTCGAGGAAGTGCCGGGAACGCTGCGGGAGCTGAAGGACAAGGGCGCGCGCCTCGTCATTTTGTCGAACGGCTCGCGCGAAATGCTCGCCCGGGCGGTGCGTTCGGCCGGGATCGAGACGCTGTTCGACCGCATCTTCTCGGCCGAGGACTGCGGTCAGTACAAGACGGCGCCGGCGGTTTACGACATGGTCACCACCGCCTTCCGGATCTATCCGGACGCCGTCTCCTTCCAGTCGTCGAACCGCTGGGACATCGCCGGAGCGGCGACGTTCGGCTTCCACACCGTGTGGATCAACCGCTCGGGCGAGCCGGACGAATATCCCGACCGGTCGCCGAACGCGATCCTGCCGGACCTGCGCGGCCTGCCGAAGCTCGTGTGAGTTCGTCGCAGACGGTCGGAAGAGCAGCTTCGCGGTCGCCGATGCATCGAAGCATCACATCGCCGATCCGATCCCATCATGACCGATCTTTAAGACGCGGATTGCGCCCGCTCGGTTTACCGCCTCGCAACGACGTGAGCGCCTGCGCGACGCGTCGCCGGGAACCATCATGGCGAAACCGTGTTCTCGCAGCAACGAAACGGACGTTCCGGTCGGACCGGGACGACAAAGAAACGAAGGCTGGATCATGAGTGACTTTACCCGCATCGCCACGTCGCGGCGCACCTTCCTGATGGGTCTCGGCCTCGGGGCCGCGTCTGCGATGGCCGGCTGCACGAGCGGTCCGCGCGCGCAGATCGTCGGCGTGACGGCTTTTGCCGATCCCGAGCCGCAGGGCTTCGGCCATCCCGACTATTCCCGGATCTACGGCCAGATGGTCGACGACGGCCACGTCATTCCGGCCGTCAACCTCAGCAAGGTGAAGCCCGGCTACCTGCGCAGGGAAGTGGCGGATCCGACGGGCGAGGCGCCGGGGACGATCGTTGTCGACACCGCCAACAAATACGCCTACTTCGTCATGCCCGGCGGGCGGGCGATGCGCTACGGCGTCGGCGTCGGGCGGCAGGGCTTCGCCTGGAGCGGCCGCGCCAAGGTCCAGTTCAAGAAGAAGTGGCCGACCTGGACGCCGCCGTCCGACATGATCAAGCGCCAGCCGGAACTCGCGCAGTACGCGGACGGCATGGAGCCGGGCATCACCAATCCGCTCGGCGCCCGTGCGCTCTATCTCTACGAAGACGGGCGGGACACGCTCTACCGCCTGCACGGGTCACCGGAATACTGGACGATCGGCACCAACGCGTCGTCGGGCTGCATCCGCTTCATCAATCAGGACATCATCGACCTCTACAGCCGCGCCAAGGTCGGCGCGCCGGTTCTGGTGCGGCAGGGCGGCGTCGCCTGAGCCGGCGAAAGCAGCCTCCTGAATGATCGAGACGAGCGGCGGGCCCCACGGTCCGCCGTTTTCGCAAGGGAAAGGCCCCCGGAACGTTCACAGAGGCGATCCGTTGAGACCGCGGTTACATCGAAGGGAGAGATGTGAATGAGGCACGATGTCTGCGCGTTCGAGGCGGTCCCCGAAGACGGCGTCACCGAGGTCGAAGTCGCCGAGACGAAGATCCTTCTCGCCCGGGACGGGGGGCGCGTCTTCGCCACCGGCGCCGTCTGTCCGCACAAGGGCGCGCCGCTGAAGAACGGCACGCGCCTCGGCAACCGCATCATCTGCCCCTGGCATCACGCCAATTTCGATCTCGAAACAGGCGATCACCTGGAGCCGCCGGGCCAGGGATGCCTCTCCCGCTTCCCCGTCTCGATCGAGGGCGGCCGGGTGTTCGTCGACTTGCCGGAGAACCCGCAGCAGCATCGCCCGGAGGTCGATCCGGCGTCCCGCAGGCGCGGCGACGACAAGGTGGCGGCGATCGTCGGCGCCGGCGCTGCCGGTCTCGCCTGCGCCCAGGAACTGGTGCGCCAGGGCTTCGACGGCCGGATCGTGATGATCTCCTTCGAGGACGAACCGCCCTACGACCGCACCGATCTCTCCAAGACCTACATGCAGGGCAAGAAGAGCGACGACGGCCTGAAGCTGACGACGTCCGAGACGCTGGATCAGCTCGGCATCGAGTTCCTCCATGCGGAGGTGGAACGGATCGATGCGGCGAACCGCCGGATCCGCTTTTCGGGCGGCAACCCCGAGGATCTTGCCTACGACATCTGCTTCGCCGCGCCCGGCAGCGATCCCGCCGCCCTGCCGCTCGAGGGGGCGGACAAGCCGAACGTCGTCAGCCTCCGGATCCACGACGATGCCCGGCAGATCCTGCCGGCCGCGCAGATGGCGCGCGACATCGTCATCGTCGGCTCCGGATTCATCGGCATGGAGGTCGCAGCCGGCCTCGTGCAGCAGGGCAAGAACGTCACCGTGATCGCCCGCGAGAAGCTGCCCTTCGCCAAGCAGTTCGGCGAGGCGGTTGCCGGCCAGATCGCGGCGCAGCACCGGGAAAAGGGCGTGCGGCTGATCACCGAGGCCGAAGCCGAACGCTTCGAGGTCGAGGACGACAGGGTCGTCGCGGTCTGCCTGAAGGGGGGCGACCGGCTCGCCGCCGACCTCGTCCTGATCGCGGTGGGCGCCGACCCGCGGGTGGCGGTCTTCGGCGATCTCGCCGTGGACAACAGCGCCGTGGAGGTGTCGCCGTCGCTGGAAGTCTATCCCGGGCTCTTCGCCGGTGGCGACGTCGCGAAGTTTCCGCTCCACGGCCGATCCTATGCGACCCGAATCGAGCATTGGCGCGTCGCCGAGCAGCATGGGCGCGCGGCCGCCCGCGCCATGCTCGGCCGGGACGAGCCGTTCGCCGGCGTGCCGTTCTTCTGGTCGGCGCAATACGGCCCGATTCACTATGTCGGACACGCCAAGGACTTCGACGCGGTGCACATCGAGGGCGATCTGGACGAGGGCAGCTACACCGCCTTCTACGTCAAGGATGGCACCGTCGTCGCGGGGCTCGGACGCGGCAAGGCGGACACCACGGCCGACCTGCACGCGCTGATGCTCGGCGACCGGACGCCGTCGCGCGAGAGGCTCGAAGCCGCCGGCTGGCAGCCGAAGGCCCTGCTGCCCCGCGACTGAGGGCGGCCGCCCCTGCGCCGTCCCCGGACTGTCCCATTCCCCCGCGAATTCGGTTAGACTGGGCCGAAACAATTCGGGGCCCGGGGACGAAGGACCGGTCATGGAGCCTGCTTCAGGCAGCGGATCCCAGCCGTTGGAGGCGCTGCTCAACGCCGCCCTCGGGGGCGACGAGCGGGCATATCGCCATTTTCTCCAGGAGGCGGCGAAGCTGCTGAGGCGCTTCGTCGGCCGGCGCGTGCCGCAGAACGCCGCCGCCTTCGACGTGGAGGATCTCGTGCAGGACATTCTCATGGCCGTCCACGCCAAGCGCCATACCTGGCGACGCGACGAGCCGGTCGGCCCCTGGCTCTACGCGATCGCCCGCTACAAGACGATCGATGCCTATCGCCGCCATGGCCGCCGGCAGACGGTGGACATCGCCGACTTCTCCGATCTGCTCGACGATCCTGCCGCAATCCCGACGGCTGTCGGCCAGGACGTGCAGCGTGCGCTCGGGACGCTGGCCGGACGGCAGCGGGCGGTCGTCTCGTCGCTGACCGTCGAGGGCCAGTCCATCTCGGAGACTGCCGAGCGGCTGGGCATGACCCAGGGGGCCGTGCGCGTCGCCTTCCACCGCGGCCTCGCCGCTCTGGCCAAAACGTTCGGATCGCGTTCATGACCACGGAGAGCCTGATCGATCGCCTGGTCGCGGACGCCGAAGCGCGGCCGCCGGAGACCGCACCGCCCTGGTGGCTCCTCGGCCTGATCGCGCCGATCCTGGCGCTGGCGGTCTTCCTGCCGACGATCGGCCCGCGGCCCGACATCGCGCACTCGATGACGACGATGCCCTTCGACATGAAGTTCGTCGATGCCGGGCTGCTGGCCCTCTCGGCCTTCCTCGCGCTGACGGCGCTCGCCCGGCCGGCGGCGCCGATCCGGCATCGCCTTGCCTGGCTGGCGCTCCCAGCCTGCGTCCTCCTCGTGACGGTTGCGGCGGAGATGGCCGTGGTGCCGCAGTCGCTCTGGATGACCCGGGCGATCGGCTCGAACAGCCAGATCTGCATGACCGCGATCCCCTCGATGGGCGCGCCCGTCCTCATCCTGCTCCTGTGGGGCCTGAAGCGTAGGGCACCGACGCGGCCGACACTGACGGGAGCCGTCGCGGGCCTCGCAGCGGCGGGGATCTCGGCTTTCTTCTACGCCGCCCACTGCACCGACGACTCGCCGCTCTTCGTCGCCACCTGGTATCCGATGGCGACGCTGATCCTCGTCGCCGCAGGGGCGCTGCTCGGCAACCGCCTGCTGCGCTGGTAGAACGCGGTTTCGGAAGGGAAGGGCGCGCCGGCGCCTCAGAGGGACTCCTCGGCGGCGGGGCCGCCATTCGCCGTCGCACCCGCCGCCCGTTCGAGCGCGCCCAGGAAGCCGGAGCGGGAATTCGGCTCGGCGAGGCCGCGCGGCTCGAAGACATGGCGCGTCAGGAAGTAGCCGGTAAGGCGGAATCCGGCGGCGAGCGAGGCGGGTTCCGCGGCGTCGTCGCGGCCGGTCAGGAAGGCCGGCAGGGCCAGCAGCCTGTCGTGCCAGGGCGCGCCCGCCGCCCGGCTGACGGCGCGGCCGGACTTCGGCGAGACGTAGACGAGGTCCTCCCGCTGCCCGGTCGCGGCGCATTGCGTGAGGTCGAGGCCGAAGCCGAGTTCCTCCAGCAGCGCCAGCTCGAAGCGCAGCATCAGTTCGCCCGCCCGATCGGAGGCGGTCAGATGTTCGAGGATCACCTCCAGCCCGTCATAGAGTCTGGGATGCGGGTCGCGCTCGGGCAGGAGCCTCAGATGCGCCGCGATCAACTGGATGCCGTTCAGCGCGACGGCGTCCTCCATGAGCTGCGCCGCCCGCAGATGTAACGGCTCGAGGACATAGGTGCCCATGTGCTCGTCGAGGCGCGCGCGCCAATGCGCGGCGACCCGGTTGCCCGGCTGCAGCACCGGCTGCTGCCGGCGCGAGCGACCGCCGCGCACCATGCCGAGATGCCGTCCGCGCGCCCGGGTCATCAGCTCGACGATGACGCTGGTCTCGCCATGGCGCTTCACGCCGAGGACGATCGCTTCCTCCCGCCATTCCATCGCGCGGCCGTTCTCCTATCCGTCGCTTCGGCGGAGCCGCACCGAAGCTGCCGACGGGCCGAGAGGTAGGCTTAAACCGGCATGGCCGCAATCGCCGCTGGCGGGGGCGGGAGAAGCGGCATTGCGTGCTGTCATGCGTGGCCTGCACACATTCTGGATACATTGGCGTGAGCGAACATGCCGACTAGGGCATTCCCACGGACCAGAGTCCTTCATAATGAGCGAATTTACCTGAAAATCTCGGCCGCCATAGGCGTAGCGGACACGCGACCCGCTGTGCCTTGCATACAGACCTAGGTTTCTGTATACAAAATCTGTGACGGTTTGGGAGGAACTGTCGCGCGACCGACTGTCTTCATGCCGATCGTGCGTCCTCCCCATCCGACAGGAGGAGACTGACGCATGGGCCTGGCCGCTTCCGAATTCGGGCGATCGCCGCTGCAGTCGCAGAATGCGGCGATGGAACTGCGCGAGCTGATCATCAGCGGCGCCTTCGAGGCGGGTGAGCGGCTTCTCGAAGTGCAGCTCGCCGAGCGCCTCGGCGTCTCCCGCACGCCGCTGCGTACCGCACTGGCCCAGCTGGAGCAGGAGGGGCTGGTCGAACGCAAGTCCACGACCGGCTATGTCGTGCGCCAGTTCACCTTCAACGAAGTGATCGACGCGATCGAGGTCCGCGGCGTCCTGGAAGGGACGGCGGCGCGCCTTGCCGCCGAGCGCGGCATCTCCGATCATGGCCGCGCCGAGCTGGCGGCCATTCTCGAGCGGCTGGACGAGGCGATCGGCGACCGTCCGGAAGACATGGACCTCGACCGCTATGTCGAGGCCAATGCGGCCTTCCACGAGATGATCCTCGTCCTGTCCCAAAGCGCCGTCGTGCGGCGCGAGGTGGAGCGCGCGGTGCGCCTGCCCTTCGCCTCGCCGAACGCCTTTCTGGAGCGCCAGCGCGAGGTTGCGGCCTTCCGCCGTTCGATCGGCACGGGCCAGATCCACCACCGCGCCGTCGCCGACGCGATCTGGCGCCGGGAGGGCGCGCGCGCCGAGGCCGTGATGCGCGAGCACGCCCGTCTCGCCCGGACCAATCTCGAATACGTCATGACCCGCGACCGGAGCCTGATGCGGACGGTGCCGGGCCTGTCGCTGGTCGTGACCTGACAGTTCCATGGGAGGACATGCCATGCTGAAGACGCTCGACCGCGCCCCGCTCGACGAGACCATCACCTTCGATCAGCTGACGCTCGATCCGTACCCGATCTACAAGCGGCTGAGGGCCGAGGCGCCGGTGCTGCGGGTGAAGTCGATCGGCCGGACCTTCCTCACCAAGGCGTCCGACACCAAGCGGGTGAAGGACGATCCCGTCCTGTTCTCCTCCGACGATCCGCAGACGCCGATGCAGCCCGCCTTCCGGGCCCATACGCTGATGCGCAAGGACGGGCCGGAGCACATGGCCGAGCGCATGGCGATGGCCAAGTCGCTGTCGCCGAAGACCATCACGGAGGCGTGGGCGCCGCTCTACAGGCAGCTTGCGGAAGAGTATGTCGGCCGGCTGCCGCGCGGCGAGACGGTGGACCTCTTCTCCGAACTCTGCGGCCCGATCGCCGCCCGCATCCTCGCCCATATCCTGGGCATCCCGGAGGCCAGCGACGCGGAGATGCAGCGCTGGTCGCAGACGCTGATCGACGGGGCCGGCAACTTCGCCTGGCGGCCGGAGCCGTTCGCCCGCACCGACAGCGCGAACGACGAGATGGACGAGCGGATCGCCCGGTCCGCCGAGCGGCTGAAGGCCGAGCCGGACGCCTCGGCGCTGTCGGTCATGATCCACGCCGAGAACCCGATCCCCTGGAGCCAGATCGTCGCGAACATCAAGATCGCGATCGGCGGCGGCATCAACGAGCCGCGCGATGCGCTGGCGACGATCGTCTACGGCCTCCTGACCGAGCCCGAGCAGTTCGAGGAGGTGAAGCGCCAGGAGAACTGGGGCGCGGTCTTCGAGGAGGGCGTGCGCTGGGTGGCGCCGATCCAGGCGAGTTCGCGGCTGGTGACGGAAGACACCGAGATTCGCGGCTTCGCCATCCCCAAGGGCGACACGGTGATGACCATCCAGGCCTCGGCGAACCACGACGAGGAGCTCTACGATCACCCCGAGCGCTTCGACGTCTTCCGCAAGAAGAACCCGCACCAGGCCTTCGGAAGCGGACCGCACCATTGCGCCGGCGCGCACATCGCGCGCCGCACCGTCGGACAGATCATGCTGCCGGTCCTGTTCGACCGCTTCCCGAACATGACGCTGCCCGACCCGTCGGTCGTTGAGTGGCGCGGCTTCGGCTTCCGCGGCCCGATCAACATGCCCGTCACGCTCAACTGACCGGGGCACCGCTTCGAGAAATCCCGCAGCGCGCGGCCGGAGATCGCCCGGCCGCCGCGCCACCCGAACGATAACGAGAAGAGACCCTTTCGATGACCAAGATCGTCTATGTCGCCGCCGACGGAACCCGCACCGAGATCGAGGCCGAGGACGGCACGAGCGTGATGCAGGCTGCCGTATCCAACGATGTCGAGGGCATCGTCGGCGAGTGCGGCGGCTCCATGGCCTGTGCCACCTGCCACGTCTATGTCGACGACGCCTGGGCCGGCAAAGTCGGAGAGCGCAACCCGGGCGAGGAGGACATGCTCGACTGCGCGGCCTCCGAGATGAAGCCGACGAGCCGCCTGTCCTGCCAGATCAAGGTCGCGCCCGAACTGGACGGGCTGGTGGTCCACATGCCCGAGGCGCAGTTCTGACGCGTCCTCCGCCGGTGGCGCGCGGGCTTGCGGCCCGTCCGCCGCTGCAAGGCCTGCAACGAAAGACATCGCCATGCTGAAGACGCTCGACCGCGCGCCGCTCGACGAGATCATCACCTTCGATCAGCTCGTCCTCGACCCCTATCCGATCTACAAGCGGCTGAGGGCCGAGGCGCCGGTGCTGCGGGTGAAGTCGGTGGGCAGGACGTTCCTGACCAAGGCGGCCGACACCAAGCGGGTGAAGGACGACCCGGTCCTGTTCTCCTCGAATGATCCGAACACGCCGATGCAGCCGGCCTACCGGGCGCACACGCTGATGCGCAAGGACGGGCCGGAGCATCTCGCCGAACGCATGGCGATGGCGCCCGCCTATTCGCCGAAGACGATCAGCAACGTCTGGGCACCGCTCTACAAGGAACTCGCCGAGGAATATGTCGGCCGGCTGCCGCGCGGCGAGGCCGTCGACCTCTATGCCGATCTCTGTGGCCCGATCGCGGCCCGCATCCTCGCCCATATCCTCGGCATCCCCGAAGCGACGGACAAGGAGATGCAGGACTGGTCGCAGATCCTGATCGACGGGGCCGGCAACTTCGCCTGGCGGCCGGAGCCGTTCGCCCGCACCGACTTGATCAACGACGTCATCGACCGCCAGGTCGACCGGATGGCGGAGCGGCTGAAGGCCGAGCCGGATTCGTCGGCACTCTCCTTCATGATCAACGCCGACAACCCGATCCCGATGAGCCAGGTCTACTCCAACATCAAGATCGCGATCGGCGGCGGCATCAACGAGCCACGCGATGCGCTGGCGACGATCGTCTACGGCCTCCTGACCGAGCCAGAGCAGTTCGAGGAGGTGAAGCGCCAGGAGAACTGGGGCGCGGTCTTCGAGGAAGGCGTGCGCTGGGTGGCGCCGATCCAGGCGAGCTCGCGGCTGGTGACGGAAGACACCGAGATCCGCGGCTTCGCCATCCCCAAGGGCGACGTCGTCATGACCATCCAGGCCTCGGCGAACCACGACGAGGAACTCTACGATCACCCCGAGCGCTTCGACGTCTTCCGCAAGAAGAACCCGCACCAGGCCTTCGGAAGCGGACCGCACCATTGCGCCGGCGCGCACATCGCGCGGCGCACCGTCGGGCAGATCATGCTGCCGGTCCTGTTCGACCGCTTCCCGAGCATGACGCTGCCCGACCCGTCGGTGGTGCAGTGGCGCGGCTTCGGCTTCCGCGGTCCGATCAACCTGCCGGTCGTCCTGAACTAAGCGCCCGCGCGGCGACGGCCGGCGGGGCGGCGCCGCCGGCCGGCGTGCTGCGCCTCATTGCGGCGGCGGCGGCTTTGCGACATGGTCCGGCGAAAGCATTCGCTGGAGGGAGCCGGCCGTCATGACCTCACAACCATCCTTGCGCGGCAAGACGCTGTTCGTCTCCGGCGGCTCGCGCGGCATCGGCCTCGCCATCGCGCTGCGGGCTGCGCGGGACGGTGCGAACGTGGTGATCGCGGCGAAGACCGACGCGCCGCATCCCAAGCTCCCCGGCACCATCCACACCGCCGTCGCCGACATCGAGGCCGCCGGCGGACAGGGGCTCGCCGTCACCTGCGACATCCGCGACGAGAGCCAGGTCGAGGCGGCGGTCGCCGCGGCGGCAGAGCGCTTCGGCGGCATCGACATCTGCGTCAACAATGCCTCGGCGATCCAGCTGACCCCGACGCTGCAGACCGAAATGAAGCGCTTCGACCTGATGCACGGGGTGAACGCGCGCGGCACCTTCCTCGTCTCGAAGACCTGCATTCCGCATCTGAAGCGGGCGGAGAACCCGCATATCCTGACCCTGTCGCCGCCGCTCGACATGGCGGCGAAATGGTTCGCGCCGCATCTCGCCTACTCCATGGCGAAGTTCGGCATGTCGATGGTGACGCTCGGCCTGGCGGCGGAACTCGCCGGGGACGGCATCGCGGTCAACTCGCTCTGGCCGCTGACCGCGATCGACACGGCGGCGGTGCGCAACCTCCTCGGCGGCGACACCGTCGCCGCGATGAGCCGCAGTCCGCAGATCGTCGCCGACGCCGCTCATGCGATCCTCACCAAGCCGTCGCGCGAGGTGACTGGCCGGTTCTTCATCGATGAGCTGGTGCTGATGGAGGAGGGGGTGACCGACTTCTCCGCCTATGGCCCGAAGGACGGCGAGCCGGTGGCGGATTTCTTCGTCCCGGACGCCGTCTTCGAGCAGGTGCGCACCAAGGTCGGCCGGGCGCTTGGCTGACGTCTCGGCGAAGCGTCGAGATCCTGGCGCACAAGGGCCTCCCAACCCTGCGGGTGACTTGACGGAAGCCGGCGGCCCGGCTTTCTCCACCGCGACCGAAAGTGGTCCGCGTCATGAGTCGCAAGGAGGGGGAATCCGGGAATGAGACTGCGTTTGTTGTCGTGCCTGCTGGTCGTGGCTCTGGCGGGCTGCACCACGACGGAAGAAGCCAATCAGGCCATCCAGGGGCGCTGGATCGGGCAGCCGAGCGATGCGTTCTTCTCGCAATACGGCCCGCCCGTCAGCGACTATCCGCTGAACGGCGGCGGCAAGATCTACACCTGGCAGGGTGGCGACACGGTGCGCGACATCGCGCCACAATACCGCCCGATGACCAAGCAGGAGCTGGAAGCCCAGAAGAAGGCGCCGCGCATGGTGATCAATATCGGCGGCAACGGGATGGCGGATGAGGCTCCTCCGGGCCAGGTTCTGGTCTCGCCCGGTCGCAGCGAGCATCTCGGTTGCGAGGCCCAGATCACGACCAATCCGGCCGGCATCATCACCGCGATCCATACGAGCCGCGACACCGACGGCGAAGGCTTCAGCCTCTCGCGTTGCGCCGAAGTCTTCGGCGTCACCAGCTGACCCAGGCTTCGGCGGCGGATATCGAGCCGCCGCCGAAGCGTCGACGTCCGTTGCAGGATCGCGAGCGGCGATCGGATAGACCCCGGCGACTGCGTGCGCGGTCTGCGCGATCTCCGGCTGAACTTCGGATGAACGACCGTTTCCGGCCGCATTCATCGGCCCCGACGCATGATGTCTCTCGTTGCCGGCAGGATTGACCGCCGGTCCGGATCGAGGAGACCCCGATGTTCGACAAGCTCGCCCGCACCCTTTCCATCGTCGCCGCGCTCGCCGTCGGCGGCACCGCCGTGACCAGCGCGCAGGCGGCCGTCGCCACCACCACGACGACGAGCACCACCACCGCGGTCGCGCCGAAGGCGCATGCGCATGCCACGGTCCGCGTCGCCGAGATGCGCCATCACCGCCATTTCCGCCGCGCCGTCACGTGCTCGCCACGCCAGGCCGTGCACAAGGCGTACCGCATGGGCTTCCGCCACGCGCATCTGCGCCGGGTCGGCCGCCACGCGATCACCGTCGCCGGGATCCGTCACCATCGCCGCGCGGCCGTGCGCTTCTCCCGCGCGCCGAGCTGCCCGGTGATCGCCTACCGCCGCTGACCGCAGCCGCGGCATCTCCGCAAGCCGCCCGCACCGCAGGAGCCTGCGGTGCGGGCGGCTTTCTTTTTCAAGCGGGATGGAAGGGTCGTGCCGGTCCGGTCGCGGCCCTCGTCCTGCGGCGGCTCAGCCGCCGATCTCGAAGACCATCCGGACGCTTTCGCGGAAGCTGTTCTCGCCGGTTTCGACGGGAACGCTGGGCGCGGCGTCCGCCGCCATCATCTTCATCGCCCGGGGATAGGGCCGCGGCGGCTCGCCGGCCGAGGCCTCGCTGATCTCGCGCACCAGTCCGAGCTTCACGCCGGCAGCCTCCGCCAGGACTTCAGCCGTCGAGCGTGCATCCGCCACGGCCTTCTTGCGCGCCGCGTCGCGCACCGCCTTCGGATCGGAGAGATCGAAGGTGATGTCGCCACCCTGGTTGACGCCGAGGCTCACCGCCTTGTCGAGGAAGGCGCCGACCTTGGCGATGTCGCGCACCGTCACGGTCAGGCTGTTGCGCACCTCGTAGCCGACGATCTCCGGCGGCTTCTGCTGGCCGTCCTTGCCGTTGTCGTAGCGATATTGCGGATTGATGGTGAAGCCGGCGGTCTGGAGATCCTTGTCGCCGGCGCCGAGGGAGCGCATGCCGTCGATCACGCTCTGCATGGCGCGATTGGCCTCGTCGAGCGCCGCCCGCGCGGTCTCGCCGTTGCGCAGCACGGTGAATTCCAGCCGCGCCCGATCCGGCTTGGCGCTCGCCTCGCCGGTGCCCTCGACGACGAGGACGCGCGGCGCGTTCGCAGCGGTGCCGGCCTCCTGCGCCAGGGCCGGCACGGGCAGTGCAAGGATGAGCGCCAGGGGGAACAGGGCGGGAAAGCGCATGAGGAGGTCTCGCTAGCAGTTGAGAGGCGGCTGACGTTGTTCGCGAGAACCGCGGCATCAATGTGATGCCGGGAGCAGGGCGCCGACGTCAGGCATGGCGCCGCCCGCGCCGATCCGCCCGCGCCGCTCGGCGCGTCGGCACCGAACCCGCCTTTTGATCCGGCGGTTGCTCGTGACGATCCGCGCGTGCCGGTTCGGCGTCATCACGGCCGCCTTCCGCGGAAACGGCCGCTTGAGGGCGTCGCGGCTTTGCTGTAGGCGAAGGATCGCGTGGGGCCTGTAGCTCAATTGGTTAGAGCCGGCGGCTCATAACCGCTTGGTTGCAGGTTCGAGTCCTGCCGGGCCCACCAGTTCTCCCGCAAGATATTGCAACTGCTTCGCATTCGTCGCCAGATCGGACTCGACAGAGGCCGAACTGCATAACATCGTGCATAACATGGACGACGATTCGATGCCTCTGCCCAATCATGTGACCTGTCGCAACGGGGTCTATCAGTATGTTCGACGCGTTCCGGATGATGTCGCCGATGTGTTCGCTGCTGCTCGGATCCAGCGTTCCCTCAGGACGCGGTCGCCGAGCGAAGCCCGTCTACGTGCTGCCGAACTCGACCGGGACATCGAGGAACAGTTTGTAGATGCCAGGCGCCGGAAGGGGGTGGTGCTCGAAGCGCTGCCGACGGCCGGCTGGAAATGGACCGAATGGCGCCTCGTCGTCGACTGGTTGAAGGCATCCTGGCTGTGGGAAGACCAGGGCGAGCGCACGAAGAAGGCGACCGGAGCGAGCTTCTCAACTGATCGCCAGCGAAAGCCGCTGTGGCTGGCCGAACTCAAGGATCGGGCGAAGCTCGGGAAAGACCTCGAGACCGTTCTTCAGCGACTGCGCGACGTCTCGGAGCAGAAGTCGCTGACGGTCTGCCAGACGCAGGTGGCGACGCGGTCGATCTCGACACAGATCACCGCCTTGCGCAGGCAGCTCGTCACCGAAGAGCTCGAACGGAGGATCGCGGGGGAGATCGCGGCGCTCGACCTGACCCACCTTCCGTTCAAGTTCAGCGACTCTAGCTCGGGCGGCAAAAGCCTCTTCTCGGTCGGCCTGCACGGCGCGGGCACGGTGAAGAACAACCAGGTGCTCTCAGAAGGCGAGCAGCGGGCTCTGGCGCTCGCGTGTTTCCTCGCCGAGATCGGGGGCGACGACTCGCGCTACGGTATCACGTCGACGATCCCGTATCCTCGCTCGACCATCTGCGCATCCGCAAAGTCGCGCACCGTCTCGTCGCCGAGGCGAAGAAGGGGCGGCAAGTCATCATCTTCACGCACAACCTGGTGTTCTTTAACAAAGTGGTTTCGGAGGCCGCCAGAGCAGGAGACGCTGCGCCGCTGGTCAAGTCGGTCGTCGCCAAGTCCCAGTCCGATGGCTTCGGCGTGATCCGCGAGCCCTGGATCGCCGACCTCAACGCGCGGATCGAGACGCTGCGGATGCGCGCGAAGGAACTTAAGGCCGTGATCGACCTCGACACTGACGAATACCGGCGACAGGCGAAGGACTTCTACTCGGATCTGCGCGAGTCCTGGGAGCGGGCGGTCGAAGAGGTGGTCTTCGCAAAGACGGTCGTGAGATTTGTTCGGGACGTGATGACGGGAAGGCTCAAGGAGGTCACTGTCACCGACGAGGACTACCGGACCATCTTCTTTGCGATGAAGCGAGCATCGGAACGCTCGGGCCACGATATGTCAGCCGGCCGGGACATCCCGCAGCCGTCTCCGAATGAGATGGAAGCTGACCTCAAAGTGCTCGACGACTTCAGGATCGAGCTCGGCAAGCGGCGGAAGGCGGCGTCCGCCAAGCGCTCCGCCATTGAGAACCCGGTAGTCGCAATGCTGCTACAGCTCGGTTCAAGCCGAATAGGATTTTCTTGACGCATATGGTTGATACGATGGACTTCAACGCGGTGCAATCTGGGTTTGCGGATCGGAGCAATAGCACGTACGTCCTGCCTTTGAGGACCTCGAGATCTCAGTGCCAGAAATGAATAGCGAGTAGGGAACTTCTGCTTTCCGAACGGCCGAGCGATAGCGGATGGCTCTCTTGGGTCGAGAACGGAGCGGCGGCTTTCCGCCAATACGACGCGGAAGTTGCCGGTCTCCTTTCGGCCCTTCTAGTAAAGGATCGACGGCAGCCAGAGCGCGAGCGACGGGAAGACGAAGAGCAGCGCGATGAGCGCGAAGGGCGCGATCAGGAAGGGGAGGATCGCGACATAGAGGCGCTTGATGTCCAGTTCGGGCGCCTGGGCCTGGATGATGAAGAGGTTCATGCCGACCGGTGGATGGATGAGGCCGAGCTCGACCACCACGACGACGACGATGGCGAACCAGATCGAGCTGTAGCCGAAGCTCGTCACCACCGGAAGGAAGACCGGCACGGTGATCAGTACCATGCCGATCCCTTCCAGGAAGCAGCCCATCACGATGTAGATGGCAATGATCAGGATCATCACGCCCCACGGGGCGAGATCCAGCGCCTGCGCGCCCGAAAGGAGCAGGTCGGGCAGTTTGGTCTGGACGATGAAGTTGGAGAAGATCGTCGCCGCAATGACGATCATGAAGAGGACGCAGCTGGTGATGGTGCTGACCTTGAAAGCCTGGAAAAGTCCGGAGAAGGTCAGGCGGCGCCCGACGAAGCCGAGGACGATCGCCCCGAAGGCCCCGACGGCAGCCGCCTCGTTGGGGCTGAAGATGCCGGCATAGATGCCGCCGATCGAGACGATGAAGAGTGCGAGGAACTGCCACGGCTCCTTGAGGGCGGCGAGCCGCTCGCGAAGGCTCGCGGAGGCGTCCCGGAAGCCGGCGCCGCTGCCGCGCCGGGCGACGATCAGCGCGATGACGATGTAGAGCAGCATCAGAACCAGGCCCGGCACGAAGGCGGCGGCGAAGAGCTGCGGCAGCGGCTGCTCGGCGATGGCGGCGTAGATCACCAGGATGATCGACGGCGGGATGAGGATGCCGAGGCTGCCGCCGGCGGCGACCGAGGCGGCGGAGAAGCCGTCGTCATAGCCGGCCTCGCGCATTTCCGGCAGCGAAATCCGCGTCATGGTCGCGGCGGTGGCGATGGACGAGCCGCAGACTGCGCCGAAGGCGCCGGACGCGCCTATGGTGGCGACGGCGAGGCCGCCGGGGATGCCGGACAGGAGCACGCGCGCCGCCTTGAAAAGTTCTGCCGACAGCCGGCTGTTCGTCGCCACCTCGCCCATCAGGATGAACAGCGGGATGACCGAGAGCGCATAGTTGCTGGCGGTGTCGAAGGAATTGGTGCCGGCGACGGCCCCGGCTACGGAAAACTGCGACAGCACCGTGTTGCCGACGACGCCGCAGATCATGAGCGCGATCCACACCGGCATGCGCAGGAAAAGGATGATGAAGAGGGTAAGGACGACGACAAGGCCGAGGAAGGGAGCGCTCATTCGACGGGCTCCGGTTCAGCGCTTTCAGGCGCGTCCGAGCGAGGAAGCATCGCCGCGACAGCGGCGGCGACGATGCTGTTGGCCAGCCCGAACAGGGCGAAGCACCAGATGATCCAGGTGGGAAAGCCGAGTTCGAGCTTTACATCGCCGAAGTCGTAGGCTTCGGTCGCCGGCTCGATCATCGCCCAGAGGAGAAAGCACAGCACCGCGACGGTCGCGACGAGCGCCAGCCGCTTCAGCATCACGGCAACGCCAGGCGAGACGAAGCCGTCGACGAGGTCGATGCGGATCGCGTGGTCTTCCAGAATGACCGTCGGCAGGGCGAAATAGACGCTGACGAGGAGGCTGATCTCGACGAGATCATAGGCGCCGTTCACCGGCGCGTTGAAGACGTAACGCAGGAAGACGTCGACGACCGTCGTCATCATCATGACGGCCATCGCCGCGATCGGGATGGCGAGAAGCAGCCGGAAATACGCTTTCAGACCGCGCACCGCCTTGGAAGGGGAGGACATGAGGCGGAATTCTCCGAGTGGTCCGGACCTGCCGCCTCCCTGTGGGGGACGCGACAGGCCGGGGAGATCACTTCGTATAGGCTTCGAGGAACTCGCTGCCGGGCTTGCCGGCGGCATCGACAGCCGCGACGGCCTTCTTGTCGATGGGCTCTACCGCCTTCTTGAACGGCTCCAGCTGCTCCGGCGTCAGGTTGACGATCTTGACCTTGTTGTCGATCATGTACTGGCGGCCCTTCGCCTCGTCGTCGTCCCACATCTTGCCGAAGGCTTCGGCGCGGTCCGGCCCGATGGTTCCGTCGATCGCCTTCTTGTCCTTGTCGCTCAGCCCGTCATAGACTGACTGATTCATGACGAGGGCAAAGGTGTTTGTCGCAAGGCCGGGCTCGAGGGAATATTTCACCACCGGCCCGATCTGGAACGACTTGGCAGCTTCGTAGGGGAACATCGCGCCATCGACGACCCCTTTGGACAAAGCGTCCACCGTCTCGGCCGGCGGCACCGCAATGGGCGAGGCGCCGAGGGTCTCGAGCATCTCCTGGAAGACCTTGCCGGCATAGCGCACGCGCAATCCCTTGACCTTGTCCATGGAGGTGACTTCGGTGTTCGTCGTGTGGAGCTTCAGCGGCGAGGTGACCGCCATCCAGAGGATCTTCGTACGGGGATGCTCCTTGTCGAGGAACTTCGGGGCCAGCTCGGTCAGCCGCCGTGACATGATCGCGCTGGTGTCGCCCGCGGACGGATGGGCGAAGGGAAGCCCCGCGAGTTCAGTCAGCGGGAACCGGCCCGGCGTCGCGCTATGGAGGACGACGCCGATGTCCGCCACGCCGCTGGTGACCAGCTGATACTGGCGATTGGCGGGCCCGAGCTGCCCGGCCGGAAAGATTTCCAGCTTCAGATCGCCGTCCGATTTCTCGGCGAGATCCTTGCCCCAAGCCTCCAGTTCCCGCTGCCAGGCGTTGTTGGGCGGCAGAAAGCTCGAAACCTTGAGCGTGGTCTGGGCAAGCGACGGAGCCACGCCGAGGGCGCAGATCGCCGCCGTCAGAAGTCCGCGGATGAGGTGGCTGTTCATGTCATTCCTCCCGTTTGCAAAAGCGCGACGATCCTGATCGATTGTCCCGCGGCTGGTTTCCGGTCGCCTGATCCGGCGGCCGGTTTCGGGCTGAGAGCCCACATGTGTCCTCTCGAACTTCGGCCCGCCCGGAGCCTGGGCCCGCTCCGGCTGTCAGCGCCGGCAGCCTAGGTCAGGCTTCCTGTTCGATGGGATTGCGCAGGATGCCCAGCCCGTCGATCTCGACTTCGACGACGTCGCCGGGCTTCATCCACAAAGGCGGATTGCGCTTGGCGCCGACTCCGCCCGGCGTGCCGCTGGCGATCACGTCGCCGGCCTCGAGCCGCGTGAAGCTGGAGCAGTATTCGATCTGGCGGGCGATATCGAAGATCATCTGGTCAAAGGTCGCTTCCTGCACTGTCTCGCCGTTGAGGCGGGTGCGGATCGTCTTCGGGCCGAGCTCGCCCAGTTCGTCCGGCGTCATCATCCACGGACCGAAGGCACCCGTGTCGGGGAAGTTCTTGCCCGGCGTGAACTGGTGAGTGTGGCGCTGGAAGTCGCGGATGCTGCCGTCGTTGTAGACGGCGTAGCCGGCAACGTGGGCCATCGCCTCTGCACGGTCGATGTAGCGGCCCGGCTTGCCGATGATCACCGCGAGCTCGCCCTCATAGTCGAGGTCGGTCGAGACCTTCGGCCGCACGATGGGCCGCAGATGCCCGGTCTGGCTGTTGGCGTAGCGGGCGAAGATCGTGGGGTTGTCGACCTCGCTGCGGCCTGTCTCCTTGCGGTGCGTCTCATAGTTCAGGCCGACGCAGAGGATCTTGCCGGGATTGGGGATTACCGGGAGCCATGTAAGTTCCGCAGTCGCCACAGTCCGAGCGCTGTCTTTGGCCGCCGCGACGCCGTCGAAGCCGCCGGCTACTGCCGCCTTCATGTCGGCGTAACGATCCTTCAGCACCGCACCGACGTCGAAGAAGGCCTCGCCCTCGACGATGCCCCATGTCGTGCGGCCGTCTACCGCAACCGTTGAGAGTTTCATTTCCGACGTCTCCTTGAAAGGCGGGGTCCGCCCCGTTCGTGCTCCCCTCGGGGAGTGCATTTTGTCGTGGTCTTCGGGTTCAGGCGGCGCAGCCCAGCGCATGGCCGAGTTCGCCGACCAGCATGTCGAGCGAGGCGCGGTCGCGGGCGGTGCCGAAGACGTAGTGGTCGGGCCGGACGATCGCGGCCGCGACCTGATGCCGGTCGAACCAGCCGGCGAGGACGTCGTCCCTCTCGGTGATGGCCGTCTCGCCGTCGCATGTCTCGCCGGTCGTGGCGAGGCGCACGGTCGTCAGCCGATCGGCGGCAAAACCCGCCACGAGGCCCGACGGCGCAGGGCCGCCGCGCCCGTCGATGACGAGCCGCCAGCCTGTTCCTGCGACCTTGTCCATGCGCAGGACCTTGCCGTCCTTCACGACCATCGGCTGGGGAAACAGGGTTCCCCGTGCCGGCGTCTCGACTTGCGACAGAAGCCCGACCGACAGCGGCGGGACGATCTCCTGGCGGGTGATGACGCGCGGGCGGCCGCCGCCCTCGGCGAGGATCTTCGCGTCGCGCTTCGCCGCCTCCTCGGGATCGCGGATGCAGATGGTCTCGCCGATCGCTTTGATCTTGGCGGTGAGCTCGGTGACGTGGCGCTTGCGCTCGGTGCCGTAGCTGTCGAGCAGGCGTTCGGGCGCGCCCTTGCGCATCACCGCGTCGAGCTTCCAGACGAGGTTGGAAACGTCGCGCAGGCCCTGGCACATGCCCTGGCCGATGAAGGGCGGCTGCTGATGGGCGGCGTCGCCGGCGATGAAGACGCGGCCCTCGCGCCAGCGGTCGGCGACGAGGGCGTGGAAGCGATATGCGGCGGCGCGCCAGAGTTCGCCGTCCTCCGGCGTCAGCCATGGCGCGAGCAGCTTCCAGACGTTCTCCGGCTTTTCCATCTCGCGGGGATTTTCACCGGGAAGCAGCATGATCTCCCAGCGCCGATGATTGCCGGGGCAGATGAGAAAGCTGGTCGGGCGTGCGGGATCGCAGAACTGCGCGGCCGTGTCCGGCAGTTTGGCGAGACCGGATTCTCCGGCCCTGACATCGACGACCAGCCAGGGCTCGTCGAAGACCAGATCCTCGAGCGCCAGCCCCGCATGCTGGCGCACGGTGCTCCAGGCGCCGTCGCAGCCGATCAGCCAGTCGGCGGTTACCGTGGCGGTCTCGCCTTCGGCCGTCGCAATCCGCGCCGACACCTGTCGATTGTCCTGCGTGAAGTCGACGAGCTCGGTTCCGAGCCGGATCTCGACCGAGGGAAAGCTTGCCGCGTGATCGCGCATCGCCGCCTCGACCGGCGGCTGGGTGAACACCATGCTCGGCGTGTAGCTGAGCGGATAGGGCTCGGGCACCATGTCGATCTGGCGGATCAGCTGGCCTTTTGCGCCGAAATGCTTCGAGGCGGTGAAGGGCGCCGTGTAAGGCAGAACCTTCTCCGCAAGGCCGAGATTGTCGAACAGCCGCAGGATCTCGTGGTCGATCGCGATCGCCCGCGGCTTGTCGTAGACCGTCGTCGACCGGTCGACCACTAGCGTGCGATAGTCCTTGGCGCCGAGGAGGCCGGCGGCGAACGCGCCGGCGGGGCCGAATCCGGCCACGAGCACGTCGTAGTGGGAGGAAGCGTCGGCGGTGGTCTGCATGTCGTCAGCCTGCGGAGTGAAGGGCGTTCGTGGGCGCTGCATCGGGCGCCGCGGTCAGGGTCGCGAAAAGGGGATGGCGAGCTGGGCGGCCTTGCAGGCCTCGCTCTTTGGCGGCGCGATGCCCCAGTGATCGGTACGGCCGGGCGGCCAGGTCCATTCGGACGGACCCTTCACCTTGTAATCGTCGTCCACCTGCAGGACCTCCGCCGTGTATTCCACGACGACGCCGGTCGGATCGACGAAATAGGCAAAGACGTTGTCGCCCGGCCCGTGGCGCCCGACGCCCCAGCCGATCGGTGTGCCGGCGTCCTTCACCCGGCCGGAGCCGCGCATCACCGATTCCAGATCGGGCATCAGGAAGGCGATGTGATTGAGCCCGTTCACCGGCGCCTCGGCCAGCACCACCGCATGATGGTCGCTATTGCAGCGCAGGAAGGCCATCATCTTGGAGCGGTCGGTGAGCCGGAAGCCGAGCGTCTCCTGATAGAAGTCGGACAGATCCTCGATCGCTGAACTGTTGATGTTTACATGGGCGAGCCGGACCGGCCGGTTCGGCGCTTCGCCTGCCGCCTTGGTGACGTCGCCGAAGACGAATTCGAGGCATGAGCCCTGGGGCTCGCGCATTACGAAGCGCTCGCCGCCGGAGGGCGCGTCGGCGGGCCCGAGCGGACGCAGGATCGTGCAGCCCGCCGCAGCCGCCCTCGCCTCGAGGGCCGCCAGATCCTCTCGCGACCGGGTGCGGAACGTCACCTTGCGCAGCTCCGGCGCGTCGCCGGCCTTGAGCTCGAGGACGTGGAAGTCGGCGCCGGTGGCCGCGAGAAACACCTTGTCGTCGACCCGCGCCGCGACGTCGAGTTGCCAGACGTCGGTGTAGAAGGCTAGAGAGGCTTCGAGGTCGGGGGTCGAGATCTCGACGCTGCGAAGCGTCGCGACCGGAAAATCCGCCATGGTCAATGCTCCTCGATTCCGAGAAAGGCCGCGGCGTTTTCGGCCGTCAGCCGGGCGCGCACTGCCGGGTCTTCGAACGCCGCCTCGATGCGGCCGAGCGGCGCTCGCTCGTGAAAATTGAAGGGGTAGTCGGTGCCGACGACGATGCGGTCGGTGCCGAAGATCGTCGCGAGATGGCGCAGCGTCGGCGCGTCATAGACGAGGCTGTCGACATAGAGCTTCCGCGCCTCGGCATAGGGATCGCCCGCCACGGCGTCGGCGACCGGGCCGAACACCTTCGCCCCCTCGCGCAGCCGCGGCAGGAGGCTCGCGAGCGTGCCGCCGCCATGGCTGAACGCGATGCGCAGCTTCGGATGCGCACGCATGAGCCCGCCGGTGAGGACGGAGGCGGCGGCAAGCCCGACGTCGGTCGGATAGGCGAGCACCTGCTGCAACTGGGCGGGTCCGACCAGCCGGTCCATGCCCGCCGGGCGCACGGCATGGACGAAGACCGCGGCGCCGAGCCGCTCGGCTTCGGCGAAGAAGGGCAGGAAGCGCGGGTCGCCGACCGCTGCGCCGTTGACGTTGCTGCCGATCTCGACGCCGGCGAAGCCGTGATCGCCGATCAGGCGCTGCAGTTCGGCGATGGCCGCGCCGACGTCTTGCAGCGGCACCGCACCGAGGCCGACGAAGTGCGACGGGCTCTTCTCGACCATGGCGGCAATGGTGTCGTTGACGTACCGCAGAAGCTCCGCCGCAGAGACCGCGTCCATCCAGTAGCTGAAGAGTTCCGGCATCGGCGAGAGCGCCTGAACCGCGATCCCCATCCGCTCCATGTCCTCCAGCCGCCGCTCGGCATCCCATGCGGCGCCGTCCAGCGTCCGGTAGTTCCTGCCATCGACGACCATCGTGCGACGGCAGCCATCGGCCGCCACCATCGCGGGCCAGTCCCGCGGGGCGAGGCCGGCGAGATAGTCGGGAAAGCTGAACGGCACGACATGGCAATGGACGTCGATGGCGCCGCAGGCGCAGGCCGTGCCGTGCCAATGGCGGCTGGATGCGGATTGATCTGTCGCCATGCCGTCCTCCCTGCTGGATGCAGACATAAAATACACAATGCAGCCCGTAAAGCAGGAATTTATATATTTTCCGGTTTTTTGCGGTGTTATATAGCAATCGGTGACAATCGCAGAGGGAGATCGGGCGGGTGAACGAGACGGCGGAACGTGCGGACGGCGCGCTCACCCGAACGAAGAGCGTCTACGAGCGGCTGAAGCTCGACATCCTTTCGGCGCGTCTTGAACCCGGCCGCAAGCTGCAGCTGCGCTTCCTGATGGAGCAGTACGGCGCGGGCCAGACGCCGCTGCGAGAGGCGCTCAACCGGCTGACTTCCGAGGATCTGGTGGAGGGCCGTGAGCAAAGGGGCTTCTACGTCAAACCGATCAGCCTCCATGAACTGAAGGAACTGACGAAGACGCGCGTCTGGGTGGAATCGACGGCGCTCCGCGAATCCATGGCGAATGCGACGCCGCAATGGGAGGAGGCGCTGCTGATCGCCCATCACCGGCTCGACCGCGCACCGCGCTCCCTCGATCCGCTGCGCTTCGAGGACAATCCGGAATGGGAGCGGCACCACCGCCACTTCCATGCCGTCCTCATCGGCAATTGCGGCTCAAAGCCGCTCACCGCCTTCTGCTCGCAGCTGGCCGACCGGCTCTATCGGTACCGCTCCATGTCGATCCGCAAAGCCTTTAGGGTCCGCAAGGTCAGCGACGAACACGCCCAGATCCTAAAGGCGGTGATCGATCGCCGGGACGAGGATGCCGTGGCTCTCCTGCGACGTCACTACGAGCGGACGGCGGAAATCATCGAGACGGATTTGGGATCGGCATAGATCGTATCTTCTTGAGACTGAGGCACTGAGGCGGATGAACTCCGGAGGGGATCGGAACTTCAGGCCTGAGTGCGGATGGATCTCGCGATAGTCCTCGATTCAGACGGGCAGCAGACCGAGAGCCGCGGCGGCGTCCGGCAGGATCGTGACGCGAGCATAGTCGCGCTTCAACGTCTGTGAACCGGCACATGGTTTCGGCGCCGATCGGCGTGGGGTCCAATTGATAAGAATCTGAATAGCGGAAGTTCGACACATGTGGGGGCGCGCGGCCGGACTGAACCACAGTCCTTCTGCGGATTCAGCTGCGCCGCTTCGCCTGCCAGAACCTTTCATGCGGATGGCGGACCTCCTCCGAGCCCGTGCAGGCTCTCGACCGGCGCTTCGCACGTCGCTCCGAGCGGTGCGGGAGGCGAACAGGAAGATCGCTCTCGGCCATCGGCTCCACTGACCGTCCTAACGGCGAATTATGTGGACCCACCTCGTTGCCCCCCTCAGTTCACCAGGTTCGGCAGGTAGAGCGCCAACTGCGGGAAGATCATCACCAGGATCAGACCGACGATGCCCATCAGCGCGTAGGGCAGGGAGCCCAGCAGCACCTCCCGGATCGAGTAGTCGTCCCGCAGCGACTGGACGACGAAGAGGTTCATGCCGACCGGCGGCGTCACCGCTCCAATCTCCATGTTGATCACCAGGATCACGCCGAACCAGATGAGATCGATGTTCAGCGCCTGCAGGCCGGGCAGCAGGATCGGCACGGTCACGAGGATCGCCGCCGAGGCGTCCATGAACATGCCGAGGATGAGGTAGAGGATGTTCACCGCGATCAGGAACTGCCAGGGCTGCAGGTTCAGGCTTTCCAGCCAGTTCGACAGATCCTGGGGGACCTGCAGCAGAGAGAGCGTGTTGCCGAAGACGCCGGCGCCGGCGATCAGCATCAGGATCATCGCGCTGGTGACGACGCTGTCGCGCAGGGCCGCCCAGAACAGCCTCGCGGTCAGCGTCCGGGTGAAGACCGCGGTGAGGGCGAGCGCATAGACGACGCCGACGGCCGCGGCTTCGGTCGGCGTGAAGAAGCCGAGATAGATGCCGCCCAGCACGATGACGATCATCGCGAGACTGCCGAGGGCGCGCCATTGCAGCGGCCCGACGGCTTCTCCCGTCTGGGTGCTGATGCCGAGGCGTCTTTCGCGCAGGCTCTGCACCACGGTGTAGAGAGCGAACAGGACCGCCAGCAGGATTCCCGGCAGGATGCCCGCCATGAACAGCTTGCCGACCGAGGTGTTGGTGACGAGTGAATAGAGGATGAAGGAGATGCTCGGCGGGATCAGAATGCCGAGACTCCCGGCGACGGCGACGGAGCCGGCTGTCATCTTGCGGCTGTAGCCGCGCTGCAGCATCTCCGGAATGCTGATCGAGCCGATGGTCGCGACCGTGGCGGTCGAGGAGCCGGAAATCGCGGCGAAGATCGCGCAGGCGAAGATCGCGGCGACCCCGAGGCCGCCCGGCAGGCGCCCGACGGCCCGCTGGGCGAGATCGAAGAGATCTTTCCCCGCTCCGCCCTTCAGCATGATCTGGCCCATGAAGACGTAGAGCGGGATCGCGCCGATGACGAAGGAGTTGAGATCGCCGTAGGCGATCTGCGACAGCGCGTTGAGCCCCGGCTGAAAGTCGATGGTCAGGACGTAGCCGATCAGGCCGCTGATCATCAGCGAGATGGCGATGGGCGCGCCGAGGATCAGCAGCGCGAACAGTGCCAGAACCGTCGTCAGGAAGATCACACTCAGGCTCCGGGGCGGTCTTCGTTGGTGATAGCCGACACTTCGGCATCCTCGTCGGCATTGCCGCGCAGAACGGCCTTGCAGAGTTCGGCGAGCGCCCAGAAGGCAGCGCCGACGGGGATGGCGGCCTTGGCGATCCAGACCGGCCACTGCACCACGTCGATGGTGGTCTCGTGCGTCGAGAAGCTCGACAGCGTGTCGCGCCAGGCGGAAACCGTCAGCAGCACCAGGAACCCGACGACGATGACGACGCGGACGATGCGGAACGCCAGCCGCAGCGGACCCTCGACCATGCGTTCGATCGCAATCCCCGAGGTGACGTGGCGGTCGAACCGCGCGGTCATGACGGCGCCGGCAAATGCGACCCAGACCAGGGCGAACAGGTCGAGGTCGTAGGTCCAGGAATTGTCGATCCGCACCCAGCGCAGGACGATGCCGAGAATGATGCCTGCCGTCAGCGCGAGCAGCGCCACCATGCCGATATGGCCGACGGCGCCGGCGAGACGGTCGCCGGCGCCGGCAACGGCCGCAAGGCCCCGCCGGCGCTCGGGCCGGCGGGGCGAGGGGTGGACCGGAGCGTGTGCCACTACTGCGAGGCCTTGTCGCCCATCGAGGACTGCACGTCGCTGACGAGCGACTTCCCGGTGTCGTCGGCCTGGGCGTAGTAGCTCTGCAGCGCCTTCTGCTGGGTCGCGGCCTTCCACTTGGCCAGATCGTCCTTGGTCGGGACGTAGACCTCGTCGCCGGACTTCTTGGCCAGCGCGATGTCGTCCTTGAATTCCTTCTCGATCGCCGCGACGTTCGGCTGCTCGGTCTTGGCGACGGCCTTCTTGATGATGTCGCGCTGCTGGTCGGTCAGACCCTTCCACCAGTTGAGATTGACCTGAACCGGATAGACCAGCGGCACATAGTGGATGGCGGTGATGTTCTTGCCGACCTCGTACCACTTGCGCGAAACGATCGAGGAGAGCCCCGAAACCGCACCGTCCAGCGTGCCGCGCTGCAGCGCCGTGTAGACTTCGCTGGAATCGACCGCGACCGGGCTGGCGCCCTGGGCCTTCAGGAACTCCGCCGCCGGCTGGATGTCAGTCTCCGGGATCGTGGGAAGATGGTGCGCCAGGATCTTGAGGAGATCGTCTTCGTTCGGCAGGTCAATGTGAAACCGCCGGTCCAACCGCCCGGAGCGGACGAGCGCCGGGTCCAAGGTCCGATCGTCATTGCATGCTGCCAGGACGATCACGCCCTGGCGGCGGCCGGTGCCGTCGAGGCATTCCAGCAGGTTGTTGACGATCGTCTGCCACCAGTCGTCGTGGCGCGTGCCCGATCTACGGGCTGGCAGGGAGTCGATCTCGTCGATGAACACGATGCACGGGGCAGCAGCGGCCGCGTCAGAGAACGTCTTCCTGATAGCCCGGGTGACGCTGCCGAGGTGGCCTTCTCCCTCGGACTGCCACGCGGAGTATGACGTCGGCACGAAGGAGACGCCGCAGGATTCCGCCAACGCCGAGGCGAAAAGCGTCTTCCCAGTTCCGGGTGGACCGACAAGGAGGGCGCCGGCATCGGCGTCACTCCACGCCCGTGTTCCCGCCCGATATTCGCGAAGGGCTGCGACGAGACGCAGTCCCCAGGCCTGAGCGGACCCGTAGCCGTGGAGTTCCTCGAGCTTCGGTCCCGTTGAAATCGCTTTCGGCCGGCGGTTAAGGGTGGCGATCATCCGCAACGCATCGTCGGCCGACGTCGATCGGCCGATCGCGATATCGATCCACCGAGGTTCGATCTCCGAAATCGCCACGTCGGCTGGCCACTTGCAAGCGGAGTCGGGGAAGGCATGCATGATCGCCGTTTCCACGTCGGCCAGCTCGATCCGGGTGAGGTCGAGCGTCATATCTGCGATCGCCACGACTGCAGGATCGAGTTCCTCGCCGGGCGCGAGGGCGACGATCGTGACGCCGCTCGACAGCATCGACAACACTTGCTCCGACCTGTCCCGCAGGTTCTTCCGCTGCCAGCTTCGGCGAGCGATCTCGTCTCGCGGGACATGCTGATACTGGACGCCGTAGATCACGAATTCCGTTCGCACCGCATCCTCGAGTGCCATGGTCACCGCTTCGAAGACGGGAGCATCCCAGCCCGCGGACGCCACTCGAGCAACGATAAAGGCAGGCTTCCTCACCTCCACACGGCGGATCAGCTCCTGCGGGATCGTGGCGCGAACGCGGTCGAAGAGGATGCGGACAGATGGGGACATCGCAGCAAGGCGTGCGTCGACCTCTTGATGGACTGCTTCCTGTGCTTCTCTGGCGGCGTCGGCCGCCGCGTCCAGAACGTCGCCCTCGTTCGACTGCTGGCACCGGCCCGGGGACCGGTTGTTGGGTCCAACCGACTGGCGGGAAAGTTTCGAGAACTTGCTCATGCGATATACGTCCTCGGTGAGAGAGGGCTCGCCATGGCCGCCGTGCAAAGTGGCAGTCGGCACAAGACTGGCGGTGACGAAAGAAGGTGATCCGCGCGACGCGGGGGTTTGCGGCTTTTCGCGATGCGCGCATCTGTCAGGGTCTTGCGAGACCCAACGGCGGCCGGCGGGCAGGACCAGCAGCGGCCGGCACTACACGGCCGCTGCTGGTCTGTGCCTGCTCAGTGGGCGCCTCGCTTCAGGGGGGAGCCATGCCACTGAATAGCGACTCATCGACCCGCCAAAGCCGCGAGTAGGATCGCACCCATCGAGAACACGGATCGACGGCGTAGATTTGCGACGTCATCGCGGGCCCCGGCCCAACACGCGGGTGGCCGGTGACGACGCCTGCGAGCCGGATGGCAACGGGGTCAGCAACCAAAAGCGGCTCCGAAATAAGCGGCGCGGCGGCAAGCTCTGCGGGCGTTGGACCACCTTCCGCTGCGTACCGGCGGAGATCGTGGACGAGGGTTTCCAGGGTCCGCCGGTCGGCGGCCTCTCCGCCCGGGACGATGCCAGGCACTTGATAGGGGACACGCACTACTGCATCTCCCTGACGTCGTTTTCGACCCTGTCGCCCGAGAGCGAGAGTTGTTTCGAACGCGCAAGCAGATAACCGTGGACAAGGTGGGCGGTGGGATCGCCAGCATCGGCAAGAGCCGCGACCTGGCGGATCAGTCGCCGGTAGCCGCGCTCAGACAGAATGCCGAGACGGCCGAAGCGGATCGCCGCGCCGAAGAGCGTCGCGGCGCCGACCGGGAGGATCTTTGCGGAACAACGATCGTCCTTCGGGCTCGCTTCGCGCGTTCCCGAGGAAGCGTGGCCGGACTGTGCCAGCTGTCGATCGCGTTCACTAACGGTCGCGTGCATGTTGCTCGGCTCGCGTTCGTCTGGATGGGGGGATCGATCAATCATGTCGTGTGACCCTATGAAAAGTGGAGCATTCGCGCCGGGGCGACTGGTGACGGCCAGGCATCGGGCAAGAAGCGGGAGCTGGATCTCCCTAACTGGCAGGAATCCACGGTCCTGAAAGCGGGCTGCCGGCTTGAGGTGCGGTCCGGAGAGTGCGAAGCGCCAGCGGGCACCGGCGCTTCGACCTCCCGGCTAGTTCATGCGACGGTGATCGGTTTGGCGCCGCCGCTCGGCGATGCCTATGAAGCGCGACAGATCGATCGCGTTGATCGACAGCTTCGCGCGATCGCGCGCCCCCGGGTGCTGATCGTCCTCAGCGGCGATATCGTTAGAGGCGCTACTATTGCGGCCGTCGTCGACCCCACCGCTGACACCGGAATGCGGGGCGAGCGCTTCGGCGAGGTAATGAACGGTGGGAGCGATCCGCTCGAGCAGCCTCGACCGGACGGTCTCGTCGAGCCGATCGAGAGGAGCTCGGCAGGGAATGCCGAACACGTCGTCCAGCTCACCGGGTCCGACGGTCATCGTTGGCTCGTGTCCGGTACGGCCGTATCGGTCGATCACGCTCGCGGAGACGCTCGCGACGTCAAAACCGTCGGCATTGAGGGCGCGCCTGGCGGTGTGCGCGACGATCCGCAGCCGCTCGATCGTCTCGGCGCAGCGCGTCCCGGAAACGACGCAACCGCCCCGTTTGACCTCATGGATCGACGCATGACGCGTGGTCTCGTCAATCACGACGAGATCTGCCGTCCAGCTACCGACCACATGCAGATCGTGCGGCAGTATGGCGTCGATGTCCTTTCTGTTCGCCTTGACGAGCTCGGTCGCGCTTCGTGTAATCGGCAGAGGATACTCGCGCAGCACGTTCAACGCCGGATCCGTGCGCAGAGCTTCGGCGATCACGTCCGGAACCACCGATCCGACACGACTGACGACAGAGCGAAGGATGCTTGCGAGTGTGCATCGGCGTGGGGTCGCGACGCCGATCGGCGCGGTAAGCCACTGATCATGTTCGAGCGGTGGGGTCATCGCGCGGAGCCGAATGACAGCGAATCTGGCGTGGCGGAGAGGAAAGGATCTTCGCGCGAATAGGCAGCCGCAACCGGGAGCGATAGTCGCCTGAAACACGTACCCCTGCAGTGTAAAGGGCGTCCCCTACCTCCTGCGCCGTTGCAGGTAGTCTATGATCCCGGAGTAAGCTGAGAACTTTGCGGAGCCACGTTTCTGGGCACGGCATGACAGCGTCGACCAGCCGCCACCCACACTATAGTCAATCGAGAGAGAGCCCGACATGAAATACGCCCCCTTCGGCAATTCCGGCATGATTGTCTCGACCTTCGTGCTCGGCACGGTCACCTTCGGCGGCACCCACGGCTTCGAGAAGACCGGCAATGTCGGCGTCGACGAGGCGAAGCGCTTCATCGACGTAGCCCGGGAAGCCGGCGTCAACGCCATCGACACGGCCAACATCTATTCGAAGGGCGACAGTGAGAAGGTCGTCGGCGAAGCCGTGAAGGGCAAACGCAACGATCTTCTGATCTTCTCGAAGGTTCGCACCACCATGGGTGAGGGGCCGAACATGGCCGGCGCCTCGCGCGTGCACATCATGGGCCAGATCGACAAGAGCCTGGAGCGGTTGCAAACCGACTGGATCGATCATTACTGGATCCACCAGTGGGATGGCATCACCCCGGTGGAGGAGACGGTGGCGGTAATGGACGACCTGATCAGGGCCGGCAAGATCCGCTCCTGGGGCGTTTCCAACTATAGCGGCTGGCAAGTGGCGAAGACTGTCATGACGGCGAAGATGCTCGGCGCGACGCCGCCGGTCGCCCATCAGCTCAACTACACGCCCGAGGCTCGCGAGGCCGAATACGAGATCATCCCGTCCGGGCGCGATCTCGGCGTCGCGACGCAGGTGTGGAGCCCGCTCGGCGAGGGGCTTCTGACCGGCAAGATCGACCGGAACAACGGCCCGCAGCCGGGAACCCGCCAAGGCAACAACTGGCCGGAGCCGCACATCGTCGACACCGAGCGGCTCTATCGGGTGATCGACGTGTTGAAGGACGTATCGTCAGAGGTCGGCCGCAGCGTGCCGCAGGTGGTGCTAGCCTGGCTGCGCGAGCGCCCGGGCGTTCACTCCATCGCGCTCGGCGCTCGCAGCGAGGATCACCTCCGCGACAACCTCGGTTCCATCGAACTGACGCTCACGGACGATCAGGCGAAGCGCATCGAGAAGGCTGGCCGACCGCCGGCGATCGTGCCCCTGTGGCATCGAGCGATGAACGGCTTTGACCGAGTGAGCGAGGCGGAACGGGAGTATCTGCTGGGATATCGCGAGACGATGGGGCTGGGGTGAGGGCGTCGGCGCTTGGCCGCCGTCGCAACCCGTGTGATGAGGCATCTGGAGCAGCTAGGCCCCCGGAAGTAGTGCGCGGCTCGCTTCGCGCCCGATGCGTCCTCCACAAGCGTTACGGCGGCTCTCGAATCCGGCGCCGATCGGCACGGGGTCACGCTAACAAACCTCTGAAAACGCACCGGATGGAATCATCGATCCGGGCCATGCCGTTGCGCCGAAACACATCTGCGCGTCCGATCCGGACGGAGTACAGCCAATCCGGGGATTTCGCTCCACAGGCTTATCATCTTACGTTGTGACGTCTGGTTGCGATTGCCTATACGGCATCCGGCAATTCAGGCGCCGCTCCGGAGCCTCGTTACGCGGAACCCTTCATGTTGATCAGAGCACTCTTGTTGGCTGACGGCTATCGGCTGCAGTACAAGGTTTTGCGATGCACGTCCCAGCTCTTGGGGTCGACCCATGTGTTCGGCAGCCATGCAGCCGGAAACCTTCGCCACTCCCGCTTCTGCCGGCAATTCCACCTGGCGGACCGGGACGCGAAGTTCTGGAACGAGCGGGAGGTCGAGCAGCTGAACCGTCTGTGCGTCGAGCGGCGGATCGACGTGATCCTGCCGAGCGACAGCGCGACCACCGGCTTCCTCTCACGCTACGGCGCGCTGCTCGCCCGGCCGATCTTTCCCGTCCCGGCGGGGGAGGCGTTCTTGGATCTCGACGACAAGGCGCGCTTTGCCGCGCTCTGCCTGCGTCTCCAGGTTCCGGTGCCCGTCACGCATTTGTGCTCCGATCCCGCGGAGGTGCTGCAAATTCTCGCCGACGCTCCGAGAGAGGTGCGGTTCATCATCAAGCCGGTAGACTGCTGGGGAAGCGTCGGCGTCCGCCGCATCGACCCGGGCTCCGACCCGCGCGCGCTCCTCGACACGCTGACCTACCGCCCCCTCGTGCTGCAGGAATTCATCGAAGGCGAGGACGCGACGACGGTGGTGTTCGCGCGTGGCGGCGTGGTGCTGCGCTCCGTCTCCTATCAACTGCGGGACGGCGTCGTGCATTTCTTCCGGCACGAGGAGTCGGTGACCCATTCCGAGGCGATCGTGCGCGCGCTGCAATGCGACGGCATCCTCGTGTTCGACTTCCGCATCACGCCGGCCGGCGCCGTGCGCTTTATCGAGTGCAATCCGCGCTTCTGGTATCGCGTCGAGCTGACCATGCTCGCCGGAGCGAATTTTGTTGCCTACGGGCTGGCCGACGATGCAACGGCCGAATGGCCCGTCGTGCGCGTTCAGCCGCAGATCGCGGGCCCGCGGGCGCTGATGCGTCGCCTCTTCTCCCCCTGGAGACTGACGCGGACCGATCTGAGGGTGCTCCGCTTCTTCCTCAAGGACCCGCTGATGTATCTTCTGCAGCTCGGCCGGCTCCTGTCGCGCGAAGGACGCGAGGCGGACGGCAAGCGCTTCTAGCAGATCCGGCCGGAGGTGCACGCGCCCGCTACATGGCGCGGGAAGCCATCGCGCCCTCGAGCGACGATCCCCTCGTCAGCCTGTCAGCCATGGCACGTCGACCCCGGTCTTGCCGGAGACCACTCGACCAGCGCCGGCTACACCGCGCCCGGCGACACCATCGATGCCTCTCGCGAGGCGGCGGCGGTCATGCACCGCCGCGCTTCGCTGCACGTTCCAATCGGGACGATCTCGGGATCGTATGGCTGCCGGCAAAGGCGGGCCCCGCACAGCTCAGAATGCTCGGGGGCGCCGATCCCCTCGGCCGCATCTTGCGAGCGGTTGGGTCTCCCGCCCGGCAGTCGGAGCAGGAACCGACGACCGCCTCCGGCGACCGCGTCAGCCCTGATCGCTCTCGACTTTCCTCCTGCGCGACAGGCGCGCGCTGATCCAGCGTGACATCTGCCGTCGCAGCGGGGAGGCCCAGATGCGCTTCAGCCGCCGCGTCGAACTGCGCTTGGCGCGTTCGGCCGCGACGGCGAGGACGAAGCTCCGGCGGCGTCTGCCGCCGCGTACGTCGATCGCCATGTCGGCGACATCGAGCCGGTCCTGCCAGAATAGCGCGGCGATGCCGTCCTCCTGCCGGTTGCAGGCGTCGACGAAGCGCAGTGCGCCTTCGTCGATCAGCTCGTTCGTCAGGGTCTCGAGGAGGAGCGCGCCCGGCGAGAAGGTCCGGAACGTCTCGTCATACGCCATCTTCCAGCCGAAGCCGGCGATGCCCGAGCGAAGGTGGATGTTCATCGCAACCGGGCGGCCATCGAGCGTCAGCGTGTCGATCCGTGCGCTGCCGGTTTCCGCGAGGCCCCGGACGAGGTCCCGTCCGAAGCGCGCCATCCTGGGATCGAGCGTCATCGCCATGCCGCGATTGGCGCGCTGCCCCTTCCAGCCGCGGCCTTCGAGCTCGAGGAACTGGTCGAACGCGGCTGCGACCGCCTCCGGGGAGCGGTGTATCACATGGCGGAGGTCCCCGAGGCCGGCGAGCTTGCGGCGGTGCCGACGAAGTTCGGCCCGCCGAGAGCTCGACAGCGACCGGGCGAGATAGCCGGTGTCGCCGGGCGCGATAACGAGTTTGGCGCGCTTCTTTCGGCCGAGCAAGACGTGCCGGAGCCGGCCCTCCTGCGCCAGAGCAGCGAGAGCCGCGAAGAGGGGGCCTTCGGCGTTCACGTCATTGGCGCAGACGATTTTCGGCAGACGGGGATCGTCGGCGATCGCAGCGCACATCGCCTTGAGCGCGGCGGCATGCTGGCCGGCCGCGATGACCGGGCTTCCGAGGAAGGTCAGCCGGTTGAACGGGCAGGCGAGGATCGGGATCGGCAGACCCAAGGCGGCGCGAGCGCTGATGAGGGCCCAGGCGCCGATCAAGCGGTGCACGCGGGCGGGGCCGTCGGCCCAGGCGACCACAACATGCGGGCGTGCACCGGTGGCTTGCGCCAGCGCCGCGACGACGACCGGATCGATGAAGACGTTCGGCTCCTCGGCCGCGTGGCTCAAGGCGCTCCACTCGGCCGCGAGGGCCTGATATTGGACGAGATCGATCACCTCCGCCCGCACGGTCGGCTCCACCGCCCGGCGGTCCCACGGCCGGTCGGACGAGAGGGGGCGGCTCTCGACCGCACCGAGATTGTCTACCAGCGACACCGCCGTCCAACCGGCATGATCCAGACTCGTATCCATTCTTCGTGCTCCTCGTGCGAGCCAACACGGCAGCGTTGCCGTACCCAATGTTGCGGAATGTTGCAGAGGCCGCGGCTTTTCCTGAGCGTTCATTCGGAGAGGCCGGAACATTGGAGGTAATAGGGATGGTCAAACTGTGCCGAGCGCGTCCGTGGCCTGGCTCGGGACGGCTGTAATGCGCTGGCGGAGACAGGCGCGGAGTGTCTCGCGCGCCGGCGCTCGCCGCCGGCTCGCGGCGCGGGCGGCGACCATCATGGCACCTAGGGCGGTCGCAGATGTTCGCACTGAAGGAAGCTGGCCATGCCGCACTGAGGGCCGAGCAGCCAAGCAGGTCGTCGTGAATTGTCGAAGTTCGGATCGGCTTGGGCCAAGGTCAGGCTCACAATCGCCTGGCGTACCTCGCGTGGAGGCTTCGATCCGGCCAGATCAGACTTTAGCTTCGTCCCGACAGATTACCGTTTGACTGCCATCCTCCCGTCATGACGAGAAGGAGTCGCCAGTGTCCGTCGCATCAGCAACCTGGCGAAGGCAACGGATCGTAGCCGCGCCGGCCCCGCCGGCATCCGCATTCGCTGGAAGCGATCGCGAGGTCAGCTGCGCGGCGGTCGTCACCGAGGCCGACCCGCTGGCGGAACATTGGGCGGATCTTCGCGCCCGCGCCGCATCCGCCAATTTCTACCAGAGCTACGAGTGGTGTTCGGCCTGGACCCGGTCCTGCGCCAGGGCCGGGCGGCCGGAAGCCTTGCGTATCGTCACCGTCTGGGAGGGGCGGCGCCTCGTCCTCCTCTGGCCGCTGACGATGCGCCGGACCGGTCCCGTCCGCGTCCTCCATGCCCTCGGCGAACCGGCGACCCAGTACTGCGACCTTCTGGTGGAGGCCTCGCCCAACGCGTCCACCTGGTTCGCGAAGGCCTGGGCCTGCCTCATCGAGACGGACGATGTCGATGCAGTCCATATGAAGCACGTGCGGCGGCACTCCGCGCTCGAGCGGCTGAAGCCGGTCCGGCACCGGTGGATCATGGTCTCGACGAAGGCCTCGCCCTACCTCGTGAAGACCGCCGACCCGTCGAAGCGTCTCGGGCTTCGCAGCCGCAGCGGCCGCAGTCGCAACGCGCTGAAGCGGCACATGAAGAACCTCATGCGCATCGGCGACGTGACGTTCGAAGCCGTCCCGCGCAGCCAGCATACAGTCGCGGTTCGTGCGGCCCTGGATCTGAAGGCGCGCTGGCTGGAAGCGCGAGGCCTTGCCAGCGCCGGCTATCTCCATCCCGGCAACGAGAACACGATCCTGACCCTGGCCGCCAAGGGGCATTTCATGATCCGCCGTCTGCGCGTCGGCGATGAGACGGCTGCGGTCGAAATCGGCGTCCTAGACCGCGGACACTACTACTCGATGATCCAGAGCTACGACCAGCGGTTCGCGGTCCACTCCCCCGGCCGCCTCCTGCTGTCGCACATGCTGGAATCGGACGACGGCATCGAAACGTTCGACTTCCTGCCGCCCTCCCTGCCGCACAAGACCGAATGGACGCAGTCCTTCGAGGGGGTCGCCGACTATGTCGTTCCACTGACCCTTCGGGGAAGGCTGATGGCGGCCTATCTGAAGGCCATCCGTCCCCGCCTCGCCGGGACCTTCGAGGTCCTGCCGGCCTCCCTGCGTCGGCGGCTGTCGAGGCTGAAGACCTTCTTCTATTGAGATCGGCCGAGACGGCGATTTCTCGCGAATTCCGCCGTGCGAGGCGCGAGCCTGCGCCGCGAAGGGCGAACGACGTCGCACGCCTTGCGACGTGGCCGAGCGGATCGAAACCTCTGCGACTACGGTCCCCTTTGGCACGGCGTCCGTCTTCCGACCTCCCGTCTACTGCGGCGACGCGGCGATCTCCTGCGATCCCTCGTCCTGGCCGACGGCCCTGAAGCCTGCGAAATCGAGCTCGCGCCGCCCCCAGCCGAACACGACGCGGATTCCCGGCGGAAGATGATAGACGTTGTCGGCAAAGCGGTTGCCGCCGCGCTCGATGACGCCCTCGTTCGAAGAGCCGGGTTCGACGTCGCTGACGCCGCCCATTCGAGCGAAGGCGCCGGTGAAGCGCACGGTGTTGCCGCGCACGGTGTTCCCCTGGGTGCGATAGGTTCCGCCGCCGGCCCGTTCGCGGCCCTGGTCGACCAGCGCTATGCCGGTGCCGTCGTCGGCGACGACGATCCGGTTGCCGGTCACGAGGACGTCCTGCGAGGCGGCGATCAGGACGTTCGCACCCCAGTACCAGCCGTGGGCGAGACGGCCGTTATTGCTCAGAACGTTGTCGCGGACGACCGCGTCGAAGCTGATTTCGTGGAAGATGCCGGCACCGTCGTTGTCCTCGACGCGGTTGCCCTCGTATAGGACGTCGCGGCAGTCGATATCGCACCAGAGGCCGGGCCCGTGATTGTCGTGCACGAAGTTGCCCCGGATGACGATCCGCTCCGCCTTCGCACCCTTCAGCCCGCCGCCCTCCCAGCCGGGGTCATAGCCGCGCCGGTTGTTGCCGGCGACCTCGTTACCCTCGATCGCGATGTCGTGGCTGGAAAGGCTGATCCCGAGCTGGCCGTTGTCCACGACACGGTTGGCGGCAACGGTGCTCGACGGACCGGCCAGGATGCCCAGGCCGCTGTTGAGGCGCACCGTATTGTGGGCGATGCGCCAGCCCGTCGCCGCAGCATCGGCGTCGTCGAAGATTGCGCCGCGCTGGGCGGGCGTGGCGTATTTCTCCACCACGAGATTTTCGACCGACGCGTTCGCCGCGTGGTTGGACAGGAAGGCGAAGGCCGCGGCCGTCATCTCGACGCGGTGCCCGGCCGGGTCGTCGCCGATCGCGAGAAGGCCGCTGTTCCGATCGAAGAAAAAGCGGCCGGGGCCAACCGACTCGATCCGCGCGACCTCGGCGAGTGGGTGATCGTCGAGGAAGACGGCTTCGACGCGGTCGCACAGGGGCGACTGCGGCAGGCAGATCCCGCGTCGCGCGACGGGAACCGGATCGCTGTGGGTCGTCCAGTGCGACCCGGCGGCTCTGAAGTGCGAGAGGAGCCGCGCGCCGCTGAGCACGGTACCGGCCTCGCCGAAGAAGCTCTGGCCGCGCTTCGGCGCGATCGTCTGTGCGCGATGCACGCCAGCGGCTAGACAGAACGACGCCCCTGCGGGCGCCGCATCGACCACCGGCTGGATACGGGTGCCGGCCGCGATCCGCCGCGCGCCGCTGGGGCAGGGCACGTCCCGCTGGCCGGCGGCCGGAACGGGGTGAGGCGGCTCCGGCAGCTCGACCGAGCGTGGCGCCGCCGACAGCGACGTGTCGACGGCCAGCGCTCCCAAAAGGCCACCGACGGCGACGGCCGCCGCCCGGCGGAAGGACCATCCACCATGATCTGGCGCCGCCGTCATCGGCTATTCCGCAGCGTCGAGGACGACCCGGTCGTAGATGTCCTCGACGCGGATGATGTCGTCCTCGCCGAGATAGCTGCCGTGCTGGACCTCGACGATCTCCAGGAGGCTGTTCCCCGGATTCTCCAGCCGGTGGACCGCGCCAAGCGGAATTTCGGCATGCTGGTTGGGGGTCAGGATGGCCACGGTGTCGTCCACCGTGACGCGCGCTGTGCCGGAGACCACGACCCAGTGCTCCGCGCGGTAGCGGTGGCGCTGCAGCGACAACCGGCCACCGGGATAGACCGCGAGCCGTTTGACCTTGAAGCTCTCGCCGAGATCACGAACCTCGAACCATCCCCAGGGCCGATGTTCGCGTGCGTGGGCGCTCGCCTCCTTCGCGCCCCGGCGCGAAAGGTTCTCGACCAGCGTCTTGACGCTTCCGCAGCTTTTGCGGTCGGCGACGAGGACCGCGTCCTGTTCGACGATGACGACGAGATCCCGGACCCCGACGATCGAGGTCAGCGGCCCGTTCGACCGCACGAGGCAGTTGCTGCTGTCGAGGCTCTCGACCGCGCCGCGGACGACGTTGCCGGCCCCGTCCCGCGCGCCGATCTCCCAGATGGCGTCCCAGGTGCCGATGTCGGACCAACGCCAGTCGGCAGGGACGACGGCCGCGAGTTCGGTGCGCTCCATGACGGCGTAGTCGATCGACTTGCGCTCCGCCTGGCCGTAGTGGGCGCCGGAAAGGATTACCACGTGCGCCGACATGCGGGCGCCCTCGTAGGCGCGCGAGACGCATGCGAAGGTGTCCGGCTCGAAGCGGGCATATTCGGCGATGAGCGTCTTCGGCCGGGCGAGGAAGTTGCCGGAGTTCCAGAGACACCCGTCGGCGATCAGACGTGCAGCGGTCTCGACGTCCGGCTTCTCCGCGAATCGGGCGACCGCCGATACCGGTCCGGCGAGAGGCTCGCCGGGCTCGATGTAGCCATAGCCGGTGGCTGGCGATGTCGGTTTGATCCCGAAGGTGACGATGTAGCCGGAGCGCGCGACCGGATCGGCGGCGGCGACGCTCTCGTGGAAGCCTTCGGGGCATCCGATCGCGTGGTCCGACGCGAGGACGAGAAGGGTCTCTCCCGCGGCCTCGGCGGCGACGTAAAGAGCTCCGGCGAGGATGGCGGGGCCTGAATCGCGGGCCTCCGGCTCGAGGAGCAGCGTTCCGGTGAGGCCGATCTCTGCGAGTTGGCGCTCCACCTCGAAACGGTAGAGATGCGCGGTGACGATGACCGGAGCGGAGTAGATTCTTCGATCGGCGACTCGCAGCACGGTCTGCTGGAACGGGGAGTGCTCGCCCTCCAACCGGATGAACTGCTTCGGCATAGTGTCGCGCGACACGGGCCAGAGACGCTTGCCGGAACCACCGCAAAGGATCAGCGGACTTATGCCTGAGCGCATGGGATTATCTCCTCGACAGGGCTGCAATGATTGACGTGTCTGACGGATCTGCAGGGGAACGCTCAGCGCAGGCTGACGCGTTCGCCCGTGGCGGTGACGGGAGCACTCGCAGCCGCAGCGCCGGTGCCGACCGGCGCTGCGCCGGGTTCGGTCAGCCTCAACGGATTGCCGCCCGCGACGCCGCCAGGCAGCGCGGCGTTCGTGCCGTCGCCGACCTGGACGATGTCGCCCGGCCAGATCTCGAACGAGCGGTCAGCGGGGATCGATCGGATCGTCCCGTTGCCGAAGCGCCGGATGGTGATCGGGACGGAGTCCAGCGGTGCCGATGCCACCTGCCGCGCCGCGGCCGGCAGCCGATCGCGCTTCATCTGCCTCGCTTCGACTGCGATCGGTAGCGTGCTCTCCGACTCCGCGATCTGCAGCATCGTCGTCTGCAGCTCGGCCATGATACGGCTGCGATAGGCGCTGTCGAGGTCCTGCAGCTTCAGGTCGGTCTCCGTCACCAGCGATTTGGCGCGGGCGAGGCTGCCCAAGATCGTCGCGAGATTGGCGCGACTCTTGCTCTTTTCCCGCTCTATGTCGATCAGCGTCGATTTCCTCGTCAAGCCGTTGATGAGTAGGCTCTTCACGTCGGCGATCTGGCTGTCGAGGAATGCGATCTGCTGGTTTTCCAGATCGACCTGCTTTGAAAATGTGTCGATATCGGTCTTCGCCTGCTTGGTCTGTTCCCGGAGAAGCGCCGCCTGCCTGGCCTGACTCGCGACCTCGAATTCGAGGACCTGCTTCTCCCCCGCGACGAAGGCCTTGAACGTCGCTGCATTTTCCGGTGCGACCGCCGGCAGCGACAGCGCGGATCCCTTCAGCTGCGCCTCCAGCCGGGCCTTCCGTGCCAGCTGGCCGAGGTAGGCGATTGTCAGTGTCTTCACCCGCTCGTCGGACTGCAGGAAGTCGGCCCGCTGAGCCGCTTCCTCGCCGCTGAGCCGCGCCGCGCCGCCAGCGAGCGCCAGCAGCGTCTCGACGTTCATCCCGTCGATAAAGGTGTAGCGGCCAGGCGATCGCACGTCTCCGAGAACCGTGACCGGTCGCAGTTCTGCCAGCCGAACGCTGACGACCGGGTTCTGCAGATAGCCGTCAGAGAAGCGGGCAACGAGCTGGCGCTGCAGTGCCTGCGGCGTGAGGCCCGACACCGCAATCGCGCCGAGTAGCGGCATGGTGATGCTGCCGTCGGGCTCGACGAAATAGACGCCGGAGATCTCCTGCTGCTCGAACACGACGATCGAGATGCGGTCGCCAGGTGCCAGCGCGAACTTCTGCGGGGCCGCGGTGGCACTCTGAGACGGCGCAGCCGGGCGCGACGCTGCGGCGTCGTCCGCTCGAACCGGGGCTTGAACGAGAAGGAGCGCGCCGATCGCCACCGCCCCGGCCGCGAGGATGCTCGGACGGGGACCCGGATGCCGCGTGGTCCACGCCCGATTGTGTTCGCCGTGTGCTGTCCGTGTCATGGCCGTCGCTTCCCGCGCTGAGACGATGGAAGACCACATGCTAGAAGCTTGGTGCTTCACCCGGAGCGGCAAAAGCGGCTTATCTCCGCCCGGCGGACGGGTTACTTCCGCAGGGGCAGTCACCGCTCTTTCCAAATCTTCGGCGATCCGGCACGCGAGGGCTGCTGTGCCGGCGGCGCCAGGAGAAGGACCGTGGCACCGGCGCATTTGCCCTATCGCCGCCGGCGCTCATCCGGATCCAACACCGCACAGAACGGGGATTTGCGGCCGGATGCGGTCTGCGAGCAGCCGGGGCGGTGGCTTGAGCACGGCCCGGCACCCCGGGTGGCGGCGCTATTGCCCGAAAGGGATGCCACCTCTGCTCAGCTGTCGGGCGATGGAGGGAAAAGCCAACAATCAAGGCGATCGGTCACGGCGGCGGGCAGATCCCATACCTCCGACGATCCCGATGGGATCAGGGCTGGCACCCGAGCCCGCGCTGCGCCGAGGCCTCTCGATATCCACCACGCCACAGGAGCAACGCATGGGACGAGTCCTAGTTACAGGTGGCGCGGGCTTCATCGGCGCCAATCTTTGCGCGTCGCTGCTGGCCGAGGGTCACGAGGTGACCTGCCTCGACAATTTCTCCACCTCGACGCGAGACAAGATCGCGCATCTGGAGCGGCATTCGCGTTTCCAGCTCCTCATCGGTGACGTCCGGAATCCCATCCGGGTCGATGCCGACCGCATCTACAATCTCGCGTGTCCCGCCTCGCCGCCGAAATACCAGGCCGACCCGGTCTACACGACCGAGACCTCCGTCCTCGGCGCGATCAACGTGCTGGAAATGGCGCGGCGCACCGGCGCGACGGTCCTGCAGGCTTCGACCAGCGAGATCTACGGGGAGCCCGCGATCTCGCCGCAGATCGAGGACTATCGCGGCAACGTCAACTCCTGGGGGCCGAGGGCCTGTTACGACGAAGGCAAGCGTTGCGCCGAAGCGCTCTTCTTCGACTATCGCCAGAAATACCGTGTCGATGTGCGCGTCGCGCGCATCTTCAACACCTATGGCCCGATGATGGAGCCGGACGACGGCCGCGTCGTCTCCAACCTCCTCGTCCAGGCGCTGAGGGGCGACGCCCTGACGATCTATGGCGACGGCAGCCAGACGCGTTCGTTCTGCTTCGTGGATGATCTCGTCGCGGGCCTGCGCCGGCTGATGGAACGCCCTGGCCTGCCGACGCCGGTTAATCTCGGCAATCCGGCGGAGATCACCATCCTCAGGATCGCTCAGGCCGTGTGCGGCGTCGTCGGGACGTCCCCGGAGATCCGCTTCGAGCCGCTGCCGGTCGACGATCCCACCCGGCGGCGCCCGGACATCGGGCTCGCCCGGCGGCATCTCGAATGGGAGCCGAAAGTATCTCTTGAAGAGGGTCTGCGCGCGACGGCCGAATACTTTCGGATGCGGCTGCTCCAGTCCGGGGCGCTCGTGGCGCCGCTCGCGGAAGCGGCGGAGTGACCGCGATGCCGTCGGATCTCGCTCTCGCCGGATCGGGTCCGGATCTGCATGGGGGTGCCAAGACCGACCGCTTCGATGTCCTCGGCACGCCCGTCAGCGCGACCGACATGGCAGCAGCGGTGGAAACGATCGAGTGCTGGGCCCGTTCGGGCGTGCGGACTTATGTCTGCATCACCGGTGTCCACGGCGTCCTCGAATGCCGCGACGACCCGGACCTGCTCGCGATCCACCGCGCGGCCGGGATGGTGACGCCGGACGGGATGCCTCTCGTCTGGACGGCGCGCTGGCGCGGGCTCGGCGGCGTCAGCCGTGTCTATGGCCCCGACCTGATGCGGGCGATCAGCGCGCGAGCGGCGCAAAACCACCTCCGCCACTTCTATTTCGGCGGCGTGGACGGCGTGGCCGAGCGGCTCGCGCGAAAACTCCGTTCGCTGGCTCCCGAGCTGCGGGTTGTCGGCACATTTGCGCCGCCGTTCCGCCCGATGTCGCCGGAGGAGGACGATGCCATTGTCCGGCAGATCAACGCCTGCAGGCCCGACATCCTCTGGGTCGGGTTGAGTACGCCGAAGCAGGAGCGCTGGATGCATGCGCACCGCCACCGCCTCGACGTTCCGGTTATGATAGGTGTCGGGGCCGCGTTCGACTTCCTGTCAGAGACGAAGCGGCAGGCACCGGTGTGGATGCAACGAAACGGCTTGGAATGGCTTTTTAGACTAACGACGGAGCCGCGACGCTTGTGGCGACGCTATTTCACGATTGTCCCACGATTCATTGCCTTGAGCATTATGGACGGACTTCGGCGATCGCTAACAAAGCCCGACTTATAAATTTCTCTTGATGAAAATGTTCACTAAAGTCCGATCGGGAACTTGAAACCGAATTTTTCTGTGCATACGCTCAGACCCGACCACAAGAACATCTGCCTGAAGGAAACCTGCACGAAGTCGGGTGTACCCAACCGCATCCGAAGCATACCCTTGATCGAAGATTCAGCTCGAACATGGCCCTTGCCTCTGGAGTATGACGATGTCGAACCGAATTGCCGTTGCCATTTCTGAGGTCAACGCGCTCTTGAGGGATGGGATCGCCTCGCTGCTGCGCGAGGACGACTACGTCGTCGTGGCAGCGGTCGCAGACAATGCGGCGGTCGACGCGCGAACCGCCGACGCGCCAGGTCAGATCCTGTTCCTTCTCGGGGAGGATGCGGCCCGCGGCGGGTTCGATCTCGAGACCGTCTCGCGCCTGCGGACACGCCATCCGCAGTGCTACATCGTCATGCTTGTGACCTCCTATTCGAACGAGCAGCGAAGCGCTGCGGAGGATGCGGGCGTGAACGGCGTCCTGGTGAAGTCGATCTCCCGGGAAGCGCTGCTGCGCGGCATTGATCTCATCGTGATGGGCGAGCAGGTCTTCTCGCCGACGACGCGGCGTTCGGTGGCGGAGGATGGGGCGGCGCCGGTCGGGGCGGGGGCCTGCGACACCCAGACGAAGCCGTCCGCACGTGCGCTCCCGGACCCCACGCTAGCCGGCGCTCGCGCCGGATCGCCGTCGGCCGCCGGCACGAGCGAGGCCGACCGGACCGCCGTCAAGCTTTTGCGCCGCGAGAACCTGTCCGCCCGGGAGATGGAAATCCTGAAGTGCCTGATCTCGGGCGACTCCAACAAGGTCATCGCGCGGCGCTGCAGCATCACGGAGTCGACCGTCAAGGTGCATCTCAAGGCGATCCTCCGGAAGATCCGCGTCGCCAATCGGACCCAGGCGGCGGTCTGGGCGATGAACAAGATGCGGGCCGAAGGGCGGGACGTTCCTGCCGCGCCGCCGGAACGTCCCGCCCTGGCCAATGCGGACACGCGCCGATCCAATGGCGCCCTGCCCCGCGGATTGGAACCCGCCTCCAACTGGCCGGATCCGATGCGTGACGACCTGTTGCCGCACGCCGTCGTTCGCCCGCTGCAGGCGGTCCGGATGGAGCACTGAGGCCGCAAGGCAGATGCGGTGGACGCAGCTCGACAGCCGGTCGGATGACGATGCCGAGCTGAGGCCGATGCCGCGAGTCCGATCCCCTCGACAGTCAGGGTACCATTAGCGATTGATCGCAATCGCCGAAGCCGGGGACCGCTTCTCATCGATCCGGCGATCCTGACCGCACGCGCAAGCCGTCCTGCGCCGGCGCCGTGCCGGTTGTCTCGATGGGCGCCCACGACCACAATCTTCCGCTGTCGCAGTCGGCCGATCGGATGTCGCTCTGCCGCTGCGGCTTCCGCCGGACGATCCATTGAAAGTAGTAGCTCCAGCGCTCGGCTTTGCTCCGGCCTGCGAGGTCGTATGGTCGCGTTACGATGAGCCCTGGCGGCTACGGCCGGATCGGCAACGCCGGCGTGAGCGACACGACAGCCGGCGGTGCGACATCGGTGCGATCCGCTCGGATCGGACCCGGCGACGATGACCACCCGGCGCGAGCGGAGGGCCGACATGGGGCCGCAGAACTTGATTGCAGACGATCGCGACATGGCCATCCAGTGGCTGCGCGCCCTGGCCGCGATCGAGGTCATGGTCTGGCATTCGGACCTGCTGACAAAGAAATTTTCCGAGTTCTCAATCCAGACGTCGAGCTACAGCTTTTTCGGCGGGATCGGCGTCGAGGTGTTCTTCGTCGTCTCGGGTTTCCTGATGGCGCTGATCACCGCCGGCAATCCGGCGCCCGGTCGGTTCGTGCGCGGTCGCATCACGCGCATCTACCCGCTCTACTGGTTCTTCACCTCACTCGTCGTCCTCGCCGCTTGGCTGAATCCGGCTTGGACCCTTGGCCAGAGGCTCGGACGCTCCTCCATCCTGGAGTCCTACCTGATCATCCCGCAGAGCCACTTCCCGACGTTGATGGTCGGCTGGACCCTGGAATATGAGGTGCTGTTCTACGCAGTCGTCGCGCTGGCGCTGGTCGTCGCGGCGGGGTGGCGGGAGACGGCGTGGCGCGGATGGGTAGCGCCCGTTCTGGCGGCTTGCGCGCTCGTCGGTGCGCTGATCCCGACCGACCTTCTCGATCATCCGATGCTCGACCATCTTCTCAGCCCCTACATGCTCGCCTTCGGGTTCGGCTGGTTCCTGAAGGCGCGTTTCGGTCTTTCGCAACCCAAGCGCCTGCTGAACGCGGGCACGATCGGCTTCGCCGCCGGGCTGTCGCTTGCCTTGGCGCGTGGCCACGACCACGATCTCGTGGTGCGCATCGCCATCGCCAGCGCTCTCGTCGCGTCGGCCGGTTCCCTGCGTCCGATCCTGACCCGCTCTGGCGCGTTAGGCCGGGCCGTCGCCTATGTCGGCGAGGCGTCGTACAGCGTCTACCTCTCGCACTGGTTCGTGCTGTCGATGCTCGGGAAGGTGCTCGGTCATCTCGGGCTCCCACCGTCGGCCGACCTGCCCGTCCGGATCGTCGGCTGCCTGTGCGCGATCGGCGTCGGGACGGCCTTCTTCACCTTCGTCGAATGGCCGCTCGACCGGAAGTTCCGGCGCCGACGCAGCGGCGAAATCCAGCGCCCTGCTTGGAAGGGGACGGCAGGACCGGCCGCCGAACTGCCGATCCGCCCCGAGCCAGCTCTGGCCCTGGAGCCGGCCGAGCGGTCATGACCGGCGTGGTCGGCTGAGGTCGGGGCGAACTCGGGAGCAAGCCGGCTACTCCTTCCGGATTGTTGAAGCCGGCGGGCGTGTCCCGAAGACTGCAGCGTGTCTCCTTCCCCGACGGCTGATCGATGGACATCTCGCACAGCGGCTGCGCCGACCTCTCGCCCCTCAACTCCGCCCGTCGCCGGCAGCCCACGGCCGGCTCCGCCGCGCGGAGCGCTCGTAGGCGCCATGCCCATCGCGGGGAGGAGGGCCGATGAGGCCTCTGCGCCTTCCAGCCGCGACCTGGACGCTGGTTGACCAGGGCGTCCTCAGCCTCGGCACGTTTCTGTTCAACATCGTCCTCGCCCGACATCTGCCGATGTCGATCTATGGCGGCTATGCCATGTTCATCGGCATCATCTCGCTGATGCAGGTGTTCTGCGGGGCGTTGATCTTCTATCCGCTGTCGGTGCGCGGCGCCATCGTCGGCGAGCTGGAACGACGGCGCCTGATCGCCACCGGGCTCCTTTTGACCGCTGTTCTCGGCACGCCGATCGCGGTGCTGCTGGCAGCGGTCACCGCGCGCTTCGTCCATGCCGGGCTGTTCTGGCCGGCCTTCCTGGCGCTCGCCGCCGGACAGCTGCAGGAGGCGCTGCGCCGCGGCCTCCTGTCGAATTTCCGGCACCGCGACGCCGTGCTCGGCGACATGGCGAGCTATCTCGGGCAGGTCGTGCTGGTCCTCGTGGTCGCGCGCTATTTCGGCCTCGACCTTGGCACTGCCCTCATCATGATGGCGCTGACCTCGCTCCTCGGTGCGGCGATCCAGTTCCTGCAGGTGCGGCCCGCCGGCGTCTCGCCGCTGCCGCTCGTCGCGACGTTCCGGGATTTCTGGTCCCTCGGGATCTGGTCGCTCAGCAGCAACCTGTTCCAGATCCTGCGGGGCCAGAGCCTGCCTTGGGTGCTGACCTTCGTCGCCGGCGCGGCGGCGGCAGGCCTGTTCCAAGCCGCCGCGAACATCGCCAACGTCATCAACCCCGTCCAAACCGGCGTCGCCAACGTCATTCCGCAGGCCGCCGCGCGCGCCCATGCGCAGGGCGAGCGCTCGGCGCTCAGCGCCTCCTGGCCGTTCATCGCCACCGGGCTCCCGATCATCGGCGCCTTCGTCGCCATCATGATCGTCATGCCAGGCGAGCTGCTCGCGCTTGCTTATCGCGCAAGGCTCGACGACGCGGCGATCCTGACGCCGATCCGGCTGATGGCCGCCTCATGCTTCTTCAGCTACGCCGCCGCCGCCGGGTGCGCGCATCTGCACGGCGTCAATGGCGGTCGGGCCGGCCTCGTCGCTGACGTCGCCTCCACGCTGGCCGTCCTCGCCTGCATCTATCCCGCGACCGTCTATTTCGGGATCACGGGCGCCTGTGCGATCGCGATGCTCGGAATGATCGTCCGCAGCGCCTTCATCGTCATCGCGATCGCCGCACGGATCCGGCCGGAGATCGAGGGCGCGACACCCGCGATCGGCGAGCCGGTCACCGGCAAGCCGTAAGACCCGATGAACCCCTCCGCATCTAAGGACAACGAGCCATGATCATCACCGTCGTCACCCCAACGCTGAACGGAGCCGAATTCCTCGGCGCCTGCATCGCCTCGGTACAGCGGAACCGCCATCCGAGCTACGAGATCGACCACGTGATCGTCGATGCTGGCAGCACCGATGCGACGATCGACATCGCCCGGGCGAATGGCCTTCGCATCATCCAGGGCAAGGACAAGGGGATCTTCGACGCGATCAACAAGGGCTCGTTCAATTCGCAGGGCGACCTGCTCGGCTTCCTCGGCTCGGACGACATCATGCTCGACGGCGCGCTCGAGGCGATCGCCGGCGCGTATCGCCGCAGCGGCCGCGGCTGGATCGTCGGCGGCATCCGCTGGATCGACCAGCGCGGCGACAGCCTCGGCGAGCTCGCGGCCCCCCCAGCATGGATGTCGGCACGGATGCAGGCCTGTCTCGGCTGGAACCCGATCATGCACATGTCGACCTACTTCTCGCGCGACCTCTTCATGCGGCTCGGCGGCTTCAACATCGACTACAAGGACGCCGGCGACTACGAGCTCTTCGCACGAGCCCTGGCGCAGGAACCCTATGCGCGCGTCGCCGCCCCGCTCACCTGTTTCCGGCGCACCGGCATCAACAACAGCGTCGTCAATGCCAGCCGCGCGAGGCGCGAGGCGCAGCAGGTGCTGGAGGCCTTCGGGCCCGGCTCGAACTGGGAGCGGCTGTTCTGGAAGCAGCTCCTCAAGGGCTGGTTCAACCTGCGCAATCCGGGCTGGATGGCGCACAAGATGCAGCGCGCCGTCCAAACGCGGTTCAACCCGGCAGCGCAGAGCTATTTCTGAGCGAGGTCCGACCGGCCGACACACATCCATCATAGGGTGGCAGGAGATCAGGCGAAATCCTCCCGCTGACGCGCCGAGACCGCTGGAATCCTGGACCGGTCCGGCATGCCGATCGGAAGCGGACGCCGGCATGGACGCGAGGCACATCCTCTATCGGCTGCAGGAGCGGATGGTTGCGACGGTGCTTGAGGGCGGCTGTCGCACGATTGGGCGGCAGAGTGATCCAGGACCGCCATGAGCACGGCGGCAAGTCGCACCGACGCCGCTGGGCGAGGGCGCTGCTCCAACCGGCAGATGCGTCAGCTGATCCGCGAGGTGCCGTCGTTCGGGACATTCGTAGAGTGCCCGATGCCCCGGTGTCAGCAGGCCGATGACGGCGCTCTTCAGCATCGCGATCGGCAAGGGGCGGAGCAGCCTCGACGCCTGGAGAACGGAGCGATGAACGGGGTTCTGATGGATAAAGTAGATCTTGTGGCCGTCGCGCACCCGTTCCTCGATGTTCGCGAGAACCCGAGCCAGGATTTCCGCGTCGAAGGGGTTGAACAGGAAGATGACGCAGTCTTCGTACGGTAGCTCGAAGTCGATCGCGTTCTGGTTGACGATGTGGCCGTTGTCGCACCGCGCCTTGCCGAAGCGTATCACGGCCGCGGCGTTCCGCTCGGCCTGCTGCGCCAGCATTGGCGACAGTTCCACTCCGACCACCCGGCGAAAGGCGCAGCGCGCGGCGATGCAGAGTGGACGCCCCATGCCGCAGCCGATGTCGATGAAGGTGAAGCGTTCCACGTCGATGGCGAGCGCTCGCAGCAAAAGCCACAGGTTCAGGCCGCTGGTCGCCTGATAGCCGTTGTTGGCGGCACTGCCGCCCTCGGCCGAAGCCGAGGTGCTCCGGCGCGATCCGGCCCGTCATGTCGCTGCCAAGAGCGGCGTCCAGGCGGCGATCCAGCCGGGAGACGACGATGCGCTGCGCCGCCGTGGCGATCAGCAGTCGGGCCGTTTCCGCCCCGCTGCGCTGCTTCATCGAGGTGAGCAGCCGGACCGGAGCCACGCGGCGCGACGCGGGAATTCCAGACATCCGGGAGAGTCGATCTCGCTGGCGGGTGGGGAAGCCGAGGAACTTTGCCACGCAGCGTCAGGCCCTTCCAAAAGGGCCGGGGTGGTACGTCCAGTTTGATACGCGCCGCTCGGCGTCCGGTTCACCTGTGAAGTACAGCTTCGCCGTTCAGGCGGGGACGACGGTTCGGCCTGTCACGGGGCGCGGCGAGCCCCCCGTTGCCACCCGTTGGCACTCGTCGCGTCGGCCGCCTCTGCGGCCGGCGTCAGCGGGGGAGGCAATCCGCCGGCTGCGGCGCGTTCTTCCGGTTCGACTGTCGCCAGGCCGGCAAGGCATGTGGACATGCGGCGGGCGAGCGCGGTCTCGGAGCACTTCTCCTCCCACCACTGCAGCGATCGATGGTGGAGGTCGTCGATCAGCGCCGGGCTGCCGCGCAGTTTCGCCGCAACTTCGTGCAGCCGCCGCCAGTCCTCGATCTGGATCGCCGGGCATCCCTGGTAGAACCAGTGTCCCGGCAGGCGGTCGCAGAGCACGACGCAGCCCTGCCGCATCCCCTCGAAGAACCGGTAGGTCTCGCTCGACGAGCCCCGCGGGGCGAGGCAGATGCGCGTGTCGGCCAGGATCTGCGAATAGCGCACCCCGTCGGACAGGATGCTCTGCATGAAGGAGGCCGTTTCGCAGTGGACGATGTCGGGCTGGGTTGCCGCGAGCCGCTTCAGCGCCGCGGTCATCGTCGACCGGGCCACCGCCTTCGGCGTGCCGATCCACCGCTTCGGCGAGAAGGGGCCGTAGCGCTCTTGTTCCACGCTGCCGACGAAGGACATGAAATAGGGCCGCTCGGACGGCGGCCTGATCGGCTGGGCGATCTGCCGCGCATAGCCGAGCGGGACGACCTCGCACCGGGTCGACGGCAGGCGGATGCCGTTCTGCCCGACATAGACGCCGATATGGTAGAGCCAGTTCGCCAGGTCGCGCACGGCCTTCGACAGCGTGGCGGGATGCCGGAAGCAGGCGCGCCAGTCGATGCAGGGACGGAAGCCGTAGGCCTTGAAGACATAGGCGACGCGATCGACGTAGCGGGGAATGGCGCCGTATTCGTCCTGCAGGATCAGCACGATCACCCTGTCGCCGTAGGACGGCAGGTCCGGGATGAACTGGTAGTTCCAGACGATATACACCGTCCAGTCGTCGAAGCCGTGCAGGTCTTCGAGGATGTTGAAGCAGTTCGCATAGTATTCGAGGAAGGTGTCGGGAAAGGGATCCCTATAGGCCCGCAGATCCAGTTCGACCGGTTCGCGGTCGATCGTGAGGAGGACATATCTCACGCGGCTTCTAACGGTGGTCATACCAGGAGGATCCCGCGGCACAGGTGGCGGCAACCGTAGCCGCCCGGGCACGGCGCCTCCACCGACACCAAAGGATTACCGCCGGAGCGAGGGGCGCAGGCGTCGCTCGCGGGAAGCCGGCGCATTCGCTGTCGGTCCCGCCGGCGCGATACGGCGCGGGAAGCCCCGCCTGGACTTTCGCGGAATCGGCGAGGCACTGAGATCGCCCGGCGACGTCTCGGCCGGCGGCACCTGCGGCGCGCCACCTCCTAGGCGCCGGCGGCGGCCGTCGAGCCTGTCGCTTCCGCGTCCATCCCCGGCAGGGACCGGGGTGCGTCTGCGGCGGCGCCCCGGCCAAGCGCCGCGTAGTCGTAGCCGAGGCCGGTGATCGCATCGCCATCCAGGAGGTTGCGCAGGTCGACGACGAGCGGGCGCGGCATCCTCGCCCCGAGCGCCCGCCAGTCGATCTCGCGGAAGTCCTTCCACTCTGTCGCGACAACGACCGCATCCGCGCCCCTGATTGCTTCCTCCGCCGAGCCGGCGTAGGCGACGTCGGGGAAGAGCTGTGCCGCATTGGCGATCGCGGCGGGATCGTAGGCGACGATCCGCGCCCCGGCCGCCTGCAGGAGGGCGAGGAGGGTGAGGGCGGGCGCTTCGCGAACGTCGTCGGTGCCGGCCTTGAAGCTGAGGCCGAGCAGCGCGATACGGGCATTTTGAACGTCGCCGCCCATGAGGTCGATTACCTTGCGGGCCATCGCGCGCTTCTGTTCCACGTTGGACGCGATGACCGCCTCGGCGATCAGCATCGGGCTGTTGCGTTCGCTCGCCAACCCGACCAGCGCCCGCAGGTCCTTCGGAAAGCACGAGCCGCCGAAGCCCGGGCCGGCCTTGAGGCTGTGGGCACCGATGCGGTGATCCATCCCGATGCCGCGCGACAACTCCTCGACATCCGCGCCGAGCGTCTCGCACAGCCGGGCGAACTCGTTGATGAGGCCGATCTTCGTCGCCAGGAAGATGTTCGAGGCGTATTTGATCATCTCGGAGGTTTCGATCGCCGACACCTCCAGAAGCGCGTAGCCGTTGGCGGTCAGCGGTGCGTAGAGCCGTCGCATCGCCATCAGCGCGCGCGAGGAGGTGCAGCCGACGACGATGCGGTCGGGCTGCATGAAGTCCGTGATCGCGCAGCCCTCGCGCAGGAATTCCGGGTTCGACACGACAGCGAAGCGGCTCGCAGGGAGGTGCCGCTCGACCAGCGCCTGGACGCGCCGGCAGGTGCCGACCGGGACGGTCGACTTCACGACGAGAATCAGGAATCCGTCGGAGCGCGCCTCGCTGCGCAGCACGGCCGCTTCCTGCGCGGCGGCGAGAAGGGCAGTCAGGTCGGCTGATCCGTCCTCGCCGGTCGGCGTTCCGACCGCGATGAACAGCGCCAGTTCCTCGGCGCCGATCGCCAGCCGCAGGTCGCTGGTGAATCCGAGGCGTCCGGCTGCGACGTTGGAGCGGACGACCTTTTCGAGTCCGGGCTCGTAGATCGGAATCTCGCCGGCGAGCAGCGTATCGATCTTGCGCCGGTCGGTATCGACGCAGGTGACGTCATGACCGAGGTCGGCGAGGCAGGCGCCGGTAACGAGACCGACATAGCCGGTTCCGACGACACATACATTCATCATGCTCTCTCTCCGCAGTTGACGGACCTTTGCCGGGCAGTGTGTGCGGTGGGTTGCGCGGCCCGAGATCTTGGAAGTTCGGTGTTCGGGAGCAGGCGTGGGCGTCAGCGCGCGCCACGCGCGGCAAGGACCGCCGGTAGCGTGTGGACGAGGATCCACAGGTCGAGCCAGATCGACCAGTTGCGGATGTAGTAGGTGTCGCAGCGCTTCTGCGCCGCAAGATCGGCGTCGCTGCGCTCGGTGATCTGCCAGAGCCCGGAGATGCCGGGGATGACGCTTGCCCTGAGGCTCTGGAAGTCCGGGTCGAAGCCGGCGAGGTGATAGGCGGGGAACGGGCGCGGCCCGACGAGGCTCATGTCGCCGCGCAGGACGTTGAAGAGCTGCGGCAGCTCGTCGAGGCTGGAGCGGCGGATGAAGGCGCCGACGACCGGCAGGATGCGGGGGTCGCGCGCCAGCTTGAAGAAGCGCTCCCATTCGGCCCTCGCCGCCGGATCCTCCGCCAGATGCTGGGCAAGGCGGACTTCCGCGTCGCGGTACATCGACCGCAGTTTCCAGACACGGAACGGCCGGCCGCGATGGCCGGTACGTGTCTGCGCGTAGAAGGGATTGCCGCCATCCACGCAGAGGATCGCGGCGGCGCAGACCGCGACGAGGGGCAGGGCGACCAGCGCCAGAGGCAGGGCCAGGGCGACGTCGAAGACCCGTTTCAGCCTGAGATTGGATTCGACCAGCAGGCTGCGCCGGACCTCGATACCGAACGCATTGCCGATCGCGCGTGGCTGCAGCCAGAGTGTTTGGAACGAGCCGACATCCTTGAGGATGATGACGCTCGGCACGTCGAGCAGCGAGGCGATCCGCATGTCCTCTTGCTGGTCGCCGGTCGAGATCAGAAGCGCGCAATCGACTCCCCCGAGACGCCGTAGCGCGGTGAGCGTCGCCGGCGGCGTTGCATGGTCTGCGGCCACCCAATCGGAAGGGCGGAAAGTCGCGACGGCGCGGTAACCGCCGTTCGGCGAGGCATTCAGGGTCGCCGCGAGCGCCTGCGTGTCCCCGTCCGTGCCGACGAGGATCACCGGTTCGCGCCATAGCCCCAGCCGTACAAGGACCCGTCGTGCGACCGCAGCGGCGATCGTTTCGAACGTGACCTCGGCGAGGACCAGGAGGAAGCCACTCGCAACTGCAGCCGCAAGAGGCAGGCGGGGGGCGACGGCGATCGCGATGCAGGTGGCGAAGATGCAGGCGGCGAGCACCCGGTCGCGGAACCGCTCGACAGGATTGGTGCGGCCCCCGTCGTAGAAGCCGAGAAGCTGATGCAGGCAGACGAGGAGAACCGCCGCTCCGGCAATGAATGGGCCCGGCTGATCGAACGCGCGGACACCGATCGCGCCGCCTGCCGCGTGGAGCAGGAACGCGGCAAACGCCGCGCTCGCCGCATCGGCTGCAGCGAGCGCGGCTGCAACCTTCTGCCGACGCCAGCGCTGACCGCTTGCTGCAACCTTTGCCAGGCTCGCAGCCGCATCCGACCGAAGCGCAGCCTCGACCGCAGCGCCAGGGGTCGCAAGATCCACATTGGTCATTGCACAGCTCCGCTGCCGAGACGCGGCAGGCGAGGGCCCGCCTGCCGGTCTGCGCTACTTCAGGAGACGCTGTCGGAGCCGATCAGCGGTTCGGCGCGGCGACCGCAGCAATGGTGCCCGCCGTGCCCGCACCCGGACGCCGCTCGGAGACCTGGCCGGAGATCCAGCTGTAGGTCGGGACGATCCCCTGGCGCAGGTGGATCGCCGGTTCCCAGCCGAGCACCTGGCGCAGGCGGGAATTGTCGCTGTTGCGGCCGCGCACGCCCTGCGGCTTGGAGGTGTCGTGGCGCTTGCCGATCGTCTTGCCGGACGCCTCGGCGACGATGTCGACGAGTTCGTCGATGGTCACAAGTTCATCGGTGCCGAGATTCAGCGGCTCGCGATGATCGGACTGCATGATGCGGATGATGCCCTCGACGCAGTCGTCGATGTACATGAAGGAACGCGTCTGCTTGCCGTCGCCCCAGATCTCGATCGCGTCGCCGTCGCGGGCCATCGCGATCTTGCGCGAGATCGCCGCCGGCGCCTTCTCGCGTCCGCCGTCATAGGTGCCGAGGGGGCCGTAGACATTGTGGAAGCGCACGACGCGCGTTTCCATGCCGTAGTCCTCGGTGAAGTACTGGCAGAGCTTCTCGGTGTAGAGCTTCTCGAGACCGTAGCCTTCCTCGGGCTGTGCCGGGAAGGCGTCCTCCTCGCGCAGCGGCGTGACGTCGGGATCGTGCTGCAGGAACTGCGGATAGACGCAGGCGGAGGACGAATAGAGCAGCCGCTTGACACCCGCAGCCTGGGCGGCCGCGACCATGTTGACGTCCATCAGCGTGTTGTTGACGGTGATCTCGGCGTGCGACTGGCTGATATAGCCGATGCCGCCCATGTCGGCCGCGAGGTGATAGACCTCGTCCATGCCCTTCACCGCGGCATCGCAGTTGTCGCGGTCGCGTAGATCGACCTGCAGGAACTCGTCGGCTTTGGTCAGGCTGTATTCCGGCAGCTTGACGTCCGCACCGCGGACCCAGTGACCCATCTCCTTGAGGCGGCAGGCAAGGTGATGGGCAATAAAGCCGCCCGCGCCGGTCACCAGGATCTTCTTCTTCGGGCTGTGATTCAACATTGCGCTGGCCTTCCGTTGATGATGGCCAAACCTGCTACAGAACGACAGAATGGATAACGTCTGCAAAAGAGTTACTCTTTATCCTCGACAGCCTTCCCCCGGCGGCGTTCCTGGGCCCAATAAAACTCGTTAATACTTGTGACCTAGCGCCTTTTCGCTCGCAAAGACCACGAAGCTCCGCTTGCTCGGCCGCTCGTAGGGTCGGCTGCTGGGCGTCGCCGGCGCCGTCGACAGGGGGCGCTACCTCGAACGGGTTACTCCGAAAACCGAATCGAACATGGCGAGACGAAGGCGGGAATGCCCGGCTCCGCAACCCGTACGTGGTCGCGCAGAAGTAATGGCTCCTCGCCGGCCGCGTTCCAAGGAAGCACTAGGCCACCGGAATCAAACAAGAGATCCAGTGCAACCGCTGGATCGGCGGTCGGAGACACATCATCGTCCCATTCAGGCACAGAGTGGCTCATGTCCTTTTCACGAACACGAGAGACAAATGACAATCTCACCTGATTCGAACTTCGGGCCGACAACCAGCTCGATGCCAAGCGGCGCTATTGTGCTGCATGTCGGCGACAATTATCAGTCGATCATCGACAACGCGCCCAACGGCGCCACCTTCTGGTTCGAGGGCGGGGTCCACCATCTGACCCAAGCGCTCGATCCCAAGAACGGCCAGACCTTCCTCGGTGCACAGGGCGCCGTCCTCGACGGATCGCACGAGATCACCAGCTTTCAGCAGGAGGGCGGTCTGTTCGTCGCCAGCGGTCAAACGCAGGAAGGCGCCCGCGTCGCGACCGACGAGGGAGCCGACGGTGCCATGCGTGCCGGTTTTCCCGAGACCTTCTTCATCGACAACAAGCCGCTGACGCCGGTCGACAGTCTCGACAAGGTGCATTCCGGCACATTCTACTTCGACTATGCCGCCGACAAGATCTACTTCGCCGACAATCCGGCCGGGCATACGGTCGAGGCCGGCAATGCTTCGGCGGCGTTCGATTCCAACTCGACTGGCGTCACCGTCCAGAACCTCACCATCCAGAAGTTCGACGCGCCCACCCAGCACGGCGCGATTCAGGGCGGCGAGAACTGGACCGTGGCGAACAACGAGGTCCGTCTGAATTACGGCGTCGGCATCACCGTTCAGGGTGGCAGCACGATCAGCGGCAACGACGTTCACGACAACGGCGAGATGGGTCTCGGCGGCAACGGCGACAACATCACCGTCACCGGCAATGACATTCACGCGAACGGCGGCTGGTCCGGCATCGATCCGACCTGGGAAGGCGGCGGCGCGAAGTTTGCCCAAACCGACAATCTCGTCGTCCGCGACAACTACTCACACGACAACCACGGCCTCGGACTGTGGACCGACATCGACAACATCCACACGCTTTACGAGGGCAATCTCGTCGTCAACAACGACAATGGCGGCATCAGCCACGAAATTTCGTACGATGCGGTGATCCGCGACAACGTCGTCATGGGCAACGGCTCGGCGCTGGGCGGCAACTGGCTCTGGGGCTCGCAGATCCAGTTGCAGAACTCGCAGAACGTCGAGGTCTACGACAACAAGGTCGACATGTCCGGCGGGCTCAACGGCATCGGGCTGATCCAGCAGGATCGCGGCTCCGGCGCCTATGGCGAACACACCACAACCAACAACTACATCCACGACAACACCATCGTGTCGTCGAGCGGCAACGGCGCGACCGGGGGCGTCGCCGACTATAATGAAGCCGGCATGCTCAACGGCGGCAACGTCTTCGCCGACAACCACTACTACATGAACGACGGCGATCACTGGCGGTGGGGCGACTTTCCGGACGGCGACAACTTCGAGGCCTATCTGAAGGACTCCGGCGAGGGCCAAGGCTCGACGCTGAGCTCCAACATTCCGGACACGAGCACCTGGATCGACGGCGGCTCGACGGTGTCTCAGCCGTCCACGCCGAGCACGCCCTCGAGCCCCAGCACGCCGTCGACGCCGAGCACTCCTTCGGGGCCAAGCACGCCCGTCACGACGCCGGGCGACACGGGTACGGGCTCGACCCTGCCGCAGCCGACCGCGGCCTCGATCAACGGCCATGACGGCCATGACGACATCGACGGCACCGTCGGCAACGACACGATCTTCGGGCTCGGCGGCGACGACTTCCTGGAAGGCAAGGCGGGCCATGACCTTCTGAGCGGCGGAGCGGGTGCAGACACCTTCTTCTTCGATCAGGACGCCGGGAACGACAACATCCTGGACTTCCAGGCGAACGGCACCGCGCACGACAAGATCGCGCTGCCGGACAACGACTTCTCGTCGGTGAGCCAGATCCTCGCGGCCGCCCATACGGTCGGTTCCGACACGGTCATCTCCTACGGCGGCAACCAGCTGACGATCGACGGCGTGACGGCGGACCAGCTGCATGCCGATCACTTCATGATCGTCTGACCGATCGAGCCTGCCGGCCTGCCGCACTGGCCGGCAGGCTCGACCGCGCGCCCAACGGGGAGCGTCCCTCAAGCTTCGTCGGGCGCGCATTCTCGCATCGTATAGACCGCAGGCGGCTGAGCGCCCGCCCCGAGCGTCGAAAGTTGAACCGATGACGTCAAGTCCACTGGCGACCGCCATGCGGAGCATCCTGCCCGGCATGTGCGGCATCTTCGCCTTTTCGTTGATCGTGAACCTGCTGTTGCTGGTCCAGCCGATCTACATGCTGCAGGTCTACGACCGCGTGCTGTCCTCCGGCTCGCTCGACACGCTCCTGTACATATCGCTCATCGCTGTCGGCGCTTTGATCCTCCTCGGCATCCTCGATGCCGTGCGCGGCTTCATCGCCGCACGGCTGTCGATGCGGCTGACCGCCGTCCTCGGCGAGCGGGCGCTGCTGGCGTCCATGCAGGGGCCGCGTGCCTCGCTGGGCGACACCCAGCCGCTGCGCGACCTGGCGGTGCTGCGCTCCTTCATCGGCGGCAAGACGATCTTCGCCTATCTCGACCTGCCGTTCGCGCCGATCTTCATCGGCCTCCTCTATTTCGTCCACCCCGCGCTGTTCTTCCTGACGCTCGGCGGAGCGGCCGCGCTGGTGGCGCTCGCCTTCGTGAACCACGCCGTGACGACCCGGCTCGCCGAGCCGGCCAGCGCGCATGCGGCCGCAGCGATCCTCTCGGCGCAGTCCTTCGTGCGCAATGCCGAAAGCATCGGCGCAATGGGGATGACCGGCAGCGTCGCCAGGCGCTGGGGTCTCTGGGAGGCCGGCTCGCTGTCCGTCCAGGACCGCACGAACGGCTTTGCGGCCTTCTTCGCCGGCACCTCGCGAACCGTCCGGCTGGGTCTGCAGGTCGCGATCCTCGGGGTCGGCGGCTATCTGACGCTTTCCGGCGAGATGACCGCCGGCATGATCTTCGCCTCCTCGCTGATCTCCGGCCGGGGTCTGCAGCCGATCGACCAGGTCATCGCGGGCTGGCGGTCCCTGGCCGATGCGCGGGCATCCTGGGGACGGCTGGACGAGGCGTTGCGCTCCGTGTCCGGCCGCCGGTCGGGGACCGAACTGCCCGATCCGGCCGGCGATCTGCACATCGACAACCTAGTCGTTCTCGCCCCCGGAGGCGGCGCGCCGGATCCGCTCCTGAAGCGGATCGAGGCGCGGATTTCCGCCGGTCAATGCCTCGCGATCATCGGACCGTCGGGCGCCGGGAAGTCGACGCTGGCGCAGGCGATCGTGGGCAATCTGCGGGCGCGGTCCGGCGCGGTGCGGATCGACGGCTCCGACATCGACCACTGGGACCGGGAGATGCTCGGCCGCTTCGTCGGATACGTCCCGCAGGACTGCGAGATCCTGCCGGGCACGATCGCCGAGAACATCGGGCGCTTCGATCCCGAAGCCGAGGATCGCGCGGTCGTGCGGGCGGCGGAGCGGGCGCAGGTCCACGCTATGATCCAGAAGCTGCCGCTCGGTTACGACACGCTGATCGGACCGAGCGGCCTGAGGCTCTCCGGCGGCCAGCGCCAGCGCATTGCCCTGGCCCGCGCCTTCTACGGCGCGCCGCGCCTCCTGGTGCTCGACGAGCCGAACGCCAATCTCGATCGCGACGGCGAGGCGGCGCTGGAGGAGGCGGTGGCCCAGGCGAAGGCCGACGGCGTGACGGTGGTGATGATCACGCAGCGGATGGGAATCGTCGAAAAAGCTGATCTCGTGATGATCCTGCGCGAGGGTGCCGTCGAGGCTTTCGGCAAGACCGAGGACGTCCTGTCCCGTCTGCGCGACGACGCGGTGCGCCGCCGGGCGCAGCCCTTGCCGACGGTCGTCGCCGCAGGATCGCGGCGCGCTTCGTCCCGTCCGGCGTCGACCATTGAACAGGTGAGGGACGAGGTCGCGCGGCACTCCCTGATGGGAGGAGCGGCATGACGATGGCCTTCTTCGAACCCGCATTCCGCGCGATGCCGCTCCTGCGGCGGATCTTCGGCAGTGGACCGCCGGCAGGAGGCGCGGTGGTTATGCGCGGGGATAGCTGGACGGCGTCCATCCCGACGACCATCCGCCGCTCCACAATCCTCGGCGTGGGCGCGAGCACGGTCTTCGCCGCCTTCTTCGGCGTCTGGGGAACGACCGCCCCGATCGCCGGCGCGGCGGTCGCCTCGGGCGTCGTCGTCGCCGCCGGCCGGAATCAGAAAGTCCAGCATCTGGAGGGCGGCATCATCCGCAAGATTCTCGTGTCCGAGGGGGATCGGGTGAAGCGCGGCCAGATCCTCTTCGGGCTGGACGATACCGTCGCTCAGGCCCAGACAAGCGAGTTGAAGGCAAAGGTCATCGCTCTGAGAGCGCGTCTCGCCCGTCTTGTCGCCGAACGTGACGGAGCCGAGATGCTGGTCTTCCCCGACAGCCTCATCGCCGACGCGGAGCATTTGGGGCATGAGGACCGGCTGCGCGAGCAGCGTGCCGAGTTCGACAGCCGCAAGAAGCGGCTGGACCGCGAACGGGCAATCCTGGACCAGCAGATCAAGGCACTCGGCGACCAGGTGGACGGGCTGAAGTTTCAGAAGACCGCGCTCGAGGATCAGCTGAAGATCGTCCGCGACGAAGGCTCGCGCAAGGAAGAACTCCTGAAGAAGGGGCTGACCGATCGCTCTGAGTACTCCGCTCTCCTGCGCAGCGAGGCGGATCTCGTCGGCCAGATCGGCCAGACCGGCACGACGATCATGACGACGCACAGCCAGCAGCTCGAAGCGCAGGAGCAGTTGGCCCGCCTGTCGAACCAGCTGTCGGAGACCGCTGCCTCGGAGATCAACGACGTGAGAACCGACCTTTCCAGCACCCAGGAACAGCTTCGGGCGGCGGAAGATCGGCTGGCCCGCACGAAGGTGCGCTCGCCCACCGACGGCATCGTCGTCCAGGTCAGCTTCAACAGCGTCGGAAGCGTCATCGGAGCCGGTGAGGAACTGGCGGAAATCCTGCCCACCGGCGAGGATCTGCTCGTGGAAGCGCGGGTCGACCCCCGCGACATCGACACCGTTCGGATCGGCCAGGAGGCGACAATGCGCTTCAGCGCCCTGAACGCCCGCACGACGCCGAAACTGCCCGGCAAGATCACCTATGTCTCCGCCGACCGGCTGGTCGATCAGAAGACGCAGCGGGCCTATTACGTCGCCAAGGTGCAGATGGACAAGACGAAGGAGAGCAAGGCGATCGCGAGGGAGATCTACCCCGGAATGTCGGTCGAGACCTACATCAGGACCGGCGACCGGACCTTTGTGAATTACCTCTTCCGGCCGCTCCTCGACAGCATGAACCACGCATTCCGGGAGCACTGACGCGGTGCCGCATTCCGTCGCACGATCCGTGCGGCGGGGCGGCTCGTCCGAGCGAAATCAGTGGCGAGTCTTTCCGCAGGCGGGCCGATGGGGCCCGTCAGGCCGGGCTCCCGGCCGGCTTGTCCTCGGCCGGACCGACCGGCGCAGCCCCTTGCGCCAGCAGTTCCACCACCGGCCGGGAGCCCGCATGGGTCAGCTGCGTCTCCTCGAAGGCGCCGACGCGCGGGACGCGGGCGATGTTGCTGACGAGGATCAGCCCCTTCTTCTGGTGCGACATCAGGCTTGCGTAGATCAGCGCCTCGATCGCTCCAATATGCTCGCGCGGGGCTTCGGCCCAGGCAAACGACGTCGCGTCCAGAGCCCTCAGACACAGCTCGACTTCCGCAGCAAGGTTTGAGACGCGCGTCCAGAACTGGGTGACCGGGGAGTCCTTCGGGTGGCGGCTGCCGTTGTCCCGCCGGATATACGTGTTCAAGCCAAGCACAGCCTGGATGTGCGCACGGAAGCGGAAGCCGAGATTCGTGCTGGATCCGACGAAGACATCGGGCCCCCGGCTGATCTGCTGGATGACAAGGTAGACGCCGGTCCGATCGTCGGCCTTCGGGGCTTGCAGGCCCATGTCGGACAGGGGATACGGCCCCTGCCAGTCGAGATCGATCGCCGTCATCAGCCTGCCTATCCGCGCGGCGCCGGCAGGCGGCCCTTCCGCGGTCGTCCCACGGGGCCCGACAGGCTGCCGGCATCTTCGGCAGAGAAGGTGGCCCGTCGCGGCAAGGCGGACAACTAGCCGGACGGGCTAACTCGCCGGGTCGCCGGAACATCCCGCGCTGTCGGCGGCTCCATCCGGTCCGGCTTGCCGGCAGACAGGGTCCGAACGAAGCTGTCGGGCGGGATATCGGCGTGCCGCGCGCGGGTCTTCGTCGTGCTATAGGGCTGCGTCAGAGGCAAAGCCCGTGGTTATGCCAGCAAGGGACGGAGCACGTTGCAGCTGCGTCAGACCGCCGGTCCAAGATGCTCCCCTCGCGGAATCGATCGGCGCGCTTTCCAGCCGCCATCTCCGGAGCGTCGAGTCAAGCACGCTACTCCGGCGCATTGCTTCAGTCGCGGGAATGCTCCACGCGGTCAGCGATCATGTCGCGTACTGTCGTAACCCACCGCCGCGCTTCGCCTGCGACACCTGCGTCATCGAGGGCGCTGTTCAACATGCGCAGGATCGACAACGCCGTGGACAGCGGAATGGTGACCTGCGGCCCGTCGTCGATCTCGCCCGGAGTTGAGGTTCCGTGCAAAACCACCTGTTGCATCAAGAAATCGTACTCCTTCTCCCTATCTGCATCTGTAACGCGAGATCCTAACCTGTCAAGTTAATTTGCGACCACGCATGTTGGCAAACAACTCGTCTGCCGAACCGGACCTCCTCGCGATAGGGAAGGTGTACGGGCCATGCGGCGATTTGTCGGGGAGCAGTCGCCGCTTTTGGCGCGAAGGTTAATCCGACCGTTGCAGCAACCTCTGCGAGAGGTAGGTTATGTCTCGGCACCGGAGCCGTCGCTGTCGAGGGCGTGCCGGATCATCCGACGGACGTTCCGAAGTCGCTCCCGTGCATCATGCGGCAGGTCGGGGTGGTTGAGAGAGCGATCGAGCATGTCGATGATCGTGAGCAGATCGGCGCCTGATAAGGTGATGTCCCGCCCCGCGTCCGGTCGGCTGGCCGACATCGGGTATTGGCCGTCTTCGTCCATAGAACTTGCTCCGAGCATCAATGACATACGGCCGGCTGGTCTGCTCGCGACGATCGAGAACATGACCGTTCGCAGTTTGTCGAATTTGCGGCCGCGTCGGCAGCGTGTAGGCCGGAGCTCGCCGGGCTGCGGCTTGTCCCCCCCTGTCTGCTTGTATGCCGGGCAGGCGTGTCAGTCGATGTGGGAGAGGCTGGGGATCTGGGCGGGGCCGACGCGCCTTGCCGCGGACAGCAGGAGGCCGCGTCGGATTTCGATCTTGTACCTGCCGAGCGAGTCGACGCTCGCCTGGGAGACCCGAAAGGTTCCGCAGACGGGACAACCGATTGCCATCCCGTCGAACTCTTCTTCGAGAATCGACTGCGCGGTCTCTTCGCAGATCGGGCATTCGGCGGGACGTGCTGTCATGGCTGGACTCCTGTCTCCGATTGGCCGGCCGAGCGCACCGCTCCGCGGGCTTGAGCATGAACATGGACCGCAGCCGCGGCATCGATGTGCGCGGATGCGGCTGTCATCCTATCGGCGGGATGCCTGGGGCGGCCGGCTCATCGGGAGTAGCGACGCCGCGAAACCGAACTAGCCCCAGCGATTTGTCTGGCCGCCGGTGCCCACCGCTCGGCGCCAAGAAGCCGGACCTGACGGCTCGTGCGATCGGCAGGCCGGCCGCGAGACGCCATAGTCGCGATGCGGCGTCGGGTGTTGCACTTGCAACAAGGCGAGAGCGGAGGGGTCGGCACCGGACGCCCAGTTAGGGCTGCCCGCCGTCCCGCCGGCCGCTGCTCAGCTGGCGATAGGTCATCGTCAGGGCGACGCCGAAGCCGATCATGACCCAGAAGACGATGCCGATCATTGGTCCTTCGAGCGCGACGTCGAAGCTCGCGTCGATCAGCGCCGCGAGCATGTAGCACAGAACGAAGATGAACAGGCTGCTCCAGTTGCGGTGGCCGCGCAGCCGCGAGATGACGACGCTGCGCAGCATCATCGCCACCCAGCTGCCGTTGAGGGCGATCCAGAGGATGAGCCCGGGAATGCCGGCCCGCGCCAGGATGGTCATGTTTCCGTTGTGCGGGCTGCGCAGGCTCGAATCCTGGCCCGGCGTCAGGTTGAAGCCGTCGGCCTCGGCAAGGTTGATCCCGAAGCCTTTCCCCGTCCAGAAATAGGGGCCGTGAAAGGTATAGTCGACGATGGTGTTCCACCATCTCAGGCGCCACTCCTTGGTGCCGTCCAGCGTCTTCGTCTCCGAAGAGCCGACGATGCTGATGGTGTTGTCGACGACTTGGCTGACGGTGATGGTGCGGTCGGTCTGCGGCACGCTGATCTCGACGTCCGTGACATAGAGGACCGTGATGACCGGGATCATCACGAGGGTGATGCCGAGGAGCGGCTTGATCCGGCCGGACAGGACGGCGGCGAGGAACACCGGAATGACAATCGACAGCATGCCGCCGCGGCTGATCGCCGAGATGAAGGCGACGGAGACGAGGAGCATCAGGATCCAGAGCGGCGAGAAGCGCTTCAGTCCGAGGAGCGCGAAGACCGCTGCGGCGCTAAGGTGGACCGCGGCCTCGCCGCCGCGCACGACGAGGAACGGCGCCTCCGAGACCGGCCAGACCGGCATGTGCGAGCCGACGACGCTCTGGGTGATGTAGAGCCACAGCAGACAGAAGCCGTAGATCGAGAAGAAGCGGCCCGCCAAACCGACGGCCAGGTCGATCCGCGACGGCTTTTCCAGGATCAGGTTGGCGACGATCAGTGCGTAGAGCCCGTAGACGACAATGACGCTGTCGCGGAGCGCGTCGACCTTGTAGACGCCGATGAACGGGATCGTCCGGAAGAGGACCCAGCCGATCATCGCGATCAGGATAAGATGCGGCAGGTTGAAAAAGACCGCCGGCGACGGCCGTGGCCAGGCGAAAGTGAGAAGGCCCGCCGCCAGGATCATCTCGCCGGGAAAGATTGGCGGGATGCCGGCATAGGCGAAACCCTTACCCGTCATCGCATAGGCGGCGATCGCGAAGAGCACGACGCAGAAGTAGCGGTCGTGGAAGGAGCGGGCGGTTCGGGCAGGCGCGAGCGAGGGTTCGGTCACCGCACTCATGTGTCAGCCCTTCTGCTCCAGGAACGCTGCGCGCTGCCGGCGGCAGGCCCGCCGCTCATCGCAACCGCGCAACGCCGGAAGACAGCGTGCGCAAGGCGATCAGCGGCGAGGCGCGGGACGGCCGCGGGGCCGCGGCGCGCAGGACGCGCTCGTATCCACCGAGGGCCGCATCGGCGGCCCGGTTCCAGGTGAAGAGGTCCCGCGCCCTCCGGCGCCCGGCTTCGCCCATCGCAGCTAGCCGGCTGGGCTCGGCCGCCAGGCGCGCTACCGCTTGAGCCAAGGCTTCGGGATCGCCGGAGGGAACCAGCTCACCGCAGCCGCCCTCCAGCTGATACGGGATCCCGCCGACGGCCGACGCAATGACGGCCTTTCCGTGCGACATCGCCTCCAGCACCACCAGTGGGAAGGTGTCGGCTAGCGTCGGGAACACGAACGCGTCGGCCCGCCGGAAACAGGCGGCCGCGTCCGCATCGGACAGACGCCCGGTGACGACGATCCTCTGTCCCGGCCGACTCCGGCGGACGTGGCTCTCGTAATCGATGCCCTCGCGTTTCTCGCCGCCGACGATCAGCTGGAACGGCTCGCGCAGGCGCGAGAAGGCGTCGAGCAGAAGGGGAAGTCCCTTGTTCGGCGTGTGGTTAGCGAGGAACAGAAAGGTCGGCGGGGCGCCCGGCGCTGGGGCGTCGATGCCAAGCGCGGCGAGCGCCTGCCGGTCGTCTGCCGCGTTCGCCGTCGGCGGTGTGGCAACGCCATTGCTCACGATGGTGACATCCTGGCCGCTGCGCCCGAGCGCCTCGATCAGGTCGCGGTCGTGCGGGGAGAGCGCGAAGATGTCTGCCGCGCCGGCAACTGCGCGGCAGACCGGTGCAGCGACGAGTTCCGCCCAGACCGCCCGCTGGACGGGATTGAAAGCGTAGATCTTCAGCCCGTTGACCACCTCGTTGAAGCCGTGCGTCGAGACGACGTAGGGGATATCGAGCCGGCGGCACGTCCGTGCGATGCGGGCCATCTCCAGCGCCGGCATCGGATTGTGGATGTGGACGAGATCGTAGCCGCCCCGTCGGATCAGCCGGGGGATATCGGATCGGTAGAAGAGCGAGCGATAGCGCTTGGGAACGCGCGGATGCCTGAGCGGCGGCGGCAGGCTGGTTCGCACTGCGACGCGCGTCGCATGGCCGCCGATGGCGGGATCGCCGCCCATCATGTTCGCGACGGTGATGTCGCAGCGATCCGCGAGCGCGGCGCTGAGCGCTTCCCCGGCTCTGGCGCCGCCGCTGACGGTGAGGTGAGGAGGGACGACGATGGCGGCGAGGACGCGCATCACAGATACCGTTCCGTGAGAGCGCGGGTGAGCTCGGGGTCGCGCCACAGGTCGGCCATGGCATCATCCACGGTCAGTTCCGGTTGCCAGCCGAAGCGCGAGCGCATGCGGGAGGTGTCGGCGGCGAGGAAGGGGCGGTCGACCGGGCGAAGGCGGCTCGCGTCCTGCTGGATCTCGAAGTCGATGTCGCAGACCGCCCGCAGCTTTTCGACTACCTCGCTGACCGAATAGGCCGCCGAGGTCCCGAGGTTGACGGTGACGCACTCGCCCGGCGCGACGCCGTCGCCGAGCGCCGTCTTCATGAAGCCGCGCGCGGCGTCCCGAACGTGGATGTAGTCGCGCTTCGGCCAGAGATTGCCGAGCTGGATCGTTCGGCGCCCCGCCTTCAGCTGGGCGACGAGCTCCGGAAACAGGTGCGGGTTCGTCTCGCCTGGCCCGACGACGTTGAAGAGCCGCACGACGACGGCCGCCAGGGACCGCTTGCGCGCAAAGTTCGCCACATAGTGTTCGCCGTGCAGCTTCGTCAGGCCGTAGATGTCGGACGGCTGCTGCGCGCTCGTCTCGGCATGCGGAAGCCGGTCCGGCTTGTAGACGGCGCCGCTGGAGGCGAAGACGATCCGGCATCCCTCCGGGGCGCGGGACAGGAGCGTCACCGTGCCGAGAACGTTGGTGCGGACCGCCGCTTCCGGCTGCTCCTCGCATTCCGGGATGTAGTGGATCGCGGCGAGATGCACGATCGTGTCGGGCACGAATTCCTCGAACAGCTTCCCGAGCGCGTCGCCGTCGCAGATGTCGATCCTGGCAACGGAGACCTTGGCGGTCTCGTCCGGGCGGAACCGCAGGCCGCCGCCGCGAAGGTGGTCGACGATGCAGACCTGGTGGTCACCGTAGAGAAGCCGGACGAGTTCGCGGCCGACATAGCCGTTGCCGCCGGTGACGATGATGCGTTTCACTTGCGCTCCTCCTGTGATCAAGCGGCTGAGGCGATCGCGCGGTCGGCATGGCGACCGTAGAAATACAGGCTGTCCTTCCGGCCGAGCCGGCGGTGTCGCTTCATGTCGACGTGGGTGAGGACGGCGGCGACGTCGGGTCCTTGGCCGGATCCGGCCGCGAGCTGCGACAGGGCCACCTTCACGGTCGAGCGCGAGGTGGCATTCCACCGCACGGACAGGAGGATGAGGTTCGCCGCCTGGGCGATCATCATCGCCTGCGCGTCCAGCATGACCGGTGGCGCCTCGAAGATCACGACATCGAAATGCGCGCCGTTCTCATCGATCCAGCCCTGCAGGCGGTCGGGACCGTCGAGCACCTCGGAGAGGTCGTGCGTCGAGCGGTGGTAGTAGCTGATAGCGGTGGCTCCGGCGTCCCCCTGCATCGATTCCACCGCGACGAGGCGGCGCAGCGCCTTCGGTTCGCTCGCTGCTTCCTTCTGGAGGAGGTTCTCGACGACGAGCACGCGCCGTCCGGCCTGGGCGAGCGTGGTCGCGACGGAGCGCACGAGGTCGGTCTTGCCTTCGCCCGGGACGGCCGAGGTGACGACCACCACGGAGTGGCCGGACTGGCGGCGCAAGAGGCCGGAGCGGATGATCAGGAGCTTGATCGCCCGGTCGTGGAAGCGGCGGACGATCGGCCGGACACGCTTGCCGATGAAGGGGACCATGCCGAGGCAGGGAATGCCGAGCGTCGCGGCGACGTCCTCCTCCGTTTGGAAGCCCCTGTCGCGCATCTCGAGAAGGAAGACGAGGCCGAGGCTCGCCAGGATCCCGCCCATTCCGCCGAGTACCGCGAAGAGCGGCTTCTTCGGGGACGTCGGGATCGCGAGCGGCTCGGCCGGGCTCACCATCTCTGCCGGGATCGGCTTCAGATCGGCGAGCGCCGAAGCCTGCCGGAAGCTCTCCTGCAGCCGGTCGAGATTGCCGCGGGCCGTGGCGGCCTCGGTCTCCAGCTGCGCCAGCCGCTTCTGGTTCGCCTGGTTGTCGAGCACAGCCTGTCGCAGTTGGCCGGCCTGCTCCTCCAGGGTCCTTTCGGCCGAGCGCGCACTCGAAAGGTCGGCCTCTGCATTGCCGACTGCGTTGCCGACGGCTTCCAGGAACTGCGCATGGACGTCGTCGTAGGTGTTCTTGGCCTTGACGAAGAGCGGATGCTTCACGCCGACCGAGGCCGCGATGCGATCGACGTTCTGGCGCGCCTTCACCAGTTCGGCGATCAGCTGCTGGGCGGCGCCGGCGCCGTCGAGATCGCTCGCCGACGGCATCCGGTCGCTCGCGAGCGTGTCGCGCAGCCGCTGGACGCGGTTCTCGATCTTGAGGCGGTCGAGCCGGGCATTCGAGATCTGCGCGATGACGTCGCGCAACTGCTGGTCCGCTGCTGCGACGGTGTCGGCGCCGTCCGACGTGATGATGCCGGCCCGGAAGGCCTTGACCTTTGCGTCGGCGGCCTGAGCAGCCTGCCGGGCACCCTCGACTTGCGCGGCGAGCCACTCGCTCATGCGCTTGGCGGCGGTGAAGCTGCTCTCGACGCGGCTCTGCAAGTATTCCTCGGCAAAAGCGTTGGCGAGAAGCGCGGCGCGCTGCGGATCGTCGGCGGTATAGATGACCCGGATCAGGTAGGACTTGCCGTCGTTCTGGACTGAGAGGCCCTTCCGGATCTCCATGACCGCCTGGTCGAGCGGCGATTCTCCTTTCGCCGGCGCCGGCCCCGCGTCGGCATTCGGCCGGTCGCCCTTCGCCGGAGGGGGCATCGTCTGATCGGAATGTCCGCTCGCTGCGAGCCGGTCGACCACCCTGCGGGCGACGGCCCGCGAGCGGATGATCTCGGCTTCGCCTTCGACGAGCGCATTCGCGTCGACCGATACCGGAGGAGCTGCGGCCGTCGCCGACACGTTACTCCCCATCCCGTCGAACTTCAGCTGGATGAGCGCCTCCCCGACGTATTTCTTCGGCAGGATGAAGCTCGCGGCGATCGCGCTTCCCGTCACCGCGACGATCACCGCGGCGATCAGCCACCGGCGGGTCCAAAGGATTCGCAGGACGTTTCGGATGGACGCTTCGTATTGCGGCCTCAAGTCTTCCGAGGGCCGCGTCACCGGATAGAATTCCCGAGGGAAGGCGGAGTTCATCGACTATTTCACTCTCTGGAAACAGGAAAGGACGCCGCCGTAGGCGCGGGATCGAAGCGATGCCGCCGGAAGGTCGATAGGCATCGCTCTGCCGTCCGCGGCTATTTGGCCGCCTGGCTGAGCCGGAATGAAGCGGCTTTTGGGGGTAGCCCGTGAGCGAGGCGGGATGATCTGGCCCTGGTGAGGAAGGCGCTGCGCCTCGGCGAACCGGTGCGCAGGGCGGCCTTGAGCCTGCCGGGGCCGGGCGCTGGCCAGCGCGGCCGCCGACGCGGGGCTGCGCCCTGGGTTCAGCCGGAAAGACTACCGCGCCTTCGTGCTGTCGGTCCCTGCGGCCGGATGCTCTGATTCCGCCTCACGCGGCGCCGGAACTCCTGACCGATCCGGAGTGACCGACGGTCTTGCCGCGCGATCGGCCGGCTGGAAGAGAGCGGTATGGCCCGAAAAAGTGAGGCCGATGCGGTGGTAGGGCGGCGTCTGCGCCAGCGACGGGTGATGCTCGGGATCAGCCAGACGGCGCTTGCGCGCACGCTCGGCATCACCTTCCAGCAGATCCAGAAATACGAGAGCGGGAAGAACCGGATCAGCGCCGGCCGGCTCCAGCAGATGGCGAACGCCCTGGATCTTCCGATCGCGGCCTTCTTCGATCCGGCGGTCTGGCCGCGGCAGAATGACGAGCAGTTGCTCTCACTCGCCTCAACCCGCGAGGGTGCGGAACTCAACAGCGCCTTCTCCCGGATCTCGAACCGGGAGGTCCGGGAGCGGATCATCAATCTGGTGCGGGCGATTGCCGCGCAGCATCGCAGCAGGTCGCCCGGCTCGAAGGACGACCTCTCTGGCGAGGAAGAGTTGGAACCGAACGCCTGATCGGTGAGCGACGACGGCTGCGGCGCTCAGGCCCCGGCTGACGCCACAGGCTTCGCCGGCGCGGCAGACGAAGGGAGGCAGGCCCATGACGATGCTTCAGAGGCAGGCCGCGCCCGGCGAAGAGGGCCGGTCCGAGCCCGATCCTCGGCCGGCGGCTCCGCCAGCCGCTTCCGTGTCGCGGCCGTCGGCCGACAGCGGATGCGTCTTCGTCCAGCCGTGGCAGCCAGAGCTCTCCGGACAGGAGGAGATCGAACATCTGCGGCATGCCCTCTGGGAGCCGCAGCCCTTTGATCGGCTGTGAGCGGCGGGACAGCCGGACGACGATCATCCCGCCACTACTTCGGTTCGTCGTAAGGGGGCATCGGGCAAGCGCGACCGCACGCGAGCACCAATCTCAGTCACGCCTTCGGATTTTCCCCGGCGACGCTCCCCAGGCCGGAGCCGTCCCGCCTCGACGCGACCGCCAGTCGCGCCAAGTTTTGCGGCGAGGATGAGGTCAGAATCTCAGGGAGGCGTTGAAGCGGCGAGGAGCCTCTGCATGCTGCTCGTCCGCCGGCGCGGCGACGGGCGAGGCCGCCTCCCACGCGTCGAGGTGATCGAGGGCCCAGACCGCCGCCTGCGTCCGGTTGGCAGCGCCGATCTTGCGCAGAAGCGTTCGGAGGCGGATCTTCACGTTCGCTTCCGTCATGTCGCACTGCCGGGCGATAAGCTTGTTCGGCAGGCCGTCGACGAGACAGGACAGGATCTCGCGTTCCGTGTCAGACAGGCTCCGCTTCGATGACGCCGGCTCGGTCAGGTCGGAGCGGGACGCATCGACGCGGGCCGCCGCCTCGCCGCGAGCCGTCGGCGAAGCCCCGTCGCCGTCGAAGCTCAGCGAGAAGACCTTCCCGCCGATCCGAATGAGGTCGAGGCTCTTGCGCGTTGCGTCCGCATTGATCGACAGAGGCAGGAGCCCGTTCAGCCCAACGCGTTCCGCAAAGCGGTACTCCTGCTCTCCATAGGATTGGGCAAGCAGGACGATGATCGCGCCGGGCTGCACCGCCTTGAAAGCGGCGATCTGATCCGTCGCCCCGCCGTCGAGCGCCTTCAAGACGACGATCACCAATTGGCCGGAGAAACAGTTGAACCGGTGCTTCAGCGCGACAGCGAGGCTTTCGATGGTCTGGCACGCGCCAGCCCGCTCACCGAGATTGCGATGGACGGCCGCCGCCATAGCCGAGTCGTCCGGGTCGAAGATGATCACGTCCTGCGAGAGAGTCATGTTTCTCAACCTTCCCTCTGATCCGTTGATGACTCTGTTAAGAACTCGCCCCAGTGCTCAACTATAACCTTAGGCCATCATGCCATGTCGGTTTAACCATCCCGATAGTGGTAACCCTCATTTCGCGCGAGGGGGTCTTTTGCCTGCAACCGGATGCAGCCTTCAGCCACCGATCGATGGGCCCAGCTGGCGTCGACAAGCCGCCCGGTTTCTGAGATATATCCCCGACCGGACGAGGGCCTTCGCTCGCGCCACGGCACGACCGGAAAGCGGCTGGAAACGTAAGCCTCTCCTGATTTTTCGCATGCCGGCGTCAGAAACATCGATCTGTCCGGGACGGTCGATGGACCGGCGGCAGCCCCACGTCACCAGCCCGTCGGCGCTACAACTCTCGTTCACCTCCTGGGCAGCCGCCTGTCATCAAACGAGACGGCCGCGGTGGAGCAGCCGCTTCACCGATCAGGCCGAGTGAATTGCGGGTAGACTACCGTCCGGTTATTACTTCAGCAGCTTCTTCGCAGCCAAAAGCGTTCGGATTCGGTATCATTCGGCACGACGTGATGACGCGTGAAGTTCGGCTAAGCTGTTGGTCTTGGGCGTCCGGACCTTGGTGTAGCGGATGCTCACATCCTGGGCGGATTCAAACGGTCGTCGTCTTGGGAATGGGCGGGGCGGAGAATGCCTGCGGGTGGTGCGGAAGTTCGAACTTTCAAGGGGATCCTGGCCAGTGGATCACGGAGAGCCTGACACGCCGGTCGACCTTATCCCCAGCTAAACGTCCGCGGACTTGAGAGCGACAAGCCCATAGCTCCTGCTTGCCCTTGCGCTCGCAGAGCAAAGTGCATAACACAGACAAGTGATGATCTGCTAAGCTATTGTAATATTGATCCTCTGATGGGCTAGATTCGAGCCTTGCCGGGGCCACCAGTTCCTTCCGACAGAGCTTTGACAACGCCGCGAGGCGGCCGGCGAAAGCGCGACCGCTTCGCCTTCCGTCCGGCTGTGCTGGTCGACGAGCGATCGGCTACCCGATCGTCGAGCGCGGCCCTCTCATGCGCCAGTCCGAAGGTCGCTGGCGAGGCGATCCAGGAGCCGTGCCCACGCTTTCAGTCCTTTGCGGAAGTTCTCCAGCCGGAAGAACTCGTTCGGGGCGTGGTAGTCCTCGTCGGCGGTCGAGAATGAGAAGAACACCATCGGCGCGCCGAGATGCTCCTGGAACACCGCACCGATCGGGATCGTCGCGCCCATGGCGACGCGCAGCGGCCGCGCGCCGAGAATGCCTTCGAGGACATCCTCGGTGATCGCCAGCGCCGGGTCGTCCGGATCGAGCGCGAAGGCGGCGCTGCCGGGGCCGTGGCCCTTCACGGTGAGGGTGTAGCCCGTCGGCGTCACGGCTTCGAGGTGTCGCTCGATCGCGGCGCGCACGGCCTCCGGCTCCTGCCCCGCGACGAGGCGGCAGGTGATCTTCACGCCGGCCGAGGCGGGGATGACGGTCTTGGTGCCCGGGCCGGAATAGCCGCCGAAGATGCCGTTGAACTCCAGCGTCGGCACCAGCCATTGCCGGGTCAGCAGGTCCTCGGCCGAGGGCAGGGGATCCGGCACCGGCGCGCCGATCGAACGGAAATAGCCGGCGGGGTCGAAGCCGGACGCGCGGATGGCGTCGAGGATCGCAGGGTCGGGCGGCGTCGCCGTATCGGCAAAGCCCGGGACGGTGACGCGGCCGGTCTCGTCATGGAGGCTCGCCAGCATCCTCGCCAGCGCGCGCACCGGGTTCGGCGCGCTGCCGCCGTGGCGGCCGGAATGCAGGTCCTTGCCGGCGCCCGTCAGCGTCACGTCGAGCGCGAGGAGGCCGCGGCTCGCGACCGTCACCGACGGCAGGTCCGCCCGCCACATCGCGCCGTCGGCCGAAACGACGAGGTCGGCAGCGAGCCGGTCCTTCAACCGCGCCACGGTCGGCACGAGATGCGGGCTGCCGGACTCCTCCTCGCCCTCGACGATCATCTTGATGTTCAGGGGCAAGGCACCGCGCGTCCTTGAAAACGCTTCCGCGACGAGGATCGGGATCATCACCGGGCCCTTGTCGTCGGAGATGCCGCGGGCATAGAGCCGACCGTCGCGGATGTCCGGCTCGAAGGGCGGCGTCGTCCACTTGTCCAGCGGGTCCGGCGGCTGCACGTCGTAATGGCCGTAGACGAGGATCGTCGGCGCCCCGGGCACGTCGCACCATTCGGCGACGACGGCGGGATGGCCGCCCGTCTCGACGATCTCGACCGAAGGGAAGCCGGCGCGGGTCAGGCGGTCGGCGACGAAGGCGGCGGCCTGCCGGATGCCGCCCTTGTAGGCCGGGTCCGTGGAGACGCTGGGAATGCGGCAGAAGGCCTTCAGCTCCTCGACCGCTGCGTCGGAGCGTTCGTCGAGCCAGGCTTCGACGTCCTGCGTGTCGGATGTCCCGCTCATTTGCCGCCGTCCACGCTGAGCACCTGGCCGGAGATCCAGCCGGCCTGTTCGGAGGCGAAGAACATCACGGCATTGGCAATATCGTCCGGACTGCCGAGGCGCTTGAGCGCGATAGTCTGGATGAGCTTTGCCTGTCCCTCCTCGCCCATCGCCTCCCACTGCCGCTCCGTCGTCGGATTGGACCGCACGAAGCCGGGGGCGACGTTGTTGACCGTGATGCCGAACGGGCCGAGCTCGTGGGCGAGCTGGCGGGTGAGGCCGATCTGGCCGGCCTTGGCGCTGGCATAGGCCTGGATGCCGGTCAGCGAGATGCCGAGGCCGGCGCCGGAGGAGATGTTGACGACGCGGCCCCACTGCCGGCGCTTCATCGCCGGGGCTACCGCCTGCGTGAGATAGAACGCGCCGGAGAGGTTGACCGCGAAGATGGCGTTCCAGTCGGCCTCGGCGATCTCCTCGATCGGCCGGCCGACCTGGCCGAGCACGCCGCCGGCGCAGTTGACCAGGACGTCGACGGGGCCGTGGTTCGCCTCGATCTCGGCGACGGCGGCCTGGACGGCGTCCCGCTGGGTGATGTCGAGGACGCGGGGCGTGCAGGCCTCGCCGGCAAGCCGCGCGGTATCGGCGAGTTCGGCTTGCAGGATGTCGCAGGCGACGACGCTCGCGCCGCGTGCCGCGAAGGCGAGGGCGATGGCGCGCCCGAAGCCGTGCGCGGCGCCCGTGACGAGCGCTGTGCGGCCTTCGAAGGTGATGTTCATGCCGCGCTCTCCCGGCCCGACGAAGATCCGGCCGTCGCGGCGAGTTCGTCGAGATTCTCCCCCGCGAGCGGCCGCGCGCCGTCTTCGATCTCGTGGATCATCGCGACCAGCCGCCGTGTCAGCGGCGTTGCGACGCGGTGCTTCTCCCCGAACTCCACGATCGGTCCGAGCTGCGCGTCCACCTCGGTCTTGCGCTTGCGGACGGCGAGGTCCCGCCAGATGCCGCTGTGCGACTTCAGCGAACGGCGGTTGTGGGCGACCATGTCGTCGAAGGATTTGGCGGTGCGCGCCGCCGCCGCATCCGGGACGAAGGCGAGGGGGTCGAAGCCGTCGAAGGGCTCCGGCCGGATGCCGGTGGCCGTCGCGACCGCGCCGACCTCGCGCCCCAGCGCCGTCAGCACCGGCCGGTGCGCCGGATCGGCGAGGACGTCGGCAATGGAATCGTCGGTCAGCGCCGTCGCGAAGAGCAGCGCGCCGTAGACGAGCTTGCCCCAGAGAAAGCCGAGGATGTTATCGGTGAGGATCGCGTGCGCTGCGAACTCCTTGAGCAGCCCGTAGAGACCTTCGACCCGGCCGCTCGGTTCGCCCGAGATCTCGCCGACCACCACCGCGCCCTTGCCGCTGTAGTGGACGAGGCCGGGCTCCAGATAGTCAGCGCCGAAGTTGACGAAGCAGCCGACGACGCGCTCGTCGCCAACGATGCGGCCGATGACGTACTCGTTGAGCCCGTTCTGGGCCGAGACGACGCAGCCGGTCGGGGCAAGGTGCGGCTCAAGCTGCCGCGCCGCCGCCTCGGTATGGTGCGCCTTCACGCAGAGGAACACCGTCTCGAACACGCCCTCGAGCTCTTCCGGCAGGAAGGCCGGGACGCGCACGGTGTCCTCGAACAGCGGGCCTGCGATCGACAGGCCCTTCTCGTTGATCGCCCGCACATGGTCCTCGGCGCTGTCGACGAAGACGACCTTGTGCCCGGCCCTGATGAAGGCGGCGCCGAGCGTGCCGCCGATCGCGCCGGCGCCCCAGATCAGGATCGGCTCGGCCGGCTTCTTCGCCTCGCTCACGCCCAGGGCCCCTCGATCAGCGCGCGGGTCTCGGCGACCGCAACGTCCCAGATGGCCTGCATGTCTTCGTCCGGCTTCTGATAGTAGCCGCCGAAATTGCCGTCCCCGAGCAGCGCCTTCACCTTGTCCGGATCCATCAGCCGCATCAGGGCGAGATCCACCATCGGCTTCATCTGCGTCGGCAGGTCGACGCCCTGAAGCCTGGTCCAGGGGAAGTTCTCCATCCAGGAGGCATGCGAGGCGACGGTGTCGACCGCCTGCACCTTGGCGAAGGTCTCGGGCGCGTTCCACCAGTTGTGGAATTTCACCGAGGTGCCGGGATTGTCGGCCATCCACTCGATCGCGAGGCTCCCCGCCGGCTGGTTGCCGCCATGGCCGTTGACGATCATGATGCGCCGGAAGCCCTGTCGCTTCAGGCTGTCGAGGATGTCGCGCACCATCCGCACATAGGTCTCGATGCGGATCGAGATCGAGCCGGGATAGCTGAGGAAGTAGGGGGTGACGCCATAGGCGAGGACCGGGAAGACCGGCACGCCGAGCGGCTCGGCGGCCTCCAGGGCGACGCGCTCGGAGAGGATCGAATCGACCGACAGCGAGAGGCCCGCATGCTGCTCCGTCGACCCCAGCGGCAGGATCGCCCGGTCGTCGGACTTCAGATAGGTCTCGATCTGCTGCCAGTTGGTCTCGGAGACTTTCATGATGCTTCCCTCTGCTGGACGGGTGCGCCGTCGCCGGTTCCGCGGATGATCGGCAGGACGATCCGCTCGATGTCGGCGGGATCGGGCGCGTGGCGGTATTCGAAGGCCGGTTTGTCCGGCCGGATCGTCGAGAGGACGCTCTCGGCGCCGGTGGCGTAGACGACGACGTCGGCGCGCTCGAGCGTCTCGGCAAGCCGCGGCTCCTCGACCGTCGTCGCGACGATGTCCGGCACATGCGGCGCGAAGCGCTGCACGCCGGCCTTCATGATCGGCAGGAAGTCGGGAAAGCGCGAGACGACGGCCACCTTGGCGAGCGGATCGAGCGAGGCCAGCGCGCGGCGCGTCTCCTCGGACGGGATGAAGCTGATCGAGACGACCTTGGTGTTCGGCAGGAGCGCGGCCACCTCGCGCTGGCGATTGACGAAGGTAATCACGAGATCGGCCGAGGCGCCGCGGGCGTGCACGTCCGGCCTGCGCTGCATCGCCGAGATCGTCACCGGCTCGACGGTCGCGGCCTCGCCGAGTCGCGCGGCGATGAAACGGGCATAGCTCGCCGTGGCTTCCGGAAATATGCCGACCATGACGACGGAGACGCGCCGGCCGAGGCTGGTGCGGTAGAACAGCCGGGCATTGACCAGCGAGGCGAGATCGGTCGCCCGGACGCCCATCGCGAGGCCCTCGTCGATCAGCGCGTCGATGTGCCGGCGCAGCTGCAGGGCTTCGGGCCGCGAAGCCATGCGCGCCTGGCTGGAATTGGCGATGAAGGTGCCGGAGCCCGGCCGCGCCTCGATCAGACCTTCGTTCTTCAGTTCGCGATAGACTTGGCTTACCGTCATCGGCGCGACGGAGATCCGCTCGGCGAGCTCGCGCACCGAAGGGAGCGCTTCGCCGGCGGTGAGTTCGCCGCAGGCGATGCCGTATTCGATCAGGCCCTTCAGCTGCAGCCGGATCGGCACGGGCAGGTCGCGATCGACGTGGAAGTTCATCTGGGCTTGGCTCCAACTGTGCTGGTTGGCTAGCACGTTCTACCAGAGCGCGACAAGAGCTTGCTGCACTGCAAAGAGGCGCCATGCGCTCAAACTTGATGCACCGGCGTCCGATTGACTCGTTTCACTGGCCGTGCCTATCGTTACACGGTTCTAATACACTGAGTGATACGGAGGGCTCTCGCTCATGAAGAACGTCATCAGGTCGGCTCTGGCGGCCGCGCTGCTTCTCGGCGCCAGCCAGGCGGCGCTTGCCATCGAGCGCGGCGGCATCCTGCATTACGGTCGCTATGCCGACAGCCTGTTCCTCGATCCGGTCCTGAACGACGCCAACGTCGACATCTGGATCCTGTCGAACCTCTACGACACGCTGATCCTGCCGACCGACGACGGCAAGGGGCTGAAGCCGGGTCTCGCCACGAAGTGGAAGGTCGCCGACGACGGCCTGTCGGTCGACCTGACGCTGCGCGACGGCATCGAATTCTCCGACGGCAGCAAGATTACGCCGGCGGACGTCGTCTGGTCGCTGAAGCGGGCGGCCGATCCGAAGAACGGCATCTGGAACTTCCTTCTGGAGTCGGTGAAGGACGTGGTCGCCAACGGCGACAACGGCGTCACGATCAAGCTGAAGCATCCCGACCCGACGATCCTCGCCGCGCTCACCGTGTTCAACTCGGCAATCATGCCGGAGAAGCAGTTCGAGGCCGCGCCTGGGAAGACCGATGCCGACAAGGCCAAGGCCTTCGCCGAACATCCGGTCGGCTCCGGCCCCTTCGTCCTGAAGTCCTGGCAGCGCGGCTCGACCATGGAGCTCGTCAAGAACGAGCACTATTGGGCCAAGGGCGAGGACGGCAAGCCGCTGCCCTATCTCGACGGCGTCACCTTCGAACTGCTGCCGGACGACGCGACGCGCATCCTGAAGCTGCAGTCGGGCGAGATCGACGGCGCCGAGCTCATTCCCTATGCCCGCGTCGCCGAGCTGAAGCAGGCCGACGGCATCGACATGGAGCTGTTCCCCTCCACCCGCGTCGCCGACATCATCATGAACGTCCGCCCGAAGGTCGGCGGCAAGGACAATCCGCTGTCCAATCCGAAGGTCCGGCAGGCGCTGAACTATGCCGCCAACAAGCAGGCGATCATCGGCATCGTCACCCACGGCGTCGGCACGCCGATGTCCTCCTACATGTCCTCGGCGACGCCGCTGCATGTCGGCAAGGGCGCGGTCTATCCCTACGACCTCGCCAAGGCCAAGGAGCTGATGAAGGAGGCAGGCTTCGAGAACGGCTTCTCGACCTCGATCCTCGTCCTCGCCGGCAGCCAGGACGAGATCGGCACAGCGACCGCGCTGCAGCAGATGTGGAGCCAGATCGGCGTCAAGCTGGAGCTGCAGCAGGTCGACAACGCCACGCGCACCCAGAAGTACCGCGACGGCGACTTCGACATGCGGGCCGGCGCCTGGACGGACGACATCGCCGATCCGAACGAGATCACCTCCTACTACGTCTATTCGCCCAACATTCAGGCGGTCCATTCCGGCTGGAAGAGCGATGAGGCGGACAAGCTCTTCGAGCAGTCGCAGCGCGAGATCGACCACAAGAAGCGCGCCGAGGAGTATGCGCGGATCCAGGAGATCTACAACTCGTCCGGCCCGACCATCCCGCTCTACGAGACGCCGTATCCGGTGGCGCTTTCGAAGAAGGTGCACGGCTTCCTGCAGATCCCGCTCGGCAACAACATCTTCCGCGCGACCTGGATCGACAAGAAATAGGCATGACGCGGGCGGCGGGACTTCGGACCCGCCGCCCGGTCCCCTGAGACAGACGGATCGGACCCGGCTTCTTGGCCCTCTTGAGCTTCATCACCCGCCGCCTCCTGCAGCTGATCCCCACCCTCGCTTTCATCCTGGTGGTGATCTTCCTCCTGGTGCACCTTCTGCCCGGTGACCCGGCGAGCGCCATTCTCGGCGATCGCGCGCGCGATGCCGACGTCGCCCGGATCAACGCCCAGCTCGGCCTCGACAAGCCGCTGCCGGTGCAGTTCCTGATCTTCGTGAAGAACATCGCCGCGGGCGACTTCGGCGACAGCATCCATCTGAAGGTTTCGGTCGCGAGCCTCGTCGCCGACCGGTTGCCGGTGACGCTGATGCTGACCGCCATGGCGGCGCTGATCGCGCTCGTCCTCGCCGTGCCGCTCGCCTTCGTCGCGGCGACGCATCGCGGGCGCTTCAGCGACAACGCCATCCGCGGCTCGTTCCAGGTCGGCCTGTCGATGCCGGTCTTCTATGTCGGGCTGATCCTTCTGACGGTGTTCGGCGCGCAGTTGCGCTGGTTCCCGGTCGGCGGCTTCGGCGACACCTTCGGCGAGCAGCTCTACCACCTGTTCCTGCCGGCGCTGACCCTCGCCCTCAGCCTGTCCGCGATCCTGATGCGCAACCTGCGCGCCGCCATCATCGGGGTCGTCGACGCCGAATACGTGGATTTCGCCCGCGCCAAGGGTCTGCGCTCGCGCCTCATCATGACCCGGCACGTCCTGCGCAACGCGCTGATCTCCACGGTCAACCTGTTCGGCCTGCAGGTCGGCACGCTGCTCGGCGGCGCCGTCATCACCGAGACCGTCTTCGCCATTCCGGGGGCAGGGCGGCTGATGATCGAATCGATCTACGGCCGCGACTACCCGGTCGTGCAGGGGCTGACCCTGGCGCTGGCGGTCGTCGTGTCGCTGACCTTCCTTCTCACCGACATCGTCCAGGCCTGGCTGGACCCGCGGGTGGCCCGATGACCCTGGCGCTTCCGACCGTCCGCGCGCGCAAGCGCCGCCGCATCCGCCGCCTCGGGCGGCTGCCGCTGACCTTCCTCGTCGGCGGGCTGATCCTTGCGGCGAGCCTGGTGCTCGCGCTCGTCCCGCAGCTCTTCGCGCCCTACGACCCGATCGCCATGGACTACAATGCGATCCTGTCGCCGCCGAGCTGGGCGCATCCCTTCGGCACCGACAGCTTCGGCCGCGACGTGCTCTCGCGCGTGATCAGCGCCTATTCGATCGACATGCAGATCGCGATCTTCGCGACGACCGGACCGCTGATCGTCGGCACAATCGTCGGGGCGCTCGTCGGCTATGCCGGCGGTCTGACCGAAACGCTGTTCGGCCGCATCGTCGATGCCGTCATCAGCTTTCCCTTCCTGGTCCTCGTCATCGCCATCGTGGCGGTGCTCGGCCCCGGCCTCGGCAACATGTACATCGCCGTCGGCGTCATCGACTGGGTGTTCTACGGCCGGCTGGTGGCGGCCGAGGTGGCGGTGCAGAAGCGGCTCGACTATGCCGATGCCGGCCGCGCCATGGGCTACACGCCGGCGCGGATTATCTTCCGCCACCTCCTGCCGAACGCCATCACGCCGGCGATCGTCTACTGGATGACCGACATGGCGCTCGCCATCCTCCTCGGCTCCTCGCTCGGCTATCTCGGCCTCGGCGCGCAGCCGCCGGCCGCCGAATGGGGCGTGCAGATCGCCGACGGCAAGAACTTCATGTCGACCGCCTGGTGGATCTCGGTCTTCCCAGGCATCGCCATCGTCGTCACCGGCCTCGGCTTCTCGCTCTTCGGCGACGGCCTCGCCGAACTCCTGAGGACGAAGAAATGAGCGCGCTGGCCAAGACCCACCTCGAGCCCGCCCTCAGCGTCTCGAACCTGACGACGGTGTTCCAGACGGCGGCCGGCGCGGTCACCGCGGTGGACTCGGTCTCCTTCGACGTGATGCCGGGCCAGGTGCTCGGCCTCGTCGGCGAGAGCGGCTCGGGCAAGAGCGTCACGCTGCGCTCGCTGATGCGGCTCGTGCATGCGCCGGGCAAGGTCTCCGGCCGTGTCCTGTGGCAGGGGCGCGACCTCCTCTCCCTGTCGCCGGGCGCGCTGCGCAAGGTGCGCGGCGGCGAGATCGCGATGATCTTCCAGGAGCCGACGACGGCGCTGAATCCGGTGCTGCCGGTGCGGATCCAGATCGAGGAGAACCTTCGCGCCCACACGGCCCTCAACGGCCGCGAGCGGCGGGCGCGGGCGATCGAACTGCTCGAGCTCGTCGGCATCCCGGCCGCAGAGCGGCGCCTCGACGACTATCCGCACCAGTTCTCCGGCGGCATGAAGCAGCGCGTGATGATCGCGATCGCGCTCGCCAGCGACCCGAAACTGCTGCTCGCCGACGAGCCGACGACGGCGCTCGACGTCACCATCCAGGACCAGATCCTGAAGCTGATCCTTGACCTGCGCGACGAGTTCGCGATGAGCGTCGTCTTCGTCACCCACGACCTCGGCGTCGTCGCCGGCACCTGCGACCGCATGGCGGTGATGTATGCCGGGCGCATCGTCGAGACCGGCAGCGTCCGGCAGGTTTTCGCCGAGCCGCACCATCCCTACACCCGCGGGCTGCTCGGCTCGGTGCCGCGCGGCGGGGCGGAACGCACCATGCTGACCTCGATCGACGGCACGCCGCCGAGCCTGTCGGCCATTCCGCCCGGCTGCGCCTTCAACCCGCGCTGCGACTTTGCGACCGAGCGCTGCCGCGCCGAGCGGCCGGCGCTCGAACCGTTTGCGGCAGGCCGCACGGTCGCCTGCTTCCATCACGCGCGCGTCGCGGCGACGGGAGCGCCGGCATGATGATGGGCACCAACCACAAGGCCGCGCCGCTCCTCTCGGTCGAGGAGGTCGTCAAGCGCTTCGAGATGCCGCAGAGCATCGTCTCGCGGCTGGCCGGGCAGCCGCGGCTGGCGGTCAACGCGCTGAACGGGGTCAACCTCTCCATCCACCGCGGCGAAACGGTCGGCATCGTCGGCGAGAGCGGCTGCGGCAAGTCGACGCTCGCGCGCTGCCTCGTGCGCCTGCTCGAGCCGAACGACGGCCGGATCCGCTTTGAGGGACAGGACATCGGCGAGCTGCGGGGTGCCGAGCGGCGCGCCTTCAACCGGCGGGTCCAGATGATTTTCCAGGACCCCTATTCCTCGCTCAATCCGCGCATGACGGTGCGCCAGATCCTCAGCGAGGCGCTGTCGGTGCACAGGATGCGGCCGCGCGGCGAGATCCCCGGCCGCATCGCCGAGCTTCTCCATCTCGTCCGCCTGCCGCAGGATGCCGCCGAGCGCTACCCGCACGAGTTCTCCGGCGGGCAGCGCCAGCGCATCGGCATCGCGCGGGCGCTGGCGGTCGAGCCGGACGTGCTGGTCGCCGACGAGCTGGTCTCGGCGCTCGACGTCTCGGTGCAGGCGCAGGTGGTGAACCTGCTCCTGCAGCTGCAGGAGGAGCTGCATCTGACGGTCGTCTTCGTCGCGCACGACCTCAGGCTCGTCCGGCACATCTCGCACCGCGTCGCGGTGATGTATCTTGGCAAGGTCATCGAGATCGGCCCGACGGAGGATCTCTTCACCGCGCCGCGCCACCCCTACACCCGCGCGCTGCTCGACGCCGCGCCGGAACTCGATCCCGGCAAGCGCACGCGCAAGGCCGCGGCGAAGGGCGAGCTGCCGAGCCCGCTCGACCTGCCGCAGGGCTGCCTCTTCAACACGCGCTGCCCGCACGCCTTCGATCGATGCTTCGCCGAGCGCCCGCTTTTGACCGAGCGCAGCGCCGACCACCGGGCGGCCTGCCACCTCGCCGAATTCGGCACGCCGGCCTTCGCGCCGAAAGCGCTCGCCGCCGAGCCGGCCTGACCCGTTTCGTCCACATCGACAGACCGGAGCATTCCCCGTGAGCTATGCCGCCTTCGCCCGTCAGGTGGAGAGGATCAACGACCTCCTCTGCACCGCCAATCTCCTCTCCTGGGATGCGCGGGTGATGATGCCGCCGGGCGGCGTCGAGGCGCGCGGGCACCAGTTCGCCACCGTCACCGACTGCGCCCGGGATCTTGCTACCGGCGCGGCGATGGCGCAGGCGCTGGCGAGCGCCGAGCGCGAGCTGGAGGGGGCCGACGCCGACGACCCGCGCGCGCATGCGGTCAGGGCCGCGCGCGAGGGGATCGCCGTCCTGTCGCGCATCCCGTCGGAGCTCCTGTCGGAAGCGGCCGAGCTGAAGACGCGCGGACAGGCGGTCTGGGCGAAGGCGCGCGCCGAGAACGACTTCGCCGCCTTCGCGCCGCTCCTGACCCGCACCGTCGAGATCCAGCGGCAGATCGCCGAGGCGATCGGCTACGACGACCATCCTTACGACGCGCTGGTCGGCGGCTACGAGCCGGACATGACCTGGCGCCGGCTGGAAGGGTTGTACGGGGAGATCAAGGCGGGCCTGCTGCCGCTGATCGACGAGGCGCTCGGCAAGCCGCAGCCGCGCGCGGACTTTCTCGACCGGAGCTATCCCGTCGAGGACCAGAAGCGCTTCGGCAAGGCGATCGCCGCGCGCATGGGCTACGACTTCTCGCGCGGCCGGCTCGACGAGACGGTGCACCCGTTCGAGATCTCGTTCACCCGCGGCGACGTGCGCATCACCGGCCGCTTCCAGGAGCGCTGGCTGCCGGGCGGGCTCTTTGCGGTCTGGCACGAGGCCGGCCACGGCATGTATGAGCAGGGCATCGACCCCGCCTTCACCCGCTCGGCCTTCACCACCGACTTCGTCAATCTCTACGCCGTCGGCGGCGCGAGCTTCGGCACGCACGAGTCGCAGTCGCGGCTGTGGGAGAACCGGGTCGGGCGCTCGCGGCGTTTTTGGGAGCTGCATTTCAATGAGTTGCGCGAGGTCTTTCCGGACCAACTCGCCGACGTCTCCGCCGAGGAGTTCTGGCGGGCGGTGAACCGCGCCCGGCCGAGCCTCATCCGCGTCGAGGCGGACGAGATGACCTACGACCTGCACATCATCCTGCGCTCGGAGATCGAGGCGGCGCTGATCGCCGGCGAGATCGGGGTCGGCGACGTGCGCGCGCTCTGGGCCGAGAAGGTCAAGGCGACGCTCGGCCTCGACGTGCCGAACGACACGCTGGGCGTCCTGCAGGACGTGCACTGGTCGTCGGGCATGATCGGCTCCTTCCCCACCTACACGCTCGGCAACGTCATGGCCGCACAGCTGTTCGAGACGGCGGTGGCGGACGAGGCGATCGCGGCGGGGCTCGATAGGGGCGACTACGCGCCGCTGCGCCGCTGGCTCGGCGACAACGTCCACCGCTTCGGCCGCTCCAAGAAGCCGGAGGAGATCCTCGCCCGCGCGACCGGCAAGGGCCTCGACACGGGACCCTATCTCAAACATCTCGGCGAGAAGGTCGCGGCGATGGACATGGCGTAAGGCCAACCTCCGCTCCCACGGCTCTCGCCCGATCCGTGGACTGGTCGGCAGGCATGGTAGCGTAGGATAGGCGCCGGAACTCGAAGCGGCGATGCCGTCGAGCACCGTCCCTGGTCAGCCAGAGAGGAGTGGCTGTCGGCTGCCGGCGAGCCCGCCACTTCCCTACATCACGTTGTATCTCATCCGTGTTCGCCAAGCTGGCGCGTGGATTCGCGCCGGACCAGCGTCACGTCGACGACGGTCTGGCTGTGCGGGGCACCGGGATCGGCGATCCGCTGTATCAGGGCGGCGACTGACGCTTTCGCCAGCGCCGCGGTGTCCTGCCGGATCGTCGTCAGCCGGTAGCTCAGCCATTCGGCCTGGGGAATGTCGTCGCAGGCGACGAGCTTCAGGTCCTCCGGCACCCTCAGCTGCGTCGTGTGACGCAGCTGGTCGAGGAAGCCGAGCGCCAGATAGTCGTTGGCGCAATAGATGCCGTCGAGGGCGATTCCCGCGCCGAGGAAGTCGCGGGCCGCCTCGAGGCCACCTTCATAGTTCTGTGCGGCGCCGTAGAACGTGCCGACGACCGCCATGCCGCGCGTGGCGCAGGCGCGGAGGAATGCGTCCCTGCGAAGGGCGATCGTGTGGGAATGGCGTCGCTGACCGGCAAGGCCGATCCGGCGGCATCCGGCCTCGCAGAGGGCCTGCGCGGCCAGGGACCCGGCCTTGTCCGCGTCGAGCGAGACGTTGTCGATCCGCCCGGCCGCTTCCGGCTTGTTGACCAGGACCAGCGGCACGCCCTGCGCGGCACAGGCCTCCGCGATCGCGTCGGGTGAGGCGTCGCAGGTGACGATCGCACCGGAGAGATTGTAGTGCAGCACCATGTCGATGAGGTGCCTCGTGTCCTCGTCCGGGCTGCTCGGCAGAAAGAACGGGCGGTAGTCCAGCCGGATCAGCGCCCGCGCGATCTGGTCGACCAGTCGCTCGCGGAAGGGATTGTCCATGTCGGAGACGATCAGGCCGACGAGATTGGTGCGCTGCTGCGACAGGCTGCGGGCGAGGAAGTTGACGCGGTAGCCGAGCGCCTCGGCGGCTTCGAGCACGCGTTCGCGGGTCTGCGGCGCGACGCTGGCGCCCGGCGTGAAGGTGCGCGAGACCGCCGAGCGCGAGACGCCGGCGAGCGAGGCGACATCGTCGGCCGTGGCGACGCGCGCTTGTTTCGCCGGCCTGCCGGCGATCGGCTCGGCAGGTGGCTTCGTCCGGTCGCTCAAGCGCGAGCCTCCAGCGCGGCGAGCAGGAGATCGCTGCGGTCGAGATTGACCATGGGCGGGGAAAGCGCGGCGATCTCTGCGAAGACCGCCGGATCCTCGCCGAAATACTTCACCATCGCGGTGATTCCGGCGCGGGCGTACTCCGTCCCGTGCTCGGCAAATTCGGCGATGCTCATCTCGGATATGACCGGGCGAAGATGTCCGATCATCGCGGCGATGGACGGATAGTCCGCATGGTTCGCCTTGAGGCGGGCCTGCGGCGAGGCCGCGCGCAGCCCCTCCTGCAGCGCCGGATCGCCCGACCAGAAGAAGCAGTCGCGCAGAAAGCCGAGCTCCTCTACCAGCGCGACCAGCCGGGCCGGTGCAACCGACTTGTTCTCGATGTAGAGGCGCCGGCCGTAGCTCTGGCACAGGGCGATCATCTCGCGGAGCGTCGGGATGTGTTGGCCGCGATAGAATGGCGATTTCCACGCGCCGGCGTCGAGAGCGCGCAGCTCGGCGAGCGTCTTGTCCGCGACGCGGCCCGTGCCGTTCGTGGTGCGCTCCAGGGTCGCGTCGTGGATGACCACGATCTCGCCGTCGGCGCTCTCGCGCACGTCGAGTTCCAGCCAGTCGCAGCCCTGGTCGAAGGCGAGCCGGCCGCTCGCCAGCGTGTTCTCCGGTGCGAGGCGATGCGCCCCCCGATGGCTGACGACGGAAATCTTTCGCATTGGAACACCGTGGAAGCCGGACATCAGCTCCGGCTGGTTGGTGCAGATGCCGAGGACCGGCATTGCCTGCAGATCATCGAGCACGGCGCGACGCTCCTCGTGCCACAGGACGACGCCGAGGCGCCGCCGCTCGGCCTCGGCAAGCAGGGCGGGCGTCACGAGGTCCTGCGGGCGATCGCCGCCGCGCTCCCAGCACAGGTGGACGATGTCGGCGCGAGCGGCTTCGGCCTTATCGAAGGGATCCTCGCCGAGCCGGACGAGGACGGCGAGGGGGTAGGGGCAGTCGCCGTCGGCGAGCGTACGGATCGCCTCCGCGTCGAAGCTGCCGAGGGCGGCGCGGGCGAATGCGGTTTCCTGAAGAAGCCTGTGCGTCGCAGTGCCTGCGCCGGGCGCCTTCAGTTCGAGATAGAGCGACTGGCGGAGCGCCTCGGCCAGAGCGACGACCTCGGCCAGCGTCGGCAGATCCGGCACCGCGTTCCGCAGCTCGGCGAGCGTCAGTTCGGCGATGGTGCCGGCCCGGCCTAAGACGGCCTCGAGGGTTGGATCGTGGCTGACGACGGGGATGCCGTCGGCGGTCAGCCGGACGTCGGTCTCCCACATGTCGGCGCCGAGCTCGGCCGCGGCGCGAAAGGCGCCCAGCGTGTTCTCCACGGCATGACCCGATGCGCCGCGATGGGCGATGATGAGCGGGCGGCGGTCCGGTCGCGCCGGCCAGGGAATGGTGTTGCGCAATGAGGTGATCTTTCCCGCGCGTTCGGCCCTACAGCGCCGCCCCGGTGGCGGCGTCGAAGGCCAGGAGGTTCTCGACGTCGAGCGGCCAGCTGACGGTCTCGCCGCCGCGAAGGTCGTCCCGCGCCGGCTGTACCGAGCGCAGGACGACGTCGCCGCGGAGGCGGACGTCGAACAATGTCTCGCGGCCCTGCGGCTCGACGAGGCCGATCGTCCCGCTCAGCCTGGCATCGCCCGATGTTCCGAAGTGTTCGGGGCGCACGCCGAGGCTGATCTTCCGTCCGGCCGCGAGCCCCTTGAGCCGCGAGGGCAGGGGCAGCGTCAGGCCGCCGTCGCAGGCGAGCGTGCCGTCGCCGCCCGCCACCCCGTCGACGAACACGATCGGCGGACTGCCGAGGAAGCCCGCGACGAAGCGGCTCGCCGGCGCCCGGTACATCTCGGCCGGCGCCGCCGTCTGCAGGATGGCGCCCTTGTCCATGATGGCGATGCGGTCGCACATCGACATCGCCTCCACCTGGTCGTGCGTGACGAGGATCGCGGTGATGCCGGTCTCGCGCTGGATGCGGCGGATCTCGCTCCGCATCTCCAGCCGGAGCTTGGTGTCGAGATTGGCGAGCGGCTCGTCGAGGAGCAGGACGTCCGGCTGGCGCACCAGGGCCCGGGCGAGGGCGACGCGCTGCTGCTGCCCGCCCGAAAGCTGGCCGGGCCGCCGCGTCAGATACGGCTCGATATGGGTCAGGCGGGCGATGTCCTTCACGCGCCTCGTGGTCTCGGCCGAGCCGACGCCGCGGACCTGAAGCGGAAAGGCGATGTTCTCGAACGCGGTCATATGCGGGTAGAGCGCGTAGTTCTGGAAGACGACGCCGACATTGCGCTTCTGCGCGGGCAGGGCGGCGACGTCGTGTTCGTCGAAGAGGATCGCGCCGCCATCGATGCGGTGGATGCCGCTGATCGACAGCAGCGTCGTGGTCTTGCCGCAGCCGGACGGTCCTAGCAGCGCGAGCATCTCGCCGTCGGCGATGGTCAGATTGAGGCGGTCGATGACGGAGGCGCCGTCGAAGCGCTTGGTGAAGTCCTGCAGCGTGATCCGCATCAGCCTTTGGTCCCTGCGCCGAAGATGGTCATCAGCCTGTTCTGGAAGAAGACGAACAGCACGAGGATCGGCAGCGTGTAGAACAGCCCCACCGACTTGAAGAGATTGAAGTTGTAGTTCACCGAATCCGGGACCTTCACCTCGTTGAGGAAGACCGACAGCACCGGGAAGTCCGTGGTCGGCGCCAGGACGCGCGGCAGCACGTATTCGCCCCAGGTCTCGATGCCGGAGAGGATCGACAGCGCGATGATCCCGGGCCAGACCTGCGGCAGGACGAGCCGGCGCCAGACGGTGAAGCGGCTCGCCCCGTCCTGCACCCCGGCCATCTCGATCTCCCAGGGCACGGTGTCGTAGAAGCCCTTCATGATCCACACGCCGAGCGGCAGGATCATGCCGGCCTTGATGGCGATGACGCCGGCGAGCGAGTTGTAGAGCCCGGCGAACTGCAGGACCAGAAAGGCGCCGATGATCAGCGTCACCGCCGGAAAGGCGTGCATCACCATGATGCCGGCGAGGAAGAAGCGCCGACAGGGCAGATTCAGCCGCGACAGCGCGTAGCCGGCCGTCGCCGAGAGCGAGACCACCACCGCCGCGACCGAGGCGACGAAGATCAGCGTGTAGAGCGTCGAGGCCCAGACGTTTCCGGTCACGCTCGGGTCGATCAGGAAGCGCCAGTGCGAAAGCGTGACCTCGTCCGGCAGCAGCGCGCCCGGCGGCGTATCCGTGAAGCTGTCGATGACGAGCCAGGCATACATCACCAGGATCGGCAGGCTGATCGCCACGAGGATCAGGACCACCGGCCAGCTCGAGAAGTTGCGGGATCTCATGTCGCCTGCGGCTCTCAAGTTTCGATCCTCGGCTGCTCGACGAGGTCGGAAAAGTTGAACAGGCGCAAAAGCAGCAGCGAGACGATCAGGCCGACCGCCACGAGGATCAGCGCCATGGCGGCGCCGAGGCCGTAGCGGAGGTTGCCGGTATAATCGAACAGCGCCACCCGGAAGGCTTCCAGCGCCCAGACATCGGTGGTGTTGCCGGGACCGCCGTCGGTGGTCAGCCAGATCTGCTCGTAGGACGACATCAGCGACATCGCCTGGTAGATCGTGAAGAACAGGATCGGCCATTTGAGTTGCGGCAGGATGATCCGGCGCACCTGCTGCCAGCGGCTGGCTCCGTCGACCTCGCTCGCCCACAGCTGCTGGACCGGGATCGCCCGCAGGGCGGAGGTCAGGAGGATCATCCCGATCGAGGCACCCACGAAGCCGTTCACCATGATCACGATCGTCCAGGCGGTCGGTACCGAGCCCTTCATGTAGTTGAAGGCGGGCAGGCCCAGATGTCCGGCGAGGATCGGCAGAAAGCCGCCTTCCCAGGTGAACCACTTCCACAGGATCGCGTAGAGCACCACCGGCGTGATCTTCGGCAGCAGCCAGAGCGCGCTGAAGGCGGTGGCGGTGCGGCGCGGCAGGTAGAAGGTCGCGAGCGCCAGGAACAGGCTGATCGCCACGCTGAAGCCGAGCGTGACCGCGACGTAGAACACCGTGTTGAGGCAGAGCCGCAACGTCTGCGGCTGGGTCAGCAGGCGGACGAAATTCTCGCTCGTCCACACCCAGCCGGTATAGCTGGCGGACAGGAGCCGATCGAGAACCGCGGGTTCGATGTCCGGCGCTACGCTCCGGATGGCCGCGGCCGCCTGGTCCCGGGTTGCGAAGCGGGTGTTGAGGATGGCGTGGCTGAACGGCTCCATCGCCTGCTTCAGCTCGAAGATGCGCCGCGGATGGTTCGGGAGCGCCTGCAGCGCGCGCTTGAAGTCGCGCGGACCGGCAAAGCTCTGGCCGAGAAGCGTGGCCTTGATGTCGGCGAGGAAGCGCTCGTCGACGCCGGCCTTTGCAGCTGCTGCGAGGCCGGCGGCATCCACCACGGCCCGTTCGGTGCGCAGTTCGGTGATCGTCTCCGGCGGCACGCCGGAACCTGCCAGCGCGTCGAGGCGGTTGGCGGTGAAGACATAGGCGCCGCCGCTGATGCCGGTGGCGCTCGACATGGTGGTGAAGGCGAAGATCCCCGTCAGCACGGCGGGGACCAGGAAGAAGACGCCGAGAAGGAGCAGCGTCGGCGCGAGCATCAGGAGCCCCAGCCGGCTGGTGCGCCGGCGCGGCGTGGCTTCCGGCTCTTCGAGCGCGCGGGTGCCTCCGGCCGGACGCGAGGCGGTGTCCGGCCGGAGGGCGCGCAGGGCGGCGGTGGTCTCGGCCACGGGCGCTCTGCCTCAGCGGATGATGATGTGGTCGCCGAGCGCCGACTTCACCTCGGTCTCGGCGGCCTTCACCGCGTCTTCGACCGAGGAGGAGCCGGTCCAGGCCGCTTCCAGGCCCTTGTACATGGCGCTCCAGTAGACGCCGAACCGCGCGTCGTTGGGGATGGCGTTGGTGTAGGGGAGGAGCTGCTTCGTCGTCTCCGAGGTCCAGCGGTCGTTGGCGTAGAAGGGCAGCTTGGCCTCGTCCGAGCCGATGGCGAGATGGCCGGAGGAGATCGCGTGGAGCGCGTTGATCCGGGGATCCGACGCGATGGTGATCAGCTCCGCCGACAGGGCCGCATCCTCGTCGCTGCCGGTGGTCGACAGGAGATAGACCAGCGGATGGGTGATCGAATTGGCGCGGCCGTTCTTGTTGCCGGCCGGGATCAGCGAGAACTGCACCTTGCCGAAGAAGTCCTTCATGCCGAACTGCTTGGTCCACTGGGCATAGTGCCATGTCCCGCCATCCCAGGCGCCGAACTTGTCCGCGGCGACGCCGCGGTGCCAGGTGTCCCATTCGGTGCCGAGATAGGTCGCCGGCACGACGCCCATCTTCACCGCATCGGCGAAGAACTGGTACATGCCGGTGAGCGCCTTTCGGTCGAAGACCAGCTTGCCGGTCTTCCGGTCGACCATCTCGCCGCCGAAGCTCTGGTAGAACTGCCAGTAGTCGGGCCCGTTGGAGACGCGCGGGGCGAAGCCCTTGCCCTTCTCCACGACGCCCTCGTCCTGCATCTTCTTCACGTCGTGCAGCATGTCGTAGAGCGTGTAGTCGCCCTTGCGCACCCGCTCGGGCAGCGCCGCGATCTGGTCGTCGCTGTAGCCGATGGCCTTGAGATGCGGCTTGGAGAAGAAGAACACCCGCGCCTCGGCGTCCTGCGGGATGCCCCAGATCTGGCCGTCGAAGCTCGCGACCTTGACGAGGTTCTTGTAGATCTGGTCGAGCGGCCAGGCGTCGAAGTCGACATAATCCTCGATCGGGCGCAGAATCCCGGCCTGCGACCAGGGGCCGATGTCCTCGTGGCCGGAGACGATGATGTTCGGCGCCGTGTGCGATTCCGCCGCCAGCGTTACCGCCTGCTTGAAGTCGTCCCAGGTGCTCCACGTCTTGCCCTGGACCGTGATGTGCAGGTCCTCGCCGCGGAGCTTGGCCTGGCGCTCCAGGAACCCGGCCGCCAGCTTGATCGCGTCGACGCGATAGTGGGAGCTCTCGTCGGTGCCGCCGGCCCACACCGTGACGGTATGGTCTTCCGCCTGGGCGGACAGGATCGTCGCCGACAGCAGGCCGGCTGCGAGTGCGATGCAGGATAGGATCTTCGTCGGTGTCATCGATCGCCCCTTCAGGATCGGTTCGCCACGTCGTTGCACGCGCGTGCAACGGGCTCCGATTAAGGGGTTCCGATGACAGGCTGATAACGCTCCCGATCATTTCTGCCGCCGGTCCGGGCTGCCGGGCGGAGGGCTTCGGAAGCAGCGTCGGCGCGTGAGGCTCCGCGGGGGCTTGGGAGGCCTCAACCGGTTGCGCCTCATGGCATACGCAGTCGCCTTGCAGCGCACCGGTTGCATGCGCTGCCGCCCTCGGCCTCCGATGCTCCAGGCGAATCCCTGCGCCGCCGCGTTCCTGCCGTCAGGATCGCGGCTGCTCCTCGGGCCGCCGGTTCCAGCGCGCCCAGACGAAACGGGCGATGAAGACGACGACGAGGGCGATGATGGCGTAGTCGAGATAGTGGAAGACGGAGCTCAGGGTACCGCTGTCGCTCCAGTCCTTGCCGAGGATGTAGCCGACATAGCCGAGCATCAGGCACCACGGCCAGGAGCCGACATAGGTGTAGATGTGGAATCGTCCCTGCGGCATGTGCGAGATGCCGGCGGGCAGGGCGATGAAGGTCCGCACCACCGGCAACATCCGCCCGATCAGCACCGCCGGGCCGCCGAAGCGGGAGAAGAAGCTGTCGGCGACGTCGAGATCGTGCCTGGTCAGGAGGACGTACTTGCCCCAGCGCAGGATCGCGGTGCGCCCGCCCCAGCGCCCCACCCAGTAGGCGACGAGGGAGCCGAGATTGCAGCCGAGGGCCCCGAGCGTCGCGATCAGGAAGACATTCATGTCACCCTTCGAGGCGAGATAGCCGGCAAAGGGCAGGATGATCTCCGACGGCAGCGGGATGCAGGCCGACTCCAGCGCCATCAGCCCGATCAGGCCGGCATAGCCGGTCGCCTGGAGCACGGCGATGATGGTGCCGGCGAGAAAGCCGCTGTCTGCCATGATCTGCCTCCGATGCCTCCCTTGCGAGTCCTCGATGACCGTTCGCCCGCAGCGGAACGTTCCTATCCGAAAGCCGACGCCTCACAAAGAGTTCCCTGGCTCTTTGGGTCGCGGCGCGCCGGTCTGCATCGCACCGGAGCACGGCGGACCTTCTGACAGGCGCCGCGTATTGCCGATGGAGAGGGCAAGTCTCGCTCGATAGCGACCCCGAGACTTGCGACCGTAGCCGACAGAACGAAGAGCGCCGGGCCGCTCCGGGCCGGGAGGCTCTTCCGGCGGCCGTTCCGGTCGTGGAGGGCGCGATGCGTGCGCTACTGCCAGATCCCGAGATGCGCCTGCCTGGCCGCGTCCTCGGCCTTGACATACGGTCCGCCGGGCACCGCCTTCGCCCAGCCGTTGGCGACGACCCAGGCGCCGATGTCCTCGCCGTCGACGCTGCAGGCGGTGGTCGCCGCGCTTCGCTTTTCGCCGAAGTCGGAGGGAACGTCGCATTCGATCGAACGGCCGCGCAGGAAGCGGCGGAGTTCGGTGCGGGACCGGACGCCGCAGGGGCGGGCGTCTGCGCCCGACCCGCATGCGGCCGACAGCGGCAGCGGGTCGACCCCGGGCAGGGTGATGACGCCCTGGCGGTAGGCGATATGGCCGGCGTCGACGGCGATCGGCAGGGAGAGGAGCTGGGGCTTGGCCGGCTCCTTCAGGTCGGCCGGCTTCGACAGCGGCGGGCGGGGCGGCAGCCGCTCCAGCGCACCGCCCTGCGCGGCGACATCCGCCGGCCCAACCGCGCGCGCGCCGGTCTGCTGCGGAGCGGATCGGGTGCCGTGGGCGGGCGCGGCGGCGCCGTCGGCCGACGTCGCCGCCGTGGCGATATCGTCGTTGCGGGCCTCGATGCTCTGCTTCGACGGAGCGAGCGCGAGCAGGATCGCGGCCAGCAGGACGACGCCGAGAAGGATCGCCGCCTGGCCGCCGGGTCCCTGCAGCCTCACTGGCTCGCCCAGAGGATCCGCGCTATCCACTCGATCTCGTCGAGCGCGAACTGGCGATCGGGGAAGTCCGGATTGACGGACGCCAGCTCGATCGTCCGGGCGGTCCGTCGCTGCAGAATCTTCGCCATCACTTCTCCCTCGCGCGTGCGCACCACCACCCGGTCGCCGCGCCGCACCGCGGCTCCGGGCGCGACGATGACGATGTCGCCGTCCCGATAGAGCGGCATCATCGACTGGCCGGAAACCTCCAGCGCATAGATCGGCTCGTCCGAATTGGCCGGGAGCGCGATCTCGTCCCAGCCTTGGCCGACCGGAAAGCCCGAATCGTCGAAATAGCCGCCGCTGCCCGCCTCGGCAAATCCGAGCAGCGGAACCGCGAGGGCCGGCGCGCGCGGCGCCGCGGCGACGCTTTCGGGCGTATCGCCCCGCATCAGCCGGGTGAACTCCTCGATCGATGTTCCGGTCGCCTGGATCACCTTGGCGATCGATTCGGTCGAGGGCCAGCGGGGGCGACCGTCGCCGGCGCTGCGCTTGGACTTGTTGAAGGTCGTGGGATCGAGCCCGGCGCGCCGGGCAAGGCCGGAAGCGGACAGCCGATTGCGCGCCGCCAGCGCATCGATCGCCGCCCAGATCCGGTCGTGGGAGAACATGGAGGACCCCGCCTCTGACGCTCGGGAAGGAAAAAATACCTTCCAGTCCTTAAGGCGCCGCAATCGGCTTGTCCAGAGGCCTTGTGGGGTCGAAAACGGTGTGGCCGTCGCCGCGGCCGAAGCTGTCGGGATCCTGTCGGCATTCCGGAACCAAGGCGGGATTGCGGCATTGACGTCGCGCCCTCATTGCACGATGGCCTCAGGCAGGGCCCTCGCGCGGCGTCGTGGGTGCAACGATCGGAACGGTCCATGGAAGCACGGTTCGCGGCCAACACCAGCGAGGAAACGCGGCGGCGGGCGAGCGAGCCGGGGCGCGGCCGCGACGCGGCCGGGCCGACGGAGATTCCGGGCAAGGGCTGGAAGGATATCCTCTACCGGCTCTACAACTCCTTCTTCGAAGACCGCGTCATGCTGATCGCGGCGGGCGCGACCTTCTATCTCCTGCTCGCGCTGTTTCCGGCCGTCGCCGTCTTCGTCTCCTTCTACGGCCTCGTCGCCGACCCCGCGACGATCAGCCAGCACATCGTGCTCTTCAGCCAGTTCCTGCCGCCGACGGCGCTCGACCTTCTGCGCTCGCAACTCGACACGCTGACGCAGAAGGGCTCCGCGTCGCTGTCGCTCGGCTTCATCACCGGGCTCCTGTTCGCGCTGTGGAGCGCCAACAACGGGATCAAGACGCTGTTCGAGGCGATGAACGTCGCCTATGGCGAAAGCGAGCAGCGCAGCTTCATTAAGCTCAACATCGTCGCCTTCGGCTTCACCCTCGGCGCCATCGTCATCGGCATCGTGCTGATCGTCGCCGTGGGGGTCATCCCGGCGGTGATGGCGGTCGTCGGGCTCGGGAGCGCGACGGAGACGCTGATCGGCATCGGCCGCTGGCCGGTGGTCTTCCTGCTGATCGTCGGAGCGATCGCGATGATCTACCGCTACGGGCCGAGCCGCAACCGGGCGCGCTGGAAGTGGGTGATCTACGGCGCGATCCTGACGGCGGTCGTCTGGCTCCTCGCCTCCATCGCCTTCTCCTGGTACCTGCAGAACTTCGCCAACTACAACGCCACCTATGGCTCGCTCGGCGCCGTCGTCGGCTTCATGATGTGGGTCTGGATCTCCTCGCTGATCTTCATCATCGGCGCCGAAATCAATGCCGAGATGGAGCATCAGACGGCGATCGATACGACCGATCTGCCGGAAAAGCCGATCGGCCACCGCGGCGCCCGCGTCGCCGACACGCTCGGCCGGCGCGCCTCGGCCTGACCGGCACGGGCGCCGCAACGCGTCACGCCACGTCGCAAAGAGACTGCCCACGGCGCCCCCGAACGGCTATTGACGCGCATTCCTGCGGCGACAAAGGTGCGGCATGTCTGTCAGCCTGTTCGAGCTCTTCAAGATCGGGATCGGCCCGTCCTCGTCCCATACGGTGGGGCCGATGTGGGCGGCGCGCCGCTATCTCGACCGGCTGGACGGGAAGGGGATCAAGGCCGCCGTCGCCCGCATCGAGGTGCGGCTTTATGCCTCGCTGGCGCTGACCGGCATGGGCCATGCCACCGACAAGGCAATCATGCTCGGCCTCGCCGGTCTTCGGCCGGACACGCTCGACCCCGACGACGCCGAGGATCTCTACGGCTTCATCCGCGACCGCGGCGAACTGCAGCTCGACCGCGGGCGGCGCATCGCCTTCCGGATGGACCGCGAACTCCTGATGCTGAAGCGCGAGCGGCTGCCGCATCATCCGAACGGCATCCGCTTCACCGCCTTCGACGAGGCCGGCACTGAGATCGACACGGCCGACTATTATTCGGTCGGCGGCGGCTTCGTCCTGTCGGCCGAGGAGGCGGGCGATAGGACGCCGGTCCTGAAGAATGCCCGCGCGCCCTTCGAGTTCAAGTCCGCCGACGCGCTGCTCGAGATCTGCGACCGCGAGAAGCTGTCGATCGCCGCCGTGGTGCTCGCCAACGAGGAGACCTGGCGCTCGCCCGCCGAGGTGCGCAGCCAGATCCTCGCGATCCGCGACGCGATGCTGGATTCGATCGAGCGCGGCTGCCGCATGGACGGCATCCTGCCAGGCGGCCTGAAGGTGCGACGGCGTGCCAAGCAGCTGCGCTCCGAGCTGTTGAAGCGGCCCGAGAGCGCGCTGCGCGACCCGCTGACGACGCTCGACTGGGTCAATCTCTATGCCCTCGCCGTCAACGAGGAGAACGCCGCCGGCGGCCGGGTCGTCACCGCGCCGACCAACGGCGCGGCCGGCGTCATCCCGGCCGTGCTCGCCTATTACGAGCGCTTCGTCCACGGCGCCTCGGACGACGGCGTCGTCACCTTCCTCGCCACCACCTCGGCGATCGGCGCGCTCTACAAGCAGAACGCCTCGATCTCCGCCGCCGAGATGGGCTGCCAGGGCGAGGTGGGCGTCGCCTGCTCGATGGCGGCGGCGGGGCTCGCGGCCGTCCTCGGCGGTAAGCCGCGCCAGGTCGAGAACGCTGCCGAGATCGCCATGGAGCACAATCTCGGCCTCACCTGCGATCCGATCGGCGGCCTCGTCCAGATCCCCTGCATCGAGCGCAACACCATGGGCGCGGTGAAGGCGATCAACGCCGCACGCCTGGCGCTGAAGGGAGACGGCACGCATTTCGTCTCGCTCGACAACGTCATCGAGACGATGCGCCAGACCGGCGAGGACATGAGCGAGAAATACAAGGAGACCGCCCTTGGCGGGCTCGCCGCGAACGTCACGCTCTGCTGATACCGGCCGGCGAGGGATGCCGGGGGCATCCGCCGCACACCCGCTGCGCAGCGGCAGGCTCGCCTTGCTCGAGCCGCGGGCCGCCGGTGAGCGGCCGGGCGCGCCTTCCCGCCTCAGCTCTTGGCGCGTTCGTCGACGAACTTGTTGAAGACGAAACCGCGCTTGCCGTCGCTCTCCACCTCGCACCAGTCGGTGCAGGAGATGACGGCGACCGTGCCGCCCTTCGGCAGGATCGCCACGACGTCGGACGAGTTGTCCGGGCCCTTGCGCATGTGGACCGTGGCCGTGATCACCCCCGTGCGCGCCGGTGCGGCGGCTGCGACGGCGGTTGGCGCGTCCGGAGTTGCCTGGGCGGATGCGGAGGGCGCTTGTGCGGCCTCTGCCTGCGCCGGGGCGGCCGCGTTGCCGGAAACGGAGGCGCTGCGCGGCGGCGAGACTTCGATGATGTCGGGCGCTGCGGCGGGAGACAGGACAGCCGCCGGGACACCCGGCACGACGACCTGCGCCGCCGCCAGCGGTGGCTGGATGGCCGGGACCGTGGACGCCGCCAGGCTGCCGACCGGCGCTTCGGCCGGGGCCGCCGCGACCGGAGGCAGCGCCGGCCGGGCCAGCACGGCGGCGGGAACGGTGATGCCGCCGCCGCCGTCGGCCGCCGGCAGGGACAGCGTCGCTGCGGGCGCCGGCGAGGCGGCAAGGGGAGCGGGGTCCACGGGAGGGGCGGGCGCGGCTTTGAGCGAGCCGGTCGTCTCCGGGTTCACGGGAAGGCGGAGCGCCAGAGCCGCCGCGACGGGGTCGATCTTCGGCTGCGCGGCGACCTGCGGGAGGGTGTTCGCGGCAGAACGCAGCCGCGCGCCCATCCCGCTCCCGACGGTTCCGGGCTCGGCGGAGCCAGCCGCCGACGGAGCGCGTCCGTCGCCCGGGATGCCGGCGGTTTCGGCGGGGGCCGGCGTCGGCCTAGAGACCGCTGGGGCAGCGGCCTCGGCCCCGCGCGCGGGGCCCGCCGCGACGGCCTTGGCCGGCCCTGTGGGCGAGGGCGCAGCGCGCGACGCGACGAGCGTGGCCTGGTCCCGGCTGCCGGTGGAAACGAACACCGTCAACCCGGCGACGAGCACGGCGGACGCGCACGCCGCTCCGAGATAGGACAGCACCGGGCGCCGCCGGAACACGGCGAAGCGCCCCGCCCGCTGCTGCGGGACGAAAAGCCGCGGCACCGGCTTCTTCCGGTCCTCCTGCCAGCGCATCAGACGCCGGCGCATGCTGGCTTCCGCCTCGGCCTGGCGATGCGCCTCGTGCCGCGCGATCAGCCGGCGGCGAATTTCCTCGGTGCTCAAGCGTCCGGCGTCGTCGATGCCCAAGCGCCCCGCGCCGTCAGTGTCGTCGCGGCGCGTGGACGGATCCCCCGTCGTCATGCCCTGTCTCCTAGCCGGCGGGGCGCGGCGGATCCGCCGTCATGCCCGTGCCGTCTCCAGGCGACGCGCCGTCCCCTCGTGCCGCGCCGCCACCCAAACCCTTCAGCTGAAGTTCGACCTTCTAATCATGGCAAAGCTGCGTCGCCATCCCTTTTTGGCACAGTGCGCAAGCTCGGCGTAGGGTTCGCTGCCTGGCTGACAATCAGCGCCACGGGCTTTGGCCCTCGGCGCCAAAGAGGTTGTCTCGGGGGATGCAGCCGCGGCTCGGGGCCGCCCCGGAGGCGCCGGCCGACCGATTGCGACAGGGGGGGAGGCAGGGCGGGGTCGCGCTGGCCCGACACTCGTCAGGCCTTCACCTTCACGTAGCGCCCGGGCGCGTCCTCGATCGGCTTCAGCTTGCGCCCGCCCGGCTTGCGGGCCTTGACCTGCTCGCCGGACTGCGGCGCCGCCCAGTCGTGCCAGTGCGGCCACCAGGATCCCGGCGTCTCCTTCGCGGCGAGCAGCCAGTCCTCGAAGGTCGCGACATCCACGGGGGAGGGGCCGGTCCAGTACTGGTACTTGTTCTTCGCCGGCGGATTGACGACGCCGGCGATGTGGCCGGACCCGGTGAGGACGTAGGTGGCCTTCGACCCGAAGGCGCGGCAGCCGATGAAGACGCTGCGCGCGGGCGCGATGTGGTCCTCCTTGGTCGCGAGGCTGTAGATCGGGATGTCCACGGTGCGAAGGTCGAGCTTCACCCCGCCGATCTCCATCTGCCCGCGCGACAGGCGGTTCTCCAGATAGCAGTTGCGCAGATAGAAGAGGTGGTTCGCCATCGGCATGCGCGTCGAGTCGGCGTTCCAGTAGAGCAGGTCGAAGGGCAGCGGCTCCTTGCCCTTCAGGTAGTTGTTGACGAAGTAGGGCCAGATCAGGTCGCCGGAGCGCAGGAGGTTGAAGGCCATCGCCATCTGCGAGCCGTCGAGATAGCCCTTCGCCGCCATCGACTGTTCCATCGCGCGGATCTGGTTCTCGTCGACGAAGACCTTCAGGTCGCCGGCATGGGTGAAATCGATCTGGGCGGTGAGGAAGGTCGCCGAACCGATGCGCTCGTCGCCTCTCGCCTTGAGATAGGCGAGCGAGGCCCCGAGCAGCGTTCCGCCGACGCAGTAGCCGATCGTGTTGACGACGTCCTCGCCGGTCGCCGCCTTGACCCTGTCGAGGCCGAAGACGATGCCTTCTTCGATATAGTCCTTCCAGTCCTTTCGCGCCTGGCGTTCGTCCGGATTGACCCAGGACACCACGAAGACCGTGTGGCCGGCCTCGACGAGCCACTTGATGAAGGACTTCTCCGGATTGAGGTCGAGGATGTAGAACTTGTTGATCCAGGGCGGCACGATCATCAGCGGCCGCCGGAACACCGTCTCCGTCTGCGGCGCGTACTGGATGATCTGGCAGACGTCGTTTTCGGCGACGACCTTGCCCGGCGAGACCGCCATGTCCCGGCCGACCTCGTACTTCGTGTAGTCCGCCTGCCGCAGGCGCAGCGTGCCGCGGCCGGCCGCCATGTCTTCCGCGAACATCTTCATGCCGCGCACCAGGTTCTCGCCGTTCGAGGCGAGCGTCTCGCGGTAGAGTTCCGGATTGGTCATGACGAAGTTCGACGGCGCGAGCGCGTTGGACAGCTGCTTGACGTAGAAGGCCGCCTTGTGCCGGGTGTGCTCGTCCAGCCCCTCGGTGCGGGTGACGAGATCGTCGGCCCATTTCGACGTCAGCAGATAGGTCTGCTTGACGAAGTCGAAGAAGAGGTTCTTGTCCCAGCCCGCATCGGCAAAGCGCTTGTCGCCCCGCTCCGGCTCGATCGGCGCCGCCGGGCCTTCCCCGGCGAGCTTGCGGATCGAATTGTTCCACACCGCGAGATAGCCGGAAAACAGGCTGGTCTGCGCCTCGATCGCCCGGGCCGGGTCGGTCAGCCAGTATTCGGAGACGCGCGACAGCGTCTGCACGAGCTCGGTCATCGGGATCGGTCCGGAATCGATCGGCTCGCCCTTCTCGCGCGGCTCGACCCAGGCGGCGGCGGCCTTGCCGATCTGCTCGAGCATCCGGGCCATGTTGAGAGCGAAGGCCTCGGGATCCTTGACGACATAGTCCTCGCCGCCGGCCGGTGCCGCGCCGTCGCCCGCTTTGGTCTCCTCGGCCGCCATCGTCGTCCTCCCTTCCGGCCGGGCGACGGGCGCTGGTTCCCAGCCTGTCCCGGAGATCCCTCGGCCAACTCTTGTCGTTGCACCCGCCGCACGATCGAAGCAGAAACGGACGCATTGGCTTTTGTAAATGCCGCAGGTGTAGGATATGACACACGGCGTTCATTCAAGAAGGCCCTCGGCATGTTCCCGCCCAGACTGATCCGATCGCTCGCCGTCGTTGTCGCCGTGCTGCCGGCCGCCGCGTGCCAGGCGACCGGCGCCGGCGCGGACGACCCGCAGCTGGCGGTCCTCAGGGCCGCGCCGCCGCCGCCCGGCGGATCGGGCCAGCGGCTGGACCAGAACGGCTATCCGCTGCTCGGGCACTATCCCCGTGCCGCGACGACGCAGCTGACCGACGCCGAGGTCAGGGCGCAGCAGCAGCGGCTGAACAGCGTCGCGGCCCGTCGCTCCGTCAGCCGGCCGGGCGCAACCGACCGGCAGTATCGGGCGGAGGTCGCGCGGCTGACGCGGGTGCGCGAGACGCAGGCCCGCGCCCTCGCCGCCGCCGTGAAGAAGCGGCCGAACCCGCAGGCCGGTGCCGCCGCCAAGGCGCCGACCAGTCCGGACGCCGTGCTCCGCCAGATCGAATCCAGCCACTGAGGCTATCGTCGCGCTTTCGCGCGGCGCCTGTCAGCTCCCGCTCCATTCTTCGCCGGCCTCGGTGCCGCAGGACAAGACGATGGAAGAATTTCACAAAGTCCGCAGGTTGCCCCCTTACGTCTTCGAGGAGGTCAATCGCCTCAAGGCGCAAGCCCGGGCCGGCGGCGCCGACATCATTGACCTCGGCATGGGCAATCCGGACCTGCCGACGCCGAAATTCATCGTCGACAAGCTGTGCGAGGTCATCCGCGACCCGCGCACCCACCGCTACTCCGCTTCCAAGGGCATTGCGGGGCTGCGCCGCGCCCAGGCCGGCTATTACGAGCGCCGCTTCGGCGTGAAGCTCGACCCGAACAAGCAGGTGGTCGCGACGCTCGGCTCGAAGGAAGGCTTCGCCAACATGGCGCAGGCGATCACCGCGCCGGGCGACGTGGTGCTGTGCCCGAACCCGACCTATCCGATCCACGCCTTCGGCTTCCTGATGGCCGGCGGCACGATCCGCGCGATCCCGGCCAAGCCCGACGACGACTTCATGCGGGCGATCGACAAGGCGGTGCGCCACTCGATCCCGAAGCCGATCGCCATCATCCTGAACTATCCGTCGAACCCGACGGCCTACGAGGCCGATCTCGACTTCTACCGCGAGATGGTCGCCTTCGCGCGCCGCCACGAGATCATCCTCCTCTCCGACCTCGCCTATGCCGAGATCTTCTTCGACGGCGCGCCGCCGCCCTCGATCCTGCAGGTCGAAGGCGCCATGGACGTCGCCGTCGAGTTCACCTCGATGTCGAAGACCTTCTCCATGCCCGGCTGGCGGATGGGCTTTGCGGTCGGCAACGAGCGGCTGCTCGCCGCGCTGGCCCGGGTGAAGTCCTATCTCGACTACGGCGCCTTCACGCCGATCCAGGTTGCGGCGACGGCGGCGCTGAACGCCGGCGATGCGGCGGTCGAGGAGGTGCGCACGATCTATCGTCGCCGCCGCGACGTCCTCGTCGAGACGTTCGCGCGCGCCGGCTGGCAGGTGCCGCCGCCGTCCTCGACCATGTTCGCCTGGGCTCCGATCCCGGCGCAGTACCGCCATCTCGGCTCGCTGGAATTCTCCAAGCTCCTGATCGAAGAGGCGGATGTCGCCGTCGCGCCGGGCATCGGCTTCGGCGAGCATGGCGACGACCATGTCCGCATCGCGCTGGTCGAGAACGAGCACCGCATCCGCCAGGCGGCGCGCAACATCCGCCGCTTCCTTGCCAGCGGCGCCGAAGACGGGCAGAAGGTCGTCTCCCTCAGGGCGCGGTCGTAGGCGACCGCGCGGATCCTCGCGCGAGACGATAGATAGACCCATGAACAGCGCATTGCGGCTCGGCCTCGCCGGGCTCGGAACGGTCGGTGCGAGCCTCGGCCGACTGATCGAGACGAAGGCGGAGACACTGGCGACGCGCGTCGGCCGGCCGATCCGGATCGCGGCGGTCTGTGCGCGCGACCGCGGCCGCGACCGCGGCTTCGACCTGTCGCAGGCGGAGTGGTTCGCCGATCCGGTGGACCTCGCCAAGCGCGCCGAGATCGACGTCTTCGTCGAGCTCATCGGCGGGTCGGAGGGCGCCGCGCGCGAGGCCGTCGAGGCGGCGCTGAAGCGCGGCATCCCGGTCGTGACTGCCAACAAGGCGCTGCTCGCCCATCACGGTGTCGCGCTCGCCAGGCTGGCTGCGAAGAAGAACACCGAGATCCTGTTCGAGGCGGCGGTCGCCGGCGGCATCCCGATCATCAAGACGATGCGCGAGGCGCTGTCCGGCAACGACGTCGCGCGCGTCTACGGCATCCTCAACGGCACCTGCAACTACATGCTGACCCGCATGGAGAAGGAGGGGATCGCTTTCGACGCCTGCCTGAAGGACGCCCAGCGCCTCGGCTATGCCGAGGCCGACCCGACCTTCGACATCGGCGGCTTCGACGCGGCGCACAAGCTGGCGATCCTGACCGCGCTCGCCTTCGGCTGCGAGATCGATCTCGGCTCGATCTTCATCGAGGGCATTTCGAAGATCACCAACGAGGACATCCAAGCGGCCGCGGAACTCGGCTACCGGATCAAGCTCCTCGCCGTCGCGCAGCGCACCGAGACCGGCATCGAGCAGCGCGTCCATCCCGCGATGATTCCGGCGAGTTCGGCGCTGGCGCAGGTCGACGGCGTGACCAACGCGGTCGCGGTCGACAGCGATCTCCTCGGCTCGATCCTGCTCGCCGGCCCCGGTGCCGGGGGCGATGCCACAGCATCCGCCGTCCTCTCCGACATCATGGACGTTGCCGGCGGCGTGCTGCCGCCGACGCTCGGCCTGCCGCCGGCCAAGCTCGTGCCCTACAAGCGGGCCCGCATGCGCGCCCATGAGGGCGGCTACTACATCCGCCTCTCGGTCTTCGACCGCGTCGGCGCCTTCGCCTCGATCGCGCGGCGCATGGCGGAGAACCAGATCTCGCTGGAATCGATCGTCCAGAGGAAGCGCGGCAACGGCGACAACGCCGGCACGGCGCCGGTGATCCTCGTCACCCACGAGACCTCCGAATCGGCGGTGCGCAAGGCGCTGGACCTCGTTTCCAAGGACGGGCACCTGAAGGACGAGCCGCGGATGATCCGGATCGAGGCGCTGGACTGACCTGTCCGGCGTCGGTGCGCTTGCGGCCGGCGGCGAAGCCAGGGTGCTCCACCGTGCGCCGCGAGGCCCGGCGGACGGCACCGCAGCCGTCTGGACAGGACGCCCGCGGGGGTCCAAAGCGTGCCGAGGTTGTCCTCTGGCCGGACGGGCGCGCGACATCGTGGGTTCACGCCCGCCGGCCATATGACGCGCAGATTCGCGCGGCCACGATACGGCGCGGCCGGCTGGGTGAGGGAAGGCTATGAGCGAGACGACGGCGGAGGGCGGAACGCTGGATCGGGTGCTGACGCTCGAACTGGCCCGGGTGACCGAGCAGGCGGCGATCGCCGCGGCGCGGCTGCGCGGCCGCGGCGACGAGAAGGCCGCCGACCAGGCGGCCGTCGACGCGATGCGCTCGGCGCTGAACGGGCTATCCATCGACGGCGTCATCGTCATCGGCGAGGGCGAGCGCGACGAGGCGCCGATGCTCTACATCGGCGAGCGGGTCGGCAAGGGCGGCGGACCCCAGGTGGACATCGCGCTCGATCCGCTGGAGGGCACGACGGTCTGCGCGAAGAGCCTGCCGAATTCGCTGGCCGTCGTCGCGATGGCCGAGCGCGGCAGCCTGCTCAACGCGCCCGATGTCTACATGGAGAAGATCGCCATCGGCCCGGGCTATCCGCCCGGCACCGTCAATCTGCAGTGGTCGGCGGAGGACAATCTGCGCTCGCTCGCCGACGCCAAGGGCGTGCCGGTGGCGGCGATCACGGCCTGCATTCTCGATCGTCCGCGGCATGCCCGCCTGATCGAGGCGGTGCGCAGCGCCGGCGCCGCGATCCGGCTGATCGGCGACGGCGACGTCGCCGGCGTCATCCACACGACCGACCCCGAAGAGACCGGCATCGACATCTATATGGGCATCGGCGGCGCGCCCGAGGGCGTGCTCGCGGCCGCCGCGCTACGCTGCACCGGCGGCCAGATGCAGGGCCGGCTGCAGCTGAACACCAACGAGAAGCGGGCGCGGGCCGAGCGCATGGGCGTCGTCGATCCCTATCGCATCTACACCGCCGAGGAGATGGCGTCGGGCAACGTCATGTTCGCCGCGACCGGCGTCACCGACGGCAACCTCCTCGACGGCGTGCGCTTCTACAAGGACCGCATCACCACCCACACGCTGGTGATGCGCTCCTATTCCCGCACCATCCGCGAGGTGCGGGCGCACCACCACGAGCCGGGGTAGGGGACAGGCCGGCAGACTGGAGAAAATGCCGTCGGACAGAGCGGCAGGACTCGATTGGAACTGCCGGTCATATGGCCGCCACTTCAAGGTTTTCAGCTTAAAGCGCCACCGTGGGTGATTTCGCTCCCACCCTTCGCTTCGTTCATCGGTGCTGGTCGCTGGAACCGGCTGAAGTTTGCACTCGTCACGTTGCGAGGTCAGCGCTAGGGACCCAGGGCCAGTCGCACCAACTCGTCTCTGTACGGCTTTGAAATATCTTCAGAAAGGATGACCAGACGATACACGATCGGAGCGACAAGTGTATCGATTAGGCGGTCCGCGTTCGGCGCATATTCGTACCGCGCGACCGCCCTCTTCACGAGAACGTCCAAATCGGAACGAGCATAGCCGGCAGTCAGCCGGGCCAAAGCGGTATCTGCCAACCGCTCGCGGTAGAGATCACGTCCCAGCGCGGTGGCCATGTCGTCGACGAACTGCTCGAGCCATTCGCTCAGATCGCCGGCAAGGTTGCCGGTGTCCGGAAGTTCCCGGTCGGGCAGGAAGCGTTCGCACTCGACTTGCGCCAGCAGTTCCGACAGCGATCCCCACCGGCGATAAATGGTCGAGGGTGTCACGCCGGCCTTGTCGGCGATTTCGCTGACAGTCGGGGATTGACCCGAGCGTTCAACCACCAACGCCTTTACGGCTGCGTGGACCGCCAGCTGAATCCGCTCGCTGCGTCCGCCAGGCCGAATTTGTGGGTGACCGCTCACGCGGCATTAACCTGTTAATGCGAGAGAATTGCAATAGGGGAGGAAGTAATTACGGCTGCCGAAAGATGCCTTCATGCGCCTGACCCCTTTCAATGTCCACGCCTGCGAGCGAGGCAAGCGATACGCGGCCGTTCAGGTTCCTCGCAACAGATCCCGCTTCATCCTTACGGCGTTCTGCTTCACCGCGATATATTGCACCATTGGTGCTCGGCTTATCCAATTCGCGGTCGCTCGACCGGCGGAAGAAGCTATTGCCGTTGTTCCTCTTCCAGCATCCCGTCCTGACATTCTCGACCGCAACGGCCGTGTCCTCGCCACGGATCTTCGAACATTCTCGCTCTACGCCGAACCACGCAAGATCGTCGATGTCGATGAGGCCGTCGAGCGACTGACGGCATTCCTGCCGGACCTTGACCCTGCGCAGCTTTATCGATCGCTTTCCACGAAGGCCGGCTTCGTGTGGATCAGACGGAAGCTGACGCCGCGCCAGAAGCAAGAGCTATACGACTCCGGTATTCCGGCCCTCGGCTTCCGTCCGGAGATCAAGCGCTTCTATCCAGGCGGGCGAACTGCGGCCCATGTTCTGGGTTTCACGGATGTCGACAATAGGGGACTCTCTGGAATAGAGCGATGGATTGACAGGCAGGGGTTGCTTGCTCTGCGAAAAGCCGGTCTGGCCGATGCCGACGCGCTTGAACCGACCCGCTTAGCGCTTGATCTTCGTGTGCAATATGCCCTTCGAGATGAACTGGCGAAGGCGCGCAAGACATTTGCGTCAACGGCCGCAGAGGGTCTCGTGCTCAACATCAAGACTGGGGAGGTTCTGGCCCTCGTCTCGCTTCCGGATTTCGATCCGAACGATCCAGTTGAAGCCGGGAAACCGGACAGGCTCAATCGTATAAGCGGCGGAACTGCCGAGATGGGCTCGACGATCAAGACCTTCACCACCGCGATGACACTTCAGATGGACGGGGCCAACCTGCAGACCAAATTTGACACGACTCAGCCTGTAATGGTGGGCCGACGGCGGGTGCGTGACGAAGGGCACCTGGAGGATCGTCCGATGACTGTCCAAGAAATCTTCGTGCGCTCCTCCAACATCGGCTCTGCCCGTGAAGCCCTTGATGTCGGAGTCGAAAAGCACGAGGCGTTCCTACGTCAGATGGGTCTTCTGTCTAGCCTTGATGTAGAACTGCCAGAGGTGGCAAGACCGCAGGTCCCCTCACGCTGGAGCCGCGCGACAACGGTCACGGCGGCCTTCGGACATGGATTTGCCACCACGCCGCTCCAGACCGCCGTCGGCATCGCCGGCATCTTGAACGGGGGAAAGCTCGTGCAGCCGACCTTCCTAAAGCGCGAGCCCAGCGAGGGCGCACCGCCCTCACGCGAGATCGTCTCGCAAGCGACCAGCCGATCAATGCGTCAGCTCTACCGTTTAAATGTAACGTCCGGCACGGGACGAATGGCTGATGTCGCCGGGTACCGGGTTGGTGGAAAGACGGGAACAGCGGAGAAGGTGATCGACGGACGCTACGCCAGACACCATAACTTCAACGTCTTCTCAGCCGCGTTTCCAATGGACGACCCTCGCTATCTCGTCATGACGATCATCGATGACCCGCAGGCGGGCGTCCCAACCTATCTGCGCACGGCGTCCTATACTGCAGCGCCTGTCGCGGGAAATGTCATCAAGCGGATTGCACCGATGCTGGGCGTCATGCCGAAGTTTGAGATGACCGCGACAGCGGATTAGGGAAAGGACCCCGGTCATGACACATCGTCGATTTGATCACGTTCGAGGCTGAAACCAAGCCGTCTCCTCTCCGCAATCCCGGTCAGTGCTCTCGCTTTTCGACATCGGGCTGATGACCGCGTGTGATCGGTCATCGCCGCCGCCCCGCGATAGCGCCGCCGCCACGGCCCTTGCGGGCCGCACCGCGAGACGCCACAACCCATCGGCATGACGATCTCGACTCGCAATTTCCTCGGGGTGGACCGCTCGGTCGGCGGCCGGCGATGGGTGAGCGCGCTCGACGCCCGCATGGAGGCCGTCGCGCTGGCGATGGCGCAGAAGCAGGGCCTGCCGGACATCGTCGCCCGTGTGCTCGCCGCCCGTGGGGTCGAGGAGGCCGCGGCGCCGGGCTTCCTGGAGCCGCGGCTGAAGCACCTGATGCCGGATCCCTCGGTCATGACCGACATGGACGCCGCCGCCGAGCGCCTCGCGGGCGCGGTGGAGCGGGGCGAGCGGGTCGCGATCTTCGGCGACTACGACGTCGACGGCGCGGCCTCCTCGGCGCTCCTGTGGCGCTACCTCGCCCATTTCGGCATCGAGGCCGCGATCCGGATTCCCGACCGCATCACCGAGGGCTACGGGCCGAACCCGCAGGCGATGCGCGAACTCGTCGAGGAGGGCGCCCGCCTGATCGTCACCGTCGACTGCGGCACCGGCAGCTTCGAGGCGATCGCCGAAGCGCGCCGGCACGGCGCCGACGTCGTCGTGCTCGACCATCACCAGACCGGACCGGCGCTGCCGGAGGCGAACGCGCTCGTCAATCCGAACCGGCAGGACGATCTCTCCGGCCTCGGCCATCTCTGTGCCGCAGGCGTCGTCTTCATGGCGCTGGTCGCGACCTCGCGCGTGCTGCGCCGACGCGGACGGCCCGCCGCCGCCATGCCGGACATCCTCGGCCTGATCGATCTCGTGGCGCTGGCGACGGTGTGCGACGTCGTCCCGCTGAAGGGGCTGAACCGCGCCTTCGTCGTGCAGGGCCTGAAGATCATGCGCGAGCAGCGCAATCCGGGCCTTTCGGCGCTCGCCCGCGTGGCGCGGCTCGCCGGGCCGCTCGAATGCCACCATCTCGGCTTCCTGATCGGGCCGCGGATCAATGCCGGCGGACGGATCGGCGACGCCTGGCTCGGCAGCCACCTCCTCTGTCTCGACACGGCGGCCGAGGCCGACGCGCTGGCCGAGCGGCTGCACGGGCTGAACGAGGAGCGCCAGGCGATGGAGCGCCAGATGCTGGCCGACGCCGAGGCCGAGGTCGCGGCCGAGATCGGTGCGGGGGAGGGGCCGGGCGTCCTCGTCACCGGATCTGACGACTGGCATCCCGGCATCGTCGGCCTGATCGCGGCCCGGCTGAAGGAGCGCCACCGCCGGCCGGCCTTCGCCATCGCCTTCGACCGCGACGGCAAGGGAACCGGGTCCGGCCGCTCGATCGCCGGCATCGATCTGGGGCGGCTGGTGCGCGCCGCCGTCGCCGAGGGCATTCTGGAAAAGGGCGGCGGCCACGCCATGGCTGCCGGCATCACCATCCGGCGGGACCGGCTGGGCGCGTTCCGCGGCTATCTCGAAAGCGAGGCCGCGGCTTCGGTGATGGCGCTGCGGGAAGCCGAGGCGCTGAAGCTCGACGGGGCGGTCAGCTCCGCCGGCCTGACCCTCTCGCTCTACGACACGCTCGCCAAGGCCGGCCCCTTCGGAGCGGGGCACGAGACGCCGGTCCTGGCGCTGCCCCGCCAGACGATCGCCGACTCCGGCGTCGTCGGCGCCGCCCATGTCAGGGCCACGCTGCGCGGGCCGGAGGGGCGGAGCGTGCGCGCCATCGCCTTCAAGGCGGCGGAGACGGAGATCGGCCGGCGGCTGCTCACCGGGCGCGACCGGATCCTCCACGTCGCGGGTACGATCTCCGTCGACCGGTTCCGCGGGCAGGAGGCGATCGGCCTGCGGATCGTCGATCTGGCGGAGGCCTATGACTGAAACGGCGGGGCGGGTGCAGCGCGGGACTGTCCGCTTCTCGCCGGGATCGTCCGCCGCATCCCGCTTCGCCGCTCCATGGGCTGTCTGCCGCGTTGACAGCCGGCACGGCGCGGACCTTGAATGGGCATCCGTCCCAGTGGGAGTGCCGGATGTATCTCGACGAGAAGAACGAGTGGACGCCCGCAGAGCCTTCCAGGGGCGGCAGGCGCCTCACCGCGCGCGAAGAGAAGCTGTTCCTGTGGCTGATCGGCGCTTTGGCACTCATGCTCCTGATCGCGCCGCTCGGCGGCGCGAGCGTCCTTCAGGCAATCGCTGCGCTGTTTTGACGCAGGGCGGATGAGCGTTCGGAAGGCGCGAAAGCGGGGGTACGGTCGGACGATGTGCCGGCAGCGGCGGGTCAGGCGCCCGCGCCGGCGCAAGCAAGCGCTGCCTGCAAGCGCATCGTCTTCGTGGCCGACGCAGGGCAGGCGGAGCCGCCCATCACCGAATTGCAGAAAACAAAAAGACAGCCGGCGCGGCCTGAGCCTCGCCGGTTCGATCGGTCCATTCCGGACCGATCCTCATGCGGCCTTGGAGCCGGTTCCGGCTACTCGACGGGCTCGAGCTTCGGGTTCAGCGTCGCCAGAAGAGCGTCGACCGCCCGCCGCGTATCCGCCGGCAACGCCTTGAGATTGCGCAACATTCTCAGGTCAGCCTTGGACAGCGTGGGATAGGACTCGAAGGACGGCATCTCCTCGAAGAACCAGGTGATGTCGCGTCCGAGCGTATCGGCGATCTCGCGCAGCCGGCCCGCCGACACGCGATTCATGCCCTTTTCGTATTTCTGCACCTGCTGGAAGGTAATGCCGAGGGCTTCGGCGAGCTTTTCCTGCGAGAGACCGCTCTCCAGACGCGCGATCCTGATCCGGGCGGCGATCTGGCGATCGATATCCGATGCAGCTTTGGTACTCGACATTGAAGGTAAGACCTATCTAAACGGGGCCGATTCGGCCTCGGTCAGAAGGTTGACCGCAAGGCGAACCGCCGCCGCAGCTTCGGGTGCCTCATTCTCTAACTCGGGAATTGCATAATTCAAGGTGTGCAGCACCGCATTGCGATCAACATGCTTACCCGATCTGAGTGTAGCCGGGATCACCAGCCGGTTATCGCATTGGAGGATCGCGGCTTCCACCGCCGACGCAGCATCTGTGGACAACCGGCGGACGGCCGGAAGACTCGCCACCAGGAAGTGCGCGGCGCCGTACACGGGCGAGCGCTGCAGGAGCGTGCTGCTGAACATCACACCTTCCTCTGCGACGAAGCCGACAGGGGGCGGCCGGACGCGGCAGTCCGGGCGATCGAGTCCTCCGCGTCGAGCCGGAACGGCAAGATCGTCGTCGCCTCGTCCAGCGGATGCGGCAGATCCTCCTCGATCTGAAGGACCGGGCGGCGGATGCCGAACATGGCGTAGTTGGCGCGCACGGTCTCGGGCGAGGCGACCACCATGATCACGGCCACCGGCTTGCCGTCATAGGGGCGCGGCACGTTCAGCGGATGCACGCGCCAGCCCATTTCGAGCAACCGGGTCACCAGCTTGGGATGCGTCTGGACGATCAGCGCCCGCAGGCCGAGAGCCACGAAGGCTTCCGCCACGCCCGCGCAGACCAGGTTGGTGGCGAGCACGCCGTCCTCGTCGGTCGCCTCCGCGTCTCCGACGCAGCGGGTCCATTCGAAGACGTCCTCGCTGCGCGGCCAGGGAACGCCGTCCATCAGCTCGGGATAGACGTCGGAGAGCAGGTGCGGCCGGTCCGTCCGCAGCAGCCGCGAATAGCCGATGACCTTGCCGTTCTTGAGCAAGGGCAGGTGGATCGGGTCGGAATCGTCGAACTGGTCGATCTCCCGGCCGTCCGCCTTGCGCAGGGCTTCCCATCCGAACCGATTGACGAAATGATCGTGGCGGAACCGCCAGACGTCTTCCATGACGTTGGGGTAGCGACCGACATTTGCTGAAGTGATCAAGTGCATCATCGCGTATCTCCCGCATTGCTGCGAGGAGTCTTTGCGACGAAAATCGAACCGATTAAACTCGGGGAATCCCGGTATTGACTCTCAGTGGATGACGCCGCGTCGGATGCTTTCGGCGACGAGGTGGGCGCGATTGACCGTCCCGAGCTTGACGCCGGCGTTCTTCAGATAGGCCTCGATCGTCCGCTCCGAGAGGCCGAGGATCGCGCTGATCTCCCAGTTGGTCTTGCCCTGCGCGCACCAGAGCACGCAGTCGCGTTCGCGCATGGTGAGTTTCGAACGCTTGCCGTTGTCCGTGCCACCGCCGGACGGGAGCGTGCGCAGGCGGTTGTGCGCATAGATCGCGATCATGTGGAGGGCGCCCCGCTCCTTCTCGCCGAGCTGCACCTTCTCGGCACCGAAGGTGACGATCGCGGACAGGCCGTGGATCGAATGGATGGGGACGGTGAAGCCGTCCATCATCCGAAACTCCGAGGCCTCGTCCATCGTGCGCCGTTCCGACGGCGTCAGCGCCCGCTGGCCGATCGCCTCGCTCCAGGTGAACGGCGTGTCGGTCTCGCGCGTGCGCGCAATGACGGGGTCGGCGTGCACGTAGCCGCGTTCCGCATAGCGCGCGAACCACTCCTCCGGCCAGCCGCACAGCAGGACATAGGGATCGATCTTCTCCCCCTTGTCCGGCAGGCCGGAAATTCCGAAGTTCATCAGGCCGAAGGACCTGGCGCTGCGCAGAAGCTGGTCGGAGATGGCGCCGCGGTCCTCAAGATGCTGCACGCTCTCGACGAAACGGAACATCTCTTCCGCAGGGTTATTGGACATGGCTCTGGATTCACGCGCCAGGGATGTACTGAGCGTATCATAGCTGAAAATCGAACTGCGGCAATCAGCAAGCAGAACGATCGGATCGCGGAGGATGTTGGCGCCGTGCTTCACGACCGAAACGACTTGGCTTCGGACGAGGCCCGTGGACCGCCGTCCGGTTGCAGCCCGAAGGAGCCGGCGGAAGCGCCCGCCGCTCTCCGGTGCTCCCTCCCGAAGCGTCGCAGCCCGCGTCGACCGCAGATGTCGCGCCTAGAGAGCGGACAGGAGGTCCTTCGTCGGCCAGCCGTCGGCCGGCAGGCCGAGCCGCTTCTGCTCGTCGCGCACCGCGTCCCTTGTGTTCTCGCCGACGATCCCGTCCACCGCTCCGACGTCGTGGCCGAGGTCCGTCAGGCGTTGCTGCAGGCGCTTGGTCTCCTCGACGGAGAGGCCGGGGGCGGGATTGCCCATGTCGACCGGCGGGGCGCCGGCGAGGCGCGTGGCGAAATAGGCCGCGGTGAGGGAATAGACCAGCGACTTGTTCCAGGCGAGGTAGATGTCGAAGTTCGGATAGGCGAGGAAGGCCGGCCCGTCGCGTCCCATCGGCAGGAGCAGGGCGGCGGGAAGCTTGTCGTCGTCCAGCGGCGAGCCGTCCGCCTTGGTGACGCCCAGCGCGGCGAAATTCGCCGCCGGCTCCTTGTGGACCAGCGCGGCGCGCTCCCAGGGGAAGTTCGCGGGCACCTTCACCGCCTGCAGCCATGGCTCGCCGCGACGCCAGCCGAGCGACTGGATGTACTTGCCGGTGGTGAAGAGGACGTCCGGCGTGTCCTTGCGCAGGTCGATCGTGCCGTTGCCGTCGCCGTCGGTGCCGAACTTGATGTACTCCTCCGGCAGAAGCTGCGTCTGGCCGATCTCGCCAGCCCAGGCGCCCTTCATCTCGTCCGGCTTGAGATAGCCGCGGTCGACGATCTCGATCGCCGCGAGGAGGTGCGGGCGGAAAAGCTCCGGCCGGCGGCAGTCATGCGCGAGGGTCGCGAGCGCCGACAGCGTGTCGAAATCGCCGAGCACCGCGCCGTAGTCGGTCTCCAGGCCCCAGAAGCTGGTGATGACGGGTGCGGGAACGCCGGTCTCGGCCTCCACCTTGGCGAAGACGTCGGCGTATTTCTCCAGCTTCTCCTTGCCGATCTTCAGCCGGTAGGAATTGACCATGCGCCCGGCGAACTGGCGCCAGTCCTGCGCGAAGACGCCCTGCGCCCGGTCCCGCGCCAGCGCCTTGTCGTCGAGATGCATGTCGGCGATCGCCGCGTCGACCGCCGCCTTGGACATGCCTTGCGACAGGGCTTCCTTGCGCACGCCGTCGAGGAACTGGCCGAAGTCGCCGCCGCATTGCGGCTTGGCGTCCTGTGCAAAGGTAAGGGCCGTGCCGGAAAGAAGGAGGGTGGCGGCGAGCGCCAGGCGGACGGCAGAGGGCATGGACGGCTCCGGTTTCGACGTGTCTTCTACTTCGCGTGCGCCTGGAGCGTCATGACGGGGCGACCGCGAACCTCAGGCATCTCAGACGTCGATATGCGCCCGCAGCCATTTGGTCCAGTCCGACCGGCTTCCGGCAAACGCGTTCCGGTCGACCTTCCCGGCGACGCCCGGCACGCTGCCGTCCTCGGTATACTGCCAGAAGCGGAAGCTGCGGTCCTCGTATACGTTGTCCGGGTGGTCCTTGACCGCGCGCAGCCAGAATTCGTGATGCGGAAAGGCCCCGACCAGCCGGTCCCGATGGACGTCGATCGGCACGTAGAGGATCGGCCGCTGGCCGTAATGACGCTCCAGCATGTCCGACATCTCGCCGACCTCGCGGATCAACTCGGCCCGCGGCGGCCGCCGCGTGCAGGTCGGCGAAAAGGGCGTCCATTCGATGTCGATCGCCGGCGGCAGGGAGACCGCGTCCTTCGGCACGTTCTCTATGAACCAGGCGGCCTGCTCGCGGCCGGGCCGGCAATGATACCAGAAATGGTAGGCGCCGCGCGGGACGCCGGCCGCGCCGGCGCGCTTCCAGTTGGCGTCGAAGAGGTCGTCGACGCGGTCGCCGCCTTCGGTGGACTTCAGCCAAGCGAAGGCGACGCCCCCCTGGCGGGCTGCGGACCAGTCGACGTCGCCCTGATATTTCGACACGTCGACGCCGTGGATCGGGTAGCCGTTGGCGCTCTCGGCGCTTATGCCGGAGAGGCCGAGATCGGCGAGGCTCGTCGGCGTGGAACGGCAGCCGGACAAAACGGCTGCGGCGGCGAGCCCGCCGAGAAAGGCGCGGCGGGAGGATCGCCGGCCGCTCGCGCGCTCAGCTTCCCCCGAGCGCGATGTCGTGGTGACGGACGAGAATGGCGTGGGATCGGGACGATTCATGGCAGTCGAGACAGGTTCGATCTGGCGTTTCAGTCACAACCACGGGGACCGGGCAGTGTGGAGTCGGCCGGCGAAAGCCGGCTGAAACATGGCCTTCGATCGTCCCGCGGATTGGTTAATTTTTGGTGTTGCGCGGCGGCAACGTTGCGAAACGCAGTTTAGCCGGCTATGCGGGCGCCGCCGATGTGATCGGCCTACGTGCCGGCTTGCGACCGGCTGAGGTGAACGGGCGGTCATTTGCCTTGCAGTGCGGCATGACCGATACTTCCATGCTGAAAATCGTCACCAGGACTCGAGAGATGCGGATCCTCTCCAGCCTCAACACGCTCTTGCAAGGCGTCCCGGCCAGCGGCCGGGCGACGCTCGACGCGGTGCTCGAAGGAATCCGGGCGCTGTTCTCGGGCGATCGCGAGACCCGGCGGCGCGTCGCCTTCTCGGTGGCGGTGATCGCGCTGTCCGCCAAGATGGCCAAGGCCGACGGGATCGTGACGGTCGAGGAGGTGGCGGCGTTCCAGCAGATCCTGGAGATTCCGCCGGAGGAGATGCGCAACGTCTTCCGGCTCTACGACCTCGCCAAGCAGGACATCGCCGGTTTCGAGGCCTACGCGGCGCGCCTGCGGGGCCTGTGCCGCGACGAGGACGGCGACTGCGCGCTGCTCGGCGACGTGCTCGACGGGCTCTTCCACATCGCCAAGGCCGACGGCCTGGTGCACGAGCGCGAACTCGCCTTCCTGTCGGAGGTCGGGCGCATCTTCGGCCTCACCGACGCGGAGTTCGCGCGCATCCGCGATCGCCACATCCGCGGGCCGGACGACCCGTATGCCGTGCTCGGCCTTGAGCCGGACACCGCGCCGGAGGAGGCGCGTGCGCGCTATCTGACGCTGGTGAAGGAGAACCACCCCGACCGTCTCGCCTCGCGCGGCGTGCCGGACGAGTTCATGTTCATCGCCAACGAGCGCATGAAGGCGATCAACGCCGCCTATGGACAGATTGCCGGAAAGACCGCCGCTTGACGCCTGACAGTTCCCTGGTCCGCGAGGTCCGGCCGTCGCCGAACCACAACGAGCGCCGCGTTTCCGGCGCGCCGGACATCCTGCTCCTGCACTACACCGGAATGGGCACGGGCGAGGGCGCGGCACGCTGGCTCTGCGACCCCGAGAGCGAGGTCTCGTGCCACTACCTCGTCCATGAGGACGGGCGGGTGGTGCAGATGGTGCCGGAGGCGCGGCGCGCGTGGCATGCTGGGCAGGGCAGCTGGCGGGGCCGGAGCGACGTCAACTCGCGCTCCGTCGGGATCGAGATCGTCAATCCCGGCCACGGCAACGGCTATCCGGATTTTCCCGAAGAACAGGTCGAGGCGGTGATCGCGCTCTGTGCCGACATCGTCGCGCGTAACCGAATTCCGGCGGAATTCGTGCTCGCCCACTCCGACATCGCGCCGGCGCGCAAGATCGATCCGGGCGAGAAATTCCCCTGGGGTCGGCTCGCTGCAGCGGGCATCGGCCATTACGTCGAGCCGTCGCCGAGACGGGGCGGGCGGTTCTTCGGACCCGGCGACCGCGGCGAGCCGGTCGCGGCCTGGCAGGGGCTGCTGGCGGCCTATGGCTACGACGTCGCGCAGGAGGGTGTGTTCGACGAGCCGACGCGGCTCGCCACCATCGCCTTCCAGCGGCATTTCCGGCCGGACTGCGTCGACGGGATCGCCGACGTGTCGACGATCGAGACGCTGCACCTGCTCCTCAAGGCCCTGCCGCGCTCGCCTTTCGCGGGAAGCTGACGCGGCTGCCGGCGCTCGGGTCGCCGCTTCGAAGCGACGAGTGTGGAAGGGGGCAGCGAAGCCTTCGTCACATCCTGTCGGTCATCGCGCCACGGGGCGGGCCGCCGGCCTCGACGCGAAAAGCGGCGGGATCAAAGGCCATCATCCCCGCCAGCGCCCGGAGCGGCTCGGTCGGATTGTCGTAGCTCCAGACCGCGTCCTGCGCGCCGCGGTTCATCGCCGAAACCGACCACAGCCTGGCTTCGCCCTTGTCGGGGCTCGATGCGCGACCCTCGCTCTCGACGAGGAACGCCATCTCCACCCGATCGCGCGGGAGATAGTAGATCGGCTCCGATCCCTCTTCGTGCACCAGCAGCGCGCGATCGCTCGTCGCGATGATGTCGTCGTGGAAGTAGACCGTCACCGGCTCCTGCACGGTCTCGATCGCGTAGCGGCCGGAGCCGCGTCCTGTCGTCGTGTCCATACGATATTCCTTGAAACGGCCTCCGGCGGGCTCGTCGCCCGCCGGAGGTGAAGTGCGTTCATCGAAGGTAACGCTTCGGAAGCCGCGCAGTTGCCTCAGGCCGCAGGTTCGAGCTCGACCTTGATCCAGCCCTTCTCCTGGCTGTCGAAGGTCTCGTAGGCGGAGATGACGTCGGTCATCGGCTCGTCCTCGGTGAGGATGTGCTCGGGCTTCAGCCCGCCGCGGCGCACCAGTTCGACGAGTTCCTGCACGTATTTCTTGTGGTTGGCGTTGCCCATGCGCATCGAGATGTTCTTGTTCATCGCCGCGCCGATCGGGAAGAACTCGTGCGTCTGCGGATAGACGCCGATGATCGACAGCGTGCCGGCCTTGGCCAGCATTTCGACCGACCATTCGAGCGACAGCGAGGGTGCGTCGCCCGCAGCGTAATGCTTGGCCTCGGTCGACGCGGAGCTTTCCGCGAGCCGCTTGACCTGCTGCGCATAGATCTCCGCGCGCTTCTCGACCGTCTCGAGCATCGGCCCCTTGGTCGGCTTGAACGCATCGACGCCGACGACGTCGATGACGCGGTCAGGCCCGATGCCGCCGGTCAGCTCCTTGACCACTTCGAGCGGGTTCTCCTCCTCGAAGTTGACGACTTCGGCGCCGAGCTCGCGTGCCTTGGCCAGGCGATCGGGCCTGCGGTCGACGGCGATCACGCGCTGCGCGCCCTTGTGCCAGGCGGCGAGGATCGTCGACAGGCCGACGGGACCGCAGCCCATGACGAGGACGGTCTTGCCGCGGCCGGGTTCGATGTCGGCGATGTCGGCGCCGAACCAGCCGGTCGGCACGATGTCGGACAGGCAGATCGCTTGGTGGTCGGTGATCTCGGGATGCAGCGGCACGAGATTGGTGTTGGCGAAGGGCACGCGCGCATACTGGGCCTGCAGCCCGTTGAACGGACCGGTCTGGGCCGGGCCGCCGAAGAAGGACGTGCCCGCCGAAGGACCGTTCGGGTTGGCCTCGTCGCACTGCGCGGTATAGCCGGAGCGGCAGTAGGAGCAGTGGCCGCAGGCGATGGTGGAGGGGATCACGACGCAATCGCCGGCCGAAAGGTTGCGCACGCCCTTGCCGACCTCCTCGACGATGCCGATGCCTTCGTGGCCCATGATCGTGCCCTCCTTCATGCCCGGCATGGTGCCGCGGATCATGTGGAGGTCTGTGCCGCAGATGGCGCTGGAGGTCATGCGGACGATCGCGTCCGTCGGCTCCTCGATCTTCGGGTCGGGAACGGTTTCGAGGCGGATGTCACGGACGCCGTGGAAGACGACTGCCTTCATGGGGATGCTCCTTCGTGGATGCTCGCGTGGGACGGGGCCGAGGGGGCGGCGAACGGGCTGCAGAGCCGCGCCGCCCGAATGAGGCCGATACTCCCGCGGCTAACTCCCCAATGGACGATCGGGTCCCGGCAATTCCGTTTGACGGCTGCGGATGTCGAGCAGGGGCGACACACGAAGGGGCGGGGACCGCCGGTGTGCCCGCAGCCGAATTCGCCGCGGCATCTTGAAGAACGGCGTTCCGGTTCGCAGTTTTGCGGGGACAGGTGGAATGTCGCGGCCCGGCTCCGGAACCGGCCTTGCGAGCGTGGCGAAAGGCCGGAACGATCATCGAGGATTTGAGCATTGCGGCAGCCAGCGCCGAGGCGCAGCAGGTCGAGGGCGAGCCGACCTGGCGCATGTACCACGCCAACGAGACGATCTGGCCGGCGGTCCTGGATCTGTGCGCCTCGGCACGTGAGACCCTCGACATCGAGCAGTATATCTTCTCGCATGAGGGGATCGGCCGCGATCTGCTGGCGATCCTGACGGAGCGGGCGCGGGCCGGAGTGCGGGTCCGTCTCCTGGCCGATGGCTATGGCAGCTTCGGCCTTCCCGTCAGCGCATCCGGCAAGGCGCTTCTGGACGCCGGCGGCACGATCGTCATCTACAACCGCGCCCGCCGGCTTCTGCACAACCCGATCGCGGGATTCCATCGGCTGCATCGCAAGTCGGTGCTGTGCGACAGCCGCCGGATGATGGTCGGCGGCTCCTGCTATGCCGATCGCATGGCGGACTGGCGGGACACGATGGTGCTGATCGAGGGCACCATCACCAACGCGGCGGAACGCGCCTTCGAGACGGCCTGGCGCTACGCGCTCGGCAAGCAGGAGCCGCGCGACCTGCCGCGGGCGAATGTCGACCGCATCGAGGCCGAGCACTGGTCCTATCTCACCAGCGAGCCGCAGCGTCCGACCAAGCAGGAGATCTACCAGTCGCTCCTGAAGAAGCTCGCCGCCGCGCACGAGACGATCGACCTGACGTCTCCCTATCTCGCGCCCGATCGCAAGATCTGGCACGCGCTGACGCGGGCGGTGCAGCGCGGCGTCCGAGTTCGGCTGATCATTCCTTCGACCAGCGACCACCCCGTGGTCGACATCGTCTCGCAGCACTTCGCCCGCCGTCTCGCCAAGCGCGGCATCGAGGTCTATGGCTACGATCCCGCGATGATCCACGCCAAGATCGCCATTATCGATCAATGGGCGATGGTCTCGAGCTTCAATCTCGACATGCTGAGCATCGGTCTCAACGTCGAGAACGGTCTCGGCAGCCGCTCACCCGCCTTCCGCGAAGAGCTCGCCGCTCAGTACGAGTGCGACGTCGCCACCTCGACCCGCTTCTGAGCGATCGGACCGCCATGCAGCGACAGCTGCGCCCAGATCGGCAGATGGTCGGAGGCGATGCGGGCCGTGGGCGAGGAATGAACGCCCGCGTGGACGAGGGCGATGTCCAGGCTGGTGATGATCCGGTCGAAGGAGACGAAGGGCATCTGCGAGTGAAAGCTGCGGCCGGGGGTGATGACGTGATGGTCCTCGGCGAAATGGGCGAGGCATCCGCTGTCGGTGTTCCAGGTGTTGAGATCGCCCATCATGACGGTCGGCAGGGCTTCCTCGAGATCCGCCAGCTGGTCGAGCACGGCGCGCGCCTGGCGCTTGCGCCACAGGCTGACGAGGCCGAGATGCATGCCGACGACGCGCAGCCGCCGCTCGCCGAGCTGAAGATCCGCCAGCACGGCGCCGCGCGGCTCCAGCGCCGGTAGGATCAGGCGCTTCTTGCGGAGGACTTCGATCCCTTCGCGCACCAGGATCGTGTTGCCGTGCCAGCCGAGGCTGTGCGACTTCACGCCGAAATGGATCGGCCGATAAGGGGTGATGTCGCGGATCGCTGCCGGCGACAGCGAGGAGATCCTCGCGCCGAAGCGCCGGTCCACTTCCTGCAGGGCGACGATGTCCGCGCTCAGCTCGTTCAGCACGTCCAGGATCTGCATCGGTCGGCGGCGCCAGTCCGTGCCGACGCTCTTGCGGATATTATAGGACGCGACGGAGATCATGGAGAGCGAGCCTTCCTTGCCGATGGGATGGTGTAGCTCCGGCCGGCCGCCCGGCCAACCGTCCTACACGGCATGAAGACAGGATAAGCCGGAGGGACCGATTGGTTCCCCGCGGGGCGCGCCCGCGGTCATCCGACAGGAGGCGCCCAAGCGCCTTTTCCGGCGATTGGATGATTCCAGATCATCAGGCTCTAAAAGATTCTGTGATTTGCAAGATGCAGCCAGGATGAAAGGATGGTTACCCACTGTTTTCGGACTCGACTCCCGCATGTCACGTCGGCAGCTTGCATCACCGATGCGGCAGCTCATGTTGTGTAGAGGGGGTTGTCATGGATCTACAGGATCTCGCTGAGGCGATTTCGTCGGCGCAGGCGGAAACTTCGATCTGGTTCGAAGGTCGGCGCGCCTTCCGCAAGCGCGGAGCGCAGGCGATCAATCCATACCGGCTTCAGTCGGAAGAATACTCGCTTTGGGAAATCGGCTACGGCTATGAGCAGAAGCGAATTGCCGACCTCAGTCCTCTGAACTGAACGCGGATCGCCGGGCTCATCTCCCGGCGGAAAGGTCGATCTGGTCCGCAGCGAACGGCGGCGCCGGGCCGAACCGCCCGGCCGACGGTCACTCGCCGCCGCTGCCGAGTTCCGACCCGGGAAGCGCCGCCCGCGCTGCGGTCTGCCCGGGCGCTGGCGGCTCGAAGCTCGAACAGGCGCAGCCGCCGAGGATGGTGCGGATCATCGAGCGGCCGGTGTCTTCGAGATCGAAGGCGCCGGGCGTTCGCAGCCACTCCGAGATGATGCCTGCGACGGCGCAGAAATAGATGTTGGCGGCGATGGCCGAGCACCAGCCGGCTTTCAGCTTGCCTTCCCGGCACGCCTTTTCGAAGATCCCCGCCACCGCACGGCGCATCGCCTCGTCCGCCTCGTTGCGGCGCGTCAACGCCTCTTCCATCTCGCCGACATACTCGCAGCGGAACAGGAAGATCGTCAGCACCTTGCGCATGCGCTCGTCGGTCTGGAGCCGGTGGAGCGCCGCCATGGTGTGCTCGAAGAGATCTTCGAGCGAGGGCCGTTCCTCCAGCGGCCGCTCCCGGAAGAATTCCTCCTGCGGCAGCTTCGCGCGCTCGTGCATGGCGCGGAAGAGTTCGAGCTTGTTGGGGAAATGCCAGTAGATCGCGCCGCGGGTCAGCCCGGCCGCATTCGCGATATGCGTCAGCGTGGTCGACGCAACGCCCTGTTCGTAAAACAGCGTCTCCGCCGCATCGAGGATCATCTCGCGCGTGCGGAGCGCATCCTGCTTGGTTCGCCGCAACGTTCGGTTCCCTTGCCCCGATACATTTATGCATGTATGTTTGCTGCAATGCAATAGCGGACGGCGGGCCGCTGGCGGGGAAAGTCGTTATAATGCCTTGCTTTAGTGTGTTTAGGCCTGCCGGTTTGGCGGCCCTGATGGTTCTCGTCTCCTTGGCCCGGCCTGCCGCCGCGCAGGCGCCCGGCAAGGCGCCGCCGCCGCCCGCCGTGACGGTCGAGACCGTGAAGGCCCATACGGTGCCGGTCACCTACGACTATGCGGGGCGCGTCGCGGCATCGCGGGAGGTCGAGGTCCGCGCGCGCGTCGGCGGCATCCTGCTGAAGCGCGAGTTCGACGAGGGCGCGCGGGTCAAGCCCGGCGAGCTGTTGTTCAGGATCGACCCGGCGACCTATCAGGCGCAGGTCGCACTGGCGCAGGCCCAGCTGGGCCAGGCCCAGGCGCAGCTCTCGCAGGCGCAGCGGGCGGAAGCCCGCGCGCGGACCCTCGCCAAGAGCGGCGCTTCCAGCCAGTCGACACTCGACGATGCGGTCTCGGCGCGCGAGCTCGCCCAGGCGCAGGTCGCGGCGGCGCAGGCGCAGCTGCGAACCGCCAATCTCTCGCTCAACTACGCCACCGTCGAAGCGCCTGTCGCCGGCATCACCAGCCTGGAGCAGGTGCCGGAGGGGAGCCTTCTCAGCACCGGCGATCTCCTGACCAAGATCAATCAGCTCGACCCGATCTATGTGAACTTCTCCGCTGCCGACACCGAGGCGGCGGCAATCCGCGAGATGCTGCAGCAGGGCAAGCTGTCCGGCGCCAAGGACATGGCCGGCCTGTCGGTGACGCTGATGTTCGGTGACGGCAAGACCTATGCCGAGACCGGCCGCATCGACTTCACCTCGACCACGATCGACACCAATACCGGGACGATCCTGTCGCGGGCGGTGTTTCCGAACCCGAAGAACCAGCTGCTTCCCGGCCAGTTCGTCCGGGTCGAGGTCAAGGGCCTGTCGATCAAGGACGCGATCACGATCCCGACCGCGGCGCTGATGCAGGGGCCGCAGGGCACCTTCGTCTACACGCTCGACGCCAAGAACGTCGCGGCGGTGCGGCCGGTCACCGTCAGCCGGACGCTGAACGACGAGATCGTGGTGTCCTCGGGCCTCTCCGACGGCGATCGCGTCGTCACCGAGGGCGTGGTGAAGGTGCGGCCGGGCGCGCCGGTCTCGCCGCAGCCCGCGGCCGCCAAGCCGGGTGTCGCGACCGCTGCGCCCGCTGCCGCGAAAGGGGCCGCGGCCTCGGCCGCCGAGGAGAAGGCTGCGCCGGACAAGGCGGGCAAGGACCGCAAGACGGAGGCGGGCGCCGGAACGGCTTCGCGCCGCTCGGCCGAGGCGGACACCCTTCAGGCTGCCGCGACGCAGGTCGTCGCCGACGCCGGAACCCCGGCCGATACGCTCGGGCCGCAGCCGCCGGTGCCGCATGCGGCGCTGCCGGACGGAGCCGATGCCCGACGCGCGACGCGCGGCGAGAGCCAGCGGGCGGACGCTTCGCGATGAACGCCCGCTTCTTCGTCGACCGGCCGATCTTCGCGGCCGTCATCTCGATTCTGATCGTCCTCGGCGGCCTGTTGTCGCTGTCCTCGCTGCCGATCGAGCAGTATCCGCAGCTCGTCCCGCCGCAGGTGCAGATTCGCGCGACCTATCCCGGCGCCAGCGCCGAGACGATCGCGCAGACGGTCTCGGCGCCGATCGAGCAGCAGATCAATGGCGTCGAGGACATGCTCTACATGCAGTCCGCGAACTCCTCCTCGGGCACGGCGAACATCACCGTCACCTTCGCCAGCGGGACCGATCCGGACCAGGCGACGATCAACGTCAACAACCGTGTCCAGCAGGCGCTGGCGTCCCTGCCGCAGGAGGTGCAGCGTCTCGGCGTGACGGTGACGAAGCAGAACTCGTCGATCCTCGCCGTCGCGACCATGACCTCGGCCGATCCGCGCTATGACGCGACCTATGTCTCGAACTATGCGCTGCTCTACGTCCTCGACGAGTTGAAGCGGGTGCCGGGCGTCGGCCAGGCCCAGCTCTTCGGCGCCCGGGACTATTCGATGCGCATCTGGCTGCGGCCGGACCGGCTGGCGCAATACGGCCTGACGCCCTCCGACGTCGCCTCTGCCATCCAGGACCAGAACTCGCAGTTCGCCGCCGGCCAGTTCGGTGCGCCGCCGAGCAATTCCGACCTCGCCTTCACCTATTCGGTGACGACGGAGGGCCGGCTTCCCGACGCGCAGGCCTTCGAGAACATCATCCTGCGCTCCAATGCCGACGGCTCCTCGCTGCTCCTGAAGGACGTCGCGCGGGTCGAGCTCGGCGCGCAGGACTACGCCTTCAACGCCACCTATGACGGCCATCCGACCGTGCCGATCGGCCTCTACCTCCAGCCGGGCGCCAACGCGCTCGACACGCTGGCGGCGGTGCGCACGCGCATGGACGAACTGTCGAAGTCGTTCCCGCAGGGCATCAGCTACGCCATCCCCTTCGACACGACGAAGTTCATCCAGGCCTCGATCACCGAGGTGATCCACACCTTCATCGAGGCGATGATCCTGGTCTTCATCGTCGTCTTCGTCTTCCTGCAGAGCTTCCGGGCGACGCTGATCCCGATGATCGCGGTGCCGGTGTCGATCATCGGCACGTTCGGCGTGCTCCTGGCGCTCGGCTTCTCGATCAACCTCCTGACGCTGTTCGGCCTCGTGCTGGCGATCGGCATCGTCGTCGACGACGCGATCGTGGTGCTGGAAAACGTCGAGCGCATCATGTCGAGCGAGAGGCTGTCGCCGAAGGAGGCGACGGCCAAGGCGATGACCGAGGTCGCCGGGCCGGTGATCGCGATCGTGCTGGTGCTGTGCGCCGTGTTCGTGCCCGTCGCCTTCCTCGGCGGCCTCGCCGGCACGATGTACCGGCAGTTCGCCGTGACGATCGCCGTCTCGGTAACGATCTCTGGTCTCGTCGCGCTGACGCTCACGCCGGCGCTGTGCGGCGTCATCCTGAAGCAGTCCCACAGCCGACCGATCGCGCCGTTCCGCTGGTTCAACGCCGGCTTCGCGAAGCTGACCAACGGCTACGGCCGGGGCGTCTCCTTCGTCATGCGGCGCGCCTTCCTCGCGCTGGTGCTCTTTGCCGGCCTCATCGGCGGCATCGTCTATCTCTTCCACACCCTGCCGGGCTCGCTGGTTCCGGACGAGGACCAGGGCGTCAACTTCGCCGTCGCCATCCTGCCGCCCGCCGCCTCCCTGTCGCGCACCACGGCGGTGATGAAGCAGGTCTCCGACAACCTCCTGAAGCATCCGGCGGTGAAGGACGTCGTGACCTTCGCCGGCTTCGACCTTCTCTCCGGTTCGCAGAAGTCGAGCGCGGGTGTCGCCTTCATCACCCTCAAGGACTGGTCGAAGCGCACCGATCCGTCGCTCGACGCGCGCAACCTGACCGGCACCTTCATGGGCATGAACGCCGGCATCCAGGACGGCATGGTGCTCGCCTTCAACCCGCCGCCGATCCAGGGTCTCTCGACCACCGGCGGCTTCGACCTCTATGTCCAGGACAAGCGCGGCAACGGCTCGCAGAAGCTGATCGCGGCGACGCAGAAGCTCGTCGAGGCGGCATTGAAGCGCCCGGAACTCGCCGGCGTGCGCACGACCTTCGTGGCCAACGTCCCGCAGTACAAGATCGACGTCGACCGGGTGAAGGCCAAGGCGATGAACGTCCCGATCTCGTCGATCTTCTCGACCATGCAGTCGACCTTCGGCTCGCTCTACGTCAACGACTTCACCCTGCTCGGGCGCAATTACCGCGTCACGCTGCAGTCGGAGGCGAACTTCCGCGAGCGGCCGGAGGATCTGCGCTTCGTCTACGTCAAGGCCTCGAACGGGTCGATGATCCCGCTCGACACCCTGCTCAAGGTGAAACGCGTCATCGGGCCGGACCTCATCGAGCGCTTCAACGGCTTCCAGTCCGCCAAGGTCTCGGGCGGCCCGGCGCCGGGCTACTCCTCGGGGCAGGCGCTGGCGGCGATCCAGGCGGTGGCGGCAAAGACGCTGCCGGAGGGCTACGACATCGCCTGGACGGGCTCGGCCTATCAGGAGATCGCCTCCGGCGGCACCGGCGCGATCGCCATCGGCTTCGGCATTTTGATGGTCTTCCTGATCCTCGCGGCGCTCTACGAGCGCTGGACGCTGCCGGTCGCGGTTCTGCTGGCCGTGCCCTTCGCGGTCGGCGGCGCGCTGCTCGCGATCTTCCTGCGCGGGCTCGACAACGACGTCTACTTCCAGATCGGGCTCGTCACGCTGGTCGGCCTCGCGGCGAAGAACGCCATCCTGATCGTCGAGTTCGCGGTCCTGCAGCGGGAGAAGGGCATGTCCGCCTACGACGCGGCGCTGGCCGGCGCGAAGCTGCGCTTCCGGCCGATCGTGATGACCTCGCTCGCCTTCATCCTCGGCGTGGTGCCTCTGGCCATTTCGACCGGTGCCGGCTCGGCGTCGCGGCACTCGATCGGCACGGGCGTGGTCGGCGGCATGCTGGCGGCGACCTTCGTCGCGATCTTCTTCGTACCGCTGTTCTACCGGCTGGTCGCCGGGCGCGACCGGCCGAAGGCGGAGCCGCAGCGCTCGGCTGCCGAGGCGGTTCCGGCGGAGTAACGCGTACCGGGCCGACACCGCAGCGAGGAGAGGGGCCGGAGCGTCGCAGATGCGCCGCTCCGGCCCCTCTGGCATCCTGCGCATGCCCCTGATGCGGACGAGGATGCAAAACCGCCGTCACGCGCCGACATCTCGCAGGTGCAGAAGGCAGCACGCTTCGACGCGTTCCTCAGAGAATCGGCGAGCAGCGGCTGCGCGGCCCTTGTCCCGTGCCGACGCCGGCCGGCCTTCAAGCACGCTGGCAACGACCCTGCGACCCGTCCCGGGGCAGACCGATCCCTTCCAAGACGAGGGGATTGCTGTCGTCGCCAGTGGGGGCGCGTCTGGATGATGGAACGACGACCCCGGTCTCGGCTGCGCCCGCTGGTCAGCGGGTCGGCGTCAACTGCCGACGCCCGGATCCGATGCGGGGGATTCGGCTCGTCGGCTTCATCACTGATGATCGGGCCATGCCGACCTGAACCAGAAAGCCCTGCAGACCATGGAGCCAACCCTTATCGACCGAAAGGGATCAGCTCGGCCCAAGGCAAATTCCGCGCATGCGCGTCTCGATCGGACAAAGGAGAAATTGGAGCGGGCGAAGGGATTCGAACCCTCGACCCCAACCTTGGCAAGGTTGTGCTCTACCCCTGAGCTACACCCGCCCGCTCCCCGGCAGCGCTTGATTCAGCGCCGCGGACGAGGGCTATATGGCGGAAAGCGCGGGCGATTGCAACAGGCAAGTGACGCTTCTTTCGCATCGCCGCGACGGGGCGCGTCCCAGGCGTCTTCAACCCCCGTTTCGCCTCTGTTTGAAGGCGCCGGCGCAACTGGCGATGCCGGGGACGTTCCGGCTGGAGCGCGCCGAGGATAGGATTTTCCGGCCGTCCATTCGAATCAGCTTGTCCCATGACGCCGACCGACTTCCTTCGCTGCACCATGGCAAATCCGACCAATGCCGCGCTGCTCGGCCGGCTGGCGGCCCTCGCCTTGCCGCAGTGCCACCTGACGGCGGGTTGCCTGTTCCAGACGGTCTGGAACGCGCGGTCGAGCCGCGAGCCGCGATGGGGGATCAAGGACTACGACGTCTTCTATTTCGACGAGCGCGACCTCTCCTTCGAGGCGGAGGACGCCGTGATTCGCGCGGTCGCGCGAGCCGTGGAGGATCTGGGCGTCACGGTCGAGGTGCGGAACCAGGCGCGGGTGCATCTCTGGTACGAGCACCGCTTCGGTTCGCCCTATCCGCAGCTCGTCTCGGCCAGAGACGGGATCGATCGCTTCCTCGTCGCCTGCACCTGCGTCGGTCTCGAGCTCGCGACCGGCGCGGTCTATGCGCCGGACGGCTTCGACGATCTCGAGGCGGGCATTTTGCGGATGAACAGCCGCCACGCCCGCCCGGAGCGATTCGCCGAGAAGGCCGCGCAGTATCGCGCGCGTTGGCCCTGGCTGACGATCGTGCCGTAACGGACGGAGGCGGCGTCAGCCGGTCGCGAGGCGTCAGGAGCGCGAATGGGCACCGCGCAGCGCGCCCGTGGCCTCTGCCGGCACGAGCGCCCCCATCGCCGGCGCCTACGCCAGATCGGCCACCACTGCGTCGAGCACCAGCATGCCGGCCGGCGTCGCGCGGATGCGGTCGGGGCCGAGCCGCTCGATCATGCCGTGGGCGCGCAGGTCCGATTCGCTGTCCGGGTCGATGTCGCGGCCGGCGAGGCGGCGCCAGCGGGCGAGATCGATGCCCTCCGCCAGCCTGAGACCCATCAGCAGGAGTTCGTCGGCCTGTTCCTCGGCCGACAGCGGCTCGTCCTCGACGGCGCCGGAGTCCCAGGCCTCGACCATCTTCAGCCAGGTCTCCGGCATTTTCTCGTTGGCGACGGCGTGCCGCACGCCGTCCTTCATCAGCCGACCATGCGCCCCGGGGCCGACGCCGGCATAGAGGCCGTAGCGCCAATAGGTGAGGTTGTGGCGCGATTCGGCGCCCGGCACCGCATGGTTGGAGATCTCGTAGGCGGGGAGGCCGCGCGCCGCCGTGAGCTGCTGCGTCGCCTCGTAAAGCGCTGCCGAGGTCTCGCCGTCCGGCACGATCAGCTTTCCCGCCTTGTGCAGCGCGTAGAACGGCGTGCCCTGCTCGATGGTCAGCTGGTAGAGCGACAGGTGGTCGGCGGCGAGGTCGATCGCCTGCGTCAGCTCCGCCTCCCAGGCCTCGACGCTCTGGTCCGGCCGGGCGTAGATCAGGTCGAAGGAGAGCCGCGGGAAGGTCTCGCGCGCCAGCCGGATCGCCCGCAGCGCCTCCGCGACGTCGTGCAGCCGGCCGAGGCGCTTCAGGTCTTCGTCGTTCAGCGCCTGGACGCCGAGCGAGACGCGGTTGACGCCGGCGGCGCGATAGCCGCGGAAGCGCTCCGCCTCGACGCTGGAGGGATTGGCCTCCATGGTGATCTCGGCGCCGCCTGCCACCGGCCAGTTGGCCGCGACGGCGTCGAGGATTCGCGCGACGGTCTTCGGCTCCATCAGCGAGGGGGTGCCGCCGCCGAGGAAGATCGACGTCACCGTCTCGCCGGGCGAGCGCCGGGCGGCTTCCTTCAGCTCGCGCTCGAAGGCCGCGGCATAGCGGTCCTGGTCGATCGGCTTGTGCCGGACATGGCTGTTGAAGTCGCAATAGGGGCATTTGGCCGCGCAGAAGGGCCAGTGGACGTAAACGCCGAAGCCGGGCTGGCGGTCCGGCGGCGTGAACGGCACGACTTCGGGGCCGGGTCGCATGAAGAGGGTCATTCCACTCCGAGCGCGTCGCGGGCGAATTTCTGGAAGGCGCGGGCGCGGTGGGAGAGGGCGGTCTCCTGCCCCGGCCGCCAGGCGTGCTTTTCCGCCGACATCATCTCGCCGAAGGTGCGGCTCTCGCCGTCCGGCAGGAACATCGGGTCGTAGCCGAAGCCGAGCGTGCCGCGCGGCGGCCAGATGGCCGTTCCGTGCACCTCGCCGCGGAAGAAGTGCGTCTCGCCGCCGGGCAGCGCCAGGCAGAGCACGGCGACGAAGGTGGCGCGGCGCTTGTCCGGCGTCGTCGCACCGGCGCTCTGCAACTTCTCCTCGACATTGCGCATCGCCATCGCGAAGTCGCGGTCCGGGCCGCCCCAGCGGGCCGAATAGATGCCGGGGTCGCCGTTCAGCGCTTCGAAGGCAATGCCTGAATCGTCGGACAGGGAGACGAGCCCGGTCGCCTTCAGCGAGGCGAGCGCCTTGATCTCGGCGTTCTCCTCGAAGGTCGTGCCGGTCTCCTCGGGATCGTCGAGGCCCTTCTCCGCGGCCGAGGTGATGGTGAAGCCGAAGGGCTCCATCAGCTCGCGGATCTCCCAGATCTTGCCGCGATTGTGGCTGGCGACGAGGAGCGGGCCGTCCTGCGGCTTCAGATGTCTCACCACATCTCTCCCAGCACGCGCCGCTGTGTGCCCACGAGTTCGTCGATGCCCTTCTTGGCGAGCGCCAGAAGCTGCATCAGCTCGTCCTGCGAGAAGGGCTCGCCCTCGGCCGTGCCCTGGATCTCGACGATGCCGCCGCCGCCGGTCATGACGAAATTGGCGTCGGTGTCGCAGGTGGAATCCTCGGCATAGTCGAGGTCGAGCACCGGCTCGCCGGCGTAGATGCCGCAGGAGACCGCAGCGACGTGGCCGAGGAGGACGTCGCGGCGCTTCACCATGGCCCGCTCTTCCATCCATTTGAGGCATTCGGCCAGCGCCACGAAGCCGCCGGTGATGCCGGCGGTGCGGGTGCCGCCGTCGGCCTGGATGACGTCGCAGTCGACGGTGATCTGGCGCTCGCCGAGGGCCTTCAGGTCGACCACGGCCCGCAGCGAGCGGCCGATCAGGCGCTGGATCTCCTGGGTCCGGCCGGACTGCTTGCCGGAAGCCGCCTCACGGCGCATGCGCTCGCCGGTCGCGCGCGGCAGCATGCCGTATTCGGCGGTGACCCAGCCCTTGCCGGAATTCTTCAGCCAGCCGGGGACCCGGTCTTCCAGGCTCGCGGTGCACAGGACCTCGGTATGGCCGAAGCGGACGAGGCAGGAGCCTTCCGCATGGCGCGAGACGCCGGTGTCCATGGTGACGTCGCGCATGGCATCGGCGGGGCGTTTGGAGGGGCGCATGGAGCCGTCCTGACCTGATCGAAAGCGATTGTTATCTGCGTCGGATTGAGCCGGGCTTGTAAAGGCCATGAGCCGAAGGATCAAAGACTTTCGAGACCTGCCTCGCGCACGCACGGCGGCACCCGCTCGCGGGCGAGCGGGTGCCGCGCCATCAAGGCGCCGATCATGAGAGGATGGAGCAGGCGTTCCCGCGACGGGCGAAGCGTCCTAGTGCCGGCCGCGCGCGAGCGTCACGGCCTGCTTCTGCATGTCGATGACGCAGGAATTATAGGCGGCGGTGCCGGCGACGAAGCCGAAGCGGGCGCATTCCTTTTCCGCCGAGACCGGCCGAGGGGCGGCGGACGAATAGCGGACAGCGGTACTGGTCGAGGTGCAGCCGGCGAGCGCGGCGACGGCGAGGAGGGCGAGCAGTGACTTCATTGCGGGATACCAGACAGACGAGATGATGCAGTCGGCATTGTGGCGCTCCGGCCGCCAAAAGCCATCCTCAACCGGTGGGAACGATGCCGATATCCTCCGAGATCGTTCGCGGAGGATATCCGGCGAACGTTGACTTCCCCATCTGGGGACAGAAAATGGTTCTATATGATCACGTTGGAGCAGAAGATGTCCGACGTCGGCCTCAGGGACGCCAAGACCGGCTTCTCAGGCTTCGTGGACCAGGCGATGAAGGGCGAGTTCGTCACCATCACGCGCCACGGCAAGCCTGTCGCGGCTCTCGTCTCGCTGGAAGCGGCGGAGATCGCTCGAAGGGCGCTCGGCAGGAAGCGGCCCGGACTGGTCTCTTATCTGAAGACGATTCCCGACCACGACGCGTTCGACCGGAACTCCGCGCCGCCCCGAGATCCCGAGCTGTGAGCGGATTTCTGCTCGATACGAACGTCCTGTCGCTCCTGTCTCCCGCCAACCTTGCCGGTCATGCCGAATTCGCAGCCTGGCTGGATCGGGTCGACGAGGCCGGCCGCGTCCTGCTGTCGGTCGTCAGCGTGCAGGAGGTCGAGAAGGCGATCGATCGTCTGGAACGCGGGAGCGCCACGGCCAAGGCGGCTGCACTGCGCCATTGGCTTGCCGGGCTGCTTGCGACCTTTCAGGACAAGATCCTGCCCATCGACGTCGACGTTGCGATCGTCGCGGGGCGGCTGGAATCGGCGGCACTCGCGGCAGGACATGATCCCGGCATGGCGGACGCTTTGATCGGCGGCACCGCCAAGGCTCATGGATTGACCGTCTTGACCCGGAACACGAGGCACTTTCTCCCCTTCGCGATCGACGTTGTCTCTCCGGAATACGCCATCTCGCTGCCGGTTTGAAAGGGCGGCGTTCTCAGGTCGTTTCCAAGGTTTCTCCGCTCAGAACGATTGCCGGGCGGCCTCTGCCGGCTGAACCGTCGGCGGCACCTCGGCCGCCTTTGCATGTTCCTGGAACACCCGGCCGACGCCGATGAGGATCGGGCGGTCGACGCCGATCCGGGCTACGATCGCGCCGAGGTTCTCCAGCGTTCCTGCCGCGCGGGTCTCGTCGTCGCGCGAGAGGTTCGCCGCGACCGCCACCGGCGTTCCCGCCGGCAGGCCGTTGGCGATCAGCCGCTCGGCGATCTTTCCCGCCATCCGCCCGCCCATGTAGAAGATCGTCGTCGCGTGGTCGTCGGCGAGCGCCGTCCATTCCAGATCCTCGGGCAGGCCGCCCTTCTTGGAATGGCCGGTGACGAAGCGGACCTGCTGCGCCCGGTCGCGATGGGTGAGCGAGACGCCGAAGGCGGCGGCGAGCGCCGAGGCCGCGGTGATGCCCGGCACGATCGCGACGGGGATCGCCTCGCGGCGCAGCTCGTCCAGTTCCTCGCCGGCGCGCCCGAACACCGAGACGTCGCCGGACTTCAGCCGCACGACATGCTTGCCGGCCTTGGCGAACTGCACCATCAGCGCGTTGATGTCCTCCTGGCGGCAGCTCTCGCGCGCCGCGCGCTTGCCGACCAGCATGCGCTTCGCCTCGCGCCGGGCAAGTTCTAGGATGTCGTCGGAGACGAGGTCGTCGAAGAGGATGACGTCGGCGGCCTGCAGCGCGCGCACCGCCTTCAGGGTCAGGAGTTCGGCCTCGCCGGGGCCGGCGCCGACGAGGGTGACGCGGCCGCCGGCGGCGGGGGACCGCGCGAGATCGGCGACGAAGCCGCGGGCGTCGCCCTCGGCTTCAGCGCCCGGCGGCCTGGTCGTGAAGGCGCTGTCGGAGAAGCGCTCCCAGAAGGCGCGGCGGAGCGGGCCCGGCGCGAGGCGGTCCATCACCTCGCCGCGCAGCTTCGAGGCGAGCGCCGCCCATCCGGCCAGCGCCGGCGGCAGCAGCGTCTCGATGCGCCGGCGGATCGCCTGGCCGAGGATCGGCGCGGCGCCGTCGGTGGAGATGCCGACGACGACGGGGGAGCGGTTGACGATCGAGCCGAAGCGGAAGTCGCAGAAGGCGGGCTTGTCCACGACGTTGACCGGCACGCCCGCGGCCCGCGCGGCGCAGGCGAAGGCCTGCGCTTCCGCCTCGCTGTCGATGTCGCCGACGGCGATCGCCGCGCCGGCGAAGACATCGGCCGACCAGGGCCGGTCGTGGTGGACGATGCGGCCGGAGGACGGCTTGGCGCCGAGAAGCTCCGCCATCTCCTCGCCGAGGTCGTCGCGCGGGACGTAGAGGTCGACGCCGGCACCCGCCGCGGCGAGAAGCTCGGCCTTCCAGGCCGCGCCCGCTCCGCCGCCGGCCATCACCGCCCGCTTGCCCGCAAGGTCGAAGAACACCGGCAGGCTCGCAAGGGCGCCCATGCGCTGCGAGCGGGCGCGCGCTTCGCCGTCCTCATGGGGATCGGCCCGGTGAATATCGGCAAGATGCAGGGTCGGAATGCCGCTGAGCCTGCGCTCGGCCATGGTCTCGTCTTTCGCTGGTCCCGGTCGGATGACTGGCTAAGGGCGTAGATAAGCCGCCGCGGTCCCCGTTGGCGAGGCGAGATTTTGCGCGACACGGCCTTCCTGCGGATTGCCTTGCGCTTGCGCGGGCGGATCCGCGAATGGAGGTGCGCCGCGACGCCGTCGCGCCGGGGCCTGCAGAAAAACGAAGAGCGTTACCCGCTCGTCAGTCTCGGCCGAGATGCTCCGCCGCCTGATCGAACACGTCGACGAACATCGCCTCGGTCAGCCGGCCGGTGTTCGTGTTGTAGCGCGAGCAGTGGTAGCTGGAGAAAATCCGCAGGCCGCTAAGATCCGCCGCCGCGCCGTGACCGAAGGGCGCCGTGCTCGGGCGGGCGCCGAGCGCGCGCACCGTCGAATCGTGGGCGATGCGGCCAAGCGTGACGATGGCCCGCAGATGGGCGAAGCGCCCGATCGTCCCGGCGAGGAAGTCGCGGCAGGTGTTGATCTCCGCGCCGACCGGCTTGTTCTCCGGCGGGACGCAACGGACGGCGTTGGTGATCGCCGTCCCGATCAGTTCCAGCCCGTCGTCCGGGCGCGCGTCGAAGCGGCCGTTGGCGAAACCGAAGCGGGACAGCGTGGCGTAGAGGAGGTCTCCGGCATAGTCGCCGGTGAAGGGCCGGCCGGTCCGGTTGGCGCCGCGAAGGCCCGGGGCCAGCCCGACGACGAGGAGCCTTACGGCGTCCGGCCCGCCTTCCGGCAAGAAGCTCGGCACCGGCGCGTTGTGCCAGCCCGGTTCGCGCGAGCGCCAGGTCTCGCGGAAGTCGACGAGGCGCGGGCAGAGCGGGCAGTCGCGGCCAGGCTCGGCGCAGCGGGGACGGGCGGCAGGGCCGCTAGTGGCGGATCGAATCATGCGCGGTCAGATCGAGGCGGCGTGCCGATCAATAGTCGTCGCCGTCTTCCGCCTCGGCGCGGCGAGCAAGCCGCGCCTCGCGCTCGGCCGGATTGCGCCCGACATCGCCCTTCAGCGAGGCGAGGTCGATGAAGTGGTCGGCCTGACGGCGCAGGTCGTCGGCGATCATCGGCGGCGTGGTCGAGAGGGTGGAGACGACGGACACCTTGCGGCCGCGGCGCTGCAGCGCCTCGACCAGCGAGCGGAAATCGCCGTCGCCGGAGAACAGGACGAAGTGATCGACCGTGTCGACGAGTTCCATCGCGTCGATCGCCAGCTCGATGTCCATATTGCCCTTGATCTTGCGCCGGCCGGTCTGGTCGGTGAACTCCTTGGCCGGCTTGGTGACGACGCGATAGCCGTTGTAGTCTAGCCAATCTATCAGCGGCCGGATCGAGGAGTACTCGTTATCCTCGATCAGCGCGGTGTAGTAGTACGCCCTCAGGACGTAGGCATGCTGCTGGAAGAACGCCAGCATCTTCTTGTAGTCGATGTCGAAGCCGAGATTCTTCGATGTCGCGTAAAGATTGGCGCCGTCGATGAAGAGTGCAATTTTCTCGCGCTGATCGAACATTATTGGACAACTTCCATTAGTAAAGAGGCAGTAGCAGGAAAGGCTGCGAGAGACTTCGAAGCGTCAGTCTAACACGGCGGGCTGCGCCCGAATATCTGATTCAGTCGCGGCGACCCTAAGCGGTCGATGGAGCCGTGCCAATGGTCGGCTCCGGTCGATGCCGCGCTGCAGCGCATCATAGCCCTTGTGGGGCGCGTCCGAAAGAGTTATGTGAACGGCTTCACCATCGAATTCGGTTGAGCCAGGAGACAGGCATGGCCCGTGTCACCGTAGAAGATTGCGTCGATAAGGTCGAAAACCGCTTCGAGCTGGTTTTGCTGGCGAGCCACAGGGCGCGGCAGATTTCGCAGGGTCAGCAGATCACCGTCGACCGCGACAACGACAAGAACCCTGTCGTTGCGCTGCGCGAGATCGCCGACGAGACGCTGTCGCCCGGCGATCTGAAGGAAGATCTGATCCACTCGCTGCAGAAGCACGTCGAGGTCGACGAGCCGGAGCAGCAGCCCCAGCCGGCCGCGCCGCAGCGTCGCATCACCGCGGAAGCGGCGCCCGCCGAAGCCGCCGCCGCGCCGCAGGGCGAGGAGGAAGAGCAGATTTCCTTCGACCGGATGTCTGAGGACGAACTGCTCGCCGGCATCGAGGGTCTGGTCCCGCCGGAAAAGACGGAAGATTTTTGACCGGGCCGGCTCACCGCCACTTTCGGTTAACCCGCTAGGGTTCCTATATAAGGGGCGTCACCGCAGCGGCGGTGGCGCCCCTTTTTCGTTCCCGATCCTTGAAGACTGAGGCGATCGCCGCAAACAATGATGCGTCAATACGAGCTCGTCGAGCGCGTCGCGGCCTATAAGCCCGATCTCGACGAAGCGCTGCTCAACAGGGCCTATGTCTACGCCATGCAGAAGCATGGCGCCCAGAAGCGTGCCAGCGGCGACCCGTACTTCTCCCATCCGCTGGAAGTCGCGGCGATCCTGACGCAGATGCATCTCGACGAGGCGACCGTCGCCGTCGCGCTCCTGCACGACACGATCGAGGACACCGACGCCACCCGCAAGGAGATCGACCAGCTCTTCGGCCCGAAGATCGGCCAGCTGGTCGAGGGGCTGACCAAGCTCAAGCGGCTCGACCTCGTCTCGAAGAAGGCCGCCCAGGCGGAGAACCTGCGCAAGCTGCTCTTGGCGATCGCCGACGACATCCGTGTCCTGCTCGTCAAGCTCGCCGACCGCCTGCACAACATGCGCACGCTCGGCCACATGGCGCCGGAGAAGCGTGCCCGCATCGCCCAGGAGACGATGGACATCTATGCGCCGCTCGCCGGGCGCATGGGCATGCAGGACATGCGCGAGGAACTCGAGAACCTCGCCTTCCGGCATGTGAACCTGGAGGCCTTCGAGACGATCAGCCAGCGGCTGGCCGAGCTGCGCGACCGGCATGCCGACCGTATCGCGGCGATCGAGCGCGACCTCACCGAGCGGCTGGCCGAAAGCGGCATCGAGGCCAAGGTCTACGGCCGCCAGAAGAAGCCTTATTCGGTGTTCTCCAAGATGCAGCGCAAGGCGCTGTCGCTGGAGCAGCTCTCCGACATCTTCGGCTTCCGGGTGATCGTGACGACCGAGGAGGAGTGCTACCGCACGCTCGGCATCGTCCACCGGACCTGGCCGATGGTCCCCGGCCGCTTCAAGGACTACATCTCGACACCGAAGCAGAATGACTACCGCTCGCTGCACACGACGATCGTCGGTCCCTCGCGCCAGCGCGTCGAGCTGCAGATCCGCACCCAGCAGATGCACGAGATCGCCGAGTACGGCGTTGCCGCCCATTCGGTCTACAAGGACCTCGGCAGCGAGGAGGACGCGCGCGTCCACCTGTCGAAGGACTCCAACGCCTATGGCTGGCTGCGGCGCACGATCGAGCTTCTGGCGACCGGCGACAATCCGGAAGAGTTCCTGGAGCACACCAAGCTCGAGTTGTTCCAGGACCAGGTGTTCTGCTTCACGCCCAAGGGGCAGCTGATCGCGCTGCCGCGCGGCGCGACGCCGATCGACTTCGCCTATGCCGTCCACACCGAGATCGGCGACAGCTGCGTCGGCTGCAAGATCGACGGGCGGATCATGCCGGTGATGACGGAACTCGCCAATGGCGACGAGGTGGAGATCATCCGCGCCAAGGGCGCGACGCCGCCGCAGGCCTGGGAGACCATCGCCGTCACCGGCAAGGCCCGCGCCGCCATCCGCCGGGCGACGCGTGCTTCCATCCGTCGACAGTATTCCGGCCTCGGCCAGCAGATTCTCGAGCGCACCTTCGCCCGCTCGGGCAAGACCTTCTCGCGCGACGCGCTGAAGCCGCTGATCGGCAAGCTCGGCCACCGCGATATCGAGGACGCGCTCGCCGCGGTCGGCCGGGGCGAACTCTCGTCGACCGACGTCCTGAAGGCGGTCCATCCCGACTATCAGGACAGCCGCATCACCAAGCCGATCCCGCGGCGCGACGAAGAGGGCTGGTTCAATCTGCGCACCGCCGCCGGGATGATCTTCCGCGTGCCGGGACGCCCGAAGGCCAGGGAGAAGGAGAGGGGCGGCGGCGGCGCCAACGCCATTCCGATCCGCGGCGTCGGCGGCGAGATGCCGGTGCATTTCGGCCCCGACGGGGCGGTGCCGGGCGATCGGATCGTCGGCATCATCGAACCCGGCAAGGGCATCACCATCTATCCCATCCAGTCGCCGGCGCTCACCGCCTATGACGAGCAGCCGGACCGCTGGGTCGACGTGCGCTGGGACATCGACGCGGCACTGAAGAACCGCTTTCCGGCGCGGATCATGCTCTCGGCGATCAACGAGCCGGGATCGCTGGCGGAGATCGCCGAGACGATCGCCGTCAACGACGCCAACATCCACAACCTCTCCATGGTCTCGACCGCGCCGGACTTCACGAAGATGGTGATCGAGCTGGAAGTCTGGGACCTTGCGCATCTCAACCGGACGCTGAAGCAGCTGCGCGCCAAGGACTGCATCTCGGAGGTGTCGCGGGTGAACGGCTGACGCTCTTAAGCCTTGCCGACCGGAACGGCGGCCCTGCCGCAATTCGGTCAGTGGAGCGCGTTAGCTGCTCAGCGAACGAGCGGCTGGACCTTCGGCCCGTTATGCTCTTTTCTCCTCGCGAGACGTTCGACATCGCGGCCGAACCGGCCCTTCGGAGACTGCCACTTCCATGCTGTTCAGGCGGCGCCAGCCCCAGCCCTTCGCGTCCCGCATCCGGACGATCATCTGGCCGCGCCGATCCTTCTCGCGCTCGTTCCACTATTTCCGCAAGCGCGTCCTGAGGCTGAACGCAACGCCGCACGCCATCGCCGCGGGCTTTGCCGCAGGGGCCGCGATGTCGTTCACGCCCTTCATCGGCTTCCACTTCCTGATGGCCTTCGCGCTCGCCTATGTCCTGGCGGGCAACATGGCCGCCGCCGCACTTGGCACGATGATCGGCAATCCCGCGAGCTTCCCCTTCATCTGGGGCGCCACCTACGAGATCGGTCAGTACATCCTCCACGGCCACCAGATCGAGGAGCGATCGGCGCTCAAGCTCGGCCATGCGCTGGCGCATATGGACTTCGTGGCGATCTGGAAGCCGATCGTCGAACCGATGCTGATCGGGGCGGTGCCGCTCGGCCTCGGGGTCGGTCTGTTGTCCTATACGGCGGTCTTCTTCGCCGCGCGCAGCTTTCAGGCGCATCGGGCGCGCCGCATGGCTTCTCTGCGCGACGAGCGGCGCGCCCGTAGCGCTGCGCGGCGGTCCGCGCCGGCGAAGGAGCGCCCGGAACTGCGCCGGCACCCTTCGGCCGGGGCGAACCCGGCCGCCGACGAAGTTTAGCAATCGTCAAGTTGCCCCGGCCAAGGCGAGCCGGTAGAAGGCGCCATGCGGCGTGGCCGCGAGGAAATCATGAGACAGAAGGCAGTGGGCACCATGGTCGACCAGGCCGAACGGACGGAAAAGGGCGGCTTCGGCGAAACCGTGAAGGTCATCATCCAGGCGCTGCTGCTCGCTCTGGTGATCCGCACCTTCCTGTTCCAGCCCTTCTCGATCCCGTCCGGATCGATGATGCCGACGCTGCTCGTCGGCGACTACCTCTTCGTCTCGAAATGGAGCTACGGCTTCTCGAAATACTCCTTCCCGTTCTCCCCCGACATCTTCAACGGGCGGATCCTCGCCTCGCAGCCGCATCGCGGCGACATCGTCGTCTTCCGCAAGCCGCACGAGGAGAGCGTCGACTACATCAAGCGACTGGTCGGCCTGCCCGGCGACCACATCCAGGTGAAGAACGACATCCTCTACATCAACGGCAAGCCGGTGCCGCGCGTGCCGGCCGGGGAGTTCGTCGCCGGAGACGGCACCCATGTGCAGCAGTTCAAGGAGACGCTGCCGAACGGGGTATCCTACATCACGCTCAATCTCAGCGACAATTCGCCGGGCGACAACACCCGCGAATTCGTCGTGCCGCCCGGCCATTACTTCATGATGGGCGACAACCGCGACAACTCGCTGGATAGCCGTTTCGACGTCGGCTACGTGCCGTTCGAGAACTTCGTCGGCAAGGCGCAGGTGATCTTCTTCTCGATCAAGGACGACGTCTCGCCGCTGGAGCTGTGGAACTGGCCGGCGGATCTGCGGCCTTCCCGCATCTTCACATGGCTCGGCTGACGCGGGAGAAGCCGCTCGAGGCGCTGGAGGAGCGGATCGGCATCCGCTTCCGGGACAAGGCCCGGTTCGAACGGGCCCTGACCCATTCCAGTCTCAAGTCCGGCGGCGGCGGCGAGGCGAGCTATGAGCGGCTGGAATTCCTCGGCGACCGGGTGCTCGGCCTCGTCGTCGCGGAGAAGCTCTTCGCCCTGTTCCCGAAAGCCGACGAGGGCGAGCTGTCGCTGCGGCTGAACGCGCTGGTCAGCGCCGAGGCCTGCGCCGAAATCGCCGACGAGATCGGCCTCTTCGACTTCGTGCGTCAGGGCGGCGACCTGAAGAAGCTGCGGGGCGAGCGCACGCGCAACATCCGCGCCGACCTCGTCGAGTCGCTGATCGCCGCCATCTATCTCGGCGAGGGCCTGGACACCGCCCGCGACTTCATCGAGCGCCACTGGGGCGGACGGCTGGACGAGGCGGTCTCGGCGCGGCGCGACGCCAAGACCGCACTGCAGGAATGGGCGCATCAGAAGGGGCCGACCCCGCCGCGCTACGAGGTGATCGAGCGGACGGGACCCGACCACGAGCCGGTCTTCACCGTGCGGGTGGTCATCCCGGACGTCGAGCCGGCACAAGGGCAGGGGCGCTCCAAGCGCCTCGCGGAACAGAGTGCGGCAGAGAGCGTGCTTCGGCGCGAGGCCGTCTGGAAGGATGATTGAGTGACGAGCGACGGGACAGGACCGGAAGCGGACGGGACGACGGCGGGAGCGGGCGAGGGCTCGAGCGCGCCGACGCGCTCCGGCTTCGTCGCGCTGATCGGCGCGCCGAACGCCGGCAAGTCGACGCTGGTCAACCAGCTGGTCGGCACCAAGGTCTCGATCGTCACCCACAAGGTGCAGACGACGCGGGCGCTGGTGCGCGGCATCGCGATCCACGAGCGCACGCAGATCGTCTTCGTCGACACGCCGGGCGTGTTCGCGCCGAAGAGCCGGCTCGACCGGGCGATGGTGAAGACCGCCTGGTCCGGCGCCAAGGATGCCGACATCGTGCTTGCCATCGTCGACGCCGAGCGCGGGCTGAACGACGAGGTCGACGTCATCCTGAAGCGGCTCTCCGAGCGGCCGGGCCGCAAGGTGCTCCTCCTCAACAAGGTCGACCGGATCAAGCGCGACAAGCTGCTCGGCCTGACCAAGGAGATCACCGAGCGGGCCGAGTTCGACAAGGTCTTCATGATCTCGGCGCTGAACGGCTCGGGCTGCGCCGACCTGATGGCCTGGCTCGCCGCGGAGCTTCCCGAGGGGCCGTGGTACTATCCGGAGGACCAGATCTCCGACCTGCCGCTGCGCCAGCTCGCCGCCGAGATCACCCGCGAGAAGCTGTTCCTGCGCCTGCATCAGGAACTGCCCTACGCCTCCCATGTCGAGACCGAGCTGTGGGAGACCCGCCCCGACGGCTCGGCCCGCGTCGAACAGACGATCTATGTCGAGCGCGACAGCCAGAAGAAGATCGTCATCGGCCACAGGGGCGAGACGATCAAGGCGATCGGCCAGGCCGCGCGCAAGGAGATCATCGAGGCGGCCGAGCAGACGGTCCACCTCTTCCTGTTCGTCAAGGTCCGCGAGAACTGGAGCGACGACCCCGAGCGCTATCGTGAGATGGGGCTGGAGTTTCCGCGGTAGGGGCGCTGTATCGGGTGGCGCAGCCGGAAGTGGCCGCCGCATCGACTGGGGCGCTCTGTGCCGAGCCGGCGCGCAACCTGATCCGACTCGCGTCCGCGGGGGGCGCCTGCCTGCTTCAGAGAAGCACACGGGGGGAGTGGACGGTTGCAAAGCTATCCGCGGCTTCCTCCTGACCGAACGTCACTCCAGGTAGGGCGAAAGCACGCTCTCCGTCCAATCCATGAAGGCCCGCACGCGGCGGGACAGGTTCTTCCGGTGCGCAACGACGAGGGAAACGTCGAGCGGCTCGGGCCGCAGATCGGGCATGATCTCCACCAATGTCCCGGCCTCCAGATGCTGCCGAACGCCGATGAGGGCCGCCTGGATGAGCCCGAGGCCGGCAAGGCCCGCTGCCTCGTAGGTCTGCACGCTGTTGACCTGTAGGACGCCCGCGAGGGGCAGCGTTGCGTAGGTGCCGCCGGCGCCATCGGGATATTCCCATCCGTACGGTTCGGCGCCGAGCTTCCGGTTGTAGTGGATCGTCCGATGCCGCTTTTGCCTCAGGTCGTCGATCGACCGGGGAATGCCCTGTCGGGCCAGATAGGCGGGGCTGGCAGCGTTCACCATGCGCAACCGTCCCAGCCGCCGGGCAACCAGTGTCTCGTCCCCGATGGGGCCGATCCGCAGGACGCAATCGAAGCCCTCCTGGACCAGGTCGACCTGTCGGTCCGTGCTCGACAGCTCCACCTCCAGTTCGGGATGGCGCGCGAGAAAATCCGGCAAGGCCGGGACGATCGTCGTGCGTGCCATCTCTGTCGGCAGGTCGATCCGCAGGCGCCCGCGGAGCGCCGCGCTTTCCCCCGCGAACATCGAATGCAGTTCGTCGACATCAGCCAGGACGTCGCGGGCACGAGTATGGAACGCGCGTCCGTCTTCCGTGAGCTGGACGCTGCGTGTCGTTCGATGCAGCAGCCTCACGCCGACGTCCTCCTCGAGCCTGCGAACCGCCGTCGAGGCGCGTCCCTTCTGGATGCCGAGGCTGTCCGCCGCCCGGGTGAAGCTGCCCATCTCGGCGACCCTGATGAAGATGAGGATCGGCTCCAGGTTCTGCATCTGCGTACGCTCCATTGGCTGTTTCGGGAGGAACAATGCGTTCCAGTGGGCGCCGTTTATCGCACTAAAAGATCACAGTATCGATCGGGATTGAAGCGCGTCGGATCGCATCGTCATCACGACGATCGTCGAGGCGCACAGGAGGCAACATGACCCAGTCGATCGCTACAACCTGCGTCGTCTATCACTCGGGCTATGGCCACACGAAACGCGTGGCGGAGGCCGTCGCGGAAGGCGCGTCGGCTTTGCTGATCGCGATCGATGCCGAGGGAAACATCGCGGATGAAGAATGGCGTGCCCTTGCCGAGGCCGACGCCATCATCTTCGGCTCGCCCACCTACATGGGCGGTCCGAGCTGGCAGTTCAAAAAGTTCGCCGACACCTCCTCGAAGCCGTGGTTCGCCGAGACGTGGAAGGACAAGGTTTTCGGCGGCTTCACGAACAGCGCCGGCATCAACGGCGACAAGCTGAACACGCTCCAGTATTTCATCTTGCTCGCGGGCCAGCACGGTGGCCTCTGGGTCAGCCTCGCCATGAAGCCAGCGAACGTGAAGGCATCGAGGCGCGACGACCTGAACCGGATGGGTTCCTACGTTGCCCGATGTCCCAGTGCGATGCCGACGCCGCCCCGGACGAGATGTCTCCTGGTGACCTCGAGACCTGCCGGCTCTACGGCATCCGAGTTGCGGACGTCGCCAGCCGGCTCGGGATCGCAGTCAGCGCCTGAGCGTCCCCGGATCGCTCCGGACGAGGATAGGCTGATGGTCGTCGGGCCTAAGCTTGTCCTTGGAGCGCTTGATCCCTGCAGGTCACCCCCTCATGGGGCTGTCGAACGCGCCTCGCGACCAAGTTCACCCCGTCCGCGCCGGCTCCTTCGTCTCGCCGGTGCCGAGCCGCTTGCCCGGATTGATCGCTTCCAGCCAGAGCAGATAGGCCGAGTGATCGTGGCGGCCCATGGCGAGGTCGTGGGCGAGGGCGTGGTAGGCGTCGCGTGTCTGTTCGGTCAGCGGCAGTTTCAGGCCCGCCGCGCGCGCGACCTCCAGGGCGTTTTCGATGTCCTTCAGCTGCAGACTGAGCGGGCCGCCCGGCAGGAAGTTGCGCTCGGTCATCCGCTCGCCGTGGAGGTCGAGGATGCGCGAGGTGGCAAATCCGCCCATCAGTGCGCTGCGCAGCGCAGCCGGATCGCAGCCGCCCTCCTGGGCGAGCAGCATCGCCTCCGACACCGCGCCGATGGTGACGGCGACGATCACCTGGTTGGCGAGCTTGGCGACCTGGCCGGCGCCGTGGACGCCGACGAGGGTCGGCCGGCCCATGGAGACGAGCAGCGGCTCGGCGTCCTGGAAGTCGTCGAGATTGCCGCCGGCCATGATCGCGAGCGTCGCCTCGCGCGCGCCCTTCTCGCCGCCGGAGACCGGCGCGTCGATGTGGCGCCGGCCGAGGGATTTGAGCTTTTCCGCATGGTCCCGCGCGACCGCAGGCTGGATCGACGACATGTCGATGAAGATCGCGCCCTCGGGCGAGGCTTCGGCGATCCCGTTCGCGCCGAAATAGATCTCGGTGACGACGGGCGAGTTGTCGACCATGGTGACGACGGCGTCGGCGTTCGCGACGGCTTGTCGCGGATCGTCCGCCACCGTCGCGACGTCGGAGAGCGCTTCGGCCTTTTCCCGCGTCCGGTTCCAGACGGTCACGGCAAAGCCGGCCTTGGCGATGTTGCGCGCCATCGGCGCGCCCATGATGCCGGTGCCGATCAGGGTGACGTTCCGGATGCTCATGGCGCTCTCTCCATCGCCGCGGTGGCGGCCGGTATCTCTTTCGGTGTCGGACCGGCCCTTAGGGCCGGGCCTCGATCACCGTCTGCCGCTGCTCGCCGAGCCCGTCGATGCCGAGCGTCATGACGTCGCCGACCTTGAGGTACTGCGGCGGCTTCATGCCCATGCCGACGCCCGGCGGGGTGCCGGTGGTGATGACGTCGCCCGGCATCAGCGTCATGAACTGCGACAGGTACGAGATCACGTGCGGCACGTTGAAGATCAGCGTCGAGGTGTTGCCGGTCTGGCGCCGCTCGCCGTTGACGTCGAGCCACATGGCGAGGTTGTGCGGGTCGGCGACCGAGTCGCGGGTCACGAGCCAGGGGCCGAGCGGGCCGAAGGTGTCGTGGCTCTTGCCCTTGGTCCACTGGCCCTGGCGCTTGGTCTGGAAGGTCCGCTCCGAGACGTCGTTCATCACGGCGAAGCCCGCGACATGCTTCATCGCGTCGGCCTCGGAGACGTATTTGGCGCGCTTGCCGATGATCACCGCGAGCTCGACCTCCCAGTCCAGCGCATCCGAGCCGCGCGGCATCTCGACATCGTCGTTGGGGCCGCAGAGCGCGTTCAGCTGCTTGGTGAAGACGATCGGCTCGCTCGGCGGCTCGGCGCCGGTCTCGGCCGCGTGGTCGGAGTAGTTGAGGCCGATGCAGAGGATCTTCGAGACGTCGCCGACGCAGGGGCCGAGCCGCGGATCGCCGTCCACCACCGGCAGCGTGTCGACGTCGATCGCGGCGAGCTTGGCGAGGCCGGCGTCGGACAGGACGCTGCCGGAGATGTCGGCGACATGGGCGGAGAGGTCGCGGATCGCGCCCTCGTCATCGATCAGGCCGGGCAGTTCCTGGCCGGGAAGGCCGTAGCGGACGAGTTTCATGTAGGTGCAGTCCATTCGTTCGGTTGCTGGAAAGGGCGTGGCGGGTGCGTCAGTACACGGCGCGCCCGCCGGAGATGTCGAACACGGCGCCGGTCGAGAACGAGCAGTCCTCCGAGGCAAGCCAGGCGATCATCGCGGCGACCTCGGCCGGTTCGACGAAGCGGGCCATCGGGATCTTCGACAGCATGTAGTCGATGTGTTCCTGGCTCATCTGGTCGAAGATGGCGGTGCGCGCGGCGGCCGGCGTGATGCAGTTGACGAGGATGCCGGCGCCGGCGAGCTCCTTGCCGAGCGACTTCGTCAGGCCGATCAGCCCCGCCTTCGAGGCGGAATAGTGCGAGGCGTTGGGGTTGCCCTCCTTGCCGGCGATCGAGGCGACGTTGACGATCCGGCCGTAGCCGGCCTCCAGCATGTGCGGCACGATCGCCCGGCTGGTCAGGAACGGCGCGACGAGGTTCACCTCGATGGTCCTGCGCCAGACCGCAGGGTCCAGTTCCCAGGTCGTGCCGTTGCCGCCGGTGATGCCGGCATTGTTGACGAGGATGTCGATCGCGCCCGCCGTCGCGGCTTCGTCGGCGGCCGCGGCGACCGCATCGCCGTCGGTCAGCTCGACCACGCGCCCGCTCGCCTTGCCGCCGAGCGCTGCAAGGGCTTCGTCGATCGCCGCGGCGTCGACGTCCCACAGGATGGCTTCGCCGCCGCTCGAGAGAATCCGCTCCGCCGCGGCAAAGCCGATGCCGCGCGCTCCGCCGGTGATGATGGCCCGGCGCCCCTCCAGATCGATGCGGTTCATTGGCCTCGCTCCCCGCCGGACGACCGGCTCCACCCGGCCTTCTGACCCTTCCGCGCTCTTCGCATATCGCGGCCGGCCGCGCAATGTATACGCTGTGCGCCGGGAGGACCCGGCTGGCCTTTCAGGCTCGCGGCGTCAGCGCTCGCCGCCGATCCCGGCCGCCTGCTGGCGCAGCAGTTCGAGCGCGACGGCGTCGGTCCGGTCCCGGTGGTGCTGGTAGAGCCGCGCCGCCTCGGCGGGATCGCCGGCCTCGATCGCCGCGACGATGGCCTTGTGCTCTTCGTCCGACGCGGTCGGCCGCGGCCGCAGCGCGACGATCGCCATCCGCGCGCGATACTGCTGGTCCCAATACTGGCGCAGCGTCGACTGCAGGCGCGAATTGCCGCAGAGCGCGACGAGTTCGGCGTGGAAGACGTCGTCGAGATGCGACCAGTGGGTGATGTCGTCGCGCTTGGTGGCGCGTTCCATCTGGCCGATCAGCGCTGAAAAGCGCTCCGATTCCTCCGGCGTCAGGCCGCGCTTGGCGAGGAGCGAGGCGGCCTTCACCTCCAGCGTCGAGAACACCTCGTAGATCTCCGCGAGGTCGTCGAGCGACTGCGCCTTCACGGTGATCCCGTGCCGGGGACGGACATCGACGAGCCCTTCCTCCTCCAGCCGGATCAGCGCCTCGCGCACCGGCGTGCGCGAGAGGTTCAACAGGTTCGCGACCTCGGCTTCCAGGAGCTTTGTGCCGGGCGGCAGGCGGCCTTCGAGGATGCGGAACTTCAGCTCGTGATAGGCGCGCTCGCGCGCGGGCATGGCGGCAACGCCCTGCAGGCTCGGACGCGGCCGCGAGCCGCGCGCGCCGGGATCGCTCGCGCGTCTGCGCCGCCCCTCGGGCGATGTCTCCGGCGCCCTCAGCGCACGGCTCCCGCCGGCCTTCGTGCCGGCCCGGCGGCGGCCCTCAGCATCAGTCGGCCCTCTTGATGCCGTTCAGCTCCGCGACGATGTCGGACAGCGTCGGCAGGTAGTGGTCGCCGCGCCCGATCGCCTCGGCGGTCGCCAGCCCGTTCTTCACCGTCGAGGAGACATGGCTGGCGATGCCGCTCTCGTTGGCGAGCGAGACGACGTAGCGCATGTCCTTGTGGGCGTTGCGGAGCGTGAACTTGTGGGCGTTCGGGTCGTGGCCGACGACGTAGTTCATGAAGGTCTGGTAGAAGCCGCAGTCCATCCGGCCGCCGCCGATGACCGCGTGGAAGGTCTCTGCCGTCACGCCGTTCTTGGCGCCGATCGCCAGCGCCTCGGAATAGATCGCGGCATAGCCGAGCGAGACGAAATTGTTGAGGAGCTTCATGGTGTGGCCGGCGCCGACCGGGCCGACCTCGACGATGCGGCCGGCGAAGGTCTCGACGATCGGCCGGACCCGTGCGACGTCCTGCGCATCGCCGCCGATCATCACGTCGAGCATGCCCTCCCAAGCCTCCTTCGGGGTGCGCGACAGGGGCGCGTCGAGGAGGGTGGCGCCGGCGGCGCGGCAGCGCTCGGCGAGCACGCGTGTCGAGACCGGGTTGGAGGTCGAGCAGTCGATGATCGTCTTGCCGGAAGCATCGCCCGACAGGATCTCGTCGAGCGTCGCCTCGACCTGCGGACTGCCCGGCAGGCAGAGGACGACGACATCCGAGCGCGCGGCGAGATCGGCCACCGAATCCGCCTCTTCTGCGCCGCGCCCCTTAAGGTCCTCGACCGGCTCGCGGTTGCGATGCGCGAGGACGGCGAGGGGATAGCCGCCCTCGACGATGTTCTTGGCCATGCCGTGGCCCATCAGGCCGGCGCCGATGAAGCCGATGCGGGGTTTGTCGGTCATGGCGAAATCCTCTTCATGCGTCGTGACGCGCTCGCGCGCTTCGATGTCAGGACTGGCCGCCAGCGCGGACGGCCTCGTCGGCGATATGGGCGCGGATGATCGACTGGAAGTCGCGATCCGCGGTGAAGCCCGCCTCAAGCGCCCGGCGCGCGTCGAAGTCGCGCGGCCAGCCGGCGACGATCTTCTCGATCACCGCGTCCGGCTCGCGGCGGATGCGGCCCGCCACCTCGTCGCCGGCAACGGCGCGCAGCGCCTCGATCATCTCGGCGATGGTGACGGAGAGGCCGGGCATGGTCAGCGCCCGGCGCGGGCCGAGGAGATCGGTGTCCATCGTCGCGGCGTGCAGCAGGAAGCCGACGGCCGCCGCCGGGCTCGCCACCCAGTGGCGCACCTCGTCGTCGACGGGCAGGATCGCCTCCTGGCCGGCCAGCGGCTCGCGGATGATGCCGGAGAAGAAGCTCGACGCCGCCTTGTTCGGCTTGCCGGGCCGCACCACGATGGTCGGCAGGCGGATGGCGACGCCGTCGACGAAGCCCTTGCGCGTGTAGTCGGAGAGCAGAAGCTCGCAGATCGCCTTCTGGGTGCCGTAGCTGGTCAGCGGCGCAGCGAGGAAGGTGTCGGCGATCTTGTCCTCGAAGGGCGCGCCGAAGACGGCGATCGAGGAGGTGAAGACGAGGCGCGGACGATAGACGCCCTCCTGCCCGCGGATCGCCTCGAGCAGGTGCTGCATCCCGCTCATGTTGATCCGGTAGCCCTTCTCGAAGTCGGCCTCGGCCTCGCCGGAGACGATCGCGGCGAGGTGGAAGATCATGTCCGGGCGCTTGGCGACGAGGGCGGCGACCGTCGCTTCGTCGGCGATGTCGCCGGCCTGGGCATTGACGGCGACGCCGTCCGGCACGTTCGAGACATCCGGCGCGACGACGTCGAATGCGTCGATGGCCTCTATCGTCTCGCCGGCAAGGGTTCCCTCCGCGAGCAGTGCCTCGGTGAGCTTGCGTCCCACCATGCCGGCGGCGCCGAGAATCAGGATGCGCATCGCGAAAACCTCCCCGTCAGTATTCCTGGCCGCCGCCGGGCCGTTCCGCACCGCGACGACGGTTCTCCATTGTCGTCGCCTGCAGATCGGCCCGCGACGGCTCGGCCATGGCCCGCGGCCTCAGAGCGACCAGCCGCCGTCGATCAGCTGCGTCGTGCCGGTGGTGAAGGCGCTCTCGTCGGAGGCGAGATAGACGGCGAGCGCCGCGATCTCCTCGGCCTTGCCGAGCCGGCCCATCGGCTGGCGCTCGACGAACATCTCGCGCGCCTTGTCTGCGCCGCCGACGGTCTTGCCGAGATCGGCGATGCGGCCCTCAAGCGAGGGCGATTCGATGGTGCCCGGGCAGATCGCGTTGCAGCGGATGCCCTTCCGGATGAAGTCGATCGCGACCGAGCGCGTCAGGCCGATCACCGCCGCCTTGGTCGCCATGTAGACGTATCGGTTGGGCGCGGCCTTGATGGAGGAGGCCGCCGACGACATGTTGATGATCGACCCGCCACCGTTCTCCAGCATGCGCGGCAAGAGCGCCGAGATCGTCCGGTGCATCGCCTTGACGTTGAGGTCGAAGGAGAAGTCCCAGGCCTTCTCGTCGCAGTCGAGGATCGTGCCGTGGTGCACGAAGCCGGCGCAGTTGAAGAGGATGTCCGGCGTCTCGACCCCGTCGAGATAGGCGGTGACGGCCTCGCCGCTGGTCACGTCGAGCGCCGCCGTCTTCACCGGGCCGAAGGCGTCGAGGCCTTCGAGCTTGGCTGCGTCGAGGTCGCTGGCATAGACCGTGGCGCCTTCCCGCAGGAAGGCTTCGGCGACCTTGCGCCCGATGCCCTGGCCGGCGGCCGTGCAGACGGCGATCTTGCCTTCGAGCCGTTTCGTCATGTGTTCCTGCCCTCTGCTTGCCTCGGCGCCGTTCCGTCGGCGCCGTCGTGGCCGGGCTCCGCCGCTGCCGGCAGAGCCCGCCGCCTCAGTGATTGTCGCGCGGGATCGGCGAGATGGTGCCGTCGACGCCGCCCTGGGCGAGCTGGCGGTATTTCACCGCCGGCTCGAGCACCATGCCGCTCTCGAGCTGCGAGACCATGCCGCGCTGGATCTCCTGCCAGGGCGTCTGGTGGTCGGGGTACTTGTAGCCGCCGTCCGCCTCGAGCGCCTTGCGACGGCTCTCGAGCTCCTCCTCGGAGATCAGGATGTCCGCCGTGCCGCGGCCGAGATCGATCCGCACCTTGTCGCCGGTGCGAAGCAGCGCGAGGCCGCCGCCGGCCGCCGCTTCCGGCGAGGCGTTGAGGATCGACGGCGAGCCGGACGTGCCGGACTGGCGCCCGTCGCCGATGCAGGCGAGGGAGGTGACGCCGCGCCTGATCAGATAGTCGGGCGCGCGCATGTTCACGACCTCGGCCGCGCCGGGATAGCCGATCGGGCCGGCGCCGCGCATGAACAGCACCGAGTGCTCGTCGATCGCGAGCGACGGGTCGTCGATCCGGTGGTGGTAGTCCTCCGGACCATCGAACACGACGGCCTTGCCCTCGAAGGCCATCGGGTCATCGGGGTTCGACAGGTAGCGCTCGCGGAACTCGGGCGAGATCACCGAGAGCTTCATGATCGCCGAGTTGAACAGGTTGCCCGACAGCACCCGGAAGCCCGCGCGCGGCTTCAGCGGCTTGTCGTAGGGACGGATGACGTTCTCGTCGACGATGGCGGCGCCGCGGCAGTTTTCGCCGATCGTCTTGCCGTTCACCGTCAGCGCGTCCTCGGCGATGAGGCCCTGTTCCATCAGCTGGTTCACGACCGCCGGCACGCCGCCGGCGTGATAATAGTCCTCGCCGAGATATTCGCCGGCCGGCTGCAGGTTGACGAGAAGCGGGATCTCCTCGCCATAGGTCTGCCAGTCCTCGATCTTCAGCTCGACGCCGACATGGCGCGCGAGGCCGTTGAGGTGGATCGGGGCGTTGGTCGAGCCGCCGATCGCCGAGTTGACGCGGATGGCGTTGACGAAGGCGTCGCGGGTCAGGATGTCCGAGGGCTTCAGGTCCTCGTGCACCATCTCCACGATGCGCTTGCCGGTGAGGTAGGAGACCTCCTGGCGGTCGCGGTAGGGCGCCGGGATCGCGGCGGAGCCCGGAAGCTGCATGCCGAGGGCCTCGGCGAGCGAGTTCATCGTCGTCGCCGTGCCCATGGTGTTGCAGTAGCCGGTCGAGGGCGCCGAGGACGCCACCAGCTTGACGAAGCCGGCATAGTCGATCTCGCCGGCCGCCATCATCTCGCGGGCCTTCCAGACGATCGTGCCCGAGCCGGTGCGCTCGCCGCGGAACCAGCCGTTCAGCATCGGGCCGACCGAGAGCGCGATCGCCGGGATGTTGACCGTCGCCGCCGCCATCAGACAGGCGGGCGTCGTCTTGTCGCAGCCGATGGTCAGCACGACGCCGTCGAGCGGATAGCCGTAGAGCAGCTCGACGAGGCCGAGATAGGCCAGGTTCCGGTCGAGCGAGGCCGTCGGGCGCTTGCCGGTTTCCTGGATCGGATGCACCGGGAATTCGATGGCGATGCCGCCGGCCTCGCGGATGCCTTCGCGCACGCGCTTGGCGAGTTCGAGGTGATGGCGGTTGCACGGCGAGAGGTCGGAACCGGTCTGGGCGATGCCGATGATCGGCTTGCCCGACTGCAGTTCTTCCTGGCTGAGGCCGTAATTGAGATAACGCTCGAGATAGAGCGCGGTCATGTCGGGATTGGCCGGGTTGTCGAACCATGCGCGCGAGCGCAGCTGGCGGGCCGTCTTGTCCTGGGTCATTGCGTCTCCGGGCGATCCGCCGGGCGAAGGCCGGCGCGATCCTCGACGCTAACGTATACGATAAACGCTCAGCGCTTCAAGCGGCGCGACGCGATCGCGTCGGCATCGGCGCGATGCCACCGCCGCCCCTGCGGCCGTCGCAGACGGCGGGCGTGCCGCTTCGTCAGGCATGGAAATCTGCGGTCGAGATGTTCCCGGTCTTCGGGCAGCTGGCAAGTCTTTGAAAGGCCGGGAACTATGGAGGAGGCTGCGGAATTGCTTGCTTCCGTCACGGAAATTCTACTAAATTCCTGCCGAGCGAGGCCTGGGGCGGACAGAGCCGGAATCGCCCGCCTCGCCGTGCTTCCATCATACCAACACGGGTTGGGGAGAGCCAGGTGTCGATCGTCGAGGATCGGGCGCAGGTCGTTGAAGACCGCCGGGGGCCGGAGCGTCCCGAGCGACGCGACCGCCCGCAGCAGCATGTCGCAGGAACGGGCGAGGATCGCGAAAAGCTGCTCTCCGGCTGCTTCATCTTTCAGGCGCTCGACGAGCGGGACCGGCGCGAGCTCGCCTCCTACGCCTACTGCAAGAGCTACCGGGCGGGCGAGCCGATCTTCCTGATGGGCTCGGCCGGGCAGTCGATGATGGCGATCGTCGCCGGCAGCGTGCGGATCAGCGTCGTCACGCCGAATGCGCGGGAAATCGTGCTCGCGGACCTGTCCAAGGGCGAAGTCTTCGGGGAGATGGCGTTGATCGATGGCGGCGAGCGCTCGGCGCTCGCGACGGCCCTGACGAATACGACGCTCCTGGTGCTCGATCGGCGCGACGTCTTTGCACTTCTGGAGCGGCAGCCGAAATCCGCGCTGAAGCTCCTCGAACTGCTCTGCAAGCGCCTGCGCCAGTCCGACGAGCGGATGACCGAGCTGGCCTTCCTGGACGTGCCGTCCCGCCTCGCGCGAACGCTCATCCGGGCGATCGATTCGCCCGGCTGCCCCGTCTGCGCGCAGGGCGCCAAGCTCTCCTTCTCCCAGAGCGAACTCGCCAACATGATCGGCAGCTCGCGCGAGAACGTCAATCGCTGCCTTAAGGCCTGGCAGCGGCGCGGCGTCATCGACATGAAGAACGGCTGGCTGATCATCCCGGATCGCGCCGCGCTCCAGGCGCTGGCGATGCACCCGTAAAGCGCGGCAGCGCGCCGCGCAGGGGCGGATGCCGTCAAACCGGCGCCGCGCGCCGCGGCGGCATGCGTCGGTGACGCAAACTTGACAGGCCGGATGCTCCATCCGGTTGACGTATGCGATTGTCTCCCGTCCGCTTTTCTGCATTGTCGCGGGACATGACCGATGACCTTCCGCTCTCCTGGGTGGCGGACGCTGCCCAGCAATTGTCGTGCAGCTGGGACCGCCTGACCCTTTCGACGCGGCTTCTGCGCCAACCGATCTATCCGCGCGACCGCGCGCCGCATTTCGACATCTTCGACCTGCGGCAGGTCCGGGAGGCACCGGACGGCACGAAGCCCTGACGGTCATCGAGCCGATCGGGAGCGCCGCCGCGGGCGGGGCCGTCGCGGCCGCATCCGGCGCTTGACGGGCAACCGTTCGGCATCCGGACCGGCGCCGTCAGTCTCTCCGGCGCGGGCCGCGAGCGGGCCGCTGAAGAGCTTTGCGACATCGCGCAGGATTTCGAACGAGTCGGCGATCGCCTGACGGCTGCGCGCCACGTGCTCTCGCGCGTCCACCGTCTCGTCGTGAGCGACTGCGATCAGGTCGAAGGCTTGCGACTGGATCTCGGCGGCCGCGGCGTTGCGCCGTGGTTCGAGCCGCTCATTTGCTTGCGGCATCGTCATGGCCATCCCTTCCGTGCTGATGGCCAACGGCGGAGGCGGTCCCGCGTTCCGGATAGAATGGAACTTCGTCTTGTCGGCCGGCCGCGACCTCTGTGACTGAGGTCACAGCGGTCCGCTTCGTGCGCCCTTACCTTGATCGCATCGGCGGGAGCGAAATCCCGCCCCGACGCAGAAGGAAGTCGCCATGTTCGGCAAGTCGTTCGCGGCCGTTGCCGTGCGCATCCCCCACCAGCCGATCCGCCGTGTCCACATCTGTCGCGACGATGCGAGCCGGCTGCCGATCCGTCGCTGGGACCCGTATTGCGGCGAGCGGGTGATCGTCGGCTACGAGACGGTCTGCCGCTGAGAAACGCCCCAACTCTCCGGCAGATCCCAGGCTCCCGGTCCACGGCCGGGGGCCTGTCGTCGTTTCACCCTCGCGGCGAGCACGCCGGCCGAACCCGCGGAACGGGACGCCGGCGCCGCCGCACTGCTCAATCGTCCTTCTTCACCTGCGACTGCTTGCGCCACAGGTCGATCTCGCCCTCCTGCGCATGGACATCGATCTCGCGCAGCTCGCCTTCGGAGAAGTCCAGCCGCTTCAGGGCGTCGAGCGAATCGTCGAGCTGTTCGACCGTCCGCGCGCCGATCAGCGCAGACGTCACTTCCGGCCGGCGCAGCACCCAGGCGATCGCCATCTGGGCGAGGCTCTGGCCGCGGGCCTCGGCGATGGCCGTCAGCTTGCGGATGCGCTCGATGTTTTCCGCGGTCAGCATCTGAGGCTTCAGCGAGCCTTCGCGGGCGGCTCTGGAATCGGCGGGCACGCCGTTGAGGTACTTGCGCGTCAACAGCCCCTGCGCCAGCGGCGAGAAGGCGATGCAGCCGAGCCCCAGCTCGGCGAGCGTGTCCAGCAGCCCGTCCTCCACCCAGCGGTTCAGCATGGAATAGGACGGCTGGTGGATGACGAAGGGCGTGCCCTGCTCTTTGAGGATCTTGTACGCCTTGCGCGTCAGCTCCGGCGAGTAGGAGGAGATACCGACATAGAGCGCGCGGCCGGAGCGCACGATGTGGTCGAGAGCCCCCATCGTCTCCTCCAGCGGCGTCTCCGGGTCCGGCCGGTGGTGGTAGAAGATGTCGAGATAGTCGAGGCCCATGCGCTTCAGGCTCTGGTCGCAGGAGGCGATCAGGTATTTGCGCGAGCCGAAATTGCCGTAGGGGCCCGGCCACATGTCGTAGCCGGCCTTGGACGAGATGATCAGCTCGTCGCGATAGGGGCGGAAGTCCATCTCCATCCAGCGGCCGAAATTGGCTTCGGCCGAGCCGTAGGGCGGACCGTAATTGTTGGCGAGATCGAAATGCGTCACGCCCCGGTCGAAGGCGCGGCGCAGGATGGCTCGGCCGGTCTCGAAGACGTCGGTGCCGCCGAAATTCTGCCAGAGACCGAGCGAGATCGCCGGCAGATGCAGGCCGGAGCGCCCGACGCGGCGATAGGGAAGGGACGTGTAGCGCTCGTCGGCGGCGACATAGGGCATGGCTGAACTCTCTTGCATTCGAAGGATATCGACGGCCGACATATACCGCTGCCGCCCCCGAGATCGACCGGAAGCCATGCTGAAAGATGCGAGGGAAACCGCGCGGAATGCGGGACGAGGCAAGCCTGCCTCAAGCCGCGTGCGGGAGAATGGGATCTGCCGACCGGGCCGTCGCGGCCGGCCGCGCTGCGGGAGAGCGCCATGATCCGTCCGACCTTACTCGCCTGTCTGGCTGCCTGCGTGCTGATGCCGGCTGCGGCTGCGGCGCAGGACGACAGTCCGCTGCCGGCCTGGCGCTCCGGACCCGCAAGCGACGCCACGATGGATGTCGGACAGCGGTTCGACTGCGTCGGGCCGGGCTGCCCGAATGGCCTTTCCTGCCTCTATGCCATGGGGCCCTACCGGCCGCCGGGCTCATGGCCGATCACCGCCGAGTTCATCATGGACCCGGCAAAGATGCCCTGGTCGGACTACGAGTTCTGGCTGACGGAAAAGGCCAAGGCGCTGCGGCCGGTTCTGGCCGAGGACCCGCTGGTGCGCTCCGACCGTTTCGCCGAGCGCAGCGAGCCGCAGAAGCTTAGCCTCGCGGACCAGACGCTCGTCAAGCGCGACTACGTGCTCGCCTCGAAGCTGCGCGCCTTCGCCATTCCCGCCTTCCTGTGGGCGGCGAGGGGGCGCCTCACGACGATGTTCTGCATCGTCCCGCGGCAGGAAGAGCAGGCGGCACAGGTGCCGGAACGCGATCTCCTCGCCTGGCTGCTGCCCCGCTCGCTCAAGGACGCGAAGTAGGGACTCCGGGATCCGAGGACGACGCGGTGGCCTTCTCGTAGAGAGCCCGCACGTCGCTCATCAGCGCGTGGCGCGAGTCGGGGCGCAGATACAGCATGTGCCCGCCGAGATAGTCCTCGGTCTCGATCGGCGCGGCACCGGCGAGCGGCGGCAACTGGCCGACGAGGTAGCGCGAGGCGAGATAGGGCGTCACGAGGTCGGTGTACCCTTGCGCGATCAGGATCCGCAGCGCCGGGTTGTAGGCCCGCGCCTCCTGCAGGTCCTGCATGGCGTCCGCATAACCCTGGTCCGAGCCGCTGTTGCCGTAGTCCCAGCGGCGGCTGATCTCGCCGTCGAGCAGCCGATAGGTGATGTCGGTCTTGAAGCCGAGCTCGTTGCGCACGTAGTTCACGAAGGCAGAGGTCCAGATCGCGCCCATGCGGTCGAGGACCGGGTCGGGACCGTGCGAGAACGGGCTCCCGGGATCGATGTCGGGTCCCGCGACCGTCCCGTCATAGCGGCTGATCAGCTGGCCCTTCGCCTGGTCGAACATCCTGGCGAAGGTCGACAGCGACACCGCGCCGAAGCGGCGCTTCACCAGATCCAGCGGCAGACCTGTCACATCGGCCACCTTGGCGCTGGCCCGATCGCGCGTCGCCTCCGGCCCCGCCGCGAGCGCCGTCAGATAGCCGCCGAGGGCATAGTCCTCGACCGGCTGCAGCCGCTTCTGCATCTCCGCGCGGTCGCTCACGCCCTTGGCCGCGAAGTTCACCGCCGCCTCGGAGGGCAGAGCGAGCGCCGACGGCAGGATCTGCGCCGTCTGGTGCCCGAAGAGCAGCGAGAGGTCGAGCGCCGGCGAGATCATCACGACGCCGCTCAAGGCGACGCCGGACTTGTCCGGCAGCGATTTCGCCAGCAACGCTGCACGGAAGCCGCCATAGCTTTCGCCGGTGAGGAAGACGGGGGATGTGGTGCGGCCTTTCTGAGCGAGATAGAGCCGGATGAAGGCCGCCATCGTCTCCCGGTCGGCGTTGACGCTCCAGAAGTCCTTGTCGTTTTTCGGGTCCGCGGCGCGGCTGTAGCCGGTGCCAACGGGGTCGACGAAGACGAGGTCGGTGAAGGCGAGCCAGGTGTCGGGATTATCCGTGAGCCGGGCCGGGGGCGGCGGGATGCTGCCGTCGGTCCCGTGGTCGACGATGCGCGGCCCCAGCGCGCCGATGTTGAGATAGGCCGAGGCGGCGCCAGGGCCGCCGTTGAACACGAAGGTGATCGGCCGGTCGCGTTGCGGATGCTCCCCGCCCGGCTGGTCCTTGCCCTGCTGGTCTGCGGTGTAGGCGGTGTAGAACAGCTTCGCTTCGGTCTTGCCGCCGGCGTTACGGATCGGCAGCGTGCCGGCCTCGGCCGAATAGGCGAGGGAGTTCCGGCCCAACTGGATCGTGTGATGCGTCGCCGAGTCGGGCGGCAGGAGCGACAGGATGCCCGCGCCGCCGGACGGCCGTTCATCCTGGCCGCCATCCGGCGACCCATGCTGCATCGCGGCGGCCTTGGCCGGCGCGTCCTGTGTCTGCGCCGCCGGCGGTGAAGCGCCGGCGAAGGCGGCCAGAAGAAGGCTTAGGAGGGCGGCGCGGCTAAGGGAGCGGATGAAGGGCGTCATTCCAGTCCGTTACGTCATCGTCCGGGCGATCCTGTGACGCCGGAGGTCAGGTGTCCCTCACGATGCCGTCATGCCGCCTGCGGCTTTTCGCATGGCCGCGGCCGGATGAACTCGCTTCGCGCGTCCGACGTCGCGCCGCGGCATGTGCCGGTCGACGTCGGAGGCGGCGCACCCGCTCTAGCGCTTGCGTTCCTTCAGCGGCGTGATCGAACCGGTCGCTTCATCGGCCGCGTCGGCACCCGCCTCGCTATCGGTATCGGTCGGCGCGGCCGCCGGTGCGTGCAGGTCCGGGTCGGGCGAGGCGGGGCGCTCGGCCTCGACATCGTTCGCCCGCGGCGCCTCGCCATGCTCGGGCACGCGCGCGTCCTCCTTCGCTCCGAAGGGATGCACCGGCCGTTCGCCTTCATGCGATCTGTCGCTCATGGGTCGTCTTTCGCTGCTGTCGTTCTCTTCGGCTGTCATGATACGACAATGCCCGGCGCGCCCGCTGGTTCATCGCGCATCGGCAGCAGGATCAGCGCGAGGACGTCTCGCCGCCGGCGTCGAGCTCGAGGAAGCGGCGGGTGAGCTTCGGGATGTTGTCGCGCACCCAGGTCGCCATCGCCTCCTCTTCGGCGAGGGACTCCTTGAGAAGCGAGACGGTACCGGCGTGCGGCGACGCCTCGGCCATGGTGATCAGGCCGATGTAGCTCGCCGCCTCGAAATTCTCGAAGGCGAGGTTGGCGAAGCTGTTCTTCAGCACCTCGTCGCCGGCGATGACATGGCCGAGCGCCGCCATGTTGCCGCTCAGGGACAGCGCCGCGTCCTTCAGGCCGGAATGGGATTCGCCGATCGAGGAGAGGATTTCCTCGACGCGCCGGATCTGCGTCTCCGTCTCGCCCCGATGCATCCGCAGCCGCTCGGCGAGGTCGGGGTAGCTCTTGAGCCGGTCGAGCTGGCGGTCGATCAGGGCCAGTGCCTGGTTCTCGACCGCGTGAACGTCCCGAAGGCCGACAATGAAGTGGGAGGTTGCGCTGTCGCTGAGCGTGGTTGCCATGGAGCGTCTCGCCTTGCCTTTGTGCCGGCTGCACCGCCAAAGGGCGCGCCGGGAAAACCGATTGGCGAAGGAAGCGTGGCCGGCAAATTCTCGTTCCGGCGCCTGGCCGGCGAAATCGTCAGCCTGCTACGAAGCGGCGAAAGCGGCGCGCCGGGTGGGAGCGGCAAGGGTGTCGGGCGCGGGCGGCTTTCCGGCGCTTTGGCCGGCCGGGACGCTGGTCCGGGCCGCCGCCCGCGCCCGCGGCGGCGCGTCGTTCTGCCGCGCCTTGCGGCCGTGGCTCCGGCATTGCTCCGGGCCGCATGAGCGCGAGGCCGAAGGCTTCGGTCGTCGCCCTTCCTAATAGGGCGGCTGGACCTTCGCCTTCTGCGCCTTCGCGGCGTCCGTCCACCATTCGAGGTCGGCGGCGAAGCGGCCGAAGCTCTTTTCGAGCGCCGCCCCGGCGTCGCCGGTCGGCTGCGCGCTGGCATCGAGGGTCGCGGCGATCGGGCCGACCGAGAGCGACGAGGAGATGACGACCATCCCCATCTCGGACAGCGTGCCGTGCCAGACGAGCCCGGAGCGCACGCCGGACAGGCGGCCGGCGGAATAGCTGGCGATCGCCGCCGGCCGCCAGAACCATTCCTCCAGGAAGTGGTCGGTGAGGTTCTTCAGCCCGGGCTGCATGCCCCAATTGTATTCCCCGGTCACGAAGACGAAGGCGTCCGCGGCGACGATCTTGCCGGCGAGCGTCTCCAGCGCCTCCGGCGCCTCGCCCTTCGGATATTCCTTGTACATGCGGTCGAGGATCGGCAGGCCAACCGCCTGGGCGTCGATCAGCTCCACGTCGTGGCCACGCTCTGCGAGTTGGGCGACGAGGAAATTCGCCAGCCGGATGCCCATCCGGTCGCGGCGGTAGGAACCATAGAGGACGAGGATGCGGCTGGACATCTGGAAGCGCCTTTCCGTTCGTGCGCGAGGCGGGTTGCCTGCCGCATGGTAACGGATCGGGACGCGGGTCTTCCAGATGGTCCTCGGGCTTGCGGCAGGCGGCCGCGCCGCGCCGGTTCAGGCGGCCTTCACCTTCGCGCCGGCCGCTTCCTGCCGGCCGGGCCACGACTGCATGAACTGCTGGACGACGATCTTCAGCTGTTCCGGTTTGGCGCCGCTGGTGGACTGCACGGTGAGACCGTTCGCCACGGTGGCGACGAAGCGGCCGAGGCTCTGCGTGTCGGTGTCGGGCGGCAGGTCGCCGTCGGCCTTCCAGCCTTCGAGGCGGTCGCACAGCCACTGCAGGTTCGACATGCGCCGCGACAGGAGGTCCTGCTTCACGGCGCCGCCTTCCGGGCTGCAGACGAGCGCGCCCTGGACCATCAGGCAGCCGCAGGGCGCCCCTTCGGGCTGTTCCGCCCCGGTGAACAGCATCAGGAAGCGCTCGATCGCACGGCGCGACGAGGGATCGTCGAAGATCGCGTCGACAAGTGCCAGCCGCTGCTCGGAATAGCGATCGACGGCCTTCCTGAAGAGCTCTTCCTTGTTGCCGAAGGCGGCGTAGAGGCTCGGCTTGGTGATGCCCATGGCGGCGACGAGATCGGCGAGGGAGGTGCCTTCGTAGCCCTGTCGCCAGAACAGGTCGATCGCCTTGTCCAACGCCTCGTCGATGTCGAATTCCCTCGGGCGGCCCTTGGCCATCTCCTCGTCCTCCGCAGCTGCTCGTTCGTCTCTACCTATCGGAGATATATAGGAATTCCCTGAATTTCTGAAAGCGCTCGCGGTCCGGACGGCGGCGGGAGGGCCCGCCGCCGATCTTCAATGTGTCTCGGCGTGTGTCGCTGCCAGCGGCTCCGCCTCCGCCTCGTGGACCCGCGTCAGCGGCCGGCCGCCGGCGAGCGCACGCACGAGAACGTAGAACACCGGCGTCAGGAAAATGCCGAAGGCGGTGACGCCGAGCATGCCGGCGAAGACGGCGACGCCCATGGCGGCCCGCATCTCCGCTCCCGGACCGGTGGAGAGGACCAGCGGCACGACGCCCATGATGAAGGCGACGGACGTCATCAGGATCGGGCGCAGGCGCAGCCGGCTCGCCTCGACCGCCGCCTGGCGCGTCGGCATGCCGGAGATCTCCAGGTCGCGGGCGAATTCGACGATCAGGATGGCGTTCTTCGCCGACAGGCCGACCAGCACGACAAAGCCGATCTGGGTGAAGATGTTGTTGTCGCCGTGATCGAGCCAGACGCCGACCAGCGCGGCGAGGATTCCCGTCGGCACGATCATGATGATGGCGAAGGGCAGAGTGAGGCTCTCGTACTGGGCCGCGAGGACCAGGAAGACCAGGAGCACCGCCAGCGGGAAGACGATCACGCCGGAATTGCCCGCGATGATCTGCTGATAGGTGAGGTCGGTCCATTCGAAGCCGATGCCCTTCGGCAGCGTTTCCGCGGCCACCCGCTCCACCGCCGCCTGTGCCTCGCCGGAGGAGTAGCCGGGCGCCGGGCCGCCGTTGATGTCGGCGGACAGGAAGCCGTTGTAGCGGATCGCCCGCTCCGGCCCGGCGGTCGGCGTCACGGTCATCAGCGCCGAGAGCGGCACCATCGCGCCGTTGGCGGAACGGACCTTCAGCCGGCCGATGTCCTCCGGCTGGCTGCGATCGGCGGCCTCGGCCTGGACGCGCACGGAATAGGTGCGGCCGAACTTGTTGAAGTCGTTGATGTAGAGTGAGCCGAGATAGATCTGCAGCGTGTCGAAGACGTCCGTCACCGAGACGCCGAGCTGGTGCGCCTTGGTGCGGTCGAGGTCGGCGAAGAGCTGCGGCACCGAGATGCGGTAGCTGGAGAACATCCCCGCCAGTTCCGGCGCCTGCCGCGCCTTCGCCAGGAAGTCGTTCGTCGCCTTGTCGAGCGCCTCGTAGCCGAGGCCGGCGCGGTCCTCGAGCTGCAGCTTGAAGCCGCCGATGGTGCCGAGGCCCTGGACCGGCGGCGGCGGGAACATGGCGATCATCGCGCCGCGGATCCCCGCATATTGCTGGTTCAGCGCTCCGGCGATCGCGCCGCCGGAGAGGCCCTGCCGCTCCTCGAACGGCTTTTCGGTGACGAAGACGACGCCGGCGTTGGAGCTGTTGGTGAAGCCGTTGATCGACAGGCCGGGGAAGGACACCGTGTTCTCGGCGCCCGCCTGCTTCAGTGCGATCTTGTCCATCTGCTCGACGACCCGCGTCGTGCGGTCGAGGCTCGCCCCGTCGGGCAGCTGTGCGAAGCCGACGAGATAGCCCTTGTCCTGCGCCGGGACAAAGCCGCCGGGCACCTGGTTGAACATGAAGACCGTGCCGCCGACGAGGAGGAGCCACACGCCGACGACGATCGTCTTGTGCGAGAACAGCCTGCCGACGCCCTTGCCATAGGTCCTCGAGCCCAAGCCGAAGGCCCGGTTGAAGCTCCGGAAGAACCAGCCGAAGAGGAAGTCCATCGTCCGAGTCAGCCGGTCCTTCTTCGCGCCGTGCCCCTTGAGGAGCAGCGCGGCCAGCGCCGGCGACAGCGTCAGGGAATTGGCCGCCGAGATCACCGTGGAGATCGCGATGGTCACCGCGAACTGGCGGTAGAACTGGCCGGTGAGGCCGGAGATGAAGGCGAGGGGCACGAACACGGCGACGAGTACCAGCGCGATCGCGACGATCGGGCCGGAGACCTCGCGCATCGCCTTGTAGGTCGCGGCACGCGGAGCCAGTCCCTCCTCGATGTTGCGCTCGACGTTCTCGACGACGACGATCGCGTCGTCGACGACGATGCCGATGGCCAGCACCAGACCGAAGAGGCTGAGGGCATTGATCGAGAAGCCGAGGAGGTAGAGCGCACCGAACGTGCCGACGATCGACACCGGCACCGCGATCAGCGGGATGATCGAGGCGCGCCAGGTCTGCAGGAAGACAATGACGACGATGACGACCAGAACCACGGCCTCGAGCAGCGTGTGGACGACGGCCTCGATCGAGGCGCGGACGAACTGTGTCGTGTCGTAGACGATCTCGTAGTGGACGCCCTCCGGCATGCGGGTCTGCAGCTCGTCCATCGTCTTGTGGATGGCGTCGGAGACGGCGATCGCGTTCGAGCCCGGCGACTGGAAGATCGGCAGGGCGACCGCCGGTTTGCCGCCGAGCAGCGAGCGCAGCGAATAGCCGGACGCGCCGAGCTCGATCCGCGCGACGTCGCGCAGGTGGACGACGGCGCCGTTCGGCGCGGTCTTGACGATGATGTCGCCGAAGGCTTCCGGCGTGTTCAACCGCCCCTCGGCATTGACGGAGAGCTGCAGCGCGACGTCGCCGTCGGTCGGCGGCGCGCCGATCTGGCCGGCGGCGGCCTGGACGTTCTGCTCGCGGATCGCCGCGACGACGTCGCTCGCCGACAGGCCCTCCGCCGCGACCTTCTGCGGATCGAGCCAGACGCGCATGGAATAGTCGCCGGAGCCGAACACCTGGACGTCGCCGACGCCCGGTATCTGCGCCAGCCGGTCCTTGACGTTGATGACGGCGTAGTTGCGCAGATACTTCAGGTCGTAGCGCCCGTCCGGCGAGACGAGGTGGACGACCATCATCAGGTCGGGCGAGCTCCTCTGGGTGGTGATGCCGAGCGAGCGTACTTCTTCGGGCAGGCGCGGCTCGGCCTGGCTGACGCGGTTCTGGACGAGCTGCTGCGCCTTGTCCGGATCGGTGCCGAGGGCGAAGGTCACGGTCAGCGTCAGCGCGCCGTCGGCGGTCGCCTGGCTGGACATGTAGAGCATGCCCTCGACGCCGTTGATCTCCTCCTCGATCGGCGTCGCGACGGTCTCGGCGATGACCTTCGGATTGGCGCCGGGATACTGCGCGCGCACGACGATCGAGGGCGGCACAACCTCGGGATATTCCGAGATCGGCAGGGCGCGCATGCCGATGAGGCCGCAGATCAGGATCAGGACGGACAGGACGCCCGCAAAGACCGGGCGGTCGATGAAGAACTTCGAGATGTTCATGGGGATCGCTCCGGATCGTGCGAAGTCGGGCGGGAGGACGAGCGGCCGCCGTCCCGTCCGCCGGCGCGGATGAGCGGCGGCAGGCAGGTTCGGGTCGTGCTGTCTTCGATGGAAGTCAAAAGGGCGACGGCCCGGCCTGGAGGTGGGCCGGGCCGTCGCTTACCGGTCGCGCGTCATTTGGCGGCGGCCAGCGCGACGGGTTCGGGGGAGACGAGGGTTCCGGGGGCGAGGGCCTGGATGCCGTCGGTGACGATGCGATCGCCGCTCTTCAGCCCGTCGGAGACGACGCGCAGGCCGTCGACCGAGGCGCCGAGCTCGACCTTGCGGTAGGCGACCTTGCTGTCGTCGCCGACGACGAGGACGTATTTGCGGTCCTGGTCGGTGCCGACGGCGGTCTCGCTGATCATCAGCGCGTCCTGCGGCTTCGGCTGTCCGAGCCGGACCCGCACGAACTCGCCGGGCACGAGCGCGCCGCCGGGATTGGCGATCTCGGCGCGCACCCTAAGCGTGCCGCTGTCGGTGTCGACCTCGTTGCCGATCAACTGGACATGGCCGCGCACCGTCTGCGGCACGCCCTTGCCGCCGAGCCGCTGCACCTCCACCGGGAGCTTTCCCACCGCCGGAAGGCCGTCCGCTCCGGCCGGCAGCGCCGACAGGATGTCGGCGATGTCGCTCGCGGCGACGTCGAAGCTCGCATAGATCGGATCGACGGAGACCACGGTCGTCAGCACCGGAGAGGAAAGACCGGCCGCGACGAGATTGCCCGCGGTCAGCTGAATCTGTCCGATCCTGCCGGCGATCGGCGCCCGAACCTCGGTGTAGCCGAGGTCGAGTTCGGCCGCCTTCAGCGTGGCCTTCGCCGCATCGGCGTTGGCGACGGCCTGGTCGTAGGCGCTGGAGCGCTGGTCCAGCGTGCTCTGCGAAACGGTGCGGGAGGTCGCGAGCGACTTCGCCCGCTCGACCTCCAGCGCCGCGAGATGCACCTGCGCTTCGGCCGCCTCGACATCCGCCCGCGCCTTGGCGACGGTCGCCTGATAGGGCGCGGGGTCGATCGTGGCGATCAGGTCGCCCTTCTTGACGAGCGCGCCTTCGCGAAAGTGGAAGGCCTCGATCGCGCCCGCCACGCGGGGCCGGATCTCGACCCGGTCGACCGCTTCCAGCCGGCCGGAGAACTCCTTCCACAGGGTGACAGGGCGGGGCTTCACGGTCGCGACCGGCACCGGAATGGCCTTTGGTGCCGATGCCGGTGCGGGCGCTTCGGTGGCGACCGCGTCTTCCGGCCGGTTGAGCGCCACGGTGGTGGCGCCGGCGGCGACTGCGATCGCCAGGCTGGAGCTCCAGAGGAGCTGACGGATGCTGGTCTTCTTCATCTTCGTCACTCGCAAAAGGGAGAGGCGGAACTGGCGGCCGCAGGTTCGGCGGCTCGCCTGATGCAAGGTGCTGGATCGATCGCCTGGACGTGCCCTCGCCGGGCCGGGCAGCGCTCACCTCCGGCGGCGGCGGAGCCGACGGCCGTCGGTGAAGCCGCCCTGCGGACGCGATTCTCGTGAGTCGGTGCGGCGGAGTCTCAGCGGCGGGTGGTGGCCGGAGCCGGTGCCCCGGCCGCGATTTCGACATCCTGCATGACTGTCTCCATACCGTCCGCCGCCGTGGCGCGCGGGGCGCTCGATCACCAGTCGGCAACATCTATACCAATCGGTACGGATCAGGTAGGCGGATGCTGCACCGCGGTCAAGGCGGAAAATTACCGATCGGTATAGAAATATTTTCTGCGCCGCCCAGAGCCACGGTCCGACGGCGGAAGACGCGACCGGCGGTCTCAGGGACGCCTGCCGCTCCGGTCGCCTACCGGAGTGGTCGGAAGCCGGCTTTCGTCGCGGTCGGGTCGGTCAGGGACTCGAAGAATTGAAGCTTGCCGAGGTCGACGAGGCCGCCGAGATTTGAGGGGGACGGGGGACCTCGGGCGCCGGCCTGCCTGCTCGCCTGCTGCAGGCGTGTCCGCGTCGCCGCGTCCTCTCAGGGCAAAGCGGAGATCAAATGCGGCGCATCCGCGGCCGAGGCCGGCTTGGCCGGCCTCGGGGAGGGCGCATCGGGGAGAGGACGCGCGATGCGCGCTGGTCGCGGGCTGACCTGGCTGAGCGCGCTGGTCAGCCAGCGCGGGGTCTCAGGTCAGACGTTGAACTTGAAGTTCATCACGTCGCCGTCGGCGACGACATATTCCTTGCCCTCGTCCCGCGACTTGCCGGCTTCCTTGGCGCCGGTCTCGCCGCCGAGCGAGACGAAGTCGTCGTAGCCGATGGTCTGGGCGCGGATGAAGCCCTTCTCGAAGTCGGTGTGGATCACCCCGGCCGCCTGCGGCGCCTTGGTGCCGCGGCCGATCGTCCAGGCGCGCGTCTCCTTCGGGCCGGCCGTGAAGTAGGTGATCAGTTCCAGAAGCTCGTAGCCGGCACGGATCAGCCGGTCGAGGCCGGGCTCGGTGAGGCCCATGGCTTCGAGATAGTCGCCGACATCCGCCTCCGGCAGCTGCGCGATCTCGGCCTCGATCGCGGCGGAGATGACCACCGACTTCGCGCCCTGCCGCTTCGCCATCTCGGCGACGGCCTGCGAATGCGCATTGCCCGTCGCGGCGTCGGCTTCCGCGACGTTGCAGACATAGAGGACCGGCTTCGAGGTCAGGAGGTTGAGGTTCCTGAGCTCGCGCTTCTCTTCCGCATCGAGCGAGCCGAGCAGCGTGCGGACGGGCTGGCCGGCGTTCAGCTTCTCCAGCGCCTTCTCCATGACGGGCAGGGCAGCCATTGCCTCCTTGTCCTTGCCGGTTGCCCGCTTGCGCGTGTTGACGACGCGCCGCTCGAGGCTCTCCAGATCCGAGAGCATCAGCTCGGTCTCGACCGTCTCGGCGTCGGCGACCGGGTCGATGCGGCCCTCGACATGGGTGATGTCGTCGTCCTCGAAGCAGCGCAGCACGTGGACGATCGCATCGACCTCGCGGATGTTGGCGAGGAACTGGTTGCCGAGCCCTTCGCCCTTGGATGCGCCGCGCACGAGACCTGCGATGTCGACGAAGGTGATCCGGGTCGCGATGATGTTCGCGGACTTGGCGACCGCCGCGATCTCCTTCAGCCGCGGATCGGGCACCGGCACGTCGCCGGTGTTCGGCTCGATGGTACAGAAGGGATAATTGGCGGCGGCCGCCGCCGCCGTCTTGGTGAGAGCGTTGAACAGCGTCGACTTGCCGACATTCGGCAGGCCGACGATCCCGCATCTGAAACCCATGGGGTCGTCCTTCGGAAAATGCTGGTGGTGCGCCCGGAGCGCCGATTGAGGAGGTGTTTGCCGCCTTCCGGGCGGAGGGTCAACAGCCGCTTCGGCGACTGGGTGGGCGGCCGTCGGGGAGGGCGCGACCGTCTGGCCTAGTCTTTGCCGCCGAACAGCCGCTTCAGCATGTCCGCCATCGGACCCTTGTCAGGCACCTTGACCTGCGGCCCGGCGCCGCGTGCCTGGCGGATGTGGCTCTGGCCCTTCGCCGGCTTGGCGGCCTTCGCGCCGATCGCCGACGACGACCCTTTCGCGCCCGCCGGCTCTTCGCGGCCGCCGGTCGCGACGCTGACCTTGTTCATGAACAGCGCGTCCTCGCCCTCGGCGAGCGCCCCGACATTGCGGGCGACGGCGTCGAGGAAGGGCTCCAGCCATTCCCGGTCGACCTTGGCGAAGTCGCCGAGGACGTGCGGATTGACCTTTTCCTTCGAGCCGGGATGACCGATGCCGAGCCGGACGCGACGATAGTCCTTGGTGCCGAGATGGGCATCGATCGAGCGTAGCCCGTTGTGGCCACCATGGCCGCCGCCGGTCTTCACCCGGAGCTTGCCGGGAGGCAGGTCGAGCTCGTCGTGGACGACGACGATGCGGTCGGGCTCCAGCTTGTAGAAACGCGCCGCCTCGCCGACCGAGCGGCCGGACTCGTTCATGAAGGTCTGCGGCTTGAGGAGCAGCACCTTCTCGGGTCCGATCTGTCCCTCGGCGATCTCGGCCGAGAACTTCTTCGACCAGGGGCCGAAATTGTGGGCCCTGGCGATCTCGTCGACCGCCATGAAGCCGATATTGTGCCGGTTGCCGGCATAGCGGGAGCCGGGATTGCCCAATCCTGCGATCAGCAACATTCCCGGCTCCCCTGCTTCTCGTCGGTTCAGATCGTGCGGCGCGAGCCGTCCGATCAGTCCTCGTCGCTCTCTTCGACTTCCGTGGCCGGGGTCGCCGCGGCCTCGTCGGCCTCGCCTTCCTCCGAACGCAGCGCCGCCGGCGCGGCGACGGTCGCGATGGTGAAGTCGCGGTCGGTGATCGTCAGCGTCACGTTCGCCGGCAGCGTCAGCGCCGAGGCGTGGATGGAATCGCCGATGTTCACGCCGGTCAGGTCGATCGTGAAGGCTTCCGGTATGGCGTTCGCCGGAGCCTGGACCTCGACCTCGTGGCGCACGACGTTGAGAACGCCGCCGCGCTTGATGCCGGGCGCCTTCTCTTCGTTCTCGAAATGCACCGGCACGTCGACCGTCACGCGGCTCGTCTCGGAAACGCGCAGGAAGTCGACATGCATGAGGAAGTCGCGGACCGGATCGAGCTGATAGTCCTTCGGCAGGACCTGGATCTTCTCGCCGTCGACCTCGATCGTCGCCACATGCGTCATGAAACCGCCGGCGTGCAGCGCCAGGAAGGTCTCCTTGTAGGGCAGGGCGATCGAGAGGGGTTCTTTCTTGTCGCCGTAGATGACGGCGGGGATCATTCCGTTGCGGCGCAGATGTCTGGCGGCCCCCTTGCCGACCTGGTTGCGCGCCTCGGCTTTGACCGTGAAGGCCTGGCTCATGGCTTGTTCCTTTTTCGTCGAGGTGGTCGAACGGACCCCATGCCCGGAACGACGAAAAGCGGGCCGCGCAGCGAAAGCCGGCGGGAACCGCTCAACTCCGCGCTGCCTCCAAGGGTGTCTGCGCGGACGGGCGGGTCATACCGCAGCGGCGCGGGATCGGCAAGGCCGTCGGCTGCGCCGCGTCGGCGCCCGGTAGCCGACCCGCGCGCGGAATGCCCGCCTCTCCGATCGGTGACAGGTTGGGCTGCGCAGTGGGCGGTCGGCTCCGTCGCCGGTCCTCAGAACGGCAGCTTCGACGTGAGCGCCAGCTGCTGCGAGGTGCCGTCGCTGGTCTCGAACGTGCCACGATAGCTGAGCGCGACGTCGAAGCTCTTGCCGAAGGTGATGTCCGTGCCGATGCCGACGGACAGGCGCCGGTTACCCGTCGACGGGTCGGTGATGCGGTGATGGTTGGCGGCGGGATCGGCGATCAGCGAGATCGCCCCGTCGCTCGAAAAGGTCCTGTCGCGGCCGGCCTCCACCTCCGCCCAAGGGCTGACGCTGAACCAGTCGGCGAGACGCGTCGCGAGATACCGGGCTTTCAGGCCGATCGACGAGCGCAGCGAGACCTGCGACTGCGAAGAGAAATTCAGCGCCTCGGCGTCTCCGGCTTCGGAATAGGGGCGCAGGTGGATCGCGTCGACGGCGAGCCGGCCGTAGGGCTGCAGCGTCGCGTCCCCGACGCGCTGCTCCAGGCCGACGGAGACCTGTCCGAAGGCAACGCCGCCATTGCGGTGCCCGTACTCGGTGCCGTCGCCTTCGCTTGCCGCGCGGGCGTTGTCGAGCTGCAGCGCGCCGATGCCGGCCAGGCCCTCGACGAAGCTCGACTCCTTCGGATGATAGGAGGCGTAGCCGGCGACGCTGACGGCCGAAGCGCCGATGCGCGTGCCGTTGCTGCCGACCACCGTCTCGTCGGTGTCGAGGCCGACGCCGCCGCCGACCGACAGGTCGGCGCTTTGCCTCAGGTCGAAGCCGCTGCTGATGCCGGTTGCGACATAGTCGAAGCCGAGCCGCGGCGTGTCCTCGGCCAGCGAGCCGAAGGTGACGTGGCCGTTGGCCCAGGCATGGGTTTCCCAGCCGCCGCACAGCGCCCGGTCGGTGGCGCTGTCCTTCGACTGAAGTGTTGGATTGGCGCCCCTGGGCGGAGCGTCGCCGCTCGTGATCAGCGTGTCCCAGGCGTCGTGCTCTGCCTGGTTCTGCGTCAGCGAGAGATCGACGCTGATCCTCTGGCAGGTGTCGCCACGCAACTCGCTGAGACGATTGCCGAAATTGTCGAGCTGGGTCGTCGCCACGCGGCTCGCGATGTCGTTCTGGCCGGAAAAGCTGCCGGTGAGATCGGAGTTGCCGGCGATCGCCGACAGCGAGGCGGCATCGGCCTCAGCCGGAGGGCCGGCCTCGGCAAGTCCTGCGAGCATCGCGCCGGCAGCCGCGACGGCGAGGAGCCGCCGGGCTCCTTGCCCGCGATGTCGTTGCGGACCGGCCGCGACGCGGCGCGGTGGCCGCCGGATCCGTCCGTCGTCCGGGCGATGGGGCGTCGCAAAGGTCTCGCGACGAGGCATCATCTGGCGCTCCCTGCGTTCGATCGTCCTCCCAGCCCGACATCAATCGTTTCTAAACCTTAACCAATCCTCAACTCGACACGCCATGTCACGGAAACGCCTGAGGAATTGCCGGCTGTTGCGATGCAGCATCCAACTGACGTGGCGGCGCGACAGCAGGGCGCACCGCGTCGCGGCGTCGCCGTTCCCGCAGAAGGAGTGTCAGAGGAGGTGGCCGGCCTCGGGCGAGGTCCAGCCGTTCGGCAGGTCCGGATTGCGCGCATAGCCGGGGCCGACGGTCAGCGGCGCCGGCGGCAGCACCGCCTGCGACAGGTCGGACGTCACGGTGAAGGTCCTGGAAAAAAGCACAGCGCCGTCGCCGTTCTGGATCAGCCGCACCGTGACGCGATACGGCTTGTTCTTATCGATGCCCTGCAGGCTCGGCGAGCGCAGCCCGTAGCGCGTCGTGCGCGGCCCGAGCGTCGTTGCGACATGGAAGGGCGGGCCGCCGGCGGGATCCTCGAAGTCGGCCTCGATGGTCGAGAAGTTCCGCACCGGCTTTTCCACCTCGGCGGTGAAGCCGTAATAGGCGTCCGAGACCCGGTAGTTGAAGATGAAGCTGGCGCCGGCGATCCGGAGATAAGGCTTATCGGCCACTCTCTCACGCATGGCGAAGCCGATCGCGAACAGCACCACTGCCAGGCCGCAGAGACCGAGCGCGAGATTGCGGAAGGTGAAGACGCTGCGCCTTTTGCCGGGCATGGTCGCGAACCTTCAAGCGCGATGAAGTGACCCTTGGGAAGAATAGTCCATTCCGGCTTCGGCGCGAAGTCGAAAATGATCCTGCGGGATCAGGGCATGGCGATCAGGGGCGGCGCCGGCGCTTCGAGGCGCAGTTCCGCGCGCCGCGAACATTCGAGCAAGGCCAGACCCATCGCCACCACCTGCCGCTTGAAGGCGGGGCTGTCGGCCCAGGGCGGCTCCTCCAGAATGGCCGTTCGACCACGCCGGCGACGGCGCGGCTGAAGACATAGGCTTCGAGCGGCGTCATCCGCACGTCCTCGCACCGCTCGGCGATCGCCTGCGTCGTGATCTCGGCCAGCCTGTCCATGGTCTGGCGCAACATCGCCCCGACGTCGCTGGCGATCATGTTGACCAGAAGGTAGCGCCGCAGCCGGGCGCGGCGGTCGAAGATGTCCATGGCGATCTCGACGATGATCTCCACCACCTGCCCGGCGCTCACGACCCGCGGATCGGCGAGGGCCGCGCCTGACGGCCGCCGGATCGGCGATCGTCGTCCAGGACGACCTCGAGGACTCCTATCAGATGCTGGACGAGCAGAACTGCGTGAGGATGAAAGCCGGGCTCGGCGACGCCAAGCCCTGACGCGCGTCGACCGGGGCCATGCAGGACCATCGGCCGCCAGAGAGCGACAGCCGACCTCGGGCGCCGGTGTGGGAGGAGGCCGTTCCAGAATCCGGACGGACAGGCCGATCCCGGCTCAGTCGAAGAGGCTGGAGACCGATTCTTCCGACGCCGTGCGGGCGATCGCCTCGCCGAGGAGGTTGGCGGTCGTCACCACGCGGATGTTCGGGGCGGCGGCGATCGCCTTGGTCGGCTGGATCGAGTCGGTGATCACCAGTTCCTTCAGGCTCGAGGCGGCGATGCGCGAGACCGCGCCGCCCGAGAGGACGCCGTGGGTGATATAGGCCGAGGCGCTGTTTGCGCCCGCCTTCACCAGAGCGTCGGCGGCGTTGCAGAGCGTGCCGCCGGAATCGATGATGTCGTCGATCAGGATGCAGTTGCGGCCGGTGACGTCGCCGATGATGTTCATCACCTCCGATTCGCCCGGCCGGTCGCGGCGCTTGTCGACGATGGCGAGCGGCGCGTCGAGCCGCTTGGCGAGCGCGCGGGCGCGCACCACGCCGCCGACATCCGGCGAGACCACCATCAGGTTCGACAGGTCCTGATGTTCCTTGATGTCGCGGGCGATCAGCGGCACGGCGAAGAGGTTGTCGGTAGGGATGTCGAAGAAGCCCTGGATCTGCCCGGCGTGGAGGTCCAGCGTCATCACGCGGTTGGCGCCGGCCTCGGTGATGAGGTTGGCGACGAGCTTGGCCGAGATCGGCGTGCGCCCGCCCGCCTTCCGGTCCTGCCGCGCATAGCCGAAATAGGGCAGGACGGCCGTGATGCGCCGCGCCGAGGCGCGCCGCATGGCGTCGATCATGATCAGCAGTTCCATCAGGTGATCGTTCGCCGGATAGGAGGTCGACTGGACGATGAAGACGTCCTCGCCGCGCACGTTCTCCTGGATTTCCACGAAGATTTCCTGGTCAGCGAAGCGCCGGACCATCGCCTGGCCGAGCGGCAGGTCGAGATATCCGCCGATCGCTTCCGCGAGCTGGCGATTGGAGTTGCCGCTGAATAGCTTCATGTCGTTTCGTCGAGCCGGCGATTTTCCCGAGGGGGTGTCGTGCCGCAAGCCGTTGTCCTTCCGGAAAAGCCGTGACGGGGGCGATCGATCGCTCGGCTCAATATCATCGTCCGGCGAAACTTCAACCCGCCGCTTCCGCCCGACGAACGAATCCGCTCGACGCGTGCCCGCGCGGCACCGCCGTCAGCCGTTCGCCGCCTCGAGCCCGGCAGCTTCCAGGCCGGCAGCTTCCTGCAGGGTCTTGCGGGCAACGTCCCGAAGCGTTTCGGCGGTGACCAGCGACCATGGGTCGCTCGCCGTCCCCTTCAGATGCTCCTGGCCCTGGATGCGGTGAACGCGCTTGTCGCTCGGATCGAGCACGTCCCAGACATAGTTCAGCGTGGTGGACCCGCCGTCGTCGTAGGCGGCGAAATAGCCTTTCAGCCGCACGTTCGACTTCGGCCCCGCCGCGGGGCGAATCTGGACGCCGGCGGCGGCCGATTCCTGCGACAGCGCACGGGCGAGGAGTTCCGCCTGGCGCTCGGGTGTTCCGACGATCGGCAGGAACTGCACCTCGTAGGGCTTGGCCGTGGAGGCAAGTCGCGTCGACGCGGCCGCGGGAGCCGATCGCAGCGGCGGCTCCGTTGCGGCGGCGAGACGCGGCGACGGCTTGGAGGCCGCGGGCAGCAGGAGCGGGGATTGCGACTGTTCCTGGGCCTGATCCCGAACCTCGGCCGCTTCGGGCTCGGCCTGCGCCGGTGGAAGGGATTCCTGACGGGCCATGCTGCGGACGGGCTGCGATCGAACCGGCTCGCGCCGATGGCGCGGCTGCCGGGGCGGCGGCAGCGCGGCGGCATGCGAGGACGGCGCCGGTTCTGCGGCGACCGGCTCCTCCTCGCCGGCGCTCGATGCCGGGGCGAGGAGCGGCCCCGCCGTGACGGCGTCGGCGACCTCGACGCGCTGTCGCCGGGGCGTGGAGCGAGCCCGGTAGCTCGGGGCCGGCGCGGGCAGCGAGTTGGACGCCGTCATCGGCGCGCCGACCGTGGTGGTCGAGGCGACGGACTGGATGTCGGCCGGCGGAATCGGGCCGTTCGGGCCCATGCCGATGGTGATGTCCGAGCCGGTGCAGCCGGACAGGACGGCGCCGAGGCCGACGAGAAGAACAGGCACGCATCTGGCGGCACGGACGGGCACGGACGGCCTCCCTGGAGGGGACTTCGGGCGATCGCTTCGCAGCGATGCTCGGTGGCCGATCGCAAAATTTCGTTAAAATCCGCCGATAATGCCGGAGTATTTTCCAGCGCCGGCCTCAGACGACCGGAAGTTCGAGCGAGAGCTTCGACAACGGCTCCGGCGCCCCCTCGGTCGTCAGGTAAGTCCGCCCGAGCGTCATCGCGGTCTCGCTCTCGGAATCCATGATGATCATGTGAGCGAACAGTGTCATCGAGGGCACGATCATCTCGGCGTTGCCGGCGTGGAACATCGGCAGGTCCATCCAGGACGGCGCGTAACGTGCGCCCAGCGAATAGCCGCAGGCGGCCAGCCGATGGCGCGACAGGTCGTGCGCCTCCATCACGCTCGCATGCGCGTCGAAGACGTCGCCGAAGCTGTTGCCGGGCCGCATCGCCGTCTCGACCGCCGACAGCGCCTCCCCCGCCGCCGCGTAGAGCTCGCGATGGCGCGTCGTCGGGGCGCCGACGATGACGGTACGCATCAGCGCCGCATGATACTGCGCCTTCACGCCGGCCCATTCGAGGGTCAGTTGGTCCTGCGGGTCGAGCGTGCGGCGGCCGGACTTGTAGCGGCAGAGGAGAGCGTCGCGGCCCGAGCCGATGATGAAGGGGTTGCCGGGATAGTCGCCGCCCTCCTTCAGGATGTGGCCTTGCATGGCGGCAAGGATCGCGCCCTCGTCGGCGCCCGGGCGGATCAGCGGCAGCGCCGCCTCGAAAGCCCCGTCGGCCAGCCGTGCGGCCTCGCGCGCCATCTCCACCTCGGCCGCGCTCTTGACCGCGCGCAGCATCGGGACCAGCGAGGACGCGTCCTTCAGGGCGGCGAAGGACCCGAGGCGCTCCTGGATCTGCAGCCCGACGGAACCCGTCATCCCGTGCGTCAGCCACTCGACCCCGATGCGGGCGCCGAGGAGATCCATCTCGTTCAGCATGTCGCGCAGTTCGAGGACGGGATCGGCGGCGCCGCGGTCGCGCCAGATCTTGATCTCGTCGAGGATCGAGGTGTGCCGCGCCTGGCGAAGGTCGGCCGAGCGGGTGAGAAGCCGCATCGTGCCGTCGGCTTTGACGACGAGGCACTGGAAGAAGCAGAAGCCGAAGCTGTCGTAGCCCGTCAGCCAGTACATCGATTCCTGCGCGAAGACGAGCAGGGCGTCGAGCTTCTTCTCGGCCATCTCGGCGATCAGCCGGTCGCGCCTTGCGTCGTATTCGTCCCGCGGGAAATGCAGCATCGCTCAGCTCCGCAAGGCGATCGCCGCGAGCTGGCGGCCATAGTCCGGCTCGCCCCGATGGGTGGTGCGGCGGAACGAGAAGAAGGTCTCCGGCTCGCCATAGGTGCAGCGGCCGACGAAAGCGGCGGCAACGCCGGCAGAGCGAAGCCGTGAGACGATGAAGCCCGGCAGGTCGAACTGCCGCTTGTCCAACGCGGCGCCCGGCGCGAAGAACCGCTCTCGGTCCGGATCGCCGGCGAGGAACTCGCGCATCATCTCGACCCCGACCTCGTAGTTCGGCTGGGTGATCGTCGGGCCGAGGACGGCGGCGATCGTCTCGCGCCGGGCGCCCGCCTCTTCCATCGCCGCGATCGTCGCTTCGAGCACGCCGCCAAGCGCCCCGCGCCAGCCGGCATGCGCCGCCCCGACGACCCCGTTCTCGGCATCGGCGAACAGCACCGGCCCGCAATCGGCCGTGACGACCCCGACGGCGAGCCCCGGCGTCCGCGTCACCACCGCGTCGACCTTCGGCCGTTCTCCCGAGAAGGGGGCGTCGACCACCACCGCCTCGGCGGAATGGACCTGCCAAGGCGTGGCGAGATCGGTGACGGCCAAGCCGAGAGTGGCGAGGGCGCGGGCGCGGTTTTCGGCGACGTCGTCCGGCGCGTCCTTCGACCCGACCCCGACGTTCAGCCCTTCATAGATGCCGCCGGAAACGCCGCCGCGCCTCGTGAAGAAGGCGTGGGACAGCCGCGCGTCGTCGAGGCTTTCGGCCCGGACGACATCGGCGTCGGCGAGTGCGCCGTCGTGGTGAGTCGCGTCCATGTGGAGGATGGTGGTTGAGGGTCCGGGCGAAGTCAATCAGCCGGCCACGGAGGCCAAAGCGGCTGTGCTTCCGGAGATCCGGACCTGCCGCTACGGCGAAAAGGGCGGCAGCGCGAGGGCCTTGGAGGCGCAGGCGATCACCTTGAACAGCCGGCCCATCTCGGTCTCGCCGGTGCCGGCGAGTCGGGCGACGGCGGCGCGGATCGCGTCCCGTCCCGCTTCGTCCAAGGGCGCGCCGAGCGCGCCGGCCCGCTCCAGCAGGCCGAGGGCCAGGAGGAAGTCGCCCTGCCCGGCGACGGGCGAGACGGCGAGGCCTGCGGCGGCGAAGTGTTTGCCGATGCGCTCGAAATCGACATGGCTCGTCAGGTCGCATTCCCCCGGCCGGTCCAGCGGATCGGCGAACGCATGCTCGTGGACTGCCTGCAGCGTGTCTCCGTAGCCTGTGGCGGCATGGCCGTAGTCGATGAACAGGGCGGCTCCGCCATCGGTGGCGATCCGCACGGCGATCGCCTCGGCCAGCGCTTCCCGCTCGGGCGAAAGTTCCAGAACGGCGCCGGCAATCGGCGGGTGCGGCAGGTGCTCGATCGTCTCCGGCAGCCCGCCGGGCGAGCCGCAGAGGACGAATTCGAAGCGGCCGCTGTCCGACACGCCGACGCAGCGCTCGCGCCAGGCGACGCCGTCGAAGACGAACTGGCGGACGGCGAGCGCGTCGAAGAGTTCGTTGGCGACGACGATCAGCGGCCGTCCCGCCTCGATCTCCGCCAGCCGCCGCACACGCCTGATCGGCAGGTCGAAGCGCTCGAGCCGCGTCGCCTGCAGCGCCGCAAGCCGCTCGCTGGTCTCGACCAGCCGGATGTCCGCCGCCGCGAGGCAGGCGGGCGCGACGCGCCGGAGCGTGCGCAGGATATCCGCCATCAGCGTGCCGCGGCCGGGGCCGATCTCGGCGAGGACGAAGCGCGGCGGGCTGCCGAGCCCGTGCCAGGCGGCGGCGATCCAGGCGCCGATCAGTTCGCCGAAGATCTGGCTGATTTCCGGCGCGGTGACGAAGTCGCCGCCTGCGCCGAACGGATCGTGGGCCCGGTAGTAGCCGTGCGTCCGGTCGAACAGCGCGGTGTTCCAGAAGCGGTCGAGCCGCATCGGCCCGTCCGCGCGGATCCGCTCCGCGATCGTCCGGGCGAGCGGGGTCACGAGCGGACGGAGTCTCTCTTGTGCGCCGCGGCGTCATCCTTCGTCTCCGCCGGCACGGCCGCCGCGGGCAGGGCCTTCGGCTCGTAGACCCGGCGCTTCGCGGTCGCCATGGCCCAGATGCCGACGAGCAGCATCGGGAAGGACAGGACCATGCCCATCGTCACCCAGCCGCCATAGAGATAGCCGAGCTGGACGTCCGGCATGCGGAAGAACTCGGCGAAGATGCGGGCGCAGCCATAGAAAAAGATGAACAGGCCGGCGGTGAAGCGCGGCCGCTTGAACATCTTGAAGCCGTGCGTCGCGATCCGCAGGATGATCCAGAGGACGATGCCCTCCAGCGCCGCTTCGTAGAGCTGGCTCGGATGGCGCGGAAGCGGCCCGGCGTCGGGGAAGACCATCGCCCAGGGCACGTTGGAGGGCGCGCCCCAGAGCTCGCCGTTGATGAAATTGGCGATCCGCCCGAAGAACAGGCCGAAGGGGACCGCGGCCGCCACGACGTCGATCAGGCTCCAGAACGGCACGTTCCGGACGCGGCAGAACAACAGCATGGCGATGGTGACGCCGATCAGCCCGCCATGGAAGGACATCCCGCCCTCCCAGACGTAGAAGACGGCGAGCGGGTTCGCCTCGTAGCGCGGGAAGTCGTAGAAGAACACCGAGCCGAGCCGGCCGCCGAGCACGATGCCGAGCGTGATGTAGAGGATGAAATCGTCGATCTCGAGCTTGGTGATCGGCGAGACGCCGTTCGGCCAGAGCCTGCGGTTGCCGACGAGGTAGCGCGCATAGAGCCAGCCGCACAGGATGCCGGCGACATAGGCGAGGCCGTACCAGCGCAGCTGCACGAAGCCGAGGTCGAGGAAGACCGGGTCGATCTGCGGATAGGTGAGCAGGCCGAGTGTCTGGAGTGAAAGCATGGAACCGCCTTGAACCGGGTTGCGCCTCGGCGTCTTGATCGGGCGCCCCTCTGAAAGCGGCGCGACATTGGCCTTATGGCCCGGAAGGGTCAAGCTATTGCGACAGGCGCGGCCATCCGTGGCGCGTGGTGCCGGGCTGCGGCGATGCCGGCCCTGCACCATTGTCATTTCGCCCGGCGCTCTCTACCTCACCTGCCAACGGCCATAGCGGAGAACCCCATGCCCAACCGAGCCCCCAACCGCATGCTCGACGAGTTCGCGCGAATGATGACGGACGCCGCGGGCGCTGCGCAGGGCGTGCGCCGCGAAATGGAGACCGTGTTCCGCGCCCAGGGCGAGCGGCTGCTCAACTCCATGGACCTCGTCCAGCGCGAGGAATTCGAGGCGGTGCGCGAGATGGCGATGAAGGCGCGCATGGAGAACGAGGCGCTGAAGAAGCGCATGTCGGACCTCGAGGCGCGCATGGGCGGCAGCGGCCCGGAAGCTTCCTGAGCACTTATCCACAAGGCGTCAACAGCTTTTGCTGCGGCTTCCGCGTCTCGCGCGGCGAGCCGAAACAGCTTTCGCGAGAGTCGCTTAAGGGCGCCTCGCGGATAGCGGTGAAACGCATCCCCGCGTTCTCAACATGAAAAAAGGGTTAACGCCCTTAGCGTGAAGACTCCCCGTCTGTATGCTGATTTTCAAGGGTGATTCGTCGGCGGCGGCGAGGGTTGCCCTGCCGGGAGACCGTCGCGGCGGACGGTGTCCCGGTTTCAATCGGCAACGGGGATCTGCATGATACTGGAAGAATTTTCTGCGCTGCGGCAATCGCATCCGGTCGACGTGATCGAGTGGGTGGCGGCGTCGCGCGAATGGGCTTTCGAGCGCTCCTGCGAGGACGAGATCGCGGTGGCCGTGGCCGGCGTCTGGGCCGACTATTCCGTCTCCTTCTCCTGGCTCGACGAGATCGAGGCGCTGCACATCGGCTGCGCCTTCGACCTGAAGGTGCCGGCGCACCGGCGCGCGGAAGTGCTGGCGCTGCTTGCGGAGATCAACGGCAAGCTGGTCGTCGGCCATTTCGACCTGTGGGAGAAGGAGGGGGCGGTCATGTTCCGGCACGCGCTGCTGCTCTCCGGCGGCGTCGAGGCGACGAGCCCGCAGGCGGAACGGATGCTGGTGACGGCGCTGGAGAACTGCGAGCGCTTCTACCAGGCCTTCCAGTTCGTCATCTGGGCGGACAAGACGGCCGACGATGCGCTCGCCTGCACGCTGTTCGAGACGGTGGGCGAGGCCTGACGATGGCACAGAGCGGCGAGACGATCCTGCTTCTCGGCGGCGGCAACATGGGAACCGCGCTGCTCGGCGGCTGGCTGGAGGCCGGCCTTCAGCCGGACAAGGTGCTGGTCGTCGATCCGAAAGTGGGCGAGGCGCTGCAGCCGCTTCTCGAAAAGGGTGTGCGGCACGCCGCGTCCGTGCCGGCGGGCGCGACGTTCGACGTCGCGTTGCTGGCGGTGAAGCCGCAGATGATGGACGCTGCGCTTCCCGCGCTCAAAGCCGCGCTCGAAGCCGGCAGCCTGGCGATCTCGATCGCCGCCGGCACGACGGTCGCCGCGATCGAGCGCCATCTCGGCGAACGGCCGGTGGTGCGCGCGATGCCGAACACGCCGGCGCTGATTTCCCGCGGCATCACCGGCGCCTATGCCAATGCGCGCGTCGATGCGGCCGGCCGGGCGACGGCGGACCGGCTGCTGTCGGCGAGCGGGCCGGTGGAGTGGGTGGACAGCGAGGCGCTGATCGACGCCGTCACCGGCGTCTCCGGCAGCGGCCCGGCCTATGTCTTCTATCTGGCGGAATGCCTCGCGAAGGCCGGCGAGGCCGTCGGCCTGCCCGCCGATCTCGCCATGCGCCTTGCGCGCCACACGGTGGCCGGCGCCGGCGAACTGATGATCCGGTCGGGCGACACGCCCGCGAAGCTCCGCCAGAACGTCACCTCGCCGAACGGCACGACGCAGGCGGCGCTCGACGTCCTGATGGCCGAGGATGCACTCGCGCCGCTCGTGGAGCGTGCGGTCAGGGCCGCGCGCGATCGGGCCGAGGAACTCGCCAAGGGGTAGGGAGCCTCGCACCGGCTTTGCCGTCGGCCGAAACCGCCGGCGACGGCGATGGACGGCGGAAAGGCTCTGGCAGACAGCCGCGGCGATCTGGAGCCGTCGCGGCCATGGATGCGTCGGCGACGAGAGAGGGGAAGAAGGCATGGCTGCGAGCAACGAGCGGGCGCCGGAGATCGGCTTCGACGACTTCATGAAGGTCGACATCCGCGTCGGCACCATCGTCGAGGCCGCGCCCTTTCCCGAGGCGCGCAAGCCGGCGATCAGGCTCCTCATCGACTTCGGCGAAGCGATCGGCCGCAAGAAGTCCTCGGCCCAGATCACGAAGCACTACAAGCCGGAGGACCTCGTCGGCCGGCAGGTGATCGCCGTCGTCAACTTCCCCCCGCGCCAGATCGGCCCGATGATGTCGGAGGTGCTGACGCTCGGCATCCCCGACGAAGCGGGCGAGGTCGTGCTGCTTGGGCCAGGGCAGGGCGTGCCGAACGGCGGGCGGATGTATTGAGGGGACGCGGCTTCGCTATTCCCGGCTTGTGGAGATCGGGGAGGGTTGACGCTTCGATGCGAGGAGTCCCGGAGCCCGTCAGCGTGGCTCCTGTCGCGGCGTCCGGCCCATGGTTCGCTTGAAGGCTTGCGTGAAGGCGCTTTGGGAGGTGTAGCCGACGTCTGCAGCCACGGTCGCCACGGGTTCGCCTGCGGCCAGCTTTCGCTGAGCGAGCAGCATTCTCCATCGCGTCAGGTAGTCGAGCGGTGGCCGTCCGACCTTTTGCGCAAAGCGCTGGCTGAGCGCCGAGCGAGACATGCCGACTTCACGCGCGAGGGCCGGCACAGTCCAACGGCGCGCGACGGCGCCGTGCATGAGCCTGATCGCTTCGCCGACCTTCGGATCGGCCAAGGCCGCGATCCAGCCGACACTCCCTACTGAGCCGGTTGCAACATAGGCGCGGATTGCCTCGACCACGAGAACGTCCGCAAGTCGCTCGGAGACCAGCGCACGACCGACCGCCCCGCAATCCATCTCCTCATGCAGCGCGCGAAGAATCCGGCCGACCGCCGCGGCACGCGGCGACTGTTGATCGATCCGCAAAAACCGAGGGAGCGCGTCGAGGACGAATGAATCCCCTCCCTTCGCAAAGCCGCTGCCCCCGCCGATCATGATGGTCTCGCATCCGCGGCCGAGGCGAACGGTGTCCTGGCCCGGCAGGGCGTAGAGCGCCATGCCATCCGAAGGTGCGAGGGTCGGATCGCTCGCCACGGCGTAGCGTGTGTCGCTGATGAGGACGACATCCCCCTCGGTGAGAGCCTCGGGCGGACGGTCCGGGAGCGTCAGCCAACACCGTCCCCGCACGACCGCCACGAATTTCAGCCGCGCCCGTCCGTCGAAGCTCAGCGCCCAAGCGCCTGACGCTTCAAGGCTGGTTCCGCGGACGCTTCTGGTTCCCAGAACGGCAAGGACATCGGAGAGGGGATCGTTCATGAAATCGGCTGATCGCGACAAAGGTTTGGCGGTTCGAATATGGATACGCCAGTTCTCCCATCATAGCGTCGGGAACCGTCAGACCTATGGGGAACCCGTCCATGACCATTCGAAATAAGATCGTCGCCATCACCGGAGCGGGACGAGGCATCGGGCGAGCAACCGCTCTTCATTTGGCTGCCCACGGAGCGCGTCTCGTCCTGGGTGCGAGAAGCGAGCCGGAACTCGTGGCCGTCGTGAACGAGATCGAGGCCGCAGGTGGTGAAGCGGTGTTCCGCGGAATGGACGTGTCGCGGCGCGCGGATCTCGAAGCCTTGGTCGCACTGGCCTGCGAGCGGCACGGGCGGCTGGACGTGATCGTCAACAATGCCGGCATCGGGCCGATCTCGCGCTTCGACGCGCTGCGGGTGGAGGACTGGGATGCGATGATCGACATCAACCTGCGCGGCGCACTCTACGGGATCGCCGCGGCGCTTCCCGTGTTCGAGCGCCAGCAGAAAGGCCATGTCGTGAACATCCTCTCGACGGCGGGAATCAAGATCGTCCCGACGATGGGCGTCTATGCCGCGACCAAGAATGCCCTTCGCACGGCCACCGAGGCATTGCGTCAGGAGGCAGGGCCGCACCTGCGGGTGACGGAGGTGTCGCCGGGCTTCATCGACACGAGCTTTGCCGACGCTTCCATCACCGATCCGGAGGTAAAGGCGGCGATCCAGAGGAGAAAGGATGAGCTCGCAATTCCTCCCGACGCGATCGCCCGTGCCATCGCCTTTGCCATCGAACAGCCTGACGACGTCGAGATCGGCAGCATTGTCGTGCGCCCAACCGCGCAGGATTAGGACCAGAGCCGCGCTGCACTCTGACTGGCCCAAGGTCCTTTGAAGCGTTCAGGGTCGCTAAGACCTAAACGTCCTGCTTCGATCAGATGATCATCATCCGGCGGCGGCCTCGGTTCCCGGAATCCGCGACGGGTTCGCTACGGGAGAACGTCCCTCACCCCGGCACTCGGATCAGCGCCCTCAATCCCCCCATCTTGCTCTCCGACAGCAGGATGTCGCCGCCATGCGCTCGCGCGATGTCGCGGGCGATGGCGAGCCCGAGCCCGGTGCCGCCGGCGTCGATGTTACGGGCGGGGTCGAGGCGGACGAAGGGCTTGAAGACGTCCTCGCGCTGTTCCGGTGCGATGCCGGGCCCGTCGTCCTCCACCGTCACCGTCAGCCAGCGGCCCTCGTGGTTGGCGACGACACGGATCTCGTCGCCGTGGCGCATGGCGTTGGCGACGAGGTTGGTGACCATGCGGCCGAAGGCGTCGGGGCGCACGGTGATGCGCGGGTCGCCGACGATGTCGGTGACGAGCGTCTTGCCCTTGATCTGTGCCTCGGCACGGAACTTCTTCAAGAGCGGCTCGAGGTCCAGCTCGCCGACGTCCTCCCCGGCCTCGCCCTTGGCGAAGGCGAGATAGCCCTCCAGCATGCGCTGCATCTCGTCGATGTCGGCGTTCAGCTCGTCCTGGTCCTCGCCTTCGGGCAGCAGCGCCAGCTGCAGGCGGAAGCGCGTCAGCACCGTGCGGAGGTCGTGGCTGACGCCGTTCAGCATCTGCGTGCGCTGCTCGATCTGCCGCTCGATGCGGTCGCGCATCTGGATGAAGGCCAGCGAGGCGCGCCGCACCTCCGAAGCGCCGCGCGGCCGAAAGTCGGGCGGCATCGGCTGCCCGCGTCCGAAGCCCTCGGCGGCCGCAGCGAGCGCCTGGATCGGGCGAATCTGGTTGCGCAGGAACAGGACGGCGATGATCAGGAGGACCAGCGATGTGCCGACCATCCAGAACAGGAATATCTGGGTGTTCGAAGCATAGGCCGAGTTGCGTGGCGCGAAGACCCGGAGGATGCCGTCGTCGAGCTGGATGCGGATCTCGACGATGCGGGAATTGCCGACGGTGTCGATCCAGAAGGGCCGGCCGATCCGGTCCTTGATCTCGTCGCTGAGGATTCCGTCGAGGATGTTGAAGAAGGGCTTCGGCGCGGGCGCGGGCAGGGGCGCCGGCGGCAGGAAGGCGACGTTGAGGTTCATCCGGTCGCGGGCGATCTGGATGATCTGTTTCAGCTCGGCATCGCTGCGCCGATCCTCGATGAGATCGGTCACCGCGGCGACGTCCTGGATCACCGCCTGCGACAGGCGCTGTGTCACCATCTGCCAGTGCCGCTCCATGAACACGACGGTAACGACGCATTGCAGAAGCACCATCGGCGCGATGATGATAATCAGCGAGCGCGGATAGAGTCCCTTCGGCATGAAGCGCTGGATGATCCGCGGGATCGGGCGCAGCGGCCCGCGCCAGATGTCGAGCTTCGGCAGCTTCCACCGGCGCATCCTCCGCGGCAGACGCGTCGCGAGCTGTCGCAGCCGGCGCGAGCGGGCGGGAGCCTCCCTGATGATGCGCTCGATCGAGGTCAACCGCCGTCCTTTGCCGTCAGTCGATGTTGAGGCGGTAGCCGATGCCGCGCACCGTCTGCAGCCACAGAGGATTGGCCGGGTCGCTCTCGATCTTGCGCCTGAGGCGGTTGATCTGGACGTCGACCGTTCGCTCGCCCACCTCGTTCTCGTCGCCGAGGAGGTCGAGCCGCTGGATCGTCTCGCCGGGGTTCGCCGCGAACTGGCTCATGATCTCCTGCTCGCGCTCGGTCAGCCGGATCAGCTCCGCGCCGCGCTTCAGCTCGCGCTTGGAGAGCGAGAAGGTGAATGGGCCGAAGCGGACATGCTCCAGCTTCTGCACCGGCTGCGGCGCACCGCGCCTCAGGATGTTGTTGATCCGTAAGAGCAGCTCGCGCGGGTCGAAGGGCTTGGCGAGATAGTCGTCGGCGCCGGCCTCCAGCCCCTCGATCCGGTGCTCGGTCTCCGAGCGCGCGGTCAGCATCAGGACCGGCGCGTCGCGGCTCTGGCGCAGCGAGCGCACGAGCTCGATGCCGCTCTCGCCCGGCATCATCACGTCGACGACCCACAGGTCGAAGTCGAGCCCGCCGAGGATGCGCCGCGCCTCCTGCGCGTCGGCCGCGACCGAGACGCGGAAGCGCTTCTCGACGAGGAAGCGCGACAGGAGCGAGCGGATGCGCCGGTCGTCGTCGACGATCAGGATGTGCGGCGCGTCGTCCTCCAGGGCTTGCGGCGCCGCCGGGGCGGCCGAGGCGACATCGGTCATGTCCGGTCTTTCCAATTGATGTCCTTCCTGGCGAACCACTCCTGCGCCGCCCGCCGGTCGGCCGCCATCCGGCCGAGGAAGGCGCCGACCTCGGTGACGTCCAGCGCCGGCGCCATCTGCAGCGCGGCGTCGATCCGCCGGACCTGGGCGCGCGAGAGTTCCAGCGTCAGATCGCGGCCCTTCTGTGTCGGGTAGAGCCGGCGCTGGCGGCGGTCCTCGTCGCCCGGCATCTGCGCGATGAAGCCGTCGTCGATCAGCTGGCGCAACACCCGCGACAGCGACTGCTTGGTGATCTCGAGCAGATCGAGGAGGCCGGCGATCGTCATGCCGGGGTCGCGGTTGACGAAGTGCAGGATCCGGTGGTGCGCGCGGCCGAAGCCGTAGGCGGCGAGGATCTCGTCGGCGTCGCCGGTGAACTCGCGATAGGCGAAGAAGAACAGCTCGATGATGCGGAAATCGACGGGGCCGAGGGTCGGCAGCGGCTCGCGGACGATGTCGGCGAGGGCGCCGTCGGGAAGATCGTCGGAAATGGGGGCGGCATCCATAAAATAGGTCAGCACCATTGACGTAATTGGCTTCTATTGTTACACCGCAGTCCGGAAGCTGGAAACAGCCATGCGCTGCCTCCCCTTTCGACGCGATGGAGACGACCGGCGGGCTGCCTTCGATGCAGGGAACCGCCGGCTGCCATGCCATGGCATATAACCATCATAGGGAGAACGCCCGGACGGCGTTGCGGACAATCATGAGTGCGGTTCCATTCGATCAGCTCGACGGCGAAATCTGGATCAACGGCGCCTTCGTGCCGTGGAAGGACGCCAAGATCCACGTGCTCACGCACGGCCTGCATTATGCCAGCGCCGTGTTCGAGGGCGAGCGGGCCTATGGCGGCGAAGTGTTCAAGCTGCGCGAGCACACCGACCGGCTGATCGAGTCCGGCCGCATCCTCGGCTTCAAGGTGCCCTACAGCGCCGACGAGATCGACGCGGCGACGAAGGAGCTCCTGCAGCGCCAGGGTTTCTCCGACGCCTATGTCCGCCCGATCGCGTTCCGCGGCTCGGAGATGATGGGCGTCTCGGCGCAGAACAACCGGATCAACGTCGCGATCGCCATCTGGCAGTGGCCGAGCTATTTCGACCCGGCGCAGAAGATGAAGGGCATCCGGCTGGATCTCGCGGAATACCGCCGGCCGGACCCGAAGACCGCGCCGTCGAAGTCCAAGGCCGCCGGCCTCTACATGATCTGCACCATCTCCAAGCACGCCGCCGAGGCCAAGGGCTATGCCGACGCGCTGATGCTGGACTGGCGCGGCCAGGTGGCCGAGGCGACCGGCGCCAACGTCTTCTTCGTCAAGGACGGAGCGCTCCACACGCCGAAGGCGGACTGCTTCCTCGACGGGATCACGCGGCGCACGGTGATCGATCTCGCCAAGCGCCGGGGTATCGAGGTGGTCGAGCGGGCGATCATGCCGGAGGAGCTTTCGGGCTTCTCCGAGTGCTTCCTCACCGGCACGGCGGCGGAAGTGACGCCGGTCTCGGAGATCGCCGACTGGCGCTTCACGCCGGGCGAGATCTCCAAGCGCCTCGTCGAGGACTATGCCGCCGAGGTCCAGCCGAAGCGGATGGCGGCGGAGTGAGCGGCCGGCTTCCGGCCTGATCCAGGCGGGCGTCGTCCGAGAGGGCGGCGCCGCTTTCGTCTGCGCTCAATGCAGCGTGCGCGGCACCGTCTTCGGCGGCACACCCTCGTCCACCACCTTCTGCCGGTGGAAGATGAACAGGCCGGCGACGACGATGATGCCGGCGCCCAGGAGCACCTGCGGCGTCGGCGAGTTGCCGAAGAAGGCGAGGCCGAACACCGCCGCCCACAGGAGCAGCGTGTATTGCAGCGGCGCCAGCGTCGAGGCGGGCGCGAGCTTCAGCGAACGCGTGATCATCATGTGCGCGGTGCAGGAGACGACGCCGAGGAGCAGCAGCGCGCCGAGTTCCAGCGGCGCGGGCGTCGTCCAGCTCGTCACCGTGAAGGCGGCGCCGGCGAGAAGCGCTGCCAGCGTCTGCCACCCGACCAGCGTCACGTCGCTCGTTCGGCGCAGCACCCGCGCGAGCACCAGCGTCATGGCGAAGGCGAGGCTGCCGACGAGCGCGTAGAGCGAGGGCAGCGATAGCGAGGCCGCCGAGGGGCGCAGCGCCACGACGACCCCGGCAAAGCCGAGCAGGATCGCGAGCCAGCGCCGCCAGCCGACCTTTTCGCCGAGGAAGAGATGGCCGATCGCCGCGACGTATATCGGCCCGGCCATGTAGAAGGTCATGACGTCGGCGAGCGGCATGTGTGCGACCGCCGCGTAGAACAGGCCGGTGTCCGCCGTCGCGCAGGCCGCGCGAAGGATCTGCAGGCCCGGGCGCTCGGGCGAGAAGAGCTTCGCCTTGCCCTGGCGCAGGAGGAGGGGGCCGAGGACGAGAAAGGCGCCGAGGGAGCGAACGAGCAGCACCTCGCCGACCGAGAAGCTTTCCACCAGCCATTTGCCCATGGCGTCGTTCAGCGCGAACATGAAGTCGCCGACGAGCATGATGGCGACGCCGAGCGCCACGGGGCCGAGAAGGGGGAGGGCGGGAGCGAGACGCGCGGCCATCGGGCAACCTGGACTCTTCGCAGGGCGGCACCGAAGGGGACGAGCGCGCGGCGCGGCCGGCACTTCACCCTCTCGAACGACGTCCATGCATGCGGGAACGAGCGCGCGCATTCCCGCGCAGGCAACATCCGCTTTACGAGCCTTGGCGAGCGCCGGCAACGGAATTCGCGGGCTCGCCCGGTCGCCGCCGGACCCTTCTGCAAAGGGGGCTGCGGCCGAATGGTTCGGCGGGTACGGTTCGCCCCCTCGGCAGGCGGGACGTCAGTCGCTAGAAGGGCCGCGAGCCCTCTCATCCGCGAGCCGAAAGCGACAGCCATGATCCCTTGGGAACATCTCGACACCGCGACGGTCCCGCGCGGCGGCGAACTGAAGCTGATGCGGCGCGGCAGCGAATATTCGATCATGCTCGGCCAGATCGAGCTGATGAACAGCCGCCTGTCCGGCTCGGAGGAGGCACTGGCGCGACTGTCCTGGGAGCGCGTCGCGGGGCGCAGGGCGCCGCGCATCCTGATCGGCGGCCTCGGCATGGGCTTCACCCTGCGGGCGATGCTTGCGGCCGCCTCGCCGGGCGCCGAGATCGTCGTCGCGGAACTGGTGCCGGCCGTGGCCGCCTGGGCGCGCGGGCCGATGGCAGAGCTGTTCGGCGGCTGCCTCGACGATCGCCGGGTGCGGGTGGTGGAGACGGACGTCGGAGACCTCTTCGCCCGCGAGGAGGCCGGCTTCGACGCGATCCTGCTCGATGTCGACAACGGTCCGGAAGGGCTGACCCGGGCGGAGAACGACGCGCTCTACGATTTCGCCGGTCTCGGCCGGGCAAAGCTCGCGCTGAAGCCCGGCGGCGTCCTCGCCGTCTGGTCGCAGGGACCCGACGACGCCTTCGCCGCGCGCCTGCGCCGGGTCGGTTTCGCCGTCGAGGAGGCGCGGGTGAAGGCGCATCGCGGCAAGCGCGGGGCGCGGCATGTGATCTGGCTGGCGGTGCGATAGCAGCGCCGATCTGCCCCAGGGGAAGATTCTGCGGCTCTCGGAGTTGACATGAAGCGCGCCCCATATGACGTTACGTCATGCAGCTTCCGGTTGGGCCGCACCCGCGGTGCCATCACCCGGACACCGGAGGAAATTCATGCCATATGCGATCAAAGCGTCAGACCTTGCCGACTTCCAGTGCCAGCTGATCGGAACCTGGGAAAATTGCGACGAACTCGTCTTTCAAGACGGGGACAAGACGCTGCCGCTGTCTTACAACGTGATGCCGCTGCCGCAAAAGCCAGCTCCCACAGGCCGGACCATGCCGTCGGGCAGCATCTACGGCGGTTTCATTCTGAAGAACTTTTCCTTCAACGAGACGATCCGCTTCAACGGCAGCAACCAGAAGGACAGCGAGCCGCCGCGCCATTACGATCCTGAGGCGCTGGCAATAGCCGCTTCGGCACCAAACCGCGGCGGCACCTATACGCAAAGCTCGCACGTGGTCTTCTACGATCAACAGGTGCGGTTCGCAGAAGGCCCCGACGCCGGCAAGGTCGTCCATGTCGAGAACGGTGCCTGGCTGCATCTCGGCAGCGTCCGCCAGCTCGACGGGCCGTATGCACTCGGCAGCCAGGAGATCGCCGACGGCCGCGTCCTGCCGCAGCCGGCTTTCCTCACGATCGCGAAGCAGATCTCGGTCCCGCACGGCAATTCGGTGCTGGCGCTGGGAAAGGTCGACCTGTTCGGGAGTGGCTCTTCCTGCTTCATCGACAACGATCCGCCCTCAATCATTCCTGGACGGCCGATCATTCCTGATGCCGATTTGCCCTTTCCGGCGCCGGCCGACATCGTCACCGCGCCCTGCTTCAATCCGTTCTCGGCTCCGCTCGGAGCTCAGACCGACTTCGAAAATCCGAACATCGGCTACACGAAGAATCCAAACCGGCCGCTGCAGCAGGCCTTGGACATCATCAAGCCAACACATCACTATCACTGGCGGGTGACCACCGACCCGATCTTCGCCGGAACGGATGATCCGCTGTTCGGCGGTCGCGGCATCGTCACCAACATCCCGTTCGAGAAGCGGAAGTCTGAAGTCATCGGCTACACGGCGGATTACTGGCTGATGTCGAACGACGGAGGATGCAACTTCGACTATCTCGCCTACAACCAGCTCATCTTCCTGCAGCTCGAGATATTCGTGCCCGACGACTGCAGCCCGTGCGGCGGCAAGTTCGAAAAGCGGATTTTCCCGCATGTCACGGCGAACACGGTGAAGCGCGTCTCGGGTACGCCCGACGAAGCGCGGCACACGGTGCCCGGAAAAGCCCATAAGGCGATGCGGGCGCCCGCGGAAGAAGCGCCGCGCGACGAGGGCGACGCCAATCAGAGCGCCGGGTCGTAACCGCCTTTCGGCACTATCGCCGGGGGCGACAAGCGTCGGCCGAGCGCCTAAGTCTGGTCCAGGACCTTCCCGTCCCGGACCAGCGAGCGCCTGCCTTGACCCTTCTCAACGCCCAGATCGTCCCCGTCACCCTGTTCGAGCAGAACTGCTGCATCCTCTATGACCGCGAGGCGAAGCGCGGGGTGGTGGTGGATCCCGGCGGAGATGTCGACCGGATCATGGCTGCGATCGACAGAGCCGGCGTCACCATCGAGGCGATCTGGCTGACCCATGGCCATCTCGACCATGCCGGTGGCGCGATGGAGCTGAAGTCGCGTCTCGGCGTCGACATCGTCGGCCCGCACCGGGACGACGCGGTGTTGCTCGCCTCAATCGAGGACCAGGCGAAGATGTTCGGCGCCGGGCCCGGCATGACCAACTGCACGCCGGACCGGTATCTCGCGGAGGGCGAGACAGTCGGTTTCGCGGGCCACGTCTTCGAGGTGCTGCACACGCCCGGCCACGCGCCGGGCCATGTCGTCTTCTTCCACCGGCAGGCGCGCTTCCTGCATGCCGGCGACGTGCTGTTCGCTGGCTCGATCGGCCGGACCGACCTGCCGGGCGGCGATCACGCGACGCTGATCGCCTCGATCAAGGAGAAGGTGCTGCCGCTCGGCGACGACGTCGGCTTTCTCTGCGGCCACGGCCCGGGAGGCCGGCTCGGCGAGGAACGCCGGACAAACCCCTTCCTGGTCTGACCGTCGCTTCTGACGAGCGGCTGCCTTGCGGCCGCCCGATGATCGCCTCCGCCGGACTACCGTCCGGTGCAGAAATGCTCGGACCCGTCGGCACCCGTATAGGTGCCGCGGCTCGGATCGAAGCTCGCATAGGCGTTGCCGCACCAGTCGCGCCAGTCCTGCGACCACGGCACGAGCTTGGAGCCCTTGTCGGCCTGTGCCGCGTTGGCACGGTCGTAGCCGCTGGCGATGCGGATGATCTTCGCTCCGCCGCGCGAGATCACCTCGATGCCGGAGGAGGGGATCGGTCGCCGGTCCAGGCGCTCGGTCGCGACATCGATGATGCGCGGGCCGGAGGCGAACGAGCCGGGCGCGGGGGCGAAGCTGCCCTCATAGGCGCTGGTCTCGTAGCTGCCGTCGCCGCCGACGGTGAAGCTGAGCGTGGTGAAGGAGTTGCGCACCACTGGCCGCGGCGAGGCGGCGGCGTCGAGGAAATGCCAGCCATGCGAGCGGCGATGCACGCGGTAGACCACGGCGCCATGGTCGATGTCGGTGATCGAGCCGCCGCCCTCGAGGAACTCCTCGCGGTCGCTGGTGGAATAGATGTCCGGCTCGGTCCCCACATCCTTGCCGCTGTCGAGCCGGTCGCCGCTCCGCGGGAGAACGATGTCGGGTTCCTGCCGGATGCCCCCGCCGCCCGCGAGGAATTGGTGCGGCTTCCCGTTGGCGATGCCGATCCGCGGATCGACCCTTACGCTGCCGCCGTCGCGCAGGAAGCTTTCGTCGCCCCGGATCGGGCCGACGGTCGGCGCGCTCGTGATGCTGCCGCCGTTCTTCAGCAGGTCTTCGGCCTTCGCCGGACCCCCGGCTGCCATGGCTGCGAGCCCGGAAACCGCAAGCCCGGCCGCGGCGGCGAGGATGAGGGATTTTCCGTTCTGAAACATTGGTGCATCTCCCTTAACCAAATCTTAGGGTTTTGGGAGACGGCGTGCAGGATCCATGCCAAAGATTTTCGTGCCGTTTTGACACGGGCCCCGACTGGACCCTTCGGGGCCGGGCTTTGAACGCTTCTCGGTTGCCTGGGGGGCTCCGGGGAGGCGGCATCGGCGGCTGCCCGCAACCGACCTGCGCCAGTTGCGCTCACAGGGCCGAGCGCTCACCTCTGCAGACGCTGCCGATCATCCCGGGGACAAGAAGAGTGGCCGACGCTCCGATCGGTCTCAGCCGTGCGGCGTGCGCCGATCGAGATTGCCGGCGGGCTGGATCATCCGCTTCGATTCGTGGTCCAGCGCCTTGCGCAGCGTCTCGAACGCGGAGTTCTGGGCGCGAAGACGCCACACCAGCGCCTTGTCCTCGAAGAGGTCCGTTGCGTCGATGCACGGCGCATCGACGATCTGCGGGATCGCATTTCGATCTTCCGACTTTCGCACCATCGGCTGCCCTCCTGCCGCAGCGCCGATTATGGCGCACCAGAGGCATGGCCCAAGTATTAACGCATTTTTGGCGAGTTCCGAAGGGATTTCTGCGTGGCTGTGACCGTGAATCAACAATTGTTGACGGTTGCCCTTGCGGCGGCGCGGCGGCGTCGCGCGGAAAGAGCGGGCGCTGCGGCGGTGCCACGGACGTCGGCTTCCGGGGCCGGCGCGCCCGTGCTATCCGACCCCTGCAGGCGGATCGGCCGACTGAAGGCGCCTGTCCTCCGGGGCGGTCGTTCAGGCAGCTGCGAAGCCCGGACGTGCGGGCGTGGCGGAATGGTAGACGCAAGGGACTTAAAATCCCTGGGCTTTGCCGTGCGGGTTCGAGTCCCGCCGCCCGTACCAGGCTCGGCAGGACGCGACCGATCCGGCGGCGCGGGATGCCGTGGCCGCTGACCAGCGGGCCGCCGCCTCCGCCCGCTTGTGTGTTCGGCCGGGCCGTGGCTCAACTTGCCGGTGCCGAGCGAAGGATTTGGGGGACGCATGAATCAGGTTCAGCCGTTCGAGGCGGTCGCAGCGCAACTGGTCGACGTCGCGATGGGACGCCGTCCGGCGGACCTGGTGGTCCGGAACGCCCGCTGGGTGAACGTTCATTCCGGCGAAATCATCCCGGCGACCGACATCGCGGTCGCCGCCGGGCGCTTCGCCTATTGCGGGCCGGATGCCGGTCCCGCGGTCGGGCCGCAGACGAGGGTCGTGGACGCCGCCGGCCGCTTCGTCATGCCGGGCCTCTGCGACGCGCACATGCATGTCGAGAGCGGCATGGTGACCGTCACCGAGTTCTGCCGGGCCGTCATCCCGCACGGCACGACGTCGATGTTCATCGACCCGCACGAGATCGCAAACGTGCTCGGACTTGAGGGCGTACGGCTGATGCATGACGAGGCGCTGGCGCAGCCGGTGAACGTCTGGGTGCAGATGCCGTCCTGCGTGCCCTCCGCGCCGGGCCTTGAGGAGGGCGGCGCGGTTCTCGGACCGGCGGAGGTCGCCGAGGCGATGACCTGGCCGGGAATCATCGGGCTCGGCGAGGTGATGAACTTTCCCGGCGTCGCCGGGAACGACCCCACCATGGTCGGCGAGATCGCCGCGACGCGGGCCGCAGGGCGCACCGTCGGCGGCCACTTCGCCTCGCCGGATCTCGGCCGCGCCTTCCACGGCTATGTCGCCGGCGGCCCCGAGGACGACCACGAGGGCACGCGCATGGAGGATGCCGCCGCCCGCGTGCGCCAGGGCATGAAGGCGATGCTGCGCCTCGGCTCGGCCTGGTACGACGTCGCGAGCCAGGTCCGGGCGATCACCGAGATGGGCCTCGATTCGCGGCACTTCATCCTGTGCACCGACGATTGCCACTCCGGCACGCTGGTGCGCGAGGGCCACATGAACCGCGTCGTGCGCCACGCCATCTCGCGCGGCCTGAAGCCGATGACGGCGATCCAGATGGCGACGATCAACACCGCCGAGCACTTCAAGCTGGAGCGCGAGATCGGCTCGGTGACGCCGGGACGGCGGGCGGACTTCCTGATCGTGTCCGATCTTGCCGATCTCGCCATCGACGAGGTCTATGCCCGCGGCGTGCGGCTGGCGAGCGATGGCCGGCTCGAGGCGGACATGCCGGCGCATGCCTATCCCGCCACCGCGACGGATACGGTGAAGCTCGGGCGCCGCCTGTCGGCCGGGGATTTCGACGTCGCGGCGCCGCGCCCGGACGCCGGCAGCGTCAAGGTGCGCGTCATCGGCGTCGTCGAGAACCAGGCCCCCACCAGGGCGCTGACGGCGGAGCTCGCGGTGACGGACGGCGTCGTCATGCCGGATCCGCAAAGCGACGTCTGCCGCATCGCTCTCGTCGAGCGCCACCGGGCTTCGGGCGACGTCGTCAACGGCTTCGTCTCCGGCTTCGGCTATCGCGGCCGCTGCGCCATGGCCTCTACGGTCGCGCATGACTGCCACCACATGATCGTCGTCGGAACCTCGTCCGAAGAGATGGCGCGCGCGGCAAACCGGCTCGGCGAGGTCGGCGGCGGCGTCGTCTTCTTCGCAGAGGGCGCGGAGCAGGCGCTGATCGAGATGCCGATCGCCGGGCTGATGTCGAACGAGCGGGCCGAGATCGTGGCCGAGAAGGCCGATCGCCTCATCGCCGCGATGCGGGCCGCCGGCTGCACGCTCAACAACGCCTACATGCAGCATTCGCTGCTGGCTCTCACGGTGATCCCTTCGCTGCGCATCTCCGACAAGGGCATCGTCGACGTGGAGCGGTTCGAACTCGTCGACCTGTTCGTCTGAGCCGGCCGCCGTCGGCGCTTCGGCCGCTGGCGGGGGCGCGCTCAGGCCGAGCGTTCGTTCGCGCCGCGCCCCCGTCGGCGGCCCCATCTGACTTCTACCCGGCGGCGGAAGCGGCGGACCGGCGCGAGGTCCACCGAGAGGACGACGAGGCCGAGCGGGATCATCCAGAAGCCGAGGATCGGCAGGAAGCCGAGGATTCCGCCGAGGATCAGCAGGGCGCCGACGACGATCCGCCCGATCCGGCTCCCCGGCAGCGGCAGGCGCCGGCCGAACAGCGTGATGCCGCCGCGCGGAGGCGCCGCCGCTTCGCCGGTAGCGCCACGCCTCTCCTCAGGACGAGGCTCGGACTGGTCGTCTCGCATGCAGACTGCCTTTCGCGCCAGGCTTCGAGGTAAGGACCTCAGATGGGAATCCGCCTGTCCCAAGGCAACGCGCCGGCCGCGGCGCAGGCGGCTGCCCATTTTTTCCGGCCCGACGGCTTGGCAAGCGGGGCAAGGCTTTGCTATAGGCTCGCCCACGTTGCCGATACGGCGACATTCCCCGGTAGCTCAGCGGTAGAGCATTCGACTGTTAATCGACAGGTCGCTGGTTCGAATCCGGCCCGGGGAGCCAGATTACCGCTACACGTTAGCATCGAAGCCCTGGAAGCCTTGACGATCGTCGGGGATTTCCGGGGCTTTTTCTTTGCGGACGGCGACATTTGCCGCTGCCGCTCCGCTGGGGCATTCGGTCGGTCGACTTCGCCCAGTGGCGGAGCCGGCGCAGGCCGCAGCCTTGCCTCAAGTGGCCTTGCCGGGCGCCGGCGTGAACCGGAGGTCCAGCCGCTCCAGCCCGCGGAAGTGCCAGCTGTCGCGATAGCGGGGCGCGGCGGCGAGGCGAAGGTCCGGCAGGCGCGTGAACAGCGCCCCGAGCGCGACCGTCAGCTCCAGCCGCGCCAGCGGCGCGCCGATGCAGAAGTGGATGCCGCCGCCGAAGGCGACATGCGGCTTCGAGGGCCGGGCGGGGTCGAATCGTTCGGGCGCGTCGAACACCGCCGGGTCGTGATTGGCCGCGCCGAGGAGCAGCGCGACCTTGTCGCCGCGCGTCAGCTGCCATCCGCCGGGCAGCGCGACGTCCTCCAGCGCGATGCGCTCGAAAAGGTGCAGCGGCGTGTCGAAGCGCAGCGCCTCCTCGATCGTCGCCCCGGCGCCGACGTCGCTCGCCAGGAGTTCCGCGGGATCGAGGCCCGACTCCAGGATCGCCTTCACCGCATTGCCGATCTGGTGGACGGTCGCCTCGTGGCCGGCATTGAGGAGCAGCACCAGCGTCGAGACCATTTCGGCTTCGCTGAGGCGGCCGTCGCGGCTCTCGGCCGCGATCAGCGCCGAGGCGAGGTCCTCCGCGGGGCGGCGGCGCTTGGCGGCGAGAACGTGCTGCAGATAGAGGCGGAAGTCGCGCGCCGCGGCGTTGGCGCCGTCCTGCTCGCTCGGGCTGGGCCTGAGGCGGTACATCGCCACCATGCGGTGCGACCAGTCGAGCAGCGCGCCAGCATCCTCGGCGGGAACGCCGATGAGCCTGGCGATGACCTGCACGGGCAGGGGCGTTGCGAACTGCGACACGAGGTCGACCGAACCGGACGCGGCGAAGCCGTCGATCAGCCGGTGCGACAGGTCGGCGATGTCCGGCGCCAGCTTCTCGATCTGGCGCGAGACGAAGGCCCGGGTGACGAGGCTCCTGAGGCGGGTGTGGGTCGGCGGCTCGAGGTCGAGCAGCGAGTTCGCCTCGATCCGGTAGAAGTCCTGCAGATGCTCCGGCTTCGAACCATAGTCCGGCCGCCCCTCGCTGTCCGCGGGCAGGATGCGGCCGAAGCGGCGGTCGCGCAGCAACTGCGAGACGAGGCCATGATCGGCGATGGCGAGGGTGTCCGCCGCCGGCCAGCGCGCCACGCCGCCCATCGCATGGATGGCGCGATAGGCGGGGTAGGGGTCCTGGAAGAAGGCGGGGTCGCCGGGGTCGAGGGTCACGACGCCCTCGGCGAGGGAGAAGCTGGCGGGAAGCGGGGCGGAGGACGAGGTGGACATCGCCGAGCCATGGCCGATGATGTTCCGCCGCACAAGAGCGGTGACGACGCCGCGAAGGGCAGCCGGGACGAGCGGCTCCCTAATTGGTCGGCAAGCGGCCGATCCGGTGGCCGGGCGCCGGCTTCGACGGCCTGCCCAATCCTGCTCCTGAAACGCCGAAGGGCCCGGGATGCCCCGAGCCCTTCGTTCGCTGCGACCGTGCGGACGGCGTCAGTCGTCCATCTTGCGGAACGCGTCCAGCGTGTCCTTGTCCGGCTCGCGCTTGGCTTCGGCCTGCGTCTTGCGCTCGTTGTGCGCCTCGGTCTGGTTGCGCGCCTGCAGGGCATTGTCGCCCATGCGGTCCGACGCGATCTGGTCCTCGCTCAGGATGTCGGGATCGGTCGTGCCGGCCGGCTTGTCGCCACCCTTCGGGGCAGTCGGATTGTTTCCTTCGGCCATGGGACCCTCCTGTCTGGTGTTGCGGTTCGGGCTCCGCTCAGCGCTCGATCTCGATCAGGATCTCGTTGCGCTTCATGAAGCCGGGCGTCCAGGGCGGGTTGTAGAAGGCGTATTCCGGATCGCCCTTCTGCTTCAGATTGCTGTCCGCCAGATAGTTGTAGAGCGACATCAGGTGCTTGCTGGCGAGCGTCGCGTTGAAGTTGCCGTTGAAGCGGATCGCGGCCATGCGGCGCGCCGGCACATCCTTGATCGCGACGTCGTGGCTCGCCGGCTCGGGCAGCGTCGCCTTGGTGAACTTCTTCGGCATGACGAAGCGGATCGCCCAGCCCTTGGTGCGCCCGTCGCCCTCGGCGAGCTGCTGCAGCACCGGGGTGGTCATGTGGATCTTCTTGCCCGAACGGTTCTTGGCGAAGATGTAGTCGGCCAGCGTCTCGAAACCAACGCGGCGGGCCTTTTCGTGATAGCCGCTCTTGATCGTCTCGGCGACGAGCATGGCGTCGTAGTCGCGGATCTGGATGTCGCCGTCGTCGCGCACGACGTCGTAGTCCGGCTCCTCGGCATGTTCCTGCAGCTTCTTGGTCACGAACCAGGCCGCGCCGGCGATGACAACGACGCCGCCGATGACGAGCAGCGCGGTGGTCTCCGGATTGTCGCGCAGGCGGTCGATGCCGCGCTGGGTCTTCATGCCGCCCTTGAAGCTCTTGCGGCGCGGCAGCCGCAATTCCGGCAGGTGGTCGCGAACGCCCTCGAGATAGCCGCCGAGGTAGCCGCCCGCCTCTTCGGCCGAGCGTCCGGCGGATCGGCCGAGTTCGCTCGCCCGGTCGCGCAGATCGCCGGCCGACGCGCGCAAGGCCCTGACCTGGCGGCGCGCCTCGGCATCGGCCGATTTCGGCCAATACGAGCCGATGTCGGGAACGTAGCGGGAGAGGCCGGTCGGTTCCTCGTGATAGCCGGGAATGTAGCGGCCGACCGCCCGGCGCACGCGCTCGGAGCGCGACGGGGTCGGGTCGAACCGCTCGACCACCTGCTCCTCCAGCTCTCCTATGCGCTCGCCCAGCGAGGCGATGGCGTCGTGGACGCGGTCGTAGGCGGTCGGCTTTTCCCGAAACATTGCTCAACTCCTGGACATTTCGGCGCGGCCGCCGGGGCGAGCCGGATTCGTCCCCTCGATCGGCGCGGCCATGGTCGCTGCGATAACGCCATCCCGCTTTAATGGTTGCGTTCGCGATGAATGTCGGAGGACGCATTTCCATGGTCGGCGGCGGGCGTGGCCGGATCGCCACATTTCGCCCTGCGAATTATTGCGCATACCATGCAACGAACGCCGCGTATGGGCGTTGATGGCTTATCGGGTTTCTTATGACCTGATACTCCAGCCAAACTTCGGGCGGCCATGTGCCGCCCGTTTTTTCGCTCCATCTCCAATTGGCGAGCGATCGTCGTCTGGGAGGCTAGGGCCTGGCGGCAGCTCGTCCATCCGACCCATGCGCGATTGCGCTTGCGTAAAACTCCGCTAGCTTGACGCCCGGGCACCGGCCGGCCGCGCCCTGCACAGGTCCGCGGCCTTCGGGAGGACGAGAATGAACAGATTGGGAGCGGTCGCCATCGCGGCCGGATTGGTCATGGCAGCATCACCCGCCTTCGCGCTCGACGTCGCATCCAGCGTCAAGACCGACGCCAAGCCGGCGGCCGTGTGGCAGACGATCGGCAGCTTCTGCGACATCAGCAAATGGCACCCGGCGGTCGAGAAATGCGTCGAGAGCGACGCGAACGGTGCCAAGCGCCGCACGCTGACGCTCGCCGGCGGCGGAGGCACGCTGGTCGAGGAGCAGGTCTCGCGCGACGACGCCAAGATGACCTACACCTACAAGATCGTCGAGGGGCCGCTGCCGGTCGAAAACTATCAGTCGACGATCTCGGTGACGCCGGCCGGCGACGGCTCGGACATCTCCTGGACCGGGACCTTCGACGCCAAGGGCGCGAGCGACGACGACGCCAAGAAGGTGATCCGGGGCATCTACGAGTCCGGCCTGCAGTCGATCGCGGCGAAGGCGAGCGGCAAGTAATCCGTCTTTCACATGAAAGCGAAAAGCAGCCCCTGCAGCCGCGGCACTCGTGCCGCGGCTGAAATGTTCTGCGCCTATGGCTGCAGCACCGTGCCGAGACCGCGGTCGAGCTCCACCGGGCCGATCGCCGTCAGCCCGCTCCCCGGCGTCACCTGATGAAAAGCGAGATCGCCGGTCTGAAGGTCGATCAGCACCGCCGACAGCTTGCCGGTGAAGACGGCACCGGTGTCCATCGAGATGCGGTTCTCGGTGACGACGGGGCGGCCCTTCTTCTGCGGCGTGTGCCCGTGAACGATCGTGTGGCTGAGGCGGCCGACATGGTTCATGAAGGGCGCGCGGATCCAGATGCAGTCCTGCGGAAGCTGTGCGTCGATCGGGCGCCGCGGGTCGACCCCGGCATGGACGAAGGCGAACCGCTCGGCGAGGAGGATCGTCGGCGCCGCCTCCAGCAGCCGGCGATGGTTCGGCCAGCCGGCATTGACGTGGTCGCGCATGTCGCCGGCCCTGGTGAACTGCCGGCAGCCATAGGAGACAAGCGTCTCCGCACCGCCCTGCTCGAGCCAGTTCTGCAGCTCCTCCGGCGTCAGCTCATCTCGAAGGAAGCGCAGGAACCACTCGTCGTGATTGCCGAGGAGGAGGCCCGAGCCCGGACGCTCCGCCATCGTCCGCGCGACGAGATCCAGCGCCTGACGGCTCTGTCCGCCCCGGTCGACGATGTCGCCGAGAAAGATGACCGGTACGCGCATCTCGCCGGGATCGTCCAGCGCCTCGAAGCCGGCGAGCATGCTTTCCAACAGATCCGCCTCGCCATGGACATCGCCGATGGCGAGCACCCGTCGCAGTCCGTCATCCAGCATCGAAAGTCTCCGCTGTCCGGTGTTGCAGCCCGGCCGGAGCGCGGCGCCCGCGCTACGGCGACGGGCGTTCCCGCCGCAAGTTCCAGACGGCCGGCTGGCTCAATAGGCCCAGGTGCGGGCCTTGGAGATCAGGAAGTCGCGGAACACCTTCAGCTTCGCGGCGCTGCGCATCTGTTCGGGATAGCAGAAATAGGTGTCGAAGCTCGGCAGTTCGAGCTCGGGCAGCACCTGGACCAGCTTCAGCCGCTTGTCGATCATGTAGTCCGGCAGGAGCGCCAGCCCGATGCCGCTTTCGATCGCCGAGCGGATCGACATCAGGTTGTTGATCTGCAGGACGGGACTGCGCGACTTGCCCTCGGGCAGGCCGATCGTCTCCAGAATGTTGAGGTTGCGCAGATAGTTCGGGGCCGGCTCGCCGAAGGTGATGATCCGGTGCTTGCCGAGTTCCTCGATCGTCTCGGGCGTGCCGAAGCGCGCGAGATAGCTCGGCGCGGCGTAGACATGTAGATGCACCGTGAACAGGCGGCGCTGGATCAGGTCCGGCTGCTGCGGCTGGCGCAGGAAGATCGCCGCATCCGCCTTGCGCATGGTGAGGTCGATCTCTTCGTTGTCGAAGACCAGCTGCAGCTCGATGTCGGGATAGAGCTCCAGGAATTCCTTGGCGCGCTCGGTCAGCCAGCCGGAGCCGAGGCCGACCGTGGTCGTGACCCTCAGCTTGCCGGTCGGCTTCTCCTTGGTCTCGGTCAGCTGGATGCGGACCGTCTCCAGCCGCTTCAGGACGTCGTTCGCGGTCTGGAACAGGAGCTCGCCCTGCTCGGAGAGGACGAGGCCGCGCGCATGGCGATGGAACAGCGGGACGCCGATCTCCTGCTCCAGCGCGGCCACCTGACGGCTGATCGCCGACTGGCTGAGATTCAGCGCGTCGGCGGCATGGGTGAAGGACCCGGCCTCGGCGGCGGCATGGAAGATCCGCAGCTTGTCCCAGTCGAGCGCCATCCCTTGCGGTTCCCCCGTCTCGCCGGCGCACGACCCCTCGCTCGCCGGCCCTGTCCCTCAGCCTATTCGGCCGCTTCCCGCTTGTCGTCGAGCGCTTCGGCCGCCAGCCACTTCTCGGCTTCCAGCGCCGCCATGCAGCCCATGCCCGCGGCGGTGACCGCCTGGCGATAGACGTCGTCGGCGACGTCGCCGGCCGCGAAGACGCCGGGGACGGAGGTGCGCGTCGTACCGGGCTCGACCCAGAGATAGCCGGACGGCTTCTGCTTCAGCTTGCCGGTGAAGAGCTCCACGGCCGGCGCATGGCCGATGGCGACGAAGACGCCGTCAACCTTGCGCTCGGAGATGTCGCCGGTCTTCATGTTCTTCAGCCGGACGCCGGTGACCGACTTCATCGGCTTGTCGAGACCGGTGATCTCCTCGATCGCCGTGTCCCAGACCACCTCGACGTTCTCGGCGGCGAACAGGCGGTTCTGCAGGATGCGCTCGGCGCGCAGCTCGTCGCGGCGATGCACGAGCGTCACCGACCTCGCGATGTTCGACAGGTACAGCGCTTCCTCGACGGCGGTGTTGCCGCCGCCGACCACCACGACGTCCTTGCCACGGTAGAAGAAGCCGTCGCAGGTCGCGCAGGCCGAGACGCCGAAACCCTGGAAGGCGGCCTCGCTGTCGAGGCCGAGCCACTTCGCCTGGGCGCCGGTCGCGATGATCAGCGCGTCGCAGGTGTAGACGGTGCCGGAATCGCCGGTGAGGCGGAACGGGCGCACGGAGAGGTCGGCCTCGACGACGATGTCGTTCGCCATCTCGGCGCCGACGTGCAGCGCCTGCGCCTTCATCTGCTCCATCAGCCAGGGACCCTGGATCGGATCCGCGAAGCCCGGATAGTTCTCGACGTCGGTCGTGATCGTCAGCTGGCCGCCTTCCTGCAGGCCGGCGACGATCAGCGGCTTCATCATGGCGCGCGCGGCATAGATCGCGGCGGTATATCCTGCAGGTCCCGATCCGAGGATCAGGACGTCGGCATGACGGATGGTCATTTGGGCCTCGCTCGCTCGAGTCTGGCAGATGGCAATCGGGCGTTCCCCGTTCAATAGACGACGCTGTGCCGTGCTGCAACACGGCCGCAAGCCCCGGTTTCCGGGTAAATTCCCCGGATTTCGGGCGATTGCCGCGCCGGGGCGGAGGCGATAAGAACCGCCGCGCGGGCGCTCCCGCGCGCAGCCGCCACCTCCAGCTCCCGGGAGCCGCCCGATTCTCAGGACGATCGCTCACGTCACCGCCAATTTCGGCCTGGCTCTCGCGGCGGCGATGATGATCCCGGCGCTGATCGACCTCGGCGACGGCAACGCCGACTGGCGCGTCTTCGTCGGAACTGCCTTCCTCGTCGGGATGATCAGCACGCTGGTCGCGGTCGCGACGCGGGGAGAGCGCCCGAAGTTCTCGCAGCGGCTGGGCTTTCTCATCGTCACCAGCGTCTGGGTCTTCGCGACGGCGGTCGGCGCGCTGCCGATCTATTTTTCCTCGGTCAACGTCACCTATGCCGGCGCCTTCTTCGAGGCGATGTCGGGGCTGACGACCACCGGATCGACCGTGATCTCCGGCCTCGACGCGCTGCCGCGCGGCATCCTGATGTGGCGCTCGCTGCTGCAGTGGCTCGGCGGCATCGGGATCATCGGCATGGTGCTCCTGATCCTGCCTTCGCTGCAGGCGGGCGGGCTGGCGCTGTTCCACATGGAAAGCTCCGACAAATCGGACAAGGTGCTGCCGCGCGTCAACCAGCTCGTCGGCGGCCTGATCACCGCCTATGTCGTGCTGACCATCGCCTGCGCCGTCTCCTATCAGGCGCTCGGCATGTCGTTCTTCGACGCGGTCAACCATGCGATGACGACGCTGGCGACCGGCGGCTATTCCACCCACGACGCCTCGATGGGCTATTTCGATTCCAACGGCCTCCTGATCGCCTCGACGATCTTCATGGCGCTCGCGGCGCTGCCCTTCGTCGTCTACATCCGCGCCTTCCTGCCGCGACAGTTCCAGTTCTGGCGCGACCCGCAGGTCGTCGTCTTCCTGCTGATCTGCATCGTCCTGTCCTTCGCCATCGCCGTGACGCGGCGCATCGTCAACGACACGCCCTTCGGCGAGGCGCTGATCTCCTCGACCTTCAACCTCGTCTCGGTGATCACCACGACGGGCTATGCCTCGGAGGACTATACGCTCTGGTCGAACGCTGCGGTCGGCATCTTCTTCCTCGCCTCCTTCATCGGCGGCTGCGCCGGCTCCACGGCCGGCGGGATCAAGGCCAACCGGCTGGTGATCCTGTTCCTCGTCGTCAGGGCGAGCTTCCGCAAGCTGGTGCGCCCGCATGCGGTGATCCGACTGAAATACGGCAACGAGGACATCTCGCCGCAGACGGTGCAGACGGTGACGATCTTCTTCTTCCTGTTCTTCGGGACGCTGCTCATCGCGACCGTGCTGCTGACGATGTTCGGGCTCGACCTCATCACCGCCTTCTCCGGCACGCTGACCGCGATCTCCAATGTCGGCCCCGGCTTCGGCCAGATCATCGGCCCGGCCGGCAACTTCGCGACGCTGCCCGATCCCGCGCTCTGGACGCTGTCGGTGACAATGCTGCTCGGCCGGCTCGAACTGGTGACCGTGCTGATCCTGTTCTTCCCGTCGGTCTGGGTCGATTGAGGGGAGGATGGACGCCATGCCCGTCGACATCTGCTACATCAACCTCGATCGCACCGAGGATCGCCGCGCCTTCATGAAGGCTCAGGCCCGTGCGCACGGGATCGCGCTGACGCGCTTTTCCGCCCGCGACGCGGCGAGCCTCGATCCGGACGAATTTTCCCGGCTCTCCCGGACCTGGGAGCGGCCGATCACCCCGAACGAATTCGCTCTGTTCCTGTCGCACCGCGCCCTGTGGGAGCGGGCGGCCGCGACAGACGGCGGTCTGGTGATCCTAGAGGACGACGCCGTCCTGTCGCCGCGCTTCGCGGAGGCGGTCCAGAGGCTACCCGACGGCTTCGACCTCCTGAACTTCGAGAGCTACGGCCGGCGCAAGTTCATGGCGCGGAGGGCCGCCTTCGAGAGTCCGCTGCTCTCGGTGACGCAGATCTTCCGGGAGAAATCCGGCACCGCGGGCTATCATGTCAGCCCCGCCGGCGCGCGAAAACTGCTGGCGCTGGCGAACACCCGTGCGGCGCCGTCCGACGCCTTCATCTATGCCGTGGCGCGGTTGCGGATCGGCCAGGTGGAGCCGGCGCTCGTCATGCAGGTGCACCTTCTCGCCGAGCGCGGCATCGACGCCGGCATCACCACCGCGACCTCCATCCACCAGCCGCGCAGACGGCTCGGATACGAGGCGGAAAACTGGCCCTTCCACCGCCGTCGGCTGGCGACTTCGCTCGGTCTCGTTCCGCAGCATGTGCGCCGGCTGCTGGACGCTGACTTCCGCGCGCCGCGGATCGACCTGGAGGAATTTCGCCGGGTGCTGCCGGTCGCCATGCCGGCAGGCGAGGGGGCTGCTTCGGAGCCGGCTCAGCCGTCTTCCCAGAGCGCCTCATAGACGGCGCGCAGTTCCGCCGCCTCGCGCTCCAGCGGGAAATGCCGGCGGACATGGTCGAGCGCGTCCCGCCCGGCGCGCAGGCGCAGTGCGTCGTCGGCGAGAAAGGGTTCGATGGCGGCGGAGAGGGCCGGGGCGTCCCCCGCCGGCACCACCCGGCCCGTGCCTCCCTCGACGATCAGGTCGCGGAACGCGCCGGCGTCGGATGCGACAACCGGCACGCCGGAGGCCATCGCCTCCAGCGGCGTCAGGCCGAACCCCTCGTTGCGCGGCGGCGCGACATAGAGATCGAAGCGCCGGAACCATGCGGCGATGTCGTCGACCTCGCCGGTGAAGAGGATGCGGTCGGACAGTCCCGCGGCGGCGATCCGCTCCAGCAGTTCCGCCTCGAAGTCGCGATGCTCCGACGTCGTGCGGCCGGTGACGACCGCCGTCCATTCGGGAAAGCGGGGCAGGAGCGTGATCATCGCGTCGACGAAGAGGTCGGTGCCCTTCTGGTGGCGGATGCGGCCGGAGCAGCCGACGACCTTTCGTCCGGCGAGGCGTTCGGCGATGTCACCTTCCGGAGGTGGGCCGTCCGGCGAGAAGGCCGAGAGGTCGATCCCGTGCATGACGACACGGTGCGGCACGGTCAGATAGGCCGCGCTGCGCGTGCTCGTCGCAACGACCGCGTCCATGCGGCGGATGAGGAACCGGGTCCAGCCGGTGTGGCGGCGCTGCGCCGCCGAGGTGAAGACGAGGCGCAGCGGCATGCGCAGGACGTCGCGCAGGACGAGGCCGGCGAGCATCTCGATGTTGCGCCGCGCGTGCCAGATGCGGAACGGGCGCGTCCTCGGCCGGCGCCAGAGCCCCGACAGCGCGCTGTAAGGCAGGCGCGGGACCGCGCGCGGCAGGACGTCGGGCCCGATGGTGGCAATCCCGATCGTCTTCGCCTGCAGGGGCAGGAGCTGGACGATCGTCGAGGTGACGCCGGAGAGCCGGCGCTTGAAGTTCGGCGCGATCACCTCGACGTCGCGGATATCCATGGCGCCTTCCGGGGCTCGTCGGATCGCGTCCGGCAGACCGCCGGCGGTGCGGTCAGGCCCAGCGGACCTCGAGCACCTCGTAGGAGCGCGAGCCGCCGGGCGCCGCGACTTCCACCGTGTCGCCCTCGGCCTTGCCGATCAGCGCGCGGGCGATCGGCGAGGAGATCGAGATGCGGCCCATCTTCACGTCGGCTTCCTGGTCGCCGACGATCTGGTAGACCTTCTCCTCCTCGGTATCCTCGTCGACGAGTTTGACTGTCGCGCCGAACTTCACCTTGTCGCCGGACAGCTTGGTGACGTCGATGACCTCGGCACGGGCCGTCAGGTCCTCGAGTTCGGAGATGCGGCCCTCGTTCAGGCTCTGCGATTCCTTGGCGGCGTGGTACTCGGCGTTCTCCGACAAGTCGCCATGGGCGCGCGCCTCGGAGATCGCCGCAATGATCCGCGGGCGCTCTTCCTGCTGGCGCCGGCGAAGCTCCTCACGCAGTGCTTCGAACCCGCGGCTCGTCATCGGGACCTTTTCCATGGCCTCCACCTTTCCAGACCCGGCAGGCGCCGGATCATCCTTCCCGTTCAAACGCACGGCTCACGACGCCGCAACGCAATAGTGCGCCAGTCCCAAGCGGCTCGGCCGTTCGGAACCAGCACGACAATCCGGACAATGAAACTGCCAGAGGTGCCCGTCCGTACGGCACCCGCTAGTCGTCAGGCTGCGACAAAATACGACTGCAACGGCCGAACTTCAAGATTGCCGGTCTTCAGCGCCGCGATCGCCTCCGCCGCCGCGACCATGCCGGCGAGCGTGGTGTAGTACGGCACCTTGTGGATCAACGCGGCCCGGCGCAGCGAGCGCGAGTCCGACAGCGCCTTCACGCCCTCGGTGGTGTTGAGGACGAGCTGGACCTGGCGGTTGCGGATCGCGTCCTCGATATGCGGACGCCCCTCCAGCACCTTGTTGATCTTGGTGGCGGCGACGCCGTTCGAGACGAGGAAGCGCTGCGTGCCGCCCGTCGCCATCACGCCGAAGCCGAGCTCGGCGAGGCGGCGCACCGCCGGCAGGCAGCGTTCCTTGTCGGAATCCTTGACCGAGACGAACACCGTCCCCTCGCGCGGCAGGTCGACGCCGGCGCCGAGCTGCGCCTTGGCGAAGGCGACGGCATAGTCGGTGTCGAGGCCCATGACCTCGCCGGTCGAGCGCATCTCGGGCCCGAGCAGTGTGTCGACGCCGGGGAAGCGGGCGAAGGGGAACACCGCCTCCTTGACCGCGATGTGCTTGATGTTGTGCGTGTCGGGCTTGCCGCCATACTGGTCGAAGGCCGCTTCGAGGCGTTCGCCCGCCATGATGCGGGCGGCGACCTTGGCGATCGGGCTGCCGATCGTCTTGGCGACGAAGGGGACGGTGCGCGAGGCCCGCGGATTGACCTCGAGGACGTAGATCTCGCCGTCCTTGATGGCGTACTGCACGTTCATCAGGCCGCCGACGTTCAGCGACTTCGCGAGCGCCATGGTCTGCCGCGCCAGCTCGTCGGTCGTCTCCTTCGACAAGGAGTGCACGGGGAGGGAGCAGGCGGAATCGCCGGAATGGATGCCCGCCTCCTCGATATGCTCCAGGATGCCGGCGACGAAGCTCTGCTCGCCGTCCGAGAGGCAATCGACGTCCACCTCGATCGCGTCGGTCAGGTAGCTGTCGAAGAGCAGCGGGTTCTTGCCGAGCAGCGTGTTGATCTGGCCGGTCTTGTCGTTCGGATAACGCTGCTTGATGTCCTCCGGCACGAGGCCGGGGACGGTGTCGAGCAGGTAGCTCTGCAGCATCGTCTCGGAATGGATGATCTGCATCGCCCGGCCGCCGAGCACGTAGGACGGGCGCACCACCAGCGGGAAACCGATCTCGGCCGCGACGAGGCGCGCCTGCTCCACCGAATAGGCGATGCCGTTGTTCGGCTGCTTCAGGTCGAGCTTGAACAGCAGCTTCTGGAAGCGGTCGCGGTCCTCGGCGAGGTCGATCGCGTCCGGGGCGGTGCCGAGGATCGGGATGCCGTTCTTCTCCAGCGCCTCGGCGAGCTTCAGCGGCGTCTGGCCGCCATACTGCACGATGACGCCGACGACTTCGCCGCTCTCCTGCTCGGCCTTCATGATCTCGATCACGTCCTCGGCCGTCAGCGGCTCGAAGTACAGCCGGTCCGAGGTGTCGTAGTCGGTCGACACCGTCTCCGGATTGCAGTTGATCATGATCGCCTCGTAGCCCGCGTCCTTGAGGGCGAAGGCGGCGTGGCAGCAGCAGTAGTCGAACTCGATGCCCTGGCCGATGCGGTTCGGGCCGCCGCCGAGGATGACGACCTTCTTCCGGTCGGTGACCTCGGCCTCCGACCGCAGCGCCCCGGCGAAGGGCCGCTCGTAGGTCGAGTACATGTAGGGGGTCGGCGAAGCGAACTCGGCGGCGCAGGTGTCGATGCGCTTGAACACCGGCCGGACGCCCAGGCGGTTGCGCAACTCGGCGACCTCCTTCGGGCGTTTCTTCGTCAGGCTGGCGAGGCGGGCGTCGGAAAAGCCCATCGACTTCAGGAGCCGCAGGTTGTCGGCGTCCTCGGGCAGGCCGAACTCGGCGATCTTCTGCTCGGTGTCGACGATCGCCTTGATCTGGGCCAGGAACCACGGGTCGATCTTGCAGCCGGCGTGGACGTCCTCGAGGCTCATGCCGAGGCGCATCGCCTGCGCGACCATGCGCAGCCGGTCCGGCGTCGGCGTGCCGATGGCGGCGCGGATGGCGTTCTTGTCGTCGTCCTGGCCGAGCGTCGGGATCTCGATCTCGTCGAGGCCGGTGAGGCCGGTCTCCAGCCCCCGAAGCGCCTTCTGCAGCGATTCGGCGAAGGTGCGGCCGATCGCCATGACCTCGCCGACCGACTTCATCGCCGTCGTCAGGATCGGCGAGGCGCCCGGGAACTTCTCGAAGGCGAAGCGCGGGATCTTGGTGACGACGTAGTCGATCGACGGCTCGAAGGAGGCCGGCGTCGCGCCTTGCGTGATGTCGTTCTGGATTTCGTCGAGCGTGTAGCCGACGGCGAGCTTCGCCGCGACCTTGGCGATCGGGAAGCCCGTCGCCTTCGAGGCGAGGGCGGAGGAGCGGGAAACCCGCGGGTTCATCTCGATGACGACGAGGCGGCCGGTCTCCGGATTGACGGCGAACTGGACGTTTGAGCCGCCGGTCTCCACCCCGATCTCGCGCAGCACCGCGATCGAGGCGTTGCGCATGATCTGGTATTCCTTGTCGGTCAGGGTCAGCGCCGGCGCGACGGTGATCGAATCGCCGGTGTGGACGCCCATCGGGTCGACGTTCTCGATCGCGCAGACGATGATGCAGTTGTCCGCGCGGTCGCGGACCACCTCCATCTCGAACTCCTTCCAGCCGAGCACCGATTCCTCGACGAGGACCTCGGTGGTCGGCGAGGCGTCGAGGCCGGTCTCGACGATCTCGAAGAATTCCGACCGGTTGTAGGCGATGCCGCCGCCGGTGCCGCCCATGGTGAAGGACGGGCGGATGATCGCCGGCAGGCCGACGGTCTCCAGCGCCTCGGCCGCCGCCGCAAGCGCGCGTGCCATGTAGCGCTGCTTGCGCTCGCCCTCGCCGAGGGCCCATTCGGCCTCCAGCGCGTCCAGCTTGTCGTCCCGCTCGGCGGGATCGGCGATCTCGCGCCGGATCGCCGCCCTGCGCTCCTCATGCGCGGCGCGGTCGGCGGCCTTCGCCTCGCTGGCATTGGCGAGCATCGACTTCGGCGTCTCCAGGCCGATCTTCGCCATCGCCTCGCGGAACAGCGAGCGGTCCTCGGCCTTGTCGATCGCGTCGGCATCGGCGCCGATCATCTCGACGCCGTACTTCTCGAGGACGCCCATCCGCCGCAGCGAGAGCGCGGTGTTGAGTGCCGTCTGGCCGCCCATGGTCGGCAGGATCGCGTCCGGCCGCTCCCTGGCGATGATCTTGGCGACGACCTCGGGCGTGATCGGCTCGATATAGGTGGCGTCGGCGAGATCGGGATCGGTCATGATCGTCGCCGGATTGGAGTTGACGAGGATGATCCGGTAGCCCTCCTCGCGCAGCGCCTTGCAGGCCTGCGTGCCGGAATAGTCGAACTCGCAGGCCTGGCCGATGATGATCGGGCCCGCACCGATGATGAGGATGGACTTGATGTCGGTGCGTTTGGGCATGGCTGTCTGATCCGGTTCGCGGGCGCGCCGAAGGACCGCCGCTCGAGGGAACGGCAGGCGCGGAGAGGTTTGTCGAGGCTGAGGCCGGCTTATAGGGAAGCGGGACGCGGGACGGAAGGGGGATTCTCCGCCGCAGTTCCGTCCGGGAGAGGCCGCGCCGTCTCGCGCCGCCTGTAATCATCAGGCAAGGCTCGCGACAGGCCGCCATGCTTGCCTGACCGGACGGCAGGAATCCTATCGACCGGTGCCGCCCGCGCCGGCTACTTCGGGAGGCGCCCGCAATGTTCGACTGTGCGATGAAGCGGCTGGAGGATCCGGAGCTGATTTCTGAGGTCGTCCAGACCCTCATGGAATCCGGCTTCGATCGGGCCGCCATCGAAGATGCGCTCATCCAGCAGGCGCCCGTCGATCTCGATCTCCTCGCCGAATGCTACGAAAAGCTGACGCGGACGCTGGCGCTCGTGCATGGAGCGACGCAGGAGCGCGCCGCCTGAGCAAGCGCGCGCCCGCGATGGCCGCCCCTGCGAGCAACGGGCTCAGCCGGCGGCGATCACGCTGGCGATCGCTTCGCCGCATTCCGCCGTGTTCGCCTTGCCACCCATGTCCCTGGTGCGCGCGGCGGGATCGGCGATCACCGTCTCGATCGCGGCGATGACCGCCTCGGCGGCTTTCGGATGGCCGAGATGGTCGAGCATCATCGCCGCCGACCAGATCTGGCCGATCGGATTGGCGATGCCCTTGCCGGCGATGTCCGGCGCGGAGCCGTGCACCGGCTCGAACATCGAGGGGAAGTCGCGTTCCGGATTGATGTTCGCCGAGGGCGCGATGCCGATCGAGCCGGCGACCGCCGGGCCGAGATCGGACAGGATGTCGCCGAAGAGGTTGGAGCCGACGACGACGTCGAACCAGTCCGGATGCTGCACGAAGTGCGCGCACAGGATGTCGATGTGGAACTGGTCGGTGCGGATGTCCGGATAGTCGGCCTTCACCGCCTTGAAGCGCTCGTCCCAGAACGGCATGGTGTGGACGATGCCGTTCGACTTCGTCGCCGAGGTCAGGTGCTTCTTCGGCCGCGTGCGGGCGAGCTCGAAGGCGTAGCGCAGGATCCGGTCGACGCCGCGGCGGGTGAAGATCGCTTCCTGGATGGCGAGCTCGTCCTCCATGCCGCGATAGAGCCGGCCGCCGGCCTCGGAATACTCGCCCTCGACGTTCTCGCGCACGACGTAGAAGTCGATGTCCTCCGGGCCGCGATTCGCCAGCGGACTGGTCGTGCCCTTCAGGAGCCGGACGGGACGCAGGTTCACATATTGGTGGAAGGTGCGGCGGATCGGGATCAGCAGGCCCCAGAGCGAGACGTGGTCCGGCACGTCCGGCCAGCCGACCGCCCCGAGGAAGACCGCGTCGTGCTTTCGGAAGCGGTCGAGCCCGTCCTCGGGCATCATCCGGCCGGTCTTCTTGTAGGTCTCGCAGCTCCAGTCGACCTCATCGAACTGGAAGGCGATGTCGAACTTGCGGCCGACCGCCTCCAGCACGCGCATGCCTTCCGGCACCACTTCCTTGCCGATCCCGTCGCCAGGGATGGTCGCGATCTTGAAGGCGTTGGTGGCGGGCATGAGACGAAACTCCGGGTGGGTGGGACGGGCAGTGCCGAAGCGGCGCTCCCTGAGCTAGGTCGCGCGAGACCTCCGGCGAGGATGGCGGCGCGCCTTTCGCCGCGAGGCGAGGCCGGCCAAGGCTCTAGTCGTCCTGCGCGCTGTCCTGCAGAAGGTCAAGCAGCGCGGCGGCCGCGCGCGTGTGATAGCGCGCCCGGTGACGAAGCGCGAGAAACGCCCGGTCCTTCAAAGGCGGCCCAACCGCGACGACGCGCCCCGAAGCCAGGGCCGGTGCCACCGCCCGGTCGGACAGGAAAGTCGCGCTCGATCCCGCCGCCACAGCGGCGAGCACGGCTTCGTTGGAGGGAAATTCCAGCGACACCGTCAGCTCGGCGATGGTGAGCGAGTGATCGGCGAGCAGCGCCTCGAAGGCCGCCCGCGTTCCCGAACCGACCTCGCGCAGCACCCAGGCGGTCTCGCGGAAGGCGGCCGGCACGACGAAGGCCTGGCTCGCCCAGGGGTGGCTGGGCGCGACGACGAGCACGAGGCGATCCGTCCCGACGACGTGACGCTCCAATTCGCCGTGATCCACCGCGCCTTCGACGACGCCGAGATCCGCTGCGCCATCGACCACCGCGCGGGCCACCTGCGCCGTGTTGCCGACGGCGAGCGAGACGGCGATCCGCGGATAAAGTGCGGCGAGGCGCATCAGCCGCTGCGGCAGGAAGTAGCTCGCGACGGTCTGGCTGGCATGGACCCGCACCCGGCCGATCGTCTGGCCGGACAGGTCGGCGAGCACGAGTTCGGCAGCTTCCGCGCGGGCGAGCGTCGCGCGGGCTTCCGGCACGAAGAGCCGCCCCGCCTCGGTCAGCTCGATGCGCCGCCCGACCCGGTCGAACAGGCGGACCGCATGCCGCGTCTCCAGCGCCGCGATCGAGGCGCTGACGGCCGACTGCGTCAGGTTCAGCCGCTCGGCAGCCCGGGTGACATGCTGGAGGTCGGCGACTTCCAGGAAAACGCGCAGCTGTTCGAGCGTCATCGGCCAGGGCTCCGGGACGAGGAGGGGACGCTCGATCGATAAAGATCTCCGATCGTTTCAACAAGAATAATCCGTTGGAACGATGATATGGTGACCCGTACGTTCCGGGCGACAGATTTCCACATATCGAGGACTTCGCGATGACCATCGCCTCCAGAACGGCGCCCGAAGAGGATGACTTCGCATCGGAAGAGGCCGTCTCCTACGCTGCCGCATCGAACCCGCTGCTCGGCGTCCTGCCGGGCCTGCTGCTGACCTTCGGCATCGCCGCGGTGGCCTTTTTCGTCCGCGGCGAGATCGGCATCGCGGCGCTGAGCCCGCTGATCCTGTCGATCGTCCTCGGCATGGTGGTCAGCAACACGGTGGGCGTACCGGCGATCACCAGGCCGGGCGTCACCTTCTCGCTGAAGCGCATCCTGCGCTTCGCGATCATCCTGCTCGGCCTGCAGCTGACGGTGGCGCAGATCATCGAGGTCGGCGGCACCGGCGCGGCGATCGTCGTCGCGACGCTGGTTTCGACCTTCCTCTTCACCAAGGCGATGGGCCGCGTGCTCGGCGTCGACCGGCGGCTCGCGGAGCTGATCGCCGCCGGTACCTCGGTCTGCGGCGCCTCGGCGGTAATCGCGACCAACCTCGTCACCCGCGGCTCCGACGAGGACGTCGCCTATGCCGTCGCCTGCGTCACCGTCTTCGGCTCCGCCTCGATGCTGCTCTATCCCGTCATCCAGACGAAGCTGATGCTCGATCCGACCGGCTACGGCCTGTGGGCGGGCGCGACCATCCACGAAGTGGCGCAGGTCGTCGCCGCCGCCTTCCAGGGCGGGGAGGCGGCCGGCCAGTTCGGCACCATCGCCAAGCTGAGCCGGGTCGCGCTGCTCGCCCCGCTGATCCTCTCGCTCGGCTTTTTTGCCGGGCGCGGCCGGAGCGGGGAGGGCGCGGCGGCCGGCAAGCCGCCGGTGCCGTGGTTCGTCTTCGGCTTCCTCGCGCTGGTCGTCGTCAACAGCCTCGTCGCGATCCCCGCCGACATCCACGCCGCCCTGGTGCTCGCGACGACCTTCCTTCTCTCCGCCGCGCTCGCGGCGATGGGGCTCGAGACCAACGTCTTCAAGCTCAAGGCCAAGGGCCTGCGCCCGCTGGTGCTGGGCACGGTCTCCTGGCTGTTCATCTCCTGCTTCGGCCTCGGCCTGGTGCTGATCACCGGCTTCTGAGCCGGGCCGAAAGCAGGCCGGACGGCCGGCCGCCTCGCGCGGCCGGCTTTTCGCGTCCCGAGCCGGCTCAGCCGATGAGGGTGCGCGTCAGCACCCTGGCGAAGGTCCCGATGGCGCCCTTGTGGATCAGCTCGAAGCCGTGGGTGTTCTGCGTCGGAATGCACATCACCGCGGTCTGCGGCTTCAGCCCCGACGAGATCGCCGCGCTCGCGTCGGAGGCGAAATCCTCCAGCAGCGCCAGCTGCGGCGTCACGCCCTCGGCCTTCGCCGCCGCGCGGATGTCGTCGATCAGTTCCGGACTGTAGAGTCCCTTCTGGTCGCCGAAGGAGAGGATCGGCTGGTCGTTCAGCACCGTGTCGTATTCGGCAGCGACCGGCCCGACCTCCAGCGCGATCATCTGGTCGCCGGGCAGGGTGCGCGCGGCGTATTTCGCGCCGCCATTCGTCACCTCCTCCTTCGTGGAGCAGACGAAATAGACGTCTCTCGTCATCTCGCCGCGGCGCTGCAGGAGCTGGCGAACCGAGACGATGCCGGCGACGATCAGCGCCCGGTCGTCCATGAAATGCGCGCCCAGGAGCTGGCCGACGTCGATCAGCTCGCGCTCGACGGTCGACACGACGACACGGGTGCCGGGATGGACACCGGCCTTTTCCAGGTCCTGCCGCGAGCGGCCGGTGACCACCGAGACGACCTCCCAGTCGACGCCGCTCTGGCGAATCTCGGCCATCTGCGGACTGTCGTTCGTGCGGTGCAGCGAGCCGAGCGAGAGGACGCCGGTCAGGTGCTCGTCGTCGCCGAGGATGTCGACGGCGCACTGGCCGAAGGACATCGGCCGGTCGCCGCCGAGATTGGTGACCTGCAGCCGGCCATCGGGAAGCAGCCGCTTCACGATCATCGCGATCTCGTCCATGTGGGCGACGGCGAGGATCGGCGGGCGGGTGGCTTTGGCCGCGCGGATCAGCCCGACGAGATTGCCCGCCTCGTCCTTGTGGAGTTCGTCGACGAGCGGCTCCAGCACTTCGCGGCAGATCTCGCGAACCTCCTTCTCGTCGCCGGAGGGGCCGCGGGCAGTCAACAGGCGCTTCAGAAGGGCACGGTCGGAATCGGCAAGGATTGGCATCACATCTCCTTTCGGTGGCATGGCGGATGTGTTGCCAACGATCGTTCGGCTCTGGGGTTCGCCCGCACGGATGCGTTTCGGCGGACCGCCGGATGATAAGAGTTGAGACGTCTAACCGTGTCCTTGCGGGACGGGATGCGGCACGCGGCGCGACCGGCCTTGGGGCCGCGCCGGCCTGTCTCCGGCGCTACTTCTCGTCCGGCTCCTCCAGCGTCAGCCGCAGGATTTCGCCGTCCGGCTGGTCGGTCAGGAGGTAGAGGGCCCCGTCAGGTCCCTGCCCGACGTCGCGGATGCGGGCGCCCATGTCGATCTTCTCCTCCGAGGTCACCCGCTCGCCGTCGAGCGTCAGCCGGACCAGTGCGGTCGAGGAGAGCCCGCCGATCAGGAGGTTGCCGTCCCAGGGCGGAATGCCGGCGCCGTCGTAGAAGGCGATGCCGGACGGCGAGATCACCGGTGTCCAGTGGAAGATCGCGTCGGTGAGATAGGGCTTGGTCGTCGGCCGCGGGATTGCCTGGCCCTCGTATTGCCGGCCCCAGCTGACCAGCGGCCAGCCGTAGTTCCTGGTCGGCTCCGGCAGGTTCAGCTCGTCGCCGCCGAAGGGGCCCAGCTCAGCCTCCCAGAGCCGGCCCGTCGACGGGTGGATCGCCAGCCCCTCGATGTTGCGGTGGCCGAGCGAGAAGATGGCGGGGTCGACGCCGGACTGACCCAGGAACGGGTTGTCGCCGGGGATGCTGCCGTCGGTGTTGATGCGGATGAGCTTGCCGATCGTGTTCGAGCGGTCCTGGACGAGATCCTGCCGGAAGCGGTCGCCGGTGCCGACGAACAGCGTGCCGTCCCGGGCGAAGGCGATCCGGCCGCCGAAATTACGGATGTCGTCGATCTTCGGGGTCTGCCGAAAGATGACGGTGAAGCCGGACAGGCTGTCCTCGCCGAGCTGGGCGCGGGCGACGGCGAGGCCGGACGTCGTGCCGTTCCCGGGTTCGCTGTAGGCAAGGTAGATCAGATGGTTGTCGGCAAGGTGCGGATCGAGCGCGAGCCCGAGGAGGCCGCCATTGCCGTCCGCGAAGATCGGCGGCAGGCCCTTGATCGGCGGCGAGACCTCTCCCGCCTTCGACACCCGGACGAGCGCCGGCGGCTGCTTCTCCGTCACGAGCATGCTGCCGTCCGGCAGGAACTTCAGGCTCCAGGGATAGCTGAGGTTGCCGGCGACGACCTCCACGCGGATCTTGCCGGCGGCGGCAAAGATCGGCTTGTGGCCGGCGTCGGCCTGAGCGGCCGGAGCAGCCTGGTTGGCGGGCACCGCCTCAGCGGCCGGCGCCTGCGCTGCCCCGAGGCCGATGGCGGCGGCGGCCAGCGCGCCGCCGAACCACCGCCGGCGGATCCAGAATGTCATGCGCAGCATGAACGTTTTCCCGTTTTGCATCGTCCCGCCTCGAACCTAGGCGAGGTCGGCCAGCGTGCTATCCATCGAACGGACGAAGCAGACGATTTCGCGCGGTGCCTCCACGATGTCGCGCCGGAAATCGGCGAAGTCGGGACCGATGCGAGCAGGTCGCGCGACGAAGCCGGTTGAAACCGCCGCCACCCCTCTTGAATCCTCCGGCCGATCGCGTCCAAGGCTTCAGATGGTCCGGCCGGCACCTTTGCGCCGGCTCATGCCGGGACAGGGAGCAGCCTCCAGACGATGCCAGCCGAGACGGACGCCGCCGCGACGCCGATGATGGCGCAGTACATCGAGATCAAGGCAGCCAATCCCGATTGCCTCCTGTTCTACCGGATGGGCGACTTCTACGAGCTGTTCTTCGACGATGCGGCCGAGGCCTCGCGCGCGCTCGGCATCGCGCTGACCAAGCGCGGCAAGCATCTCGGCGAGGACATCCCGATGGCCGGCGTGCCGATCCACGCCGCCGACGAATACCTGCACAAGCTGATCGCCCTCGGCCACCGCGTCGCGGTCTGCGAGCAGGTCGAGGATCCGGCCGAGGCGAAGAAGCGCGGCTCGAAGTCCGTGGTGAAGCGCGACGTGGTGCGCCTCGTCACCCCCGGCACGATCACCGAGGACGCCATCCTCGATCCCGGCCGGCCGAACTTCCTGATGGCGCTGGCGCGCGTCGGCGGGACGGGCGAGGGCGCGACCTTCGGCCTCGCCTGGGCGGACCTCTCGACCGGCACCTTCCGCCTCGCCGAGACCGACCGCAGCCGGCTCGAGGCCGAGATCGCGGCCGTCGAGCCGAGCGAGATCATTGTCGCCGACCCCGTCTTCCACGACGACAGCCTGAAATCCGTCTTCCGCCGCTTCGGCCGCGCCGCCCGGCCGGAACCGCAGGCGCTGTTCGACGGCGCGACCGCCGAAGCGCGGATCTGCCGTTTCTTCGACGTCGCGACGCTCGAAGGCCTCGGCCGCTTCTCGCGCGCCGAACTCTCCGCCGCCGCGGCGCTGACTGCCTATCTCGGCAAGACGCAGTTCGCCGCCCGGCCGATCCTGCAGCGCCCGGAGAAGGTCGCGGCGGGCTCGGTCATGGAGATCGACCCGGCGACGCGCTCGTCGCTGGAACTCACCCGCACGCTCTCCGGAAAGCGGCAGGGGAGCCTGCTCGCGACGATCGACCGGACGGTCACCGGCGCGGGCGCGAGGCTGCTCGCCGCCCGGCTCGCCGCGCCGCTGACCGATCCGGCCGCGATCCGCCTGCGCCAGGCCTCGGTCGCGGCCTTGGTCGAGGAGCCGGACCTTCGGCGCAAGCTCCGGCGTGCGCTCTCCGGCCTGCCGGATTCGGAGCGGGCGCTGTCCCGCTTGGCGCTCGGGCGCGGCGGCCCGCGCGACCTTGCCGCGATCAAGGGTGGCCTCGCCGCCGCGCTCGCGATCGCCGCCGACCTTGCCGCCGCCGAACTGCCGCCGGAACTGACGGGGGCGCTGGGCGCGCTGCAAAGCCTGCCGCAGCCGCTGCACCGGGCGCTGGCGGAGGCGCTGGTCGATGCCCCGCCGCTCAACAAGCGCGACGGCGGCTTCGTGCGCGAGGGTGCGATCCTCCCGCTCGACGAGGCGCGGGCGCTGCGCGAGGATTCGCGCAAGGTGATTGCCGCGCTGCAGGGCCGCTACGCCGAGGAGACCGGTGTCCGCAACCTCCGGATCAAGCACAACAACGTCCTCGGGTATTTCGTGGAGGTCGGCGAGGCGCAGGCGAAGGCGCTGACGTCAGGCGAAGGGGCCGAGCGGTTCATCCACCGCCAGACCATGGCATCGGCGATGCGCTTCTCCACCGCCGAGCTGTCGGAACTCGAAAGCCGGATCGCAGGCGCCGCCGCCGAGGCGCTGTCGATCGAGCTCGAGACCTTCGACCGGCTGACCGCCGACCTCCTGGCGGAGGCCGAGGCGCTGCAGCGCGGGGCGGAGGCGCTTGCGGTGATCGACGTCTCCGCTGCGCTCGCCGAGCTCGCCGTGTCCGAGGACTGGACGCTCCCGGTCGTCGACGACAGCCTCGCCTTCGCCGTCGAGGGCGGACGCCATCCGGTGGTCGAGGCGGCGCTGAAGGCGGGCTCGGGCGATCCTTTCGTTGCCAACGACTGCGACCTGTCGCCGAAGGAGCCGGGCGGCAAGGGGGCGCTGTGGCTGCTGACCGGGCCGAACATGGGCGGCAAGTCGACCTTCCTGCGCCAAAACGCGCTGATCGCCGTGCTCGCCCAGATGGGCGCCTTCGTGCCAGCGGCGAAAGCCCATGTCGGCGTCGTCGACCGGCTGTTCTCGCGCGTCGGCGCATCCGACGATCTCGCCGAGGGCCGCTCGACCTTCATGGTCGAGATGGTCGAGACCGCCGCGATCCTCAACCAGGCCGGCGAGCGGGCGCTGGTGATCCTCGACGAGATCGGCCGCGGCACCGCGACCTATGACGGCCTGTCGATCGCCTTCGCCGCGGTCGAGCACCTGCACGAGGTCAACCGCTGCCGGGCGATCTTCGCCACCCACTTCCACGAGATGACGGCACTCGCCGGGCGCCTTGCGCGCATGCACAACGCCACCATGCGGGCCAAGGAGTGGGAGGGGGAGGTGATCTTCCTGCACGAGGTCGCCTCCGGCGTCGCCGACCGTTCCTACGGCATCCAGGTGGCGCGGCTGGCGGGCTTGCCGACCTCGGTCGTCGAGCGGGCGCGGCATGTCCTGAAGGAGCTCGAACGCGGCGAGCAGGGGGAGAAGCGGACCGCCTTCGTCGACGACCTGCCGCTGTTTTCCGCGGCGGCGCAGCGTCGCAGCGAGCCGGCGGCGAAGCCGGAGGCCGCGCCCGTTGCGGACGCGCTTCGCGAGGCGCTCGCCGGCATCGATCCCGACGCCCTGTCGCCGCGCGAGGCCCTGGAGGCGCTGTATCGGCTCAAGGCGCTGGGCCAGGACCGGTCGTGAGGCGGGACCGCCGAGCCGCAGACTTGCCCGAAGGTGGAGAGCCTAAGACGCCGCCCGGGACCCGGCCGCGGCAAGCCTCGCACGCCCTGTCGAAATACGTTATAGCGTCGCGGGTTAATCGAGCGATCCGCAGGAATTGACGATGGCGAAGGACGATCTCGGGGCGAGGCAGACCTCCTCCACCGTCTCCGAGAACGAGCATCCGCCGCAGGTCGATCTCGCCGGGATCGTCGATCCAGCGGCGCTGGAAGCCGCGCTGGAGGCGATCGCCGCGGCGGACGGTTCCGGCGGCGCGTCGAACGCGGCGCGCGGCAAGGTGCTGGCTTTCTTGCGCGACACGATCCGGTCCGGCCGAACGGCGATCGAGCGGATGCTGTCGGAAGACGGCGGCGGTCTTCTGTGCGCGCGCCGGCTCGCGGCGCTGCAGGACACGGTGATCCGCGCCGTCCATGACTTCGCCCACCGCCACGTCTTTCCCTCGGCCAATCTCTCCTCGGGCGAGCGCATGGCGATCGTCGCCGTCGGCGGCTACGGGCGCGGCACGCTGGCGCCGGGCTCCGACATCGATCTCCTCTTCCTCCTGCCCTACAAGCAGACGGCGCATGGCGAGCAGATCGCGGAATATCTGCTCTACCTGCTCTGGGATCTGGGCTTCAAAGTCGGCCACGCCTCCCGCTCGGTCGACGAGTGCATCAAGCTGTCGCGCGCCGACATGACGATCCGGACCTCGATCCTGGAGCGCTGGCTGATCGCCGGGGCGTCGGATCTCTTCCGGGAACTCGGGGAGCGCTTCGACGCCGAGGTCGTCTCCGGCACGTCGGAGGAGTTCATCGCCGCCAAGCTCGCCGAGCGCAGCCAGCGCCACGCCAAGACCGGCAACACCCGCTATCTCGTCGAGCCGAACGTCAAGGAGGGCAAGGGCGGCCTGCGCGACCTCAACACGCTGTTCTGGATCGCCAAGTACCACTACCGCGTCGCCACGACCGAGGCGCTGGTCGAGGCCGGGGTCATCTCCAGGCGCGAGGAGCGGCTGTTCCACAAGGCCGAGGACTTCCTCTGGGCGGTGCGCTGCCACATGCATTTCGCGACGGGAAAGGCCGAGGAGCGCCTGTCCTTCGACCTGCAGCCGGAGATCGCCCGGCGGCTCGGCTACATCGCCCACCCCGGCCTCCGGGACGTCGAACGCTTCATGAAGCACTACTTCCTGATCGCCAAGGACGTCGGCGATCTGACGCGCATCCTCTGCGCGGCGCTGGAGGAGGAGCACGCCAAGGTGGCTCCGGGGCTGCGCGGCTTCGTGCGCTCCTTGCGCGGCCGGGCGAAGAAGATCCCCGGGACGCTCGCCTTCCATATCGACAACAACCGCATCAACGTTTCTGCGCCGCACGTCTTCCGGGACGATCCGGTCAATCTTATCCGCATCTTCCGCCTCGCAGCGCTGCACGGCCTCGAATATCACCCCGACGCGCTGAAGCTGATCCGCCGCTCGCTGCGGCTGATCAACGCCGAGCTTCGTGAGAATGCCGAAGCCAACAGTCTCTTCCTCGACGTCCTGACCGACCGCGACGATCCGGAATTCCACCTGCGCCGCATGAACGAGGCCGGCGTCCTCGGCCGCTTCGTCCCGGAATTCGGCAAGATCGTCGCGATGATGCAGTTCAACATGTACCACCACTATACGGTGGACGAGCATCTGCTGCGCTCGATCAAGACGCTGTCGCGCATCGAGCATGGCGAACTCGCCGACGGACTGCCGATGGCGAGCGAGTTCATGCGCCACATCAAGGACCGTACGCCGCTCTATGTCGCGTTGCTCCTGCACGACATCGCCAAGGGCCGTCCCGTCGACCATTCCGTCGCCGGCGCCAAGATCGCGCGCGAGCTCTGCCCGCGCTTCGGCCTCGACGAGCGCGAGACGGACCTCGTCGCCTGGCTGGTCGAGGATCATCTGGTCATGTCGATGACCGCGCAGCAGCGCGACATCAACGACCGCAAGACGGTGCTGGACTTCGCCGAGAAGGTGCGCACGCTCGACCGGCTGAAGCTCCTGACCGTACTTACGGTCTGCGACATCATGGCGGTCGGACCCGGGGTCTGGAACGGCTGGAAGGGCCAGCTCCTGCGCACGCTCTATCTCGAGACGGAACCGGTGCTGACCGGCGGCTTCACCCGCACCAGCCGCAGCCAGCGCCTGGCGGAGGCGCGCGAGCGCCTGTCGGAGCGCCTGTCCACCTGGGGCAAGGCCGAGCGTGCCGACTATCTCGACCTGCACTATCCGAACTACTTCCTGACCGTCCCGCTGGAGGACCAGGTGCGCCATGCGGCCTTCATCCGCGAGGCGGAGGCCGGCCAGCCGCTGGCGACGCGGGTGCGCACCGACAAGTTCCGGGCAGTGACGGAGATCATGGTGCTGGCGCCGGATCATCCGCGGCTCCTGTCGCTAATCGCCGGCGCCTGCGCGGGGGCGGGGGCCAACATCGCCGACGCGCAGATCTTCACCATGTCCGACGGGCGGGCGCTCGACGTCATGCTGGTCAATCGCGAGTTTCCCACCGACGAGGACGAGATCCGGCGCGGCGAGCGCATCTGCGGCTACATCGCCAAGCTGCTGCAGGGCCGGGAGGTCCAGGCGAACCTCATCTCCAGCCGCAAGCCGGGGCGCGGTCAGTCGCTCTTCTCCCTGCATCCGCGCATCAAGCTCGACAACGAGATATCCAACCAGTTCACGGTCATCGAGGTCGAGGGCCTCGACCGCCCGGGCCTGCTCTCCGATCTCACCGGAGCGATCTCGGACCTCAACCTCGACATCCGCTCGGCGCATATCTCGACCTATGGCGAGAAGGTCGTCGACGTCTTCTACGTCACCGACCTGATCGGCACGAAGGTCACCAGCACCGCGCGGGCGGAACGGATCGAGGCGCGGCTGACCTGGGTGTTCGAGCATCCCGAAGGCGAGCAGTCCTCGCCCGCCGCCATGCCCTCCGAACGCGCTTTCGGCATCGCCTACCGATGAGTCTCGTCTCCAAGTTCGCGACCGTCGGCAGCGCGACGCTCGTCTCCCGCTTCTTCGGCTTCTTCCGAGAGATGCTGATGGCCTCGGCGCTGGGCGTCGGGCCGGTGGCGGACGCCTTCAACCTCGCCTTCCGCTTCCCGAACCTCTTCCGCCGGCTGTTCGCGGAAGGCGCCTTCAACGCCGCCTTCATCCCGCTCTTCTCGCGGGCGCTGGAGGAGGACGGGGAGGAGGGCGCGCGGCGCTTCGCCAACGAGATCTTCTCGACGCTGTTCACCGTGCTCTGCGCGCTGACGGTGCTGGCGATGATCTTCATGCCGTTCCTGGTCCACACGATCATCGCGCCGGGCCTGTCGGTCTGCGTCGACGACCCGTCCGCCGGCGGCCACGTCATCTCCTGCGCCGAGCGCTACGGCATCACCGTGATGTTCTCGCGGATCATGTTCCCCTACCTCGCCTGCATGTCGATGATGGCGATGGTCTGCGGCATCCTCAACGCCTTCCGCCGCTTCTTCGCCGCGGCCGCGGCGCCGACGCTGCTCAACTTCATCCTGATCGGCGTCATCGGCTGGTGCCTCTACCACCACGCCGACAAGCAGACCGTCGGCTTCCTGATGAGCTGGGGCGTCTTGATCGCCGGCGTCGCGCAGCTGTCCATGGTGGTGATCGCCATGCGCCTCGCCGGCTTCGGCGTCGCGCTCCGGCGCCCGCGCTGGACCAAGGGGCTGAAGCGGCTCCTCGTCCTTGCCGGTCCCGCGGCGCTGATCGGCGGCATCACCCAGATCAACCTCTTCGTCGGCCAGGCGATCGCCTCGTTCAAGCCGGGCGCGGTCTCGATCCTGCAATATGCCGACCGGCCCTATCAGCTGCCGCTCGGCATGGTGGGCGTCGCAATCGGCGTCGTGCTCCTGCCGGAACTGTCGCGGGCCCTGAAGGCGGGCCACCTGCGCGAGGCGCAGCATACGCAGAATCGCAGCCTGGAATTCGCGCTCTTCCTCACCGTCCCCGCGGCGGTAGCCCTGTTCCTGATCCCCGAGCCGATCATCCGGGTGATCTACGAGCGCGGGCAGTTCGACCCCTCCGCGACGCCCGCCGTCGCCGCCGTGCTCGGCCTCTATGCCCTGGGCCTTCCGGCCTTCGTGATGATCAAGGTGTTCTCGCCGGGATTCTTTGCGCGCGAGGACACCAAGACGCCGATGGTCGCGACGCTGATCTCGGCCGGCGGCAACATCATCCTCTCCCTCGGCCTGTTCTGGGTGATGGCCGAGCAGGGCATCGCGCTGGCGACGACGATCGCCGGCTGGCTGAACGCCGGGCTCCTGTTCCTCGGGCTCTACCGCCGGGGCCTCTGGGAGATCGACCGGGCGCTGCTGAAGCGCTGCGGCCTCGTCCTTCTCTGCTCCGTCCTCATGGGTGTCGCGCTCGCCTTCGAACTCGCTTATTTCCATGCTTGGCTCGTGCCGCACACGCCGGTCCTGGTGCAGCTCTCGGCCCTGGCGATCATGGTGGCCTCGGCGATGGCGCTTTACTTCGTCCTCGCCTTCGCGACCGGCGCCGCCGACCGCAGCCTCGTCGCGTCGCTAGTCAAGCGCCGCCGGCCGAAGCTGAAGGGCTCCGAGGCATAGCAGGCCCGGCAGCCCGCTCTTGCCGATTCGAGGCTCCGGCGGCTGGGGACCGACGGAGCAATCCCCACTCGCGCTTGATCGCCGTGCCGCGCTCCGTCATAACGCGCCGCGAATTCTCAAGGAGCCGCCGGTCATGAGCGACATCACCCCCCGCGTGTTTTCCGGCGTGCAGCCGACGGGCAACCTGCATCTCGGCAACTATCTCGGCGCGATCCGGAAGTTCGTCGCCCTGCAGGAGAGCCACGACTGCATCTATTGCGTCGTCGACCTGCATTCGATCACGGCCCAACTCGTCCACGAGGACCTTCCCGGCCAGACCCGGTCGATCACCGCGGCCTTCCTCGCCGCCGGCATCGACCCGAAGCGCCACATCGTCTTCAACCAGAGCCGGGTCTCGGCCCATGCCGAACTCGCCTGGATCTTCAACTGCGTCGCCCGGATCGGCTGGATGAACCGGATGACCCAGTTCAAGGACAAGGCCGGCAAGGACCGGGAGAACGCTTCCCTCGGCCTGCTCGCCTATCCGAGCCTCATGGCGGCGGACATCCTCGCCTACCGGGCGACGCATGTGCCGGTCGGCGACGACCAGAAGCAGCATCTGGAGCTGACGCGCGACATCGCGGCGAAGTTCAACAACGACTTCGCGCAGAAGATCGCCGAAGCCGGGCTTTCGACGCCCATCCCGATGGGCGAGGGGCAGACGGTCGAGGGCTATTTCCCGATGACCGAGCCGCTGATCGAGGGCCCTGCGACGCGGGTGATGAGCCTGAAGGACGGCTCGAAGAAGATGTCGAAGTCGGATCCGTCCGACCTGTCGCGCATCAACCTCACCGACGATGCCGACGCGATCGCCCGCAAGGTGAAGAAGGCGAAGACCGATCCGGATGCGCTGCCCTCCGAGGTGGCGGGCCTCGCCGGGCGGCCGGAGGCGGACAATCTCGTCGGCATCTTCGCGGCGCTTGCCGAGCGCTCGAAGGCGGAGGTCCTCACGGACTTCGGCGGACGGGCATTCTCGGAGTTCAAGCCGGCGCTGGCGGACCTCGCGGTCCAGGTGCTGTCGCCCATCACCGGCGAGATGCGCCGTCTGCTCGACGATCCCGGCCATATCGATGCGGTGCTGAAGGACGGCGGCGAGCGGGCCGGCGCGATCGCCGCAAAGACGATGGCGGACGTCAAGCAGATCGTCGGCTTCCTCGGCTGATCTCCGGCGGGAGCGCCCGGCGCCCGGGCGAGGGGCGTCCCTTTGTGCAGCGAGGCGCGCGCTCCGGGCCGGGCCGCGCGCCTCTTGTCGTCACGCGGACGGCTCAGTCCTCGTCGTCGTCCTGATACTCATCCTCTTCGTCGTCCCCGGCTTCCTCGTCGTCGACCTCGTCGTAGTCCTCGGTCTCCTCGAGGAATTCCTCCAGCATGTCGGCGAGGACGTCCAGCTGATCCCGGGTGACCGACAGCTCCAGCGTCTCGCCGCTGTCGTCCTCGATGTGAAGCTGGGCGCCGGTGCCCTTGTCGGCCGGCTCCAGCCGGAACTGGGCCAGCGCCTTGGTCGTGTCTGCCATGATCGTCTCCTTGGGGTGGGCGGCTGTCGCAACAACGCCGACTGCGGAGGATGGCTCCCCGCAGATTCGGGCGGGGCAATGACGCCTTTCGCCTGACGTTTGCAAGCGAATTTCGGCGCTGCGGAATCTCGTTAGCCGGCTGTGTCGGCCGGGAACTCTCTTTGCGAAGAGTCACTTATCGGCCCGAGTTCGCAGCCGTCCGAAAGGACATCGATGCCGAGGCGGCTGTGCGCGGATGGCATTCCCACAACCGACGATCACGACGGACTGCGCGCCGGACGATCCCGTGCGCGCAGGAGTTCCCCAAGGAGAGACGACATGGCCAAGGCCAGTGCATCCGAGAAGACCCTGCAGGACCTCTTTCTGGACACGCTGAAGGACGTCTACCACGCCGAGAAGCAGATTCTGCGCGGCCTCACCAAAATGGCGAAGGCGGCCGAATCCGACGATCTGCGGCAGGCCTTCGAGCATCATCGCGAGGAGACCGACCAGCAGGTCCAGCGCCTCGAACAGGTGTTCGAGATCGTCGGCAAGCGCGCGCAGGGCAAGCCGTGCGAGGCGATGCAGGGGCTGATCGAGGAGGGCAAGGAGATCATGGACGAGTTCAAGGGCTCGCCTGCCCTCGACTCCGGCCTAATCTCCTCGGCGCAGGCCATCGAGCACTACGAAATGGCCCGCTACGGCACGCTGATCAACTGGGCGAACGAGCTCGGCATGAAGGACGCCGCCAGGCTTCTCCAGGAAACGCTGGAGGAGGAGAAGAAGGCCGATGCTCTGCTGACCAAGCTGGCCGAGAGCGCGGTGAACCAGAAGGCGGCCGCCTGAACGACCACGAAAGACGAGCGCGGAGCGAAGGCGATCGCGCTCGTCGACGAGGCAGGCTCTATGCCAGAGGAGACATCATGGTCGAGGCGAAGGACATCCGCGAACGGATGACAGTGGAAGGCGCCGACGGTGGCCATGTCGGGATCGTCGACCATGTCGAGGGCACGCGCATCAAGCTGACCCGCGACGACCCCGGCGCGGGCGGCAAGCATCATTATCTCCACATCGACATGGTAGCCGGGATCCGCGGCGACACCGTCGTGCTGACCCGCACCGCCAGGCAGGCACAGGACGAGTGGGGCGTGAAGTCGGTCGGCGGCGACAGTGTTGCCGAACGGTCCGACGAGATCCGAGGCGTCGAGCCCGGCTCGTCCCGGGCCGGTCCGTGAGAGTTCGGACGTCGGATCGGCCGGTTCCCGGGAGCCGCAGGCGATGAGCCGGAGCCGCGTGACCTATCCGCCGCTGGATCTGCCGAAGCCGATCGCGGAGAACGTCTGGATCGTCGACAGCGGACCCTTGAAGGCCTTCGGCATGCCGCTGCCGGTTCGCATGACCGTCATCCGGCTGGCGGACGGCGGTCTGCTTCTGCATTCGCCGACGCGCTACGACAGCGGCCTCAGGATGGCGCTCGAGGAGATCGGCCCGATCGCGCACCTCGTCGCGCCGAACAGCGCCCACTGGGTGTTCGTCGGGGACTGGCAGAGGCACTGCCCGGACGCCGTGACATGGAGCGCGCCCGGGCTGCGGCGGCGCCTTCCCGTCCGGCGCTCGGCGGTTCGACTCGACCGCGATCTCATGCCGGACGGCCGCGACTGGCCGAGGGAGATCGAGCAGATCGCGGTGCCGGGGGTGGGCGGCTTCATGGAGGTCGCGCTCTTCCATCATCCGAGCCGGACGCTCGTCCTCGCCGACCTCATCCAGAATTTCGAGGCGGAGAAACTGCCGCTTCCCATGCAGATCGGCGGCAGGCTGGCGGGGATCGTCGGGCCGGTCGGACGCGCGCCCGTCTATCTCCGGGCCCTGGTGAAGATGAAGGGCGCGGCGCCGCGGGAGGCGGCGCGCCGCATGGTCGCGCTGGAGCCGGAGCGCGTCGTCTTCGCCCATGGCGCCTGGTTCGCGAGCGACGCGGCACGCCGGCTGCGGCAGTCCCTGGACTGGCTCCTCGGCTGAACTCCCATTCACATTGCTGCTGCATGCACCCGCCCGTGGTGACCTTCGCCTGCCGAGCCCTATCCTGTCAGTCCAGACCGGATGAACGTCGATCCGTCGGAGACTGGATAAGGAGCAGGCGATGCAGATCGCAATCGTGGGCCTCGGGCGCATGGGCGCCAACATCGCCCGGAGACTGATGAGCCGCGGCCACCAGACGGTGGTCTACGACCGCCGCGCTGAGGCGGTTTCGGACCTGGTGGAGCAGGGCGCGACCGGCGCGAGCGACCTTGCCGACCTCGTCTCCAAGCTGGAGGCGCCCCGCGCCGTATGGGTCATGCTGCCCTCGGGCGAGATCACCGAGAATACGATCCGGGAGTTCGCCGATCTCCTGAGCCCCGGCGACACGCTGATCGACGGCGGCAATTCGTTCTGGAAGGATGACATCCGCCGCGCCGGCGAACTGCGCGAGCGCGGCCTTTCCTATGTCGACGTCGGCACGTCCGGCGGCATCTGGGGCTTCGAGCGCGGCTACTGCATGATGATCGGCGGCGACAAGGCGGTCGTCGACCGGCTCGACCCGATCTTCGCGGCGCTCGCCCCGGGCCTCGGCGACGTGCCGCGCACGCCGGGCCGCGAAGGCCGCGACGCCCGCGCCGAGGAAGGCTACATCCACGCTGGCGGCAACGGCGCCGGCCACTTCGTCAAGATGGTCCACAACGGCATCGAATACGGCCTGATGCAGGCCTATGCCGAGGGCTTCGACATCCTGAAGAACGCGAACAGCGAGAAGCTCCCGCCCGAAGACCGGCTCGACATCGACGTCGCGGACGTCGCCGAGGTCTGGCGCCGCGGCAGCGTCGTCACCTCCTGGCTGCTCGACCTGACGGCGTCGGCGCTGGCGACGGATTCCGGCCTCGGCGGGTTTTCCGGCTATGTCGAGGATTCCGGCGAAGGCCGGTGGACGATCCTCGCGGCGATCGCCGAGGCGGTGCCGGCCGAGGTGCTGTCCGCCGCGCTCTACACGCGGTTCCGCTCGCGCCAGGAGCACACCTTCGCCGAGCGCGTGCTGTCGGCCATGCGCAAGGGCTTCGGCGGCCATGTCGAGGCGCAGCCCAACGCCCCGCGCGGCATCTCCAAGCCCGAGGCCGACTGACCGGCCCCGCACTCCGCGGCGGCGCCTAGCCTGACGTCGCCAGGGAGTAGCCGCCGGCCGCCGGAAGCGCGGCCTCGGCGTCGTCCAGACGCGCGCCCGCAGCGGCCGGCGTCTGCCGCGCCGCCTCCGCGGCATTGGCGCCGAGCCTTTGCCGCGCGGTCGCCTCGATCTCGGCGCGCAGCCGCGGGTCGAGCGAGAGGAAGCGCTGGAAGTCGGCGACGGTCAGACGCAGAAGCGTCGAATAGGCGATCGAGCGCACGTCCGCCTGGCGGCGCATGTCCAGCAGCAGCGCCATCTCGCCGAAGATGTCGCCGCGGCCGAGCCGGTGGATGGCGGACCCGGTGTCGATCTCCACCGCGCCGGAAGCGATGAAGAAGGCGTCCGCGCCGACGTCGCCGCGGGTGATGATGGTCATTCCCGGGCCGGCGAAGAACGGCCGCAGGTATCGGGCGAGTTCGCTGCGATGGTGCGGGGCGAGCTTGGCGAACAGGTCGCAGCGATCGATGAGGACCGCGGTGTCGAGCTCCAGATCGAGCGGCGGGGCCCTTCGTGCCTGCCGCGCCCGCTCGGCGATGCTCGCCAGAAGGTCCCGCTCGACCTCCTGGGAGATCATGCCCGATCCGCGCAGCCGGCTGATCTCCTGCATCTTCATGGCGAGCGCCGAGCGCTTGATGAAGCCCCGCTCCAGTTCGGCCACGTAGGCGGGGAACTGCAGGCGGACGGCGGCAAGCTCCCGTTCGATCCGGGCCTTGCGCTCGCCGAGCGCCACGCCGGCCGCCTCCGCCGTCGCGGCTCCCAGCATCGGCTTCAGCTCCGTATCGGTGAAGCGCAGGAGCTCGTCGATCACCAGGGCCGTCTCGATCAGCGTCTCGAAGCGCGTGCACAGGCGCACCGACAGCGGCCGGCTGATGCCGAGGCGCCGCTGCAGCGCGACGGCGAAGCGGTCGCCGACCGTGAAGTCGATCTCCTGTTCCACCGCCGCGCGGTAGCCCTCGGCGCCGGAATGGCGGGCGAGGTCGAGCCGGCGCCGCGTGTCGGCGAGGAGGCGGCGGGCGATCGGCGGCGCCACGGTTCCCTGGCCGAAATGATCAAGCACGCAGTCGCGCTCGCGCGCCGTCAGCGAGACGAGGGCGATGGAGGCCCGCTCGCGCGGCGGCAGTGCGGCCGGCGCCGGCGCCGGCGCGGCAGCCTCGGCGGGTTCCGGCTCGAGACCCTCCGCCGCGTCGTCCGAGGCGGCTTCCTGCGCGGCATGGCCGAAGCGCGTCGCCATCTCGGCCGTCAGCTGTGAGACGCGGGTCGCGGTGACGCCGAGCGCGATGTCGCGCACCGCCCGGTCGACGCCGGACAGCCGGTTCAGCCCGAGCGACTGGATCAGCGGCCGCAGCGTCGTGCCTTGCACGAACAGCGTCGCCAGCGTGAAGCCGGTGGCGAGCGTCGCGACAAAGGCGGCGACGTCGCGCGGGACGACGGCGTTTTCTGTGACGGCCAGCGCCAGGGCGAGCGTGACCGAGCCGCGCAGCCCGCCCCAGACGACCACCAGCCGGTATTTCACCGGGATCGGCGGGGAGGGCACGCCAAGGCGGTTCAGCAGCGGGAACAGGGTGAAGAGGATCAGGGCACGTGTCGCCAGCGCCGCCACGAACACCACGGCGAGCAGCAGGACGTCGTAGCCGTCGATGTCGGAGATCAGCCGCGGCACGAGGAGCGAGGCGAGGACGAAGATCAGGATCGACGCCCAGGACGCCAGCTGCTCCCAGCTGGAGCACAGATACCGCCAGGTGCCGTTGGCAACGCGCCCCGGGGCGAGCGAGGCGAGCGTGACGCCGGCGCTCGCGACCGCGATGACGCCGGAGACGTCGAAGACGCGCTCGGCGACCCAGAAGGCAAGATAGGGCAGAGCGAGGCTGAGCGAGACGGCGGTCACCCGGTCCTCGCCGATCAGCCCCATCAGCTTGATCGCGAGCTGTGCGGCGAGGAAGCCGACGAGCGCGCCGCCGAGCGGCAGGACGAGCAGATCGGCGACGATGCCGGCCGCCCCGAGGCTGCCCGGCGCCGTCAGCATCACCGAGAACAGGAGGAACAGCGAGATCGCCGCGGCGTCGTTGAACAGGCTCTCGCCTTCGACGAGGCGCGTCAGCCGGTCCGGCGCGCCGACATCCTTGAAGATGCCGATGACGGCGACGGGATCCGTGGTGGCGATCAGCGAGGCGAGCAGAAGGCAGGCGACGAGCGGCATGCCGGCGAACGGCCAGAGCGCCAGGCCGACGCCGAAGGTCGCGACGACGACCGCGACGAGGGCGAGCAGCACGATCGGGATCAGGTCCTCGCGGATGCGGTGCACGTCCACCTCCAGCGAAGCCTGGAAGATCAGCGTCGGCAGGAAGACATAGAGGAACAGGCTGGATCCGATCGGAAGGTCGGCTATGACCGAGGCGAATTCGATCGGAAGCAGCGTGCCGGGATGCGCCAGGGAATAGAGCGCCGCAAAGCCGAGGGTCGCGCCGCCGAGGGCCAGGATGATCGACACCGGCAGCCGCAACCGCTCGGCAACCGGCCGCGCCAGCGCCCCGAAGGCGACCAGCGAGGCAATGAGAACGACGACGGTGGAGACGGTCATGGAAGGCGTCATGCTCCGACGATACCGGGATGCGGGGAGCGCCGCCGCGCGAGGCTCGCCAGGCGCTTGGTCGCAGCCTGTCTTACCGCAGCGCCGGAGCCGCGTATAGCGCCGCCGTCAGGCGATCGACTGGCTTCGTCGCAGCTCGCGCCGCAGATCAACTTTGACCTGGCGGACTTCGCCGCCGCGGCGGCGACCGAGACTGGAATTTACTTGCTGCCAGCAGCGCTTCAGCTTGGCGCAACCGCAAATCGGAGGCTTTGCGGGCGCTGCCGTCTGCATCGCGGGGCACCCGGACACGCCGCGCCTGGGTAGCGCCGGGCGGGCTACAGTGGATGGCGGGGCTGCGGCATTTGCGGCCACGGAACGTGCAGCCCGGGTGCGGCGCGCTATGGCCGGTCGCGCCCGCGGTCCTGCAGGTCACCCCCGAACTGCCGCACGAAGCGGCGGTCGATCCGGTCCTTCCACCACCAGGCCCAGCGCGAGCGCAGTGCGAGGCCGTTGCGCGCGGTGATCGCCGTGCCGTCGGCGAGCGACAGGAGGACGAGGAAGCGGCGCTGCGCGCGGTACCGGCGCAGCCGCCGCCCGGTGAGAAAGCGGCGCAGGTTGTCCGCGAGGATCGGCCCCTCCCTGACGGCGAAGACCCCGGCCTTCGGCCGTTCCTGTCCGACCAGCGTGACACAGTCCCCAGCCGCGAAGACCTCCGGCGAACCCTCGACCTGGAGCGTCGCGCCGACGCGCAGATAGCCCTCTTCGTCGACTGCGAGCCCCGTTGCGGCAAGCCAGGCAGGCGGCCTGGCCGCGGTCGCCACGAGCACGAGATCGGCACCGAGCACCCGCCCGTCGTCCAGCCGAACCCCGCGCGGCGCCACCTCCACGGCCCGGGCGCCTTCGACGAGGCCGATGCCCGCTTCGGCGAGCGTCCGGCGACCCAGCCGGCGCCCGTGTTTCGACAGGCCGGCGAGGAGGCTGTCGCCGGCAACGAGCGTCACCTGCGTTCGAGGCTCCGGCGAGCCCTCGGGCGCACGGGCGAGCCGGTGCCGCAGGGCATTGGCGAGCTCGAAGCCGGCGGGACCGCCGCCGATCACCACGGCGTTTTGCGGATATCGGCCCTCCTGCCAGTCTCGCCCCGCCGTCTGCCACTTCGCGAGAAGCCGCGAGATCGGCTTGACGAGCAGCGCATTCTCCTTTGCGCCGGCGACGGCGGAGACATCGGGCAGAATGCCGACGTCGATCGAGAGGACATCATAGGCAATCGGCTCGCCGGCCTCGGTCCTGACGATTCGGCTTGCGGGGTCGATGCCGGTCGCGGCGGACGCGACGAGGCGCGCGCCGGCGAAGCGCGCGAGGGCCGCAAGGTCGATCCCGGACGCTTCCGGCGGGTAGATTCCCGCGAGTACGCCCGGCAGCATTCCGGAATAGGTGGCGATCGTGTCCTTTGCGATCAGCGTCAGCCGGATGCCCGGCAAAGGCTTCCGGCCAAAGGCGCGGAGCACGAAGAGATGCGCGTGCCCGCCGCCGACGAGGACGACGTCGCGACATCGCGAAGAGGGAGGATCGGCCATCGCGGCAAGAGATAACGGTCCCGGCGGCGTAGGCCAGCGCTGCGGGAGTTGCGCCTGCTCCGCTGGACAGGCGCAACTCGGCGCGGTGTCACGACAGCCGCCATCGGTCGCGGCGGCGTGGCCTCGGTGCAGGAAGTCTACTGCAAGATGAGGAATGGAACGGGCTCATCCCGAAGCGGAGAAATCTCGCGCGGTGCAGGTGTTGGGAGCAACTGCACCGCGCCCTCATTCCGATCAGTGTGCCCACCGGATGAGGACAACTATGACGTTACGTCAGGGTGCGATGATTGGCAAGCGTAGGTGACATTTTTTTCGTCATGTCGCGTAGTCACGACCAAGATCAATTCACGGTGGTGATTCTTGAAGTGCATCTTCCGATAGCGATTGGGGATGCGCGGCCTGGACCGTTGCCTCGGCGGACGCTCCCTGCGTAAGATCGGCTGGTCAAGAGGGCGCTGCAGGGGGAACCGTGACGACACGCAACTGTCATCGGCGGGTGATAGTCCCCCCGCGCTCCTTCGGAGACCAAGCCCATTCCCGCCACCGCCGCTTCCGGCGTCCGGCCCGAGAGGTAATTCGATGACCCAGTTTCACAAACGCGCGGCTGCGCTGGCTGCCGCCCTGTCGCTGTCGACCGCAATCGTCGCGCAGGCCCAGGCCGCGGGCAACCAGTCGATGGACGATCTCGTCGCGGCCGCGAAGAAGGAAGGCCAGCTGACGACGATCGCGCTGCCGCACGACTGGTGCAATTACGGCGAGATGATCGACGGCTTCAAGAAGAAGTACGGCCTCACCGTCAACGAGCTGAACCCGAATGCCGGCTCCGGCGACGAGATCCAGGCGATCAAGGCGAACAAGGGCAACACCGGCCCGCAGGCGCCCGACGTCATCGACGTCGGCCTGTCCTTCGGCCCGACCGCGGCCAAGGACGGCCTGCTGATGCCCTACAAGGTCTCGACCTGGGACGAGATCCCGGACGATGCCAAGGCCTCCGACGGTGCCTGGTACGGCGACTATTACGGCGTCCTCGCCTTCCAGGTGAACAAGGACATCGTCGACAACGTCCCGAAGGACTGGTCGGACCTGATGAACTCGGACTATGCCAACGCCGTGGCGCTCGCCGGCGACCCGCGCTCGTCGAACCAGGCGATCCAGGCGGTCTACGCGGCCGGCCTCGCCGCCAAGCCGGACGGCAAGCCGGAAGAGGTGGCCGATGCCGGTCTCGACTTCTTCAAGAAGCTCAACAAGGCCGGCAACTTCGTCCCCGTCGTCGGCTCGACCGCGACGCTGGCGCAGGGCACGACCCCGATCCTGATCCACTGGGACTACAATGCGCTCGCCTCCCGCGACACGCTGAAGGGCAATCCGAAGACCGAGGTCGTGGTGCCGAACTCCGGCGTCGTCGCCGGCGTCTACGTGCAGGGCATCAGCGCCTACGCGCCGCATCCGAACGCCGCCAAGCTGTGGATGGAGTATCTCTATTCCGACGAGGGCCAGCTGACCTGGCTGAAGGGCTACTGCCACCCGATCCGCTTCAACGCCATGTCGAAGGCGGGCAAGATCCCGCAGGACCTGCTCGACAAGCTGCCGCCGGCGTCGGCCTACGAGAAGGCGAAGTTCCCCTCGCTCGACGCGCAGAACGCCGCCAAGGCCGAGATCACCGGCAAGTGGGACAGCGTCGTCGGCGCGACCGTCAAGTAAGCTGACCGTTCTCGGCGGGCCGGCGGAGAATCCGCCGGCCCGTCGCTAGGACTGTCAGGCGTCACCAGAACGAGGGGTATCCGTATGGCGTCAGTCGGCGATGCCGCCGCATCCGAAGACCAGCGCGCCACGCTCGCAGACGGCGCGAGCAGGCGCTCCTTCGCCTGGCTCGGCGTCGCACCGTTCTTCGCCTTCGCGCTCCTGTTCCTGATCGGGCCGACGGTCTACCTCGTCTTCGGCGCGTTCCAGGATCCGACCGGCGCGCTGACGCTCCAGAACATCTTCGATCTCTTCACGCCGCAGATCATGGCGGCCTATCAGATCTCGATCGAGGTGAGCCTCGCTTCGGCGCTGTTCGGGGCGCTGTTCGGCTTCTTCATCGCCTACGCCATCGTCCACGGCAACCTGCCGACCTGGGTGCGGCCGACGGTCGTCACCTTCTCGGGTGTCGCCTCCAACTTCGCCGGCATCCCGCTCGCCTTCGCCTTCCTGGCGACGCTCGGACGGCTCGGCCTCGTCACTCTGTTCTTCCGGCACGCGCTCGGCATCAACATCTACAGCTACGGCTTCAACCTCCTCTCCTTCTCCGGCCTGACGATCACCTATCTCTATTTCCAGATCCCGCTGATGGTGCTGATCATCGCGCCGGCGCTCGACGGGATGAAGCGGGAGTGGCGCGAGGCGGCCTCCGTGCTCGGCGCGAGCCGGGGGCAGTACTGGCGCATGGTGGCGCTGCCGGTGCTGGCGCCCTCGCTGCTCGGCTGCTTCCTGCTGCTCTTCGCCAATTCCTTCGGCGCCGTGGCGACCGCCTACGCGCTGACCGGCTCGTCGCTGAACATCGTGCCGATCCTGCTCTACGCCCAGATCCGCGGCGACGTGCTCTACAACCCCAATCTCGGCTATGCGCTCGCCTTCGGCATGATCGTCATCACCGGCTGCACCAACCTTCTGTATCTCTGGCTGCGGGCCCGGGCAGAGAGGTGGCAGCGATGAAGAAGTCCCTGCCCATCGGGCCGATCGTCGTCGTCGTGCTGGCGGCGCTCTATTTCGTGCTGCCGCTGATCGCGACCTTGAACTTCTCCCTCTCCATGCTGCGCGGCGTGTGGAGCTTCGAGGCCTACCGCGTCGTGTTCCACGACGAGCGCTTCCGCAGCACCTTCACCTTCTCGGTCGTCGCGGCCCTGTGCACGATCGTCCTCGGCGCGCTGCTGATCGTGCCGACCGCCTACTGGGTGCGGCTGAAGTTCCCGCGCATGCGCCCGCTCGTCGAGTTCATCACGCTGCTGCCGCTGGTGATCCCGCCGATCGTCCTCGTCTTCGGCTATATCCGCCTCTACAACTCGTCCTCGATCCTGCCCTTCACCGGCAGCGCCATGGGGACGAACGTCCTGCTCGTCCTCGGCTATGTCGTCCTGTCGCTGCCCTACATGTTCCGCGCCGTGGACACGGGCATGGCGGCGATCGACATCCGCACGCTGACGGAAGCGGCGGAAAGCCTCGGGGCCAAGCGGACCACCATCCTCTTCGGCGTGATCCTGCCGAACGTGAAGGCGGCGGTGCTCTCAGGCGCCTTTCTGACCTTCGCCATCGTCATGGGCGAGTTCGTGCTGGCGAGCCTGCTCAACCGCCCGGCCTTCGGCCCGTATTTGGCGCTGATGGGCGCCAACCGCGCCTACGAGCCGGCGGCGCTGGCGGTCATCGCCTTCGCCGTCACCTGGGTCTGCATGGGCATGCTGCAGGTCTTCGGCAGTCAGACACCCGGGCGGCGCCGCAGCGGGCGCTCCCTCTTCAGATTCGCAAGGCGGGCCAACCGATGAGCTTCCTCGACATTGCCGGCGTCACGAAGAGCTTCGGGGCGAACACCGTCCTGCACGGCTTCGACCTCGCCGTTCAGAAGGGCGAGTTCGTCTCCTTCCTCGGCCCCTCCGGCTGCGGCAAGACGACGATGCTGCGCATCGTGGCGGGCTTCGAGACGCCGACCGGCGGCACGGTGACGATCGACGGCGAGGAGGTGACGCATCTCGCCGCCAACAAGCGCCGGATCGGCATGGTCTTCCAGGCCTATGCGCTGTTTCCCAACCTCTCGGTCGCCGACAACGTCGCCTTCGGGCTGAAGGTGGCCGGCCGGCCGAAGTCGGAGATCGTGCCGCGGGTGAAGGAGATGCTGGCGCTGATCAAGCTGCCGCATCTCGCCGACCGCTATCCCTACCAGCTGTCGGGCGGCCAGCAGCAGCGCGTCGCGCTGGCGCGCGCGCTGGCGCCGAGCCCGCGCGTCCTCCTGCTCGACGAGCCGCTCTCGGCGCTCGACGCCAAGATCCGCCTGTCGCTGCGCCAGGAGATCCGGGAGCTGCAGAGGAAGCTCGGCATCACCACCATCTTCGTCACCCACGACCAAGAGGAGGCGCTGTCGATCTCCGACCGCATCGTGGTGATGAGCGAGGGCCGGATCGAACAGTGCGGCCGTCCCTTCGAGATCTACAACCGGCCGAAGAGCCGCTTCGTCGCCGGCTTCGTCGGCACGCTCAGCTTCCTCGATGCCGTCGCCGGCTCCGGCGCGACGGTCTCGGTCGGCGACAGCGCGCTGACGCTGTCGGAGCCGGCCGACGCCAGGCCCGGCAGCCCGATCACGCTCGCGCTGCGGCCGGAGGCGGTGAAGCTGGAACCGGCGCCGGAGCGCACCAATCGCCTGACCGGGCGGGTCGAGGACACCAGCTTTCTGGGCTCGGTCGTGCGGCTGCGGCTCCAGACCGCCGGCGGAACGCTCCTCGCCGACACGTTCAACTCGCCGGCGGCCCCGCCGCCCGAGCCGGGCGCGGATGTCGACCTCTATTTCTCGCCGACCGACGTGTTCGCCCTTTCGAACGAGGGCCACGTTCCGGCGCCGCAGCCCGTCCTCTGAGGCGCTTCCCGCGCGTTGCGGCGGGGCGCGTGGTAGTGGGACACGGTGGCCGCGCTGATCGCGTTTCCCGGCGCTTGAAGCCTGCGCTCACCGGTCGCGGTTGATCGCCAGTCGACCCGCGCGCGGGGGGAGGTCTTCGCACGCCCTGCGCGTCCGCGGCGTCGCAGTCGCCGGCGCGGCGAAACCGGCAGTCGTGGAACCTCTCGGCTTAGGCTATTGTTGGTCGCCGCGATTCGCCGGGACCGGCGGTTCGGGGGATATCCGCAGCGGCGCCGGCACGGGGTTGCGACCCGCGACAGGTGGCGAGCCGCTCGATCGTGTCTGGCAAGCGAAGAATGACGGCGCCCTTGTTGCTGAGCGAAACGGACGGAGGGAGAGGACGGCTCTCCAGAGCGCTGAAGCCGTTCCGCGCGGCGGGGTCGGGGTCCGCCCGCACGCTGATCGTGTTCAGCCTGTGCGGCCTGTGCACGATCCTCGCGCTGACCGCCCTGTTCGCCTGGGTGAACTGGCTGCAGATCGTCGACCGGACGCGAAGCGAGACCCGGGCGAGCGCGTTCTTTCTCAGCGAGCATGCCGAGCAGATCTTCAAGGTGGCCGACCTGGCGCTCGGCCGCGCCATCGCCACGGTCGGGGACACGCCCTGGAACGAGGCCGAAGGATCGCGCCAGCTTCACGACCGGCTGCGCGCCATCCGGAGCGACATCCCCTACATCACCGACCTCTGGCTGAACGACGCCAACGGCGATCTGCGCGCGACCAGTTACGCCTTCCCGACGCCGAAGAGCAATGCGGCCGACCGTGCCTCCTTCCGGGCGCAGCTGCGACCCGGCAGCAGCCTCTATGTTGGCGAGTCGACGGTTGGCAGGGTTACCGGAGCACGGACGTTCCTCGTGTCGCGCCGGATCGAGGATGCGAGCGGCGGCTTCCGCGGCGTCGCCCTCGCCACGGTGGATCTCAACTACTTCAACGATCTCTGGAAGCGCCTGACGCTGCCGCCCGGCATGCGCGTGTCACTGGTCCGCGGCGAGGACCTGTCGATCCTAGCGGCCTATCCCGACGGTACCTCGCAGCTCAGCGACGTTCCAGCCTTCGCTGCCGTCGTGGCGGGTCGACCCAGGGAAGGCATCTATCGCTTCGAGGGGAAGGAGGGCGAGCGACTCGGAGCCTATCGCCGCGTCGCGGATCTGCCGATCTTCGTCCGGGTGACGCAGTCGCACGCCGCCATGCTGCGGGCCTGGCTGAACTCCATGCTCTTCTACGCGCCGTTCTCGCTGATCGGTCTCGCGGCGCTGGCGGCGCTCGCCTGGTTCGCCGGCCGGCTGGCCCGGTCCGAGGAGCGCTCGCGGCAGGAACTCAACGACGCCGTCGACGCGCGCACCGCCGAACTCGCCGAGCAGACGCGGCTGCTCGACAAGCTGAACGCGACCGGCCGGCTGATTGCGGCGGAACTCGACATCCAGTCGGTCGTACGGGCCGTGGTCGATGCGGCGACGGAGCTCTCGGGGGCGGCCTACGGCGCCTTCTTCTACCTCAAGACCGGACCGAACGGCGAACGCCTGCGCCTGCACGTCCTCTCCGGCGCCTCGGCGGAGGACTTCGCGGCCTTCGCCGATCCGCGCGATACCGCGGTCTTCGCCCCGACCTTCAACGGCCGCGAGACCGTCCGGTCCGACGACATCGTCAAGGATCCGCGCTACGGCGGCAAGATCGCAGGGCAGCCGGACGGCGGTGGCATGCCGGCGGGCCATCTGCCGGTGCGCAGCTATCTCGCCGTGCCCGTGGTCAGCCGTTCGGGCGAGGTGCACGGCGCGATCCTGCTCGGGCATCCGGCGATTGCCCGGTTCGGCGACCGCCAGGAGGAACTGGCCGTGAGCCTTGCGGCGCAGGCGGCGGTCGCGCTCGACAATGCGCGGCTGTTCGAGGCGGCGCAGGAGGAGATCGAGGGCCGCCGCCGGGCGGAGGAGCGGCAGAAGCTGCTGATCCGGGAACTCAACCACCGGGTCAAGAACATGCTGGCGACGGTCAAGGCCGTCCTGCGCCTCACCAGCCGCTCGACCAACAACATCCACGACTTCATGGAGACCTTCTCGGCGCGGATCAATTCGCTCGCCATGACGCATGCCATCCTGACCGACAGCGTGCGCCAGACGGCCGACCTGGAGAGGATCCTTTCCAACGAACTGGCGCCCTATGCCGGGGCGGGCGGCGACGACAGAGCTGCGGCGGAAGGCCGCATCGCGCTGGAAGGGCCGCCGGTGGTGCTGTCCTCCGAGACGGCCGTGCCATTCGGCATGGCAGTCCACGAACTGGCAACCAATGCGGCCAAGCATGGGGCGCTCAGCGCCTCCACCGGACGCCTGCGCGTGACATGGCGGATCGTGGACGATGCGCCGGAAGCGGGAAGCCGCTCCGGCGAGGCGGCGGTGGCGACGCGGCAGGTCCAGCTCGACTGGGTGGAGAGCGACGGGCCGCCGGTCAGCCCGCCGAGCCGCGGCGGCTTCGGCTCGCAGCTCCTCGACCGGGTGATCCGGATGCAGCTGCAGGGCGCGTACGAGACCTCGCATCCGGCGGAGGGATTTCGGATGTCGATGAAAATTCCTGTTTCGGCATAAGGCCTTGGCGCTTTGCGGAGGCTTCCGCGGGTCTCTTGGCGAACGGAAGTCTCTGAAATCTCTGGTCAAAGCAGCTTAACAAATTATATGGCTGCCTGACCGCGGCAGCGCTGCGGGTCACATGGCGCAACCGCAGCAGAATGAACCCGGTCGCAATGCAGAACGCCGAGCCGTTGAAGGGGCATCACATTCTCGTCGTCGAGGACGAGGCGTTGATCGGAATGGAACTGGCTTATGAGATCGAATCCGCCGGAGCGTTCGTCACCCACGTCCTGACGCTCGAAGCCGCCCTGAAGTCGCTCGACAAGACCTGGTCGGCCGCCGTCCTCGACATCAATCTGCGCGGCAAGGACGTGTTTCCGGTCGCCGACCGGCTGCAGCAGATGGGCGTGCCCTTCCTGTTCTGCAGCGGCCACGGCTCGCATCAGGAGACGTCGAGCCGCTATCCGGGCTCGCGCCTCCTGGCAAAGCCGGTCGACGAGGCGGTGCTGCTGGCGGCGCTCGCCGAGATCGTGTCCCGCTGAGGCCGGCTGCCGCTGCCGCCGGCCGAGCACCGCTTTCGCCCGTCCTCCGACCTTCCAGGAGACCCGTTCCGCGCCCTTGCCGGCACGGCGCGCGTCAGCGCGGCACGCCGAGGACGGCGATGGCGGTCTTGCGCCCGCTGCCGCTCGCGTCCATGGCGACGCCGATGTCCCGCACCGAGCCGTCGGAGAGAATCTTCGAGAACTGCGGATTGTCCATCCACTGCTTGCGGAAGGAGCGGATGTCGGCGTCGGTGATGGTCGTGCCGCAGCCGCCGCAGGCGGCGCTGAGCAGGCGCAGCGAGGACCACCGGCCCCGCGCGTCCTGCGGCAGGGCGGCCAGGAGGTCGACCGAGCCGCCCGGCAGGCGGCCGTCCGCCGACTGGCCGAGGATGTTGCGCGCCGCCTTCGTCAGCGCCGCGTCGGCCTTCAGCGGCGGCACGCCGGCCTGCTTGCGTTCGGCAGCGAGGCTCTTCGCCATCCGCTCGCTTCGGTTCTTCGCGGGAACCGGCTTGGGCGTTTCGTCGGGCCGGGTGCCGTGCGGCGTGCCGGGGCCGGAGAAGTCCTGGTCGGCATAGACCGTACCGTTAGCGCCGGCGATGCCGAAGCCGAAGTGCTCCAGTCCCTTCGTCAGGATGTTGCGCCGATGCTCCGGGCTGTGCATCCAGCCGGTCTGGAAGGCCTCGACCCGGTGAATGTCCGGCGGCACGTCGCAGCCCGTGCATTTGGCGATGTTCTCGGCGACGAGTTTCCAGCGGCTGCCGCCATGGGCGAGGAACCGGTCGCGCGGGCTTTCGCCGTTCGGCGCGACATGGGCGAAGTAGTGCTTCTTCAGCATGTCCGCGCTGTGCGCCTGGGCGATGGCGTTGAGCCTGTCGTCGAGCGTCAGCTTGGAGAGACCATGCGCGCTGCGCACCTTGTTGACGAGTTCGAGCGCGCGCTGGCGCAGTTGGGCAAGGTCGCCGGTCTTCACGGCCTGGGCGCCGGCTCCGGAGGTGGCACCGGCCAGCACGACGGCGGCCATGAGCAGCGGCACGAGGCGGCGGACCGGCGCCACCGCCGCGACCCCGAGGACCGCGGCCCGAAGAAAGGCGGCTCTCTTGTATGGCCGCTCGGGAAGGCGATCCGAGGGAATTGGGCGGCTTGCGGGTGACATGGTCTCGGCTTTCCTGACGGCGTCGAAGAGTGTCCGCGGCCCGGCAGTTCTGCCGGGTCCGCACGACTAACCTGTGCCCGCCCGCGTCTTCCGCAACCCGCCGCAAGCCTTTGCGGCAAGGGATCGGCGCGCCCGGCGCCTTTCCGGAACGCCTGTCCCGGCCGATTCGCCTTTCAGTGACAGCCTGCCGCGCCGAGAACTGTCGATAGGCATGCGGCGGCCGTTACACCTCCAGCCGTTCCAGGTCGGCGAGCATGCCGGGACCGGTCGGCTCCCAGCCCAGCGTCCTGCGCGTCTTCTCGCTCGAGGCCGGCATGTCGTGGCCCATGAACCGGGCCATCCAGCCGAAGGTGGCCTCGGCGTCCGCCGGCGCGACCGGCCTCACCGGCAGGCCGAGGCGCTTGGCGTAAGTCTCGGTCATCGCCTTCAGCGACACGCCTTCCTCGCCGACGGCGTGGTAGCGGGCGCCGGGCTCGCCCCGCTCAATCGCCAGACGGTAGAGGCGTGCGACGTCCGAGACATGCCCCGCCGCCCAGCGCCCGGATCCGTCGCCGACCAGGCCGGCGAAGCCCTTTTCCCGCGCGATCATGATGAGGTAGCTGACGAGGCCCTGGCGCCGCGGGTCGTGCACCTGCGGCAGGCGGACGACGCCGACATTGACGCCGCTCCCGGCAACCGCCGCCGCGGCTTCCTCGGTTGCTGCGCGCGGGAAGGTCTCGGCGCTGACGATCGGATCGTCCTCGCGCGCCGGCCGGCCGGGCTTCATGATGGTGATCGCCGTGCCCGAGGTGACGAGCAGCGGACGGTCGCTCCCCTGAAGCCCGGCGCCGAGCGCCGCGATGACCCGGCGGTCGTCCTCGCAGTTCTGCACGAAGGTCGAGAAATCGTGGTTGAAGGCGAGATGGATGACGGCGTCGCAGTTCGCCGCCGCCTCGGTGAGGAGCGCGGAGTCGGTGATCGAGCCGGACAGGACCTCGGCGCCGGCGGCCTCGAGCGCGGCCGCCTTGTCCGGCGAGCGGCAGAGGCCGAGGACCTGGTGTCCGGCGGCGATGAGTTGGGGAACGGTGGCAGAGCCGATGAAGCCGGTCGCGCCGGTGACGAAGATGCGCATGGATCATTCTCCTGACGTGATGTCCGAGACAGGAGATCGGCTGGTCTGCTATCCTGGTAAAGACGGGATATTATCATGGTATGACGGGTGACAGGATGAGCCTGGCGACGCGCGACGACACGAGTCTGCAGCTCGGCGCCTATCTGCGGGATCGGCGCGCAAAGCTCGACCCTGCGGCCTTCGGCCTGCCGACGACGCGCCGGCGCACGCCGGGGCTTCGCCGCGAAGAGGTGGCGCAGCGCGCCCATATCAGCCCCACCTGGTACACCTGGCTGGAGCAGGGCCGCGGCGGCGCGCCGTCGGCCGACGTGCTCGACCGCATCGCCCGGGCACTGATGCTGACCGAGGTGGAACGCGAGCATCTGTTCTTGCTCGCCCTCGGCCGCCAGCCCGAAGTGCGCTACCATGAGAGCGGTGGCGTGACGCCGCGTCTGCAGCGGGTGCTCGACGCGCTGGAGCCGAGCCCGGCGCTGATCCGCACCGCGCTCTACGACGTCGTCGCCTGGAACCGCGCGACGGCGGTGACGCTGGCCGACTACGGCGCGATGACGCCGGAGGAGCGCAACGTCCTGCGGTTCCTGTTCCTGGATCCGAACGCGAGGGCCGCGCAGGCGGACTGGGAAGGCGTCGCCCGCTTCGTCCTCGGCGCGTTCCGGCTCGACGCCGCCCGGGCCGGCGCGCAGGAGCAGATCCAGCCGCTGGTCGACGAATTGTCGCGCCGCAGTCCCGACTTCGCGGCGATGTGGCGCGAGAGCGACGTCAGCATCCACGGCGAGGCGGTCAAGCACCTGCGGCACCCGGTCTTCGGGGATCTCGCCTTCGAATATTCGATCTTCGCAGTCGACGGGCGCACCGACCTGACGATGGTCGTCTACAATCCGATCGACCCGGCCGTGCGCGAGAGGATCCAGGCGATGATCGCCGAGCGGGAGGCGCGCGGCGGCTGACGCGAGCCGGCAAGGGCCGGCCCGCGCCATGCCGGTTCAGCCCTCGATGAAGGCGAGGAGGTCGGCGTTGATGACATCCGGATGCGTCGCGCACATGCCGTGCGGCAGGCCGTCATAGGTCTTCAGCGTGCCGTGCTTCAGGAGGCCGATCGCCTTCATCGCCGAGTCGGCGATCGGCACGATCTGGTCGTCGGTGCCGTGCATGACGAGGACGGGGACGTCGATCGCCTTCAGGTCCTTGGTGAAGTCGGTTTCGGAGAACGCCTTGATGCAGTCGTAATGGGCCTTCGCGCCGCCCATCATGCCCTGGCGCCACCAGTTGCGGATCAGCCCTTCGGAGACCGTCGCCCCCTCGCGGTTGAAGCCGTAGAACGGGCCGGTCGGGACGTCGAGGTAGAACTGCGCCCGGTTGGCCGCGAGCGCGGCGCGGAAGCCGTCGAAGACCGCGATCGGCAGGCCCTCCGGATTGGCGTCGGTCTTGACCATGATCGGCGGCACGGCGCCGATCAGCACCGCCTTCGACACCCGCCCCGCCTCGGCGCGGGCGACATAGTGGGCGACCTCGCCGCCGCCGGTCGAATGGCCGACATGGACGGCGTCCTTCAGGTCGAGGGCGGCGGTCAGCGCCGCCACGTCGGCCGCATAGGTGTCCATCTCGTTGCCGGTGTCGGTCTGGGTGGAGCGGCCGTGGCCGCGCCGGTCATGGGCGACGACCCGGTAGCCGCGGCCGAGGAAGAACAGCATCTGGTTGTCCCAGTCGTCGGCGCTGAGCGGCCAGCCGTGATGGAACACGATCGGCCGGGCGTCTCTGGCGCCCCAGTCCTTGTAGAAGATCTCGGTGCCGTCCTGGGTGGTGATGATTGCCATTTCGCACGCCCTTTCGAAGAGGAGCGGCGGGAGGCACCGCTCGTTAGGTGGGAAACAAACAGGCTTTCCTACCACAAGCACAAGCGGCTGAGATCACGCAAAACCTCCGCATCTGGCCCCTCGCGAATGCCGACGCTCAGGGGGCGGCCGGCGTGCCACGATGCGAGATCGGCTCGCCGCCGGACACCTCGGCCGGATAGAGCCGGTCGAGCAGCGGCAGGTACATCGCCCCGCGCTGGACGAGGAAGCTCTTGAACGCCACCTCGGCCGGGGCCTGGATCCGCTCCTGCCGGCAGACCGCGTACCATTTGCGCCGGATCGGCATGTCGACGACGTCGAGGATCGCCAGCCGGCCCATCTCGACCTCGAAGGCGATCGTGTGGGCGGAGATGAAGGCGATGCCGAGGCCGGCCATCACCGCCTGCTTGATCGTCTCGTTCGAGCCCATCTCCATGGACCGGCCGTGCAGCGTCTCCAGCCGGTCGCCGAAGAAGATCTCCAGCGAGGAGCGCGTGCCGGATCCGGGCTCCCGGATGATGAACGTCTCTTCCAGCAGCCGTTCCCGGCCGATCGCCCGCGCCTTCACCAAGGGGTGTTCGGGCGGGGCGATCATCACCAGCGGATGGTCTCCGAAGCAGGTGGAATGGACGGGAAAATCGAGCGGCGGGCGGCCCATCAGCGCGACGTCGAGCTGGTAGTTCTTGAGATCGCCCACGATGTCCTCGCGGTTGCCGACCTTCAGCTTCATCTCGATCGCCGGGAACTCGCGCTGAAAGGCGGCGATCAGGCGGGGCGCGAAATATTTGGCGGTGGAGACGACGCCGAGCTGGATCGTGCCGGAGCGCACACCCTTCACCGCCTCGATCTCGTCGGAGAGCGCCCGCAGCGTCGTCTCGATCGTGTTGGCCGCCCCGAGCACCGCCGCCCCGGCGGTGGTCAGGCGCATGCCTTCGCTGGTCCGGTCGAACAGCGACAGGCCGCATTCGTCCTCGAGCTGCTTTATCTGTAAGGTCACCGCCGGCGCGGTCAGGCCCAGCTGGCGCGCGGCCGCGGCGACGGTGCCATGGCGGCTGATCGCCTGGACGGAGCGGAGCTGGCGCAAGGTGAGGTTTCGCATGAGCTGACGTTATTTTATTTTATCAGCCTCGTAAAGATAATAAATTTTACTTATGCACCCGCTGCGGCCAGTCTCATCGGCAAGAACGGTGGACGCGGGTCGCAGAACCTCGACACGAACAGGAGGAATGCATGCCCTCGTCCCTCGACGCCTATCTCGGTTCGCAGAGCGGCTCCGGCCCGCACCGACAAGAGCTCGCGGACCTGATCCGGCACCTTTCGGCCGCCGCCGTGAAGCTGCGCAACACCATCATCGCCGGTGGCGGCGGCGACAACCTCGGCGCATCGCGCGAGGCGACGAATGCCGGCGGCGACGTGCAGAAGGAACTCGACGTCGTCGCCGACCGGGTCTTCATGGAAGCGGCCAAGGCCTCGCGCGTCGCCTTCTTCGGCTCCGAGGAGCAGGACGAGCCGGTCACGCTGAAGAAGGATGCGCCGCTCGCCATCGCGATCGATCCGCTGGACGGCTCGTCGAATATCGACACCAACGTCTCGGTCGGCACGATCTTCTCGATCCTTCCGGTGGCGGACGAGCACCGGGCGGATCCGAAGACGGTGTTCATGCAGCCGGGATCGCGGCAGCTGGCGGCCGGCTTCTTCATCTATGGGCCGCAGCTCCTGCTCGTCCTCTCGGTCGGCAACGGCACGCATGTCTTCATCTTCCAGCCGGGCTTCGGCGGCTTCGTCGAGCTGCGGCCCTCGATGGCGGTGGAGGAGCGCGCCAAGGAGTTCGCGATCAACGCCTCGAACTACCGGCACTGGGAGCCGCAGGTCCGGGCCTATATCGACGATCTGCTGGCGGGATCGGAGGGACCGCGCGAGCGCGACTTCAACATGCGCTGGGTCGGCTCGATGGTCGCCGACTGCTACCGCATCCTCCTGCGTGGCGGGGTCTTCCTCTATCCCGGCGACGGGCGGAAGGGCTACGCGAGGGGGCGCCTCAGGCTGGTCTACGAAGCCAATCCGGTGGCCTTCTGCGTCGAGCAGGCCGGCGGTGCCGCGACGGACGGCGTGAACCGGATTCTCGACGTGGAGCCCGAGGGGCTGCATGCGCGCACGCCGCTGGTCTTCGGCTCGAAGCGCGAGGTGGAACGCGTCGCGCGATACATGGCCGACCCCTCGGCGCTCAGCGAACGCTCGCCGCTGTTCGGCAAACGAAGCCTGTTCCGGAGCTGACGGGACAACGGCTCGGGGGTTGGGAGGCCCCCGGGTTTCAACAGACACTCGACTCGGGGAGGAGCGAAGATGTCCGCCAGGCACCCGCTGATCGTCGTCACCGGCTCCTCGGGAGCGGGAACGACCTCGGTGAAGAAGATCTTCGACCAGATCTTCCGCCGCGAGCACGTGAAGGCCGTCTTCATCGAAGGGGACGCCTTCCACCGCTACGACCGCGCCGAGATGAAGGCGAAGATGATCGAGGAGGAGGAGCGGGGCAATCGCGACTTCTCGCACTTCAGCCCCGAGGCGAACATCCTGGAGAAGCTGCAGGAGGTCTTCCAGACCTATGGACGCAAGGGGCGGGGCGAGACCCGCCACTACATCCACGACGACGAGGAGGCGAAGCTCTACGGCGGCCCGTCCGGCACGTTTTCGGATTGGGCGCCGCTGGAGGAGGAAAGCGACCTGTTGTTCTACGAGGGTCTGCACGGCTGCGTGAAGACGGAGACGGTGGACCTCGCGCCGCTGGCCGACCTGAAGATCGGCGTCGTGCCGGTGATCAATCTCGAATGGATCCAGAAGATCCACCGCGACAAGTCGACGAGGGGCTATTCGACCGAGGCGGTGATGGACACGATCCTGAGGCGCATGCCGGACTACGTGAAATATATCTGCCCGCAATTCGCCCGGACCGACATTAATTTCCAGCGCGTGCCGATCGTCGACACCTCGAACCCGTTCATCGCCCGCTGGATCCCGACTGCGGACGAATCGATGATCGTGATACGGTTTGCGAGCCCGCGCGGGATCGACTTTCCCTATCTTCTGTCCATGATCCACGGGAGCTTCATGTCGCGGGCGAATTCGATCGTCGCGCCCGGCAACAAGCTCGACATCGCCATGCAGCTCATATTGACGCCGCTGATCCTGCAACTGATGGAAAAGAAGCGCCGCGCATCGTGAGCTCGAAGGATTTCGGAAGGAATATCATGTCACAGACCGCAACCAAGCCATCCGGCGAGACCACGGACACGAATGTCCGCGACATGGCCAACGCCATTCGGGCCTTGTCCATGGATGCCGTGCAGAAGGCCAATTCCGGCCATCCCGGCATGCCGATGGGCATGGCCGACGTCGCTACCGTCCTGTTCCAGAAATTCCTGCGCGTCGATCCGTCGAAGCCGGACTGGCCGAATCGTGACCGCTTCATCCTGTCGAACGGCCACGGCTCGATGCTGCAATATGCGATCATGCATCTGCTCGGCTTCCCCGAGATGACCATCGAGGAGATCGAGAACTTCCGCCAGCTCGGCAGCCGCACCGCCGGCCATCCCGAATATGGCCACGCTGCCGGGATCGAGGCGACCACCGGACCGCTCGGCCAGGGCATGACGATGGCGGTGGGCATGGCGCTCGCGGAGCGCATGCTGAACCAGCGCTTCGGCAGCGACCTCGTCGATCACTACACCTATGTGGTCGCCGGCGACGGCTGCCTGATGGAGGGCATCTCCCACGAGGCCATCGACCTCGCCGGGCACCTGAAGCTGAACAAGCTGATCCTGCTTTGGGACGACAACAACATCTCGATCGACGGCGAGACGCATCTGGCCACCTCGACCGACCAGAAGAAGCGCTTCGCCGCCCATGGCTGGAACGTCTTCGAGGTCGACGGTCACGATCCGGAAGCGATCGAGCGGGTGCTCGCCGAGGCGCGCAAGAGCGACAAGCCCGCCTTCGTCGACTGCCACACGATCATCGGCTTCGGCGCGCCGAACATGCAGGGCACCGAGAAGGTCCACGGCAACGCGCTCGGCGAGGCCGAGGTCGCGGCGGCCCGCAAGCAGCTCGTCTGGGATTCCGAGCCCTTCGTCATTCCGGAGGCGATCACCAAGGCCTGGCACGCCGTCGCCGCGGAAGGGCGCAAGGCCCGCGAGGCCTGGGAAAAGGCGCGCGACGCCTCGCCGAAGAAGGCCGCGTTCGCCAGCCAGTATGCGACGACGCTGCCTGAGAACTTCGCGGCGCTGATGGCCGATGCCCGCGCCTCGATCGTTTCGGACAAGCCGAAGGTCGCCACCCGCAAGGCGTCCGAGATGGCGCTCGAGGTGATCAACGGCGCCACCGAACTGACGATCGGCGGCTCGGCGGACCTGACGCCCTCGAACAACACCAAGACCAAGGGCCTCAAGGATGTGACGCCGGACGACTATTCCGGCCGCTACATCCATTATGGCGTGCGCGAGTTCGGCATGTCGGCGGTGATGAACGGCCTCGCGCTGCACGGCGGCTTCATCCCCTATGGCGGCACCTTCATGTGCTTCACCGACTATGCGCGCGGCGCCATGCGCCTCTCCGCGTTGATGGGGATCCGCGTCGTCTACGTCATGACGCATGATTCCATCGGCCTCGGCGAGGATGGGCCGACGCACCAGCCGGTCGAGCACCTCGCGATGCTGCGGGCGACGCCGAACCTCCTCCTGTTCCGTCCGTGCGATCCCGTCGAGACGAACGAGGCCTGGGAGATCGCGCTGACCGAGACCAAGCGGCCCTCGGTGCTGGCGCTGTCGCGGCAGGGCGTGCCGACGGTGCGCTCCGGCGAGACGTCGGAGAACCGGACCCGCAAGGGCGCCTACGTCCTCAAGGAGGCGGACGGGACGCGCGACGTCACTATCCTGTCGACCGGCACCGAAATCGAGATCGCCCTCAAGGCGGCCGAGATGCTGGAAGGCGAGGGCAAGAAGGTGGCCGTCGTCTCGATGCCCTGCTGGGAGCTGTTCGAGGAACAGGACGAGGCCTACCGGAAGTCGGTGCTCGGCACCGCGCCGCGCGTCGCCATCGAGGCGGCGGCGCGGCTCGGCTGGGATCGCTGGATCGGCGAGAACGGCCGCTTCATCGGCATGCACTCCTTCGGCGCCTCGGCGCCGGGGCCGGAGGTCTACAAGCACTTCGGCATCACCGCCGGGGCGGTGGTGAAGGCGGCCAAGGAGATCGCCGGCTGACCGGCTGACCGGCCGCGAGACGAGACGGAGGCCGGCGGCAGCGCCGGCGGCCTCCCCGAAGACGGACCCGGGCGGGCACCCAAGGTCCTGAAGACGCATGCAAATGGGACTTCGGGAGACTCTGAGATGGCCAAGATCACGCTACGCCAACTGCTCGATCACGCCGCCGAACACGGCTACGGCGTGCCCGCCTTCAACATCAACAACATGGAACAGGGTCTGGCGATCATGGACGCCGCGGCGACGCTCGACGCGCCGGTGATCATGCAGGCCTCGCGGGGCGCGCGTTCCTATGCCCGGGACGTCATGCTGGAACGCATGATGGACGCCCTGGTGGAGATGTTCCCGCAGATCCCGGTCTGCATCCACCAGGATCACGGCAACGACGAGCGGACCTGCCTGTCCGCCATCCGCCACGGCTTCACCTCGGTGATGATGGACGGCTCGCTCGAAGCCGACATGAAGACGCCGGCGAGCTACGCGTACAACGTCGCGATCACCGAGCGGGTGACGCGCATGGCGCACTGGGTCGGCGCCTCGGTGGAGGGCGAGCTCGGCGTGCTCGGATCCTTGGAGACGGGCGCGGGCGAGACGGAGGACGGCCACGGTTTCGAGGGCAGCCTGTCGCACGACCGGCTCCTGACCGATCCGGATCAGGCCGTCGACTTCGTCCGCGCGACCCGGGTCGACGCGCTGGCGATCGCGATGGGCACCTCGCACGGCGCCTACAAGTTCACCCGGCAGCCGGACGGCGAGATCCTGGCGATGCATGTGATCGAAGCGATCCATGAGCGGCTGCCGAACACCCATCTCGTCATGCACGGCTCCTCCTCGGTTCCGCAGGAGCTGCAGGAGATCATCAACCGCTATGGCGGGAGGATGCGCGAGACCTTCGGCGTGCCGGTCGACGAGATCGTCCGCGGCATCAGGCACGGTGTCAGGAAGGTCAACATCGACACCGACTGCCGGATGGCGATGACTGGCCAGTTCCGCAAGGTCGCGGTCGAGAAGCCGGAGGAGTTCGATCCGAGGAAGTTCATGGTGCCGGCGATGGAGGCGCTGAAGGCGCTCTGCCTCGACCGCTACGAACGCTTCGGCTGCGCCGGGCAGGCTTCGAAGATCAGGCCCCTGCCGCTCGACCAGATGGCGGCCCGCTATCAGGTGGGCGAACTCGATCCTCGGATCGGCGCAATGGCTGCCGCCGCCTGAGGCGGGACGATCCGCGGCCAACGGACCGGCCGCGACGCGTGACCGACGACAGGACCAGCATGCAACGGCGCGGGGAGGGCTCTCCGCGGCGACGGGAGAGGCTTTGTCTGCCGCCTTGGAAGCGGCCGCAGGAAGCCGGGTTTCACAGGAAGGAAAAGGCGAGATGGATACGGGATCGCAGACCATCACCGGCAAGGACCGCTACAAGTCCGGCGTCCTGAAGTACAAGCAGATGGGCTACTGGGAGCCGGACTACGAGCCGAAGGATACCGACGTCATCGCCTGCTTCCGGATCACGCCGCAGGACGGCGTCGACCCGGTCGAGGCGGCTGCGGCCGTCGCCGGCGAAAGCTCGACGGCCACCTGGACGGTCGTCTGGACGGATCGCCTCACCGCGGCCGAAAAGTATCGCGCCAAGGCCTACCGGGTCCATCCGGTGCCGAACACCGACGATCAGTTCTTCGCCTACATCGCCTACGATCTCGACCTCTTCGAGCCCGGCTCGATCGCCAACCTCACCGCTTCGATCATCGGCAACGTCTTCGGCTTCAAGCCGCTGAAGGGCCTGCGCCTCGAGGACATGCGGCTGCCGACGGCCTATGTGAAGACCTTCCAGGGACCGGCGACCGGCATCGTCGTCGAACGCGAGCGGCTCGACAAGTTCGGCCGGCCGCTGCTCGGCGCGACGGTAAAGCCGAAGCTCGGCCTCTCCGGCCGCAATTACGGCCGCGTCGTCTACGAGGCGCTGAAGGGCGGGCTCGACTTCACCAAGGACGACGAGAACATCAACTCGCAGCCCTTCATGGATTGGCGCGAGCGCTTCCTCTACTGCATGGAGGCGGTGAACAAGGCGCAGGCCGCGACCGGCGAGATCAAGGGCACCTATCTCAACGTCACCGCTGCCACCATGGAGGACATGTACGAGCGCGCCGAATTCGCCAAGGAGCTCGGCTCGACCATCGTCATGATCGACCTCGTCATCGGCTGGACGGCGATGCAGTCGATGGCGAAGTGGGCGCGGCGCAACAACATGATCCTGCACCTCCACCGGGCCGGGCACTCGACCTATACGCGCCAGAAGACGCATGGCGTCTCCTTCCGCGTCATCGCCAAATGGGCGCGGCTCGCCGGCGTCGACCATGTCCATGCCGGCACGGTGGTCGGCAAGCTGGAGGGCGATCCGGCGACGACCAGGGGCTATTACGACATCTGCCGGGACGAGTTCACGCCGCAGCGGCTGGAGAACGGCATCTTCTTCGACCAGCCCTGGGCCTCGCTCAACAAGGTGATGCCCGTCGCCTCGGGCGGCATCCATGCCGGCCAGATGCACCAGCTGATCCACCTCCTCGGCGAGGACGTCGTCCTGCAGTTCGGCGGCGGCACGATCGGCCATCCGCAGGGGATCGCGGCCGGCGCGACGGCGAACCGCGTCGCGCTCGAATGCATGATCCTCGCCCGCAACGAGGGGCGCGACATCCTGCGCGAAGGCCCGGACATCCTCAACGAAGCGGCCAGGACGTGCGCCCCGCTGAAGCAGGCGCTCGATACCTGGAAGGACGTCACCTTCAACTACACCTCGACCGACGCGCCCGACTACGCGGTCACGGCGACGGCGGCCTGAGCCTGCCTTTGCCTGCCGGGGCGGGATGTCCTCCCAAGGCCGCTCCGGCCCGATTTTGAGGCGTGGCGAGAAGCGCCGACCTCGCAGCAGATCAACCGCGGCCGCAAACCGACAGCAACCGGAGAATTCTCATGCGCGTGACCCAGGGCACCTTTTCCTTTCTCCCCGACCTTACCGACGAGCAGATCACCAGGCAGGTCCAGTACTGCCTCGACAACGGCTGGGCCGTGAACATCGAGTACACCGACGATCCGCATCCCCGGAACACCTACTGGGACATGTGGGGCCATCCGATGTTCGACATCGCGGATGCGGCCGGCGTGATGATGGAGCTCGCCGCCTGCCGCAAGGCGCACGGCCACCTCTACATCCGCCTCTCGGCCTTCGATTCCACCCATGGCTGGGAGTCCGTGAAGCTGTCCTTCATCGTCAATCGCCCGGCGGACGAGCCGGGCTTCCGCCTGCGCCGTCAGGAGAGCCACGGCCGCAACATCCGCTACTCGACGGAGCCCTACGCGACGGACAGGCCGGAGGGCGAGCGCTACGCGGTGTGAGGCATGAAGGCGTTCAGGCGCAAACGTTGACCTTGATCGTCATCCTCGGGCCCCGTCCCGAGGATCCAGAGCCACGGTTCCGCTTGGATTGAACGCCGGAAGATATCGGAAACGCCGCGGAAGGCTGGATCCTCGGGACGGGGCCCGAGGATGACGGAGCGTTGAACGTTGTGCCTGTCCTGGAGCGCCGAGAGGCTGCGGATGTCGACGACGAAGGGAGATCGGCTCATGAGCTATCTTGATCAGTTGAGCAAAGGCGCGACGCCGGATGGTGCCGCCGGAACGCCAGCCTCTGCTGCGCCGTCCGCCGACGGCGCCGAGGCAAAGCCGGCCGCCGACCCCGCGACCCCGCAGCCGGCACCCACCACCGTCGACCTTCGCCGCGAATACGAGGAGGCGGGTGTCAGGGACGTGCTGGAAGAGCTCGACCGGGAACTCGTCGGCCTCGCGCCGGTGAAGAAGCGCATCCGCGAGACGGCGGCGCTGCTCCTCGTCGAGCGGGCGCGGCGCCGGCTCGGCCTCGCCCACGAGACGCCGACGCTGCACATGAGTTTCACCGGCAATCCCGGCACCGGCAAGACCACGGTCGCCCTAAAGATGGCGAACCTTCTCCACCGGCTCGGCTATATCCGCAAGGGACACCTCGTCTCGGTGACGCGCGACGACCTCGTCGGCCAGTATATCGGCCATACCGCGCCGAAGACCAAGGACATCCTGAAGAAGGCGATGGGCGGCGTCCTCTTCATCGACGAGGCCTATTACCTCTACCGGCCGGAGAACGAGCGCGACTACGGGCAGGAGGCGATCGAGATCCTGCTCCAGGTGATGGAGAACCAGCGCGACGACCTCGTCGTCATCCTTGCCGGCTATGCTGACCGGATGGATAGGTTCTTCGAATCGAACCCGGGTTTCCGCTCGCGCATCGCGCACCACATCGACTTTCCGGACTATTCGGACGACGAGCTTCAGCGGATCGCGGTCGGCATGCTGGAGCGGCAGAACTACCATCTGACCGAGGAGGCGAAGACGGTGCTGGCGCGCTACATCGAACAGCGGCGGGCGCAGCCGCATTTCGCCAATGCCCGCTCGATCCGCAACGCGCTCGACCGGGCGCGGCTGAGGCAGGCGAACCGGCTGTTCGAGGCCGACGCCGGACCGCTCAACGCCGCGATGCTGTCGACGATTGCGGCCGAAGACATTGCCGCGAGCCGCGTCTTCCGCCAGAAGCCGGAGACGAGCGCCGACCATGCCGAAGAGATCCCGGCCGCCGGGAAGGAGTAGACCATGACGAGACCCGTCACCATCGCCCCCTCGATCCTGTCGTCGGACTTCTCCCGGCTGGGCGCGGAGGTCGAGGCCATCGACCGGGCCGGCGCGGACTGGATCCATCTCGACGTCATGGACGGGCACTATGTGCCGAACATCACCTTCGGCCCGCCGGTGATCAAGGCGATCCGCGGCGCCTCCAAGAAGGTGTTCGACTGCCACCTGATGATCGAGCCCTGCGATCCGTATATCGAAGCCTTCGCCGAGGCCGGCTGCGACATCATCACCGTCCATGCCGAGGCGACGAAGCATCTCGACCGTTCGCTGCAGGCGATCAAGGCGACCGGCAAGAAGGCCGGCGTCTCGCTCAACCCGTCGACGCCGGAGAGCGTCATCGAATACGTCCTCGACCGGCTCGACCTCGTGCTGCTGATGACGGTCAACCCCGGCTTCGGCGGCCAGGCCTTCATTCCCTCGGTCGTCGAAAAGGTCCGCCGGGTGAAGGCGCTGATCGGCGACCGCCCGATCCACATCGAGATGGACGGGGGCATCACGCCGCAGACGGCGCCCGCGGTCGTGGCGGCGGGGGCGAATGCGTTGGTCGCCGGCTCCGCCGTCTTCAAGGGCGGCACGCCGGATCACTACGAGGCGAATATCGCGGCGCTTCGGGCGGCGGCGATCAGGGCGCGGGCTGCATAGGCGTCGACGCCGCTGGAGGCAGCCGCTGCACCCCAGGGCTCATGCATTGCAACACCGGAGCGTGTCGGCAACTTTGTGGAGACATGCAGCGTTTTTCCGACCCCCGGGCGGGAACCCGAGAGTTCACTCGCTGTTCCCCAGCCAGGGACATATCGGGAGACAGAACCCATGGCATCGAAACTTGCATCCATCGCGCTGGCCTTCGCCGTCGGCCTCTCCGGCATCGCAGTCGGCACCAGCGCGGCGTCGGCCGCCTCGTTCACGATCACCGCGGGCAACGGCTATCACTATGGCCACCACCCGTACTGGCGCCGTCATCACCTTCGCCGCGAGCGTCGGCACATCCGGCACATGCGTCGCCGCCTGCGCCACGAGCGGCGGCATCTGCGGCGCGAGCGCCGGCACATGCGGCACTACTACAACCATCATCATCCGGTTCCGCTCTATCGGGTTCGCTGACCGGCGGACCGGTTCCGGGACAGATCGAGGGCGTGGTGGCTTCAGTCGGAGCCACCGCGCCTTTTCTGCGTCGGCGGCAGGAACAAAGCTCCAGACGAGCCGGCAGGAAGCCGGGCAAGGCGTGGAGTCTTCGTCGGCCCGGCGACGTGCGCTTGTCCTGCGGCTTTCGGCCTGTCCCGCAGGCAATCCCGGGATCGCCTCCATTCAAGGTCGGGCTCTCGCGGCCGTCTTCTGTCGAGGCGCAGACATTCCTTCGTTTGCATCGGTAACGGGCTCACGAGGTTGGTCTGCCTTTCCCGGCGGCCTTGCCGGCGGGCAGCGCCTCTCTTACGATTCTCCGAGCGGAGAACTGCTTAGCCGCGCGACAACGCATTGGGGGAGTGCCGTGTCCGAGACCTTCCACCGATCGCCGAGCGATACCGGCGACGTGTTCACCCGGATCGAAGGCCGCGTCGGGCGCATCACGCTCGACCGGCCGAAGGCGCTCAACGCGCTGAACCACCGCATGGTGCTCGCGATCGAAGCGGTCCTGCGCGCCTGGGCCAGAGACGACCGCGTCGCCCTAGTGCTGATCGATGGCACGGGCGAGCGCGCCTTTTGCGCCGGGGGCGACATTCGCGCGGTCTACGAAGCGGCCAAGGCCGGCGACCATGAAGCCGGCCGCGCCTTCTGGCGCGACGAGTACCGCCTCAACCGGCTGATCAAGCACTACCCCAAGCCCTATGTCGCGATCATGGACGGCATCGTCATGGGCGGCGGCGTCGGCGTTTCCGCCCACGGCAGCCACCGCGTCGTGACCGAACGCACCCTGCTCGCCATGCCGGAATGCGGCATCGGGCTCGTGCCCGATGTCGGGGGATCGCTGATCCTCGCGAAGGCGCCGGGCCGGCTCGGGGAATATCTCGGCCTGACGGGCCATCGCATGGGACCGGCGGACGCGATCTTCGCGGGATTCGCGGATCGCTATGTCCGGTCGCAGGATCTCGACCGGCTGAAGGAGGCGCTGGTGCAAACGGGCGATCCGGCGGCGATCGCCGACTTCGAGGACGAGCCAGGCCTCGGCCGGCTCGCCGGATGGATGGCCGACATCGACCGGTTCTTCGGCCTGGCGAGCGTCGGCGAGATCGTCGCGGCGCTGGAAGCTGGGGAGGGGCAATTCGCCGGCGAGACGGTGGAGGCCTTGCGCAAGGGCGCGCCGCTGTCGCTGGCGGCGACGCTCGACATCATCCGGACCGTCCGCGTCGACCCGACGATCGAGCGCGCGCTGAGCGAGGAGTTCCGCTTCACCTACCGCGCCCAGGAGCTGGGCGATCACCAGGAGGGGATTCGCGCCGCGGTGATCGACAAGGATCGCGCGCCGCATTGGCCGGAGGTCCGCCCGCAGGACCTGGCGCCCGAGCGGCTGGCGGCGATGCGCGCGCCGCTCGAGGCGCAGGAACTGCATTGGGACGAATTGGATCGAGAGGAAACGGCATGAAGATCGGCTTTATCGGCCTCGGCAACATGGGCGCGCCGATGGCGCGCAATCTCGCCAAAGCGGGCCACGAGGTCACCGGCTACGACACCGCGGAGGTGGTGCTGGAGGGCGTGCGGAAGGCCGGCAGCATCGCCGAAGCCGTCCGGGGCATGGAGGTGGTGATCACCATGCTGCCGAACGGCGCGATCGTGCGGGCCGTGCATGCCGACATCGTCGGCGCCGCCGATCCGGAGACGCTGATCGTCGACTGCTCGACCGTCGATGTCGAGAGCGCGAGGGCCGTCCATCAGCTGGCGGAAAAGGCGGGCCTGCTGTCGCTCGACGCCCCGGCTTCCGGCGGCACCGGCGGAGCGGAGGCCGGCACGCTGACCTTCATGGTCGGCGGCTCGGACGCCGCCTTCGCCAAGGGGCGGCCGCTGTTCGACATCATGGGGCAGAAGGCGGTGCATTGCGGTGCCGCGGGCGCCGGCCAGGCCGCCAAGATCTGCAACAACATGATCCTCGGCATCTCGATGATCGGCGTCTGCGAGGCCTTCCATCTCGCCGACCGCCTCGGCCTCGACCGCCAGGCGATGTTCGACGTCGCCTCGACGTCCTCGGGTTCCTGCTGGTCGCTCAACACCTACTGCCCGGCTCCCGGCGTCGGACCGAAGAGCCCCGCCGACAACGACTACAAGCCGGGTTTCGCCGCCGAACTGATGCTGAAGGACCTCGACCTGTCGCAGGCGGCGGCGCAGGAATCGGGCGCGGCGACCGAGATGGGTCGCCACGCCCGGGACATCTACAAGGCCTTCGTCGAAGAGGGCGGCGGCCGCGGCCGCGACTTCTCGGCCATCCTGGAGAAGCTCACCAACGGCTGAAGCCGTCGCTCCCGCGGGAGCGGGCGAGGGGCCGCAGCGCAGCCGCTCGCCCACGCCGTCAACCCGCCGGCTCAGGCCAGGTGCGGATTGGCGTCCTCTTCCAGCAAGTCGCCGAGGCTGGAAGTCGGACGGTCCGGCATCGGGTCGAAGACCAGCTCTTCCGGCAGCCGGGTCAGTTTCACCGTCTCGCCCTGCTGGTCGATGAAGGTGTCGAAATGGGTGAAGTTGGCGCTCTGAAGGTCGAGCACCGGCTCGGCGTTCGCCTCCATCGCCTGCTTGAACCCGTCGACGGAGCCGGTCGCGACGAGGAAGTCGGACAGGCGGCGGAAGAGCTTCGGCAGGATCACTGCGTCGTCGGCGATCGACATCAGCGAATCGACGGTGACGCCGGTCTGCGTCCTGTCGCGCGCGAAGACGCCCTTGCCGGCGTCGCGCGCCTGCTTCGCCGCGGCGGCCATCGCGTTGCGAAGCTCCGCGAACAGGCCCCAGTAGAAGGTCGGAAAGACCAGCCCCTCGGCGAGGACGGCGTGGTTGTAGCTGTGCGCCAGCCGTGCACTGTCCAGGAAGACGTCCGTCCCGTCGTCCTCCGGCGCATCGCCCGCGAAGACGAAGGCGATGACGCGGCCGTATTTGTCGGTGGACCGCGTCAGGATGTAGCCGGGCGTGCCGTCTTCGGCGGCGGCGACCGAGCGCCGCTCCGTCATCCAGACGACGTTCTTGATGCCGACGAAGTCGAGCAGGAAGTCCGTCGCGGCGTTCGCCAGGTCCAGCGGCTGGCTCAACGCACCGCCGCCGGCGGGCGGCGAATAGTGCGTTTCCAGCGCATCGATCGCCTCCAGCCGCAGCGAGGTGTGGCCGCGCCTGTTGAGCCTGGCGCGCGGCGTGATGGCGAGAAGGGTGGCCTTGTCGGCCGGCTCGAAGCGGATGGTGTCGCCGTCCGGCGCATAGTTGACGACGTGGTAGCGTCCCTTGATCAGGCGATAGGGCATGCGGTTCTCCGTCAGACAGAAACGCCCCAATCACATGATGCTACGCCCGCCGGATGACGGGCGAAAGACGACCGTTCGCAATCTCTCGTTACAGCTTCACCGCCCGCAGCCGCAGTGCGTTGGAGATCACCGAGACCGACGACAGACTCATCGCTGCCGCCGCGATCATCGGCGACAGGAGGAGGCCGAACACCGGGTAGAGGATGCCGGCGGCGATCGGCACGCCGATCGAATTGTAGGCGAAGGCGAAGAACAGGTTCTGCTTGATGTTGCGGATCGTCGCCTGCGCCAGACGCCGCGCGCGCACGATCCCCTGCAGGTCACCCTTCACCAGCGTCATTCCGGCGCTCTCGACCGCGACGTCAGCACCGGTGCCCATGGCGATGCCGACATCGGCCGCCGCGAGCGCGGGCGCGTCGTTGATGCCGTCGCCGGCGACCGCCACGGTCGCGCCTGTCCGCTTCAGCTCCTCGACCAGCGCCTGCTTGCCCTCCGGCGACAGTCCCGCCCGCACCTCGTCGATGCCGAGCGTCCTGGCGACGGCCGCCGCGGTGCGCTCGTTGTCGCCGGTTGCCATGACGATGCGCAGGCCGCTCTCGTGCAGCGCCCGGATCGCGCCGGCGGTCGTCTCCTTGACCGGGTCGGCGACGGCGACGAGTCCGGCCGCCTTGCCATCGATCGCGACATACATCGCCGTCTTGCCGTCCGCCTGCAGCCGCTCGGCGTCGGCATCGAGGAAGGCGGCGTCGATGCTTTCGGCCTCCATCATCGCGCGGTTGCCGAGCACGACCGCCTGGTCGCCCACGCGGCCCTTCACGCCCTTGCCGGTGACCGATTCGAAGTCGCCGGCATCGGAGAGGGTCGCGCCGCGCGCCTCGGCTCCCTTGACGATCGCCTCGGCCAGCGGGTGCTCCGAGCCGCGCTCGAGGCTGGCGGCGGCAGCCAGCATGGCGCCGCCATGGTCCTCGGGCGCCACCACATCGGTCAGGCTCGGGCGGCCTTCCGTCAGCGTTCCGGTCTTGTCGACGATCAGCGTGTCGACACTCGCGAAACGCTCCAGCGTTTCGGCATCCTTGATCAGGACGCCGGCCGAGGCGCCGCGGCCGGTGGCGGTCATGATCGACATCGGCGTCGCGAGGCCGAGCGCGCAGGGGCAGGCGATGATCAGGACCGAGACCGCAGCGACCAGCGCGTGGGCGAGCGCCGGCGTCGGGCCGGCGAACCCCCAGGCGAGGAAGGCGATGACGGCGACGGCGACGACGGTCGGCACGAAATAGCCGGCGACCTTGTCGGCAAGGCACTGGATCGGGGCGCGGGAGCGCTGCGCGGTGGCGACCATCTGGACGATGTGGGACAGCGTGGTCTCGGCGCCGACAGCCTCGGCCGCCATGACGAAGGAGCCGGTCTTGTTGAGCGTGCCGCCGGTGACCTTGTCCCCGGCGGTCTTTTCGACCGGCACGGGCTCTCCCGTGATCATCGATTCGTCGACCGACGAGCGGCCTTCGCTCACGCTGCCGTCGACCGGCACGCTCTCGCCGGGCCGCACGCGGAGGCGATCGCCGCGCCTGACGTCGGCGAGGTCCACATCCGTCTCGCGTCCGTCCGCGCCGATGCGGCGGGCGGTCTTCGGCGATAGGTCCATCAGCGCCCGGATCGCCGAGCCGGTGCGCTCGCGCGCCTTGAGCTCCAGCACCTGGCCGACGAAGATCAGCGCCACGATGACGGTCGAGGCCTCGAAATAGACCGGCACGACGCCGTCCGCCCGGAAGGAGGCCGGGAACAGGCCGGGCAGGAAGGCAGCGAACAGGCTGTAGCCGTAGGCCGCGCCGACGCCGATCGCGATCAGCGTCCACATGTTGGGCGAGCGGTTGACGATCGAGGCCCAGCCCCGCTTGAAGAAGGGCTGCGCCGCCCACAGCACCACCGGCGTCGCCAGCAGGAATTCGACGAAGACCGCCGTGCGTTCGCCGATCCATTCGCGGATCGGCAGGCCGACCATCGCCCCCATGGTGAGGACGAGGAGCGGCACCGCGCACAGTGCAGAGACCCAGAGCCGGCGGGTGAAGTCGATCAGCTCGGGATTGGGCCCTTCCTCGCCGGTCGGAACGCCCATCGGCTCGAGCGCCATGCCGCATTTCGGGCAGTCGCCGGGATGATCCTGCACGATCTCAGGATGCATCGGACAGGTGTATTCGGTGCCGGCCGGCATCGGCTCCGGCGCCGGACGGTCGCCGAGATATTTCTCCGGATCGGCCTCGAACTTCGCCTGGCAGCCGGCGGAGCAGAAATAGAAGCGCTGGCTCGCGCCGGAGGGGTCCTTGTGCTTGACCATGAACGGCGCGTTGATCCGGTGGACGGTCATGCCGCAGACCGGATCCTCCGCCGTCAGATAGTCTTCCGGGTTCGCGACGAACTTCTTCCGGCAGCCTTCTCCGCAAAAATGCACGATACGGCCGTCATGTTCGGCTGACGGCTTGCCGGCGTCCGGGTCGACGGTCATGCCGCAGACGGGATCGCGAATGACGGCGGGAGCTGCCGCGTGCGTATGATCATGTCCGGAATGGTCGTGGCGGTGCATCGTCTCCGACATCGTCCTGCCCTTTCGTCTGTCTCGGCACGGAGATGGGGCTTCCTGTTACTGGAAGGTCAAGGCTGCGGCGTCTGCGGCTGACCGATCTCTCCGCAAGGCGGGAGATCGCGGCCGCTAAGCTTTTACTCGAGCCTGAATGCGCCGCTTCCAGCGGGCGCGGCGAGGCGTCAAGTGCTGCGCCCTTGCATTGTAGCGCCCGCAGCGCTCTCTTTGCGAAAGGGTGCGCATGCTGCAGCGCGCCATGACCGCAGGCGAGGGACGCACCATGCCCCAGGAACCGCTGAAGACGCTGCTCGCCCAGGCCTCGCCGGCCCGCTCGGGCGACTTCCTGGCAGGGGTCGCCGCCGAGAGCCAGGAGGCGAGGGTGAAGGCGCAGCGACGGTTGGCCGACACGACGCTCGCGGACATCCTGAACGAGCCGCTGATCGATCCGGACGAGGACGAGGTTTCGGCGCTGATCCTCGACCAGCACGATGCTGAAGCCTTCCGCGCGATCGCCGGCTGGTCGCTCGGCGAATTCCGCGAGTGGCTGCTGTCGGATGCGGCCACGCCCGAGACGATCTCGGCGCTGACATGGGCGCTGACGCCCGAGATGGTCGCGGCCGTCTCGAAGATCTGCCGCAACCAGGATCTCATCGCCATCGCCAAGAAGCGGCCGGTGGTGACGAGGTTCCGCACGACCGTCGGCCTGCCCGGCCGGCTGTCGGTGCGAATCCAGCCCAACCATCCGACCGACGATCCGCGCGGCGTCGCCGCCTCGATCGTCGACGGGCTGCAGTTCGGCTGCGGCGATGCGGTGATCGGCATCAATCCCGCGACCGACAGCCCGGCTGCGATGCGCCGGCTGCTGGAGCTGATCGAGGAGCTGCGCCTGCGCCTCGACTGCCCCGTGCAGTCCTGCGTCCTTGCGCATGTGACGACCGCGCTGGACGCGTTGAACCGCGGCGCGCCGGTCGATCTCGTCTTCCAGTCGATCGCGGGATCTCAGAAGGCGAATGCCGGCTTCGGCATCTCGCTCTCAATGCTGAAGGAGGCGCACGAGGCGGCGCTGGCGCTGGACCGCGGCACGGTCGGGCGGAACGTCATGTATTTCGAGACCGGCCAGGGCTCTGCGCTCTCGTCCGACGCGCATCACGGGGTCGACCAGCAGACCATGGAGGCGCGGGCCTATGCGGTGGCGCGGGCCTTCGACCCGCTGCTCGTCAACACGGTCGTCGGCTTCATCGGCCCGGAATATCTCTATGACGGCAAGGAGATCACCCGGGCAGGGCTGGAAGACCATTTCTGCGGCAAGCTGCTCGGCGTGCCGATGGGCGTCGACGTCTGCTACACCAACCATGCCGAAGCCGATCAGGACGACATGGACAACCTGTTGACCCTGCTCGCCGTCGCCGGCGTCAACTTCGTCATGGGCGTGCCGGGCTCCGACGACGTCATGCTGAACTACCAGTCGACCTCCTATCACGACGCCGCCTATGTCCGCCGCGTATTGGGGCTGAAGGCCGCGCCGGAGTTCGAAGCCTGGGCGCAGGAGGCCGGCGTGTTCGACGCGAACGGGTTCCTTTCGCCGGAGACGGAAGGCGGCAGCGATCGACTGATCGCGCAGTCGAAGCTCCTGGAGGCGGCGGAGTGATGGGCGAAGACGCAAAGCCGCCTGCCGCCCCGGCTCCGGACCATCCGCTGAAGCGCCTCCGCGCCTTCACCGAAGCGCGGATCGGGCTCGGCCGGCATGGCGCCGGCCTTCCCACCGCCGCTCATCTCGATTTCGCCGAGGCGCATGCGCGGGCGCGTGATGCGGTGCATGCCGCGTTCGATGCCGAGGCGATCGCAGCCGATCTCCGGGCGGCCGGCCATCGGCTGCTGCGTGTCCAAAGCCAGGCCGGCGACCGCGCCAGCTATCTGCGCCGGCCGGATCTCGGCCGCCGGCTCGCCGACGGCTCGCGCGAGCAGCTGCTGACGGCCGCGGGCGAGGGGCCCTTCGATCTCGTGCTGATCGTCGCCGACGGACTGTCCGCCACTGCGGTCAACACCTATGCCGCCGAGACCGCGAAGCTGATCCTCGACCGGCTGCCGGCGGACTGGCGGATCGCCCCGGTCGTCCTCGCCCATGGCGCGCGTGTCGCGCTGTCCGACCCGATCGGAGAGGCGCTTTCGGCGAGGATCGCGCTGATGCTCGTCGGCGAGCGGCCGGGCCTGTCCGCCGCCGACAGCCTCGGCGCCTATCTGACCTTCGGCCCGAAGCCCGGCCGCAGCGACGCTGAGCGCAACTGCGTCTCCAACATCCGCAGCGGCGGGTTCAGGCCCGATGCGGCGGCGGAGAAGATCGCAGGGCTGCTCCTGCGGGCGCGCGACCTCGGCCTTTCCGGCACGCGGCTGAAGGACGATGCGGACGACCGCATCGCCGCTTCGGGGACGCCGGCGATCGGCCGGTGACGGCGCTGTCGCAGCGTCGTTGCAATGACTTGCAAAGAATTTGTGCAAGATGCCCTTATGTTCAGATTGACGGCAGCTTTCCGTGATGGCTGAATTCGACCTGACGCAGCGTCCTGCCGACAGGAGACCCAGCGCATGGCGACGGAGAAGAAGGGCATCGCATACCGTGCCGCGGAGGCCGGCTATTTCGAGAAGCGCGGTCTGAAGAAATATGCCGGCGTCTGGTCGCTCTGGGCGCTCGGCGTCGGCGCGGTCATCTCCGGCCAGTATTCCGGCTGGAACCTCGGCCTGCTCTCCGACGGCTGGGGCGGCATGCTGATCGCGACGATCGTCATCGCGATCATGTATCTCGGCCTGACCTTCTCGATCGCCGAGATGTCGCCCGCCCTGCCGCACACCGGCGCCGCCTATTCCTTCGCGCGCACGACGATGGGGCCCTGGGGCGGCTTCGTCACCGGGCTTTTCGAGAACGTCGAATACGTGCTGACGCCCGCCGTCGTGGTGTTCTTCATCGGCTCCTATCTCACCGGCATCTTCGAGACCCCGACGGCGTTCCAGCCGGTGTGGTGGATCGTCGGCTACATCCTCTTCGTCGGGCTGAACTTCGCCGGGGTCGAACTGTCCTTCAAGGTGACGATGGTCGTGACGCTGATGGCGCTCGGCATCCTTCTCGTCTTCTTCCTGTCGGCGCTGCCGTCCTTCGACTTTTCGCGCTGGGCGCTGAACATCGGACCCGGCGGCATCGAACTGCCGGAAGGCCACGGCCCGCTCCTGCCGATGGGCATCACCGGCGCGCTCGCTGCGCTGCCCTTCGCGGTCTGGTCCTTCCTCGCGATCGAACAGCTGCCGCTGGCGGCGGAGGAATCCGCCGATCCGCAGCGCGACATGCCGAAGGGCATCATCCTCGGCATGCTGACGCTGATCGTCACGGCCTTCCTGATCCTGTTCCTCAATCCGGCGCTGCCGGGCGTCGGATCGTTCAAGCTCGGCTCTTCCGGCGAACCGCTGCTCGACGGCTTCCGGGCGATCTACGGCACGGGGCTGGCCAAGCTCCTCGCCTTCGTCGCGATCATCGGCCTCGTCGCCTCGTTCCACACGATCATCTTCGCGCAGGGGCGGCAGATCTACTCGCTCTCGCGGGCAGGCTACTTCCCGCCCTTTCTCTCGGTGACGCACGACCAGCGCAAGACGCCGCACGTCGCGATGATCGCCGGCGCGGTGGTCGGGCTCGCGATCATGCTGGCGCTGTTCTTCGGCCTCGGCGCCGATGCCGGCTCCGCGGTCATCGGCGGCACGCTTCTCAACATGGCGGTGTTCGGGGCCATGTGTTCCTACATCGCGCAGGCGATCTCGTTCATCCTCCTGCGGCGGAACCATGCCGGCATCGCGCGGCCCTACAAGAGCCCGTTCGGCCTGACCGGCGCCGCGCTGACCATCGTGATCGCGGTGGTCACCCTCGGCTTCCAGCTCTCCGACCCGACCTACCGGGCCGGCGTCCTCGGCGTCGCGATCTGGTTCGCCATCGGCATCGTCTATTTCGCGCTCGTCGGCCGGCACCGGCTGATCCTCTCGCCGGAGGAGGAGTTCGCGATCGAACATGCCGGCGGCCATAGCGATGCGGGCTCCGTGCCGCGGCCGGCAGGCGCCGTCTGAAAGGGACTGGAGCCGGCGACCTTCCGTTTCGTCGCATGATGTGACAAGGCCCGTCGGCGGCAAAGCGCCGGCGGGCCTCTCCGCGTTCGGGCGAAGCGACGGCGCACTCCCGCGGCGGGCCCTGTTTGGATTCCCGTCGAACCTTTCAATCCGCTCACCTGCTGCACATCTAGGGGCGACGCCGGCGTCCGCCGGCGCGGACGGGGTCGCGGCCTCGCAGTCGGGAGAGATGTGTGGAAGAGACGGCGATGAGCGGCGCCAGCGGTGGCGATACGGTACACCTCTGGGTCTGGCTGGGGACGGTCGGTGGCATTGCCGCGCTATTCGTCTTCGATTTCCTCACCCACGTGCGCAAGGCGCACGAGCCGAGCTTCAAGGAGGCCGGCCTGTGGTCGACCTTCTACGTCGTGATCGCCGTCATCTTCGGCGGCGGCGTCTGGATATTCTGGGACCACACGCACGGCATCGAGTTCTTCGCCGGCTACATCACCGAGAAGAGCCTGTCGGTCGACAACCTGTTCGTCTTCGTCATCATGATGAAGACGTTCCGCGTGCCGCGGGCAGACCAGCAGAAGGCGCTGCTGATCGGCATCCTGCTGGCGCTGCTGATGCGGGGCCTCTTCATCGCCATCGGCGCGGCGGCGATCGAGCGGTTCTCCTGGGTTTTCTATATCTTCGGCGCCTTCCTGCTCTACACGGCCGTGCATCTGGCCATCGAAAGCCTGTCGAGCGGCAAGTCGACCGACGAGGACTACAAGCCGAACGTCCTGGTCCGGTGGTTCCAGAGCCACCTCCGCACCACGCCGGATTTCCACGGCAACGCGCTGATGGTGACGAAGGACGGCAAGCGGCTCTTCACGCCGATGGTTGTGGTGATTCTGGCGCTCGGCGTGACCGATCTTCTGTTCGCACTCGATTCGATCCCGGCGATCTACGGGCTGACGGACGCGCCCTTCATCGTCTTCACCGCCAACGCCTTCTCGCTGCTCGGGCTTCTGCACCTCTACTTCCTTCTCGGCGGTCTGCTCGACCGGCTGGTCTATCTCGGTTTCGGTCTGGCGCTGATCCTCGCCTTCATCGGCGCGAAGCTGATCCTCCATGCGCTGGAATCGAACGACCTGCCCTTCATCAACGGCGGCCATGCCGTGGAGGGACTGCCGCACATCTCGACCGGCCTCTCGCTCGGCGTGATCGTCGCAATCCTCGCAGTCACCACGATCGCCAGCCTTCTGCGCAGCCGCGCGATCCGCTAACGCTCGGACGATACGCGCGATTTCGCGTATCCTGTCCGTGCGACCGGACGAAGCGACTGCGCAGGGAGAGACATCGGCATGACCCCCGAGGATTCGGATGAAGGCGGACGCCCCGGCGAGACCGCGGACTGGGATGCGCGGCGGGCCGATCTGGCAAGAAAGCTCGCGGAGCAGCGGGCCAGATCGCCGCAGGAAACCAAGGCCCCGTCGAACCGTGGCGGCATGCAGGGAGCCGCCGAAGGCCTGAAGCTCGCGAGCGAGTTCCTCGCCGGCGTCCTCGTCGGCGCCGGCATCGGCTATGGCATCGACAGGCTCGCCGGCAGCAGCCCCTTCGGCCTTATCGTCTTCCTGCTGATCGGCTTTGCCGCCGGCGCGGTCAACGTCATCCGCTCGGTCTCGGGCGGGGCTTCGCCCTGGGGCGGGAAGCGCGACGAAGGTCGATGACCGATGTTGCGGAAACAGCCCGGGAAAGTCTTTCAGGGGTGTTGCGGTCGGCGAATTGTGACGCTATTGGCTGATCGGCCCTCGCCGGGTGACGTAGTTTGACGAAGGACCAGACCGTTTGGAACACAATCCGACAGATCCGATCCATCAGTTTCGAATCACCAGGATCGTTCCGATCGACATCGGCGGCTGGGATTTCTCCTTTACCAACTCTGCGCTGTTCATGGTGCTGGTTGTCGCGATCACCACGGCGTTCCTGTATTACTCGACGCGTGGGCGCGGCCTCGTTCCTTCGCGCGTGCAGTCGGTGACCGAGCTGTCCTACGAGTTCGTGGCGAACATGCTGCGCGATTCGGCCGGAACGGCTGGCATGCGCTTCTTCCCCTTCGTGTTCTCGATCTTCATGTTCGTGCTGATCGGGAATTTCCTCGGCATGATCCCGTACTTCTTCACGATCACCGCCCAGCTGATCGTCACCTTCGCGCTGGCGATCCTGGTGATCAGCGTCGTCGTCGTGTACGGTCTGATGAAGCACGGAACGCACTTCTTCCACCTGTTCGTGCCGTCGGGCGTGCCGTCGATCCTGCTGCCGCTGGTGGTTCTCATCGAGATCGTGTCCTTCATGTCGCGGCCGATCTCGCTGTCGGTTCGACTGTTCGGCAACATGCTCGCTGGGCACATCACGCTGAAGGTCTTCGCCGGCTTCGTCTTCGCCCTGGGTACCTACAGCACCCTGGGAGCGGTCGGCGCGATCCTGCCGATGCTGATGACCATCGCCCTCACGGCACTCGAATTCCTGGTTGCCGCGCTGCAGGCCTACGTTTTTGCGGTTCTGACCTGTCTCTACCTCAACGACGCCCTGCATCCGAGCCACTAGAAACACCCCATTGGCAGCCTCGTTCGACGCTGCCGCTTCTCAAGCCGCCAACCCCTTTCCAAAGGAGAATTCACAATGGACGCGGAAGCTGCAAAGTACATCGGCGCCGGTATCGCCTGCCTCGGCATGGGTGGCGCCGGCATCGGCCTCGGCCAGATCTTCGGCATGTATCTGGCGGGCGCCCTGCGCAACCCGTCGGCCGCTGACGGACAGTTCGGCCGCCTGATCTTCGGCTTCGCCATCACCGAAGCGCTCGGCATCTTCTCGCTGCTCGTCGCGCTTATCCTGCTCTTCGTCGTCTGATCGGTACGACACGACCTGAGACAGAAGGCCGGCGGCGGTTGAGGCCGCCGGTCAGGGACTCCCGGAGCTTTCGATGTTCGTAACGCCCGCCTTCGCCCAGACCGAAGGAGCAGATGCCGTGCATATGCCGCCGCAGAGCGACGTCGCGGCGACGCGTGGCGAAACCGTTCACGCAGCGCCGGAGCATGGCGCCTTTCCGCCGTTCGATCCGCAATTCTACCCATCCCAGCTCCTGTGGCTGGCGATCACCTTCGGCGTCTTCTACTGGGTGCTGAAGCGGACCGTCCTGCCGCGCATCGGCGGCATCCTGGAAAATCGGCGTGACCGTATCGCGCTCGACCTCGAAGCGGCCGAGCGGATGAAGTCCGATGCCGACGAGGCGCATGCCGCCTATGAGCAGGAACTGGCGGAGGCCCGCGACCGGGCGCACAAGATCGCGCAGGACGCTCGCGATTCCGCCCGCGAAGACGCGGAGAAGGAGCGCAAGCGTCTCGACGCCGAACTCGATGAGAAGCTCGAGGCGGCTCAGGCCCGCATCGCCGAGGTGAAGCGCTCGGCGCTCGCCGAAGTCGACGGCATCGCCCGCGACGTGACGGACACCATCCTGCGCGAGGTCGCCGGCATCGAAGCCGGGTCGGACGAGATCGCCAGCGCCGTCGACGCGGCTCGCGGCTGAGGAGACGACGATGGACAATACATTCTGGGCCTTTATCGCGCTCGTCATCTTTCTCGGCCTCATCTGGTACCTGAAGGTGCCGTCGAAGATGGGCAAGTCGCTCGACAGCCGGGCGGAGCGCATCCGCACGGAGATCGAGGAAGCTCGCGAGCTGAAGGAAGAGGCCAAGCAGCAGCTGGCGGAGTACCAGCGCCGCCGGCGCGAGGCCGAGCAGGAGGCGAAGGACATCGTCGCCGCCGCCAAGCGCGAGGCCGAGCTGATGCTCGACGAGGCCCGCCGCAAGAACGAGGACTACGTCGCGCGCCGCACGGCCATGGCGGAGAGCAAGATCGGCCAGGCCGAGCAGGACGCGGTCGCCGAGGTGCGTGCGTCTGCCGTCAACCTCGCCGTCGCGGCTTCGGCCCGGATCATCGCCGAGCGCAATTCCGGCGGCGCCAGCGGCCAGTTCATCGACCAGTCGATCGGCGAGGTCCGCAAGCGGCTGAACTGATCGGTCGGATCATCCCGGGAAATTGAACGAGGCCGCCGCGAGCGGCCTTTTTCGTGTCCGGCGAGGGCTTTCGGCCGACAGCCGCCGCTTCCGGCGCTTCCTGATTTGATGAGGCGGGGAGGTCGTGCGGCGAGCCGGGAAGGGGCGCGGTGTGCGAATACGGCGTCGGCGGAGGCGCCGCAGCCGCGACCTTCGTCCAGCTCTGCAGCCAGGGCCGCCGCGCTATTCCGCTGCGTCGAGGAGGTCGCGCCGCAGCGGGCGGAAGCTCATGCGGTGGATGGGCGAGGGGCCGAGCCGGCCGATCGCTTCCAGGTGCTCGGCGGTGGCATAGCCCATGTGGCGCGAAAAGCCGTAGCCGGCATAGGCGCGGCAGGCGCGGGTCATCATCCGGTCGCGCGCCACCTTGGCGACGATCGAGGCGGCCGCGATCGACAGCGACAGGGCGTCGCCCGAAATGACGGCCGTTCCGGGGCACCGCAACAGGGGCGGAACGTCACGGCCGTCGATCAGGACGTGGCAGGGCGCCTCCCCCAAGGCGTGCAGCGCGCGGCGCATCGCGAGGAGGGTCGCGCCGCGAATGTTGTAGCGGTCGATCTCCAGCGCGCTGGCGGAGGCGAAGCCGACGCTCGCGCAGGCGAGGATCTCGCGGAACAGCCGCTCGCGTTCGGCCGCATCCAGCTTCTTGGAATCGTTCAGCCCGTCCGGCACGCATTCCGGGTCGAGAATCACGGCCGCCGCCACGACCGGGCCTGCGAGCGGTCCGCGCCCGGCCTCGTCGATGCCGGCGACCAGGCGCGCGCCGGCCGCCAGCAGCGCCGCTTCCCGGCTGTAGTCGGGACCGGCCGCCGGCTGCGCGACGGCAGTCGGCTTGCGCTGCCTGGAAGGGACGGGAGAATCGGAGGAACGGCGAGTCATCGTGCGGCGGAGACTCGCGCATTCTCCGATTCTCCACAAGGCTCGTCAGCTCGAGGGGTGAGGAGCCGGCGAGCCGCTCGGCCGAAGAACGCGGGCGGCCGATGCGGACGGGACGCGCCGCTCGGCGCCTCCCGGTGTCGGACTGGCGGGCTGTTGCTGCCCGCGGCGGCTTCAGTCGCCTCTGCGCCCTCCGGCCGCTAGAGGAGGGCCAGCTGGACGCCGGCACCCTTGGGAGGCGTGAACAGGTCGCAGTTGAGCTCCGTTCGGGTCTCGTTGAGGCCGAGCCGCTTCACGGTCATCTCGAAGCGCCGGCGAATCTGGAACGCGTAGGGGCCGGTGCCGCGCATGCGCTTGCCCCACTCCGCGTCGTAGTCCTTGCCGTCGCGCATCGAGCGCAGCAGCGACAGGACGTGCCGGTAGCGGTTTGGATAGTGCCTGAGTAGCCATTCTTTGAAGAGGGGCGAGACCTCCTGAGGCAGGCGGAGGAGGACGTAGCCGGCCTCGCGGGCACCGGCGGTCCTGGCCGATTCCAAGAGCCGCTCGATCTCCGAATCGTTGAGGCCGGGAATGATCGGCGCCGTCATCACCATGGTGGGGATGCCGGCCTCGGAGAGCGCCTTCACCGCTTCCAGCCGCTTCGCCGGCGTCGCCGCGCGCGGCTCCATCGCCCGTGCCAGCGTCCGGTCGAGCGTCGTCACGGACAACGCCACCCGGGCGAGGCCCTTGGCCGCCATGCGCGACAGGATGTCGATGTCGCGCGTCACGAGCGCTGATTTCGTGACGATGCCGACCGGATGATTCGCAGCCTCCAGCACCTCGAGGATCTCGCGCATGATCCCCCAGCTCTTCTCGATCGGCTGATAGGGATCGGTGTTGGTGCCGATGGCGATCGACTTCACCTCGTAGCCCGGCTTCGAGAGCTCCCGCTCCAGGAGTTCGGCAGCGTTGGGCTTGGCGAAGAGGCGCGATTCGAAGTCGAGCCCGGGCGACATGCCCATATAGGCGTGCGTCGGCCGCGCGAAGCAGTAGACGCAGCCGTGTTCGCAGCCGCGATAGGGATTGATCGACCCGTCGAAGGAGATGTCGGGCGAGGCATTGCGCGTGATGATCGTCTTCGGCCGCTCGACCTGCACATCGGTCTTGAAGGCCGGCAACTGCTCAAGGCTGTTCCAGCCGTCGTCGAAGCTCGACCGGGCGAACGGCTCGTAGCGCCCGCTGGGATTGGCCCCGGCGCCTCGGCCGCGGCGCCGGTCGAAGCCGACGCGCAGGCCGGATTCGTCCAGAATATGGTTGGCGATGTCGATGCCGTCGGGGGAGGCGAACGCCGCGCGATCGGCCGTGGAAACGTCCCGCATGAGGGCCCTCCTCAAGGGCTGTCTTCGAGTTGTGAACGAAGTCCTAACGCGTCCATGAGAACAAGACAAGAACAAAATGACGGATGGCTGGCAAAGGTTCCCGGATCCCGCTAAGCCGGGTGCCATGCTGAGCGTGTTGATGGATTGCGGGGCCGACGATCAGAAGCTGGCGGCGAGCCTGGCGACGCTGATTCCCGGGGCCGTGGAGGGCGTCGTCCGCGAGGTCGTGCTGATCGACCGGGGAATGGACGTCAGCGCCCGGAAGGTTGCCGACCATGCGGGCTGCCGAGTGGCAGAGCCCGGCGACCTTCACTCCGTGGTGGCGCAGGCGAAAGGCGACTGGCTGCTGCTGCTGGAGCCGGGCGCGCGTCTCCAGCCGGGCTGGATTCCGGCGGTGGCGGAGCATGTCGAGGAGGTGGCGGGCGGCCGCGCAGGCGCCTCGGCCGTCCGCTTCGCTCGGGCACGTGCCGACCGGCCGGGCCTTCTCGGACGCTTCTCGCAGAAGCGTACGGCGCTGGCGGAAGGCGTCCTCCTGCGCAAGGCACAGGCGCTCGGCCAGGCCAAGGGAGCGGGGAGCCTGGAGGGGGTGGCGAGGGGGCTCGCCGTCGGACGGCTGCCGGCGGAGATCCGGCCCGCCCAGCGCAGGCGCAAGTGATGCGCTGCCGGCAGAGACCGTCGAAGCCTCGCCTCAGGCGGAGCGGCCGCCCCGCCGCAGGTGCTCGTCCAGCCGCGGCATGATCTCGACGAAATTGCAGGGCTTGTGCCGGTAGTCGAGCTGCGCCTCAAGAATATGGTCCCATCCGTCGCGGCAGGCACCGGGCGAGCCCGGCAGCACGAAGACGAAGGTGGCGGCGATCACGCCGCCGGTGGCGCGGGACTGGATCGTCGAGACGCCGATCTTGTCATAGGAGATGCGGTGGAAGACGGCGGAAAAGCCGTCCATGCGCTTCTCGAACAGCGGCTCCAGGGCCTCGGGCGTGACGTCACGTCCGGTAAAGCCCGTGCCGCCGGTGGTGATCACCACGTCGACATCGTCGCGCTCGCACCAGGCGGTGACGGCGTCGCGGATCGCCTCGACGTCGTCCGTGACGATGCGGCGGTCGGCGAGGCGATGGCCGGCCTTCTCCAGCCGCTCGACCAGCGTGTCGCCGGACCGGTCGTCGGCGAGCGTGCGGGTGTCGGAGACGGTCAGGACGGCGATCCCGAGCGGAATGAAGGTGCGGTCTTCGGCCATCAGGCAGGGCTCCTCGCTGCAGGGTCTTCACCGGACAGCCACCAGCGAGGCCGGTCCGCGGCGATCCGCCGGCGCGCCGAGAGCATAGCATCGTCGGATCCGAAGATCGCGAACACCGTCGCGCCGGAGCCGGACATGCGGGCGATCATCGCGCCCTCGTCGAGCAGCCGTCGGCCGACATCGGCGATCTCGGGGGCGATCGAAAGCGCCGGCGTCTCCATATCGTTGCGGGTTGCGCCGAGCCAGTCGGCCACGGCTGCCGGATCGGGAAAGCCTTCGGCCGGGATCGGCGGAAGCGGCGGATTGTCCCGCCGCCGAAGCGCCGCAAAGACGGCCGGCGTCGAAACCGCGACGCCCGGATTGACGAGGAGCAGCGGCAGAGTCGGCAGACCAGCGAGCGGCGCGATGATCTCGCCGATGCCGGAGACGCGCGCCGGCCGGCCGTCGAGGCACATCGGAACGTCGGCGCCGAGTTCCACCGCCCGGGATGCAAGCCGGTCGAAGGCGTCGGGCGGCGCCAGCTGCATCAGGGAACGCAGCAGCGCGGCAGCATCCGCCGAGCCGCCGCCGATGCCCGCCGCCACCGGGAGCCGCTTCTCCAGGCGAAGGGCGAGGGGCGGGAGGGCCAGATCGGATTCGGCGAGTCGCGCGCGCGCGAACGCGAGGGTCTTCAAGAGGATGTTCTCGGGGCCGGTCGGAAGACCATGTGCGAAGCGGCCGTGGATCGTGAGCCCGTCCGCCTCGCCATCCGCCTCGGCCAGGCTCAGCCTGTCGCCGGCCGCGTCGGAGAACACGACGAGACTGTCGAGCAGATGGTAGCCGTCCGGCCGCCGACCCACGACATGCAATGCGAGATTGACCTTTGCGGGCGCAAAAGTCTCACCCGCCGGGACCGCGAGACGCCGCATGGAAAGGCCGACGCGAGCGGCTCAGTCGGCCTTGGCGCCAGCACCCTGCGCCTTGGCGGCTTCCGCTCCTGCGGCGGCGCCCCCGGCGGGCTTGCCCGCATCCGAGGCGTCGCCGGACTGGCCATGATCGCCTTTCGCCGGCGCCGCCTGCAGCCCGTTCTCGAGCTTGGCCTGCAGCGACTTCACCTCGTCCGGCTCCGGCTTCGGATCGCCGTTCAGCGCCCGGTTCCACTGGAACTTCGCCTCGCGCTTGCGCCCGACCCGCCAATAGGCGTCGCCGAGATGGTCGTTGATGGTGGGATCGAGCGGCGTCAGCAGGACCGCGCGCTCCAGCTCGTCGACCGCGTCGTCATAGCGCCCGAGCTTGTAGTAGGCCCAGCCGAGCGAATCGATGATGTAGCCGTCGTTCGGCCGGAGCTCCACCGCGGTCTTGATCATGTCGAGACCCTGCTTGAGGTGGATGTTCATGTCGATCCAGGAATAGCCGAGATAGTTCAGCACCTGCGGCTGGTTCGGCGAGAGCTGCAGCGCCTTCTTGAAGTCGGGCTCGGCCTTGTCCCACTGCTTCATCCGCTCATAGGCGATGCCGCGCTGATAGTAGAGGTTCCAGTTGCTGGTCTCGCCCTTGGGGGCGAGCTCGATCGCCTTGTTCAGGGCGTCGGCAGCCTTCTGGTAGTTCTTGTCGGCGGACATGACGTCCGCCAGCGCGGTATAGGCCTGGACGTCGTCCGGATAGTCGCGGACGGCGCGCTGGAGATGCGTCTTCGCCTCGTCCTTCTTGCCGGAATACCAGAGGTCGAGCCCGGTCTGCAGGTCGGCGGTCCGGCGATAGGCCGAATTCTCCGGGATCTCCTTGTAGTAGGAGATGGCGAGGTCGAGCTGCTGCGCCTGCTCGGCGATGCCGGCGAGGGCGGTCAAGAGAGCGGGGCTGCGCGGGTCGAGTGCGCGCGCGAGCTGGAAATAGAGCAGGGCGACCTGCTGGCCGTCGCCGCGATTGATCGCCTGGCCGAGCACGTAGAGCGTCTCCGCCGCCCCCTGCTGGATGTTGGCGACCGGTGGCTCGATCGTCTCGCCGCGCTGGATCCGATCCCTCAGATAGGTCAGCGGTGCGTAGTTCGGGGCGAGCTTCAGGCCGAAGTCGAGCGCCTTCAGCGCCGCGTCCTTCTGGCCGGCGCGCGCTTCGACCCGGGCCAGCGATTCGGCCGAGCCGAGATAGGCGTCGGGCGACGTGCGGGCGAGGGTCTGGTCGTCGAGGACGCTCTGGAAGGCCGCGCGGGCGACGTCGGTGCGCCCGGCGACGGATGCGAGCAGTCCCTTCTGATAGGCGTTGAAGACGGTGTACCAGGGCGCGTGCTTCAGCCCGTCCACATCCATCAGCGCCTTGTCGACATGGCCGGCGCCGAGTTCGGCCCAGGAGGACAGGTGGCCGAGGAGCAGGCCGTCGAGATCGCTCGGATCGGGAATGGCGAATTCGGTGATCGCGGCCTGGAAGTCGCCCTTGCGCAGCGCGTCGACGCCGAGCGTGATCCGCGCGACCTTCGAGGCGTCGGCGTCGTCGTGCAGCTTCGCCGCGAGGTCGACCCCCTCCTGGAAGTTGCCGTCGGCGAGGAAGGCGAACATCGCGTCCTGCTGCAGCAGCTGCGAGGTCGGATCGAGCGCCAGAGCCTGATTGAAGAAGTCCGTCGCGCTCGGAAGATCGCCCTGCTGCTGCGCCGCCTTGGCGGCGAGATAGGCGCCCGCCAGCGACTGTGCCTGCACGTTCGGCGTCGATACCTTGACGTCCGGGGCCTCGCCGGCGGCGAAGGCCGAGGATGTCGCGGCCGCGGCGACGAAGACCGTGGTCGTCAACGTTCTGAGAACACGCGATAGGGGCACTGGTAATCCTCTTTTCGGACGGCGCCGGAAGATCGGCGAGGGACGTGACCGCCGCCTCAGACCGGTCTCTCTCGCGCTGCGCCGAGGTGATGCCAATTCGGCGCCGAATGCAAGCCGTTGGCAGATTTGCACCGAGACCTTGGCCGCAATGGGGCCCGGGCCTTCGCGTGGATCGGCGGCCTGAAAGGGCGCCGCCGGACGGCGCCCGTCGGCCATCAGGGTCAGTGCATCCTGTCGATGCAGAAGTCGACGACGCCCAGCAACGCCTCGCGCGCGGTTCCGCGCGGCAGCGTCAAAGCGGACTCGTAGGCGGCTTCGCCATAGGCGCGGGCGCGATCGAGCGTCGCGTCGAGGGCACTGTGCTTGCGGATCAGGCCGGTCGCCTCGGCGAGCGCCGCATCGTCGTTCTGGCCGCTCTCCATCGCGTCCTGCCAGAAGCGCTTCTCGGCCTCGTTCCCGGCCTGATAGGCGAGGATGACGGGAAGGGTGATCTTGCCCTCGCGGAAATCGTCGCCGGTGTTCTTGCCGAGCGACGCGGACGCACCGCCATAGTCTAGCACGTCGTCGACCAGCTGGAAGGCAAGGCCGAGGCTGCGGCCGTAGCGGTGCATCGCCGCGCGCGCCTCGTCGCCGGCACCGGCGAGCACGGGCCCGACCTCGGCCGCCGCGGCGAAAAGCGCAGCGGTCTTGGCGTCGACGACGGCGAGATAGTCCGCTTCGCTGGTGGTCATGTGCTTGGCGGCGGCGAGCTGCCAGACCTCGCCCTCGGCGATCACCGCGGAGGCGGTCGACAGGATGTCCAGCGCCGCCAGCGACCCGACCTCGACCATCATCTTGAAGGCCTGGCCGAGCAGGAAGTCGCCGACGAGGACGCTGGCCTGGTTGCCCCAGATCATCCGGGCGGTCTTCTTGCCGCGCCGAAGGTCGCTCTCGTCCACCACATCGTCGTGCAGCAGCGTCGCGGTATGCATGAATTCGACGCTGGTCGCGAGCTTCACATGCCCGTCGCCCTGATAGCCATAGGCGAGGGCCGAGGCGATCGTCAGCATCGGGCGCAGCCGCTTGCCGCCGGAGGAAATCAGATGGTCGGCGATCTCCGGGATCAGTTCGACGTTCGAGCCGGCCATTTTCAGGATCAGCTCGTTGACCCGCGCCATGTCCGGCGCCGTGACCGACAGGATGGGGTCGATCGAGCCGCGGGTTTCGCTCCGCCCGACGGGGCTGGCCAAGCTCACCATGTCTCTCCGTGGTTCAGTTCGCACGAGCGCGTCGTATCGCTGCGGTTCAAGATGGCGTCCCGTCCTGCAAGTGGAAGGCCTTGGCTTCGCAAAGGCGCCGCACGCGTCGCGCTCGATGGGCTTGCCCTTCGCGCCGGAATGCCGTTGCCTACGCCACCTTCCCGTTCCGTCGGCCGCTCGCGGCTTCGGGCTCCTTGTTCCAGAGCGGTGCCTTCCATGCAAGAACTGATGCGATCCAATGACGCGGTTCTCATATCCTTCGTCGACGCGCTTCTCAACGACGCCGGCATCCCGCATTTCGTCGCGGATCAGCACATGAGCATCCTCGACGGATCGATCGGCGCGATCCCGCGGCGGATTCTCGTGGATCCCGAGCGGCTGGACCAGGCGCGGCGGCTGATGCGCGACGCCGAACTCGGCCATGAACTCTCCTGATCCGGGCGCGCTTCCGGCCAGCGCTGCGGAGCCGCCGGGCGTCAGGCAGGACGCCTTCTACGGCGGCCGCTTTCATCTCCTCCAGCCGGTCGGGCGAGGCTATCGTTCCGGCCTCGACGCGCTGCTTCTCGCCGCGACGGTCGGACCGGACGACGCAGGCGCTCTCGCCGATCTCGGCGCGGGTTCCGGCGCCGTCGGGCTGGCCGCCGCCTGCCGCTGCGAGGGCGTGGCCGTCACGCTGGTCGAGAAGAACGCCGAGATGGCCGAGCTTGCGCGGCGAAGCGTCCGGCTGGACGAGAATCGGCCGCTGGCGGGCCGGGTCACCGTCCTCGAGGGCGACATCCTGGCGCGGCGCGGCTTGCGCGAGGCGGCCGGGCTGTTCGACGGCCGCTTCGCCCATGTCCTGACGAACCCGCCTTACCATCCGCACGGGTCGCGACCGCCGCCGGACCCGTTGCGCGCCGAGGCCCTGTTCGGCACCGATGCGCAGTCGCTGGCGCGGTGGCTGCAGGTTGCCGCGGCTCTCGTCGCGCGGGGCGGAGGCATGACCGCAGTCCTTCGCGCCGATGCTCTTGCGATGGCGATCACGGCGGTCGAGGGCCGGCTCGGCGGCCTGCGCGTGCTGCCGATCCATCCGGCGTCGGACGCGCCGGCCTCGCGCATCCTGTTCCACGGCCGCAAGGGCTCGCGGGCGCCGCTGGCGATCCTGCCGGGCCGGGTCCTGCACCGCGCCGATGGCGGGCTCGATCCGTTCGCCGAGCGGGTCGCGGCGGGCGAGGAGATGATCGGCTTCACGCTCTGACGGCGCGATCGCGCGGCAGGCGGCTTTGCGAAAGCGCGGGGTGCGACTTACATGCCCCGCCACGACGATCCGATCAGCAAAGGCCCGACCGTGGCAAACGTCTTTACCAAGCTCCTGCCGAAACGCTTCCGCAACGACGCCCCGACCGTCCCGGTGGTGCGGCTGTCCGGCGCGATCATGAACGCGTCCGGGCCCCTGCGCTCGACGCTCTCCCTCGCCAGCGCGGCGCCGCTCCTGAAGAAGGCCTTCGACCACAAGAGCGCGCCGGCCGTCGCCATCCTGATCAACTCGCCGGGCGGCTCGCCGGTGCAGTCGCGGCTGATCTACCAGCGCATCCGGGATCTCGCGGCGGAGAAGGAAAAGCGGGTGCTGGTCTTCGTCGAGGACGTCGCGGCCTCCGGCGGCTACATGATCGCCTGCGCGGGCGACGAGATCATCGCCGATCCGTCCTCCATCGTCGGCTCGATCGGCGTCGTCTCCGGCGGCTTCGGCTTCGTCGAGGCGATCAAGAAGCTCGGCATCGAGCGCCGCGTCCACACCGCCGGCAACAACAAGGCGACGCTCGACCCGTTCCGGCCGGAGCGTCCCGAGGACGTCGAGCATCTGAAGGCGCTGCAGCTGGAAGTGCACGACACCTTCATCGATCTCGTCAAGGCGAGCCGCGGCGCGAAGCTCGTGGAAGACGACGACCTCTTCTCCGGCCTGTTCTGGTCCGGCAAACGCGGCCTGTCGCTCGGCCTCGTCGACGCGCTCGGCGACCTGCGCGGGACGTTGAAGGCGCGCTACGGCGAGAAGGTCCAGATGGAGATGGTCCAGGGGGGGCGCAGCCTCTTCGGCCGCAAGCCCAAGGGCGTCTCGATCGAGGGCCTGTTCGGCGGCGGATTGGAGGCGGCCGGGGCGGGGTTCGCGGCAGAGCTGATCGGCGCGGCGGAAGAGCGGGCGCTCTGGGCCCGGTTCGGGCTCTAGCGCCGAGCCGCCGGCGGGGCCGAAACCGCACTGCGCCGGAGACGTTGTGCGCGCGGCGCGTCCCGTTGCCGCCGCAAATTTCGCGGAGCATAGTCGTCGAGGACGCGTGGAAAGATGGTCGAACACATGCCGCAGTTTTTTCTTCTGGGCCTCGTCGGTGCCGTCGCCTGGTACGGCTACAAGCAGATGACCCGCGACGCCGAGCGCGTGTCCGAGCGTAACCGCGAATCGGAGGCCGAGATGCGGACCGGCGCGCAAGGGACGCTGGTGCGCGGGCCGGACGGGGTCTACCGCATCCGCAAGGACTGAGGGGTTCGGCGTGGCCTCGCGTTCTCCACGGCATGCGGCTAGGATCGGCCGCCGGCGACGCGGCCTATGACGTGATTCTCCAGCGCCGCAATGGTGCTGTGCCGCGGCGGTATCGATAGGCAACTTCCGATTCCGCGCTCCTGCCGCCGGAACATCGATTCCGGCCGCCGGGTTACCGGCGCATCGACTTCAACCGATGCGATTTCCGGAGCACCCGCGATGAAGGCCATTACCTGGCACGGCAAGCACGACATGCGCTGCGAATCCGTTCCCGATCCGAAGATCGAGGACGGCCGCGACGCGATCATCAAGGTCACCAGCTGCGCGATCTGCGGGTCCGACCTGCACTTCTATGACGGCTTCATGCTCGGCATGGAATCCGGCGACATCGTCGGCCACGAGTTCATGGGCGAGGTGATGGAGGTCGGCAAGGACAACAAGAAGCTGAAGGTCGGCGACCGCGTCGTCGTGCCGTTCACCATCGCCTGCGGCGAATGCTACCAGTGCCAGCGCCAGAACTATTCGGTCTGCGAGCGGACGAACCGCAATGCCGATCAGGCCCGCAAGATGTTCGGCCATGCGACCGCCGGGCTCTTCGGCTACACCCACCTCACCGGCGGCTATGCCGGCGGCCAGGCCGAATACGTCCGCGTCCCCTATGCCGACTTCGCGCCGGTGAAGGTCCCCGACGGCATGACCGACGACGAGGTGCTGTTCCTCGGCGACATCCTGCCGACCGGCTGGCAGGGCGCTGCCCAGTGTGACATCGAGCCCCACGACACGGTGGCGATCTGGGGCGCGGGGCCGGTCGGCCAGTTCGCGCTGCAGAGCGCGCTGCTGATGAACCCGAAGCAGGTGATCGTGATCGACGAGGTGCCCGAGCGCCTCGAGATGGCGAAGGCGCGGGGCGCCATCACCATCAACTTCAAGGAAGAGAGCACGGTCGAGCGGCTGAACGAGCTGACCGACAACAAGGGCCCGGACAAGTGCATCGACTGCGTCGGCATGGAGGCCCACGCGCCCTACGGCATCGAGCACGCCTATGACCGCGCCAAGCAGGCGGTGATGTCCGAGACCGGCCGGCCGCACGTGCTGCGCGAGATGATGTATGTCTGCCGGCCCGGCGGAACGGTCTCCGTGCCGGGCGTCTATGGCGGGCTCGTCGACAAGATCCCCTTCGGCGCGGCGATGAACAAGGCGCTGACCTTCAAGATGGGCCAGACGCACGTCAACAGGTGGGCCGACGACCTCCTGCATCGGATCCAGGAGGGCCAGTTCGACACGACCTCGATGATCACCCATCGCGGCACGCTCGAGGATGGGCCCGAGCTCTACAAGACCTTCCGCGACAAGAAGGACGGCTGCATCAAGGTGGTGCTGCAGCCGAGCTGAGCCGACCGCCTCGAACCGGAGGCGGAGCGGCACGGACGACGACCGGCGGCGGCGAGGGCGGCTTGACCCCTTCGCCGCCGTCGTGGCACCTCACGCCGGAAACGGGCCGGCGGGACGATGCGGGCTCGCGCCATCCTTCGAAGGCCCCTCCGAATGTCCGATGCCGCTCTCCTCGATGCCGCCGCGCCCGATGTCGCTCCGCACATGGACCCGCGCCGCTCCTTCCAGGCGCTGATCCTGACGCTGCATCGCTACTGGGCGGACTATGGCTGCGTAGTGCTGCAGCCCTACGACATGGAAGTCGGCGCCGGCACCTTCCATCCGGCGACGACGCTTCGAGCGCTGGGCCCGCGGCCGTGGAATGCCGCCTACGTCCAGCCGTCCCGCCGCCCGAAGGACGGGCGTTACGGCGAGAACCCCAACCGGCTGCAGCACTACTACCAGTACCAGGTGATCCTGAAGCCGAACCCGTCCAACTTGCAGGAACTCTATCTCGGCTCGCTCGAGGCGATCGGCATCGATCCGCTCCTCCACGACATCCGCTTCGTCGAGGACGACTGGGAGAGCCCGACGCTCGGCGCCTGGGGGCTCGGCTGGGAGTGCTGGTGCGACGGCATGGAGGTCTCGCAGTTCACCTATTTCCAGCAGGTCTGCGGCATCGAGTGCGCGCCGGTGGCGGGCGAACTGACCTATGGGCTGGAGCGTCTGGCGATGTACGTCCAGAACGTCGACAACGTCTACGACCTCAACTTCAACGGCCGCGAGGGCGACGAGAAGGTCACCTATGGCGACGTCTTCCTGCAGGCCGAGCAGGAATATTCCCGCTACAATTTCGAGATGGCCGACACGGCGATCCTGCACCGGCATTTCGACGAGGCGGAGACGCAGTGCGCGGCGATCCTGAAGGCGGGTGCGCCGGGCGATGCGGGCGGACTGCACAAATGCGTCCTGCCGGCCTACGACCAGTGCATCAAGGCGAGCCACGCCTTCAACCTCCTCGACGCGCGCGGCGTGATCTCGGTGACGGAGCGTCAGAGCTACATCCTCAGGGTCCGCAACCTCGCCAAGGCGTGCGGGGAGGCGTTCCTGCTGACGAATGCGGGCGGTGCGGGCGGCGTCAGCTGATCTCGACGACTCGCTCTCGAGCCTCCAGCGCCAAGACGAGTTCTGCGAGAGCACGGCCGAAGACGCTGCGAAGGGAGGCGTTGGTCGTGTTTCCCACCCGCACCCATACGACTGGAGGCGCATCCCGATCATTGGCAGCGAGCGTGAGGAAGTCGGCGTCCTTCGTTATCAACGCCGCCTGGACCGCTTTTGCGTGTGCGAATATGGCGATGTCCGAAGCTGCACCGAGGCCTATTCGCGCGACATGTTCGGCTTGATGGCCTTGGAGTTCCAGAAAGGTCGCAAGACCCGGCGGAAGCTGCGCATCGATCAGAAAGCGCAAGTTAAGCGGCTCTGATGACTCGGTGCCCGACCTGCTGCGCCGCGTAGGCGAGTGCGGCCCGGATGTCCGCTTCCGCCAGATAATCGAAATCTCCAAGGATCTCAGCCGAAGACGCGCCGCCCGCCAGCATGTCCAGTATGTCGGAGACGCGCATCCGCGTCCCCCGAATGACCGGCCGGCCGCCGCACACAGCCGGATCGGAAACGATGCGCTCCGAAAGGCTCGCCTCGGCCGTTCCGGCATCTGTGGTCGCGTTTGTCATGTCTTCGCTCATCGACAGTCGTTCGCGACGTCCGTCATAGCACGGTTTCGCCCTTGGACGTTCACGAAGACCGTGCCGCGCACGCATCTTCTCAGCTTCGGCGGCACGAAACGCCTGCTGCCGCGTTAGTTGGTCGACCAACGAGCGGCGGAGAGGGCAGGGCGATGGAATGGCGCGGGCGCAGGCAGTCGGACAATATCGAACACGCTGGTGACGGCGGCGGCTATCGCGGCGGCGGCATGCGCATTCCGATCCGCGCCGGCGGGGGCGGCATCGGCGTGATCGTCATCGCTCTGGTACTGTGGCTGGTCTTCGGCATCAACCCGCTGCAGCTGCTCGGCCTCGTCGACACCGGTGGCGGCAGCTACCAGACCAGCCAGACGACGACCAACCCCGGCGGCGCCAGGACGGAGACGCAGCAGTTCGTCGCGACCGTGCTCGCCGACACCGAGGATGTCTGGAGCCGCCGCTTCCAAGCCGCCGGTCAGACCTATGACAAACCGAAGCTGGTGTTCTTCGACGGGCGGGTCGGCTCCGCCTGCGGCACGGCGAGTGCGGCGATGGGGCCGTTCTACTGCCCGAACGACGAGAAGGTCTATCTGGATACGAGCTTCTTTCGCGAACTGCGCCAGCAGCTGAATGCGCCGGGCGACTTCGCCGAGGCGTATGTGGTGGCGCACGAGGTCGGGCATCACGTGCAGAACCTCACCGGCATCCTGCCGCGCTATCACAAGGCGATCCAGGGGATGAGCCGGAGCGACGCCAACGCCCTTTCGGTGCGGATCGAGCTGCAGGCGGACTGCTTTGCCGGCATCTTCGCGCATGACGAGAAGAATGCCGGCTATGTCGAGCCGGGCGATCTCGGCGAGGCTCTGAACGCGGCTGAGCAGATCGGCGACGACACGCTGCAGAGGCGCAGCCAGGGCACGGTGGTGCCGGACAGCTTCACGCATGGCACGTCGGCGCAGCGCGAGAAATGGTTCAACACCGGCTTCACCAGCGGAAAGGTCGCCGCGTGCGATACGCTGCAGGGCGCCATCTGACCGCCGCCGGCGCAGGGTTCCCGGCGCCGGCGGGCGATGCGTCGCGGTCGCCGTTGATTCCCGCCGGCTTTTGCCGTTCGATCGTTTCCTGAACCAGTCCGGTCCCGGGAGGAAAGGGTGGAGCGCCCGACCATCGGCCGCAATGTGATGGTGGTCGGCTCGCCCGGCAGCGGCAAGTCGACCCTCGCGCGGGAAATCGCTGGCCGGTTCGGCCATCGCCTGATCCACATGGACCGGATCTACTGGACCGCGGGCTGGCGGCTGCGGCCCGCCTTGGATCAGCTTCGCATGGTCGAGGCCGCGATCGATGCCGACGGCTGGATCTTCGACGGCAACCACACCACCAGCGTGCAGATCCGCGCGAAGCGGGCCGACACGCTGATCTGGCTGGACCTGCCGCGCAGCCTCTGCATCGCCCGGGTCCTCAAGCGGGTGGCGACCGGCTACGGACGCGTGCGGCAGGACATGGCGGAGGGCTGTCCCGAACGTCTCGACATAGGCTTTCTCAGATGGGTGTGGACCTTCCCGCGCCACTCACGCCCCGGCCTCGAACGCCTGTTCGACGGGTTTCCGCGGCAGAAGGTCCAACTGACCAGCGCTGCTGCGGTCGCGGCGTATCTGGCCGAGGTGCAGGGGCAGCAGGAGGCGGTGCGCTCGGCGCAACCATGCGCGGCGGCCGAGTGTAGGACGCGGGGCGAGGGGAGCTCGTCGCCCCCCTTGCAGCGGTAGAAGCCGCCGAAGCAGCGTCAGTCGCCCTTCGCTGCCGCCCGGGCCCTTGGTACGCTCTCCATCCACTTGATCACGCCCATCGCCGGCAGAACCCAGAGAAGACCGGTGAACAGGAAGTAGGCGAGATGCATCCAGCCACTCGCATCGCCGAGATAGACGCTGGCGATCGCCGTGGCGAAGACCGCATAGATCGTGACGAGCAGGATCAGAACGATCGTGCCGATCAGCTTCTTGACGCGCACGGGAATACCCATCCTCCCTCTTCGGCCTTCGCAGCCGCCGCCTCGCGGCCAAGCGGCTCATGCTCTGCAGTCGCGCCGGCCCGCGCTCCCGCCGCCGTTTCCGGCGCAACGAATCAGCCAGCCCCTGGGACGTTTCGGCCGCTTGAACCGCCCGGGCTTTGGGTGCAAAGCCTGCCGCCATGAGCACGCTTGCCTATACCGACGAAACGCCCGCTTCCGCAACGCCCGCCTCCCGCGGCAGATCGGCCGTCAAGATCTGGCTCTACGCGGTGGCGCTGTTCATCTTCGCGCTCGTCCTCGTCGGCGGCGCGACGCGGCTGACCGAATCCGGTCTCTCGATCACCGAATGGAAGCCGATCCACGGCGTCATTCCGCCGCTCACGACCGCCGAGTGGCAGGAAGAGTTCGCCCGCTACCGGCAGATCCCGCAATACAAGGAGATGAACGAGGGCATGACGCTCTCGGGCTTCAAGTCGATCTTCTGGTGGGAGTGGACGCACCGGCTGCTCGCGCGCGGCGTCGGCTTCGTCTTCGCCATCCCGCTCCTGTTCTTCTGGCTGACCGGGCGGCTGGAGCCGTTCCTGAAGCCGCGGCTGCTCGGCATCCTGGCGCTCGGCGGGCTGCAGGGGGCGATCGGCTGGTGGATGGTCGCCTCCGGTCTCAGCGTACGCACCGAGGTGAGCCAGTACCGCCTCGCGACGCATCTGACGCTCGCCTGCATCATCTTCACCGCGACACTGTGGGTGGCGCGCGGGCTGGCGAGGCCGCGCACCGAGGCGCCACCGTCGCGCGGCTCGGCTTATGTCGGCGGCCTGATCGTGCTCTTGGCGCTGGTGCAGATCTACATGGGCGGGCTCGTGGCGGGTCTGCGCGCCGGCTACACCTTCAACACCTGGCCGCTGATGGACGGGCAGATCGTGCCGGACGGGCTGCTGGTCATGCACCCGGCCTGGCGGAACTTCTTCGAGAACGTCATGACGGTGCAGTTCATGCACCGCTGCGGCGCCTACCTCTTGTTCATCGTGACCGGGCTGCACGCGGTCGCCGCCTATGTCCAGGCGCCGGGCACGCGCCACGCTCGCGGCGCGCTGATCCTGTTCCTGGTGGTGACGGCGCAGGCCTGCATCGGCATTTCGACGCTGCTTCTCGCCGTGCCGCTGGACCTCGCTCTCCTGCACCAGGCCGGCGGCATCACCGTGCTCGCAACGGCGGTGATCCACGCGCGTGGGCTGAGGGGCGAGTATCCGGAGCGGAGGCCGGCGGCGGTCTGATCGCCGGCCGTAGCGCCCTCCGCCCGCCAACAGCCCTGCCGCTTCTTCTCGGGCCCAATAGAGGCACCAGCGGGCGCGCATCCGATCTGCCGCCCGCGCCTCCGGCACACGCAGCTGTGATGCCGTGTGATCCCGATCGTCCCGTCTCGTCGCTCCCCTGTCGTCGGGAAAGGCCTACCCTCTGCGCAGGTCTGTCACCAACGGGAGAGCCTCATGACGACGCTGACGGGACGATCGATTGCCACTGCCGCGGCCTTCGCCGCCATTCTTGCCGCCGCGCCCGCCGTCGCGGGTGAGACCGTCGATTACACGGCCGCCGGCAGCCCGTACGAGGGCTATTATGCGCCGGCGAGCGGCCAGGCGAAGGGCCTCGTCGTGATCGTCCACGACTGGGACGGCCTGACGGACTACGAGAAGAAGCGGGCCGACATGCTGGCCGATCTCGGCTACGACGCCTTCGCCCTCGACCTCTACGGCAAGGGCAACCGCCCGCAGACGGTCGCCGCCAACCAGGCCGAGACGAAGAAGCTCTACAACGATCGCGCCGCCATGCTGACCCGCATGGTCGCCGGACTCGACGAGGCGCGCAAGCAGTCCGGCGAGGAGACCGCCGTCGTCATGGGCTACTGCTTCGGCGGCGCCGGCGTCCTAGAGCTCGCGCGCTCCGGCAAGGCGCAGGATGTTGCCGGCTATGCGACCTTCCACGGCGATCTCGCAACGCCCGAGGGCGAGAGCTATCCGGACAAGACACCGCCGATCCTGATCGCGCAGGGCGGCGCCGACACAGCGGTTCCGCCGAGCGAGGCCTTCTCGCTGGTGAAGACCCTGGAGGACAAGCGGATCACCTATGAGCTCGAGGTCTACTCCGACACGCCGCACGCCTTCACCGTATTCGGCACCGACCGTTATCGGAAGGTGGCCGACGAGGAGTCGTGGAAGGCCTTTCAGGACTTCCTCGGCCGGTATCTCGCGGCGAAGAGCTGAGGCGTGGCAACTGCCGCTTTAGCGGCGCCGCTCGGTCGCCTCGCCGCGCGGACAGCTGGCTGCGGGCTTTCCATCATCGCTCGCAGCCATCGCTTTGCCGCGACCGCAGATGAGCCGCTCCCCCTTTCCCCCCGCCCCCTCCATCGGGTAAGCGCTAACGCAGGCCGCCCGGCGCAAGGGCTGCTCGCAAAGGGGAGTGAGATCCGATCATGACGTCCGTTTCGCCCGTCCGCCCGTTCCGCGGCGTCTATCCCGTGGTGCCGACCATCTTCGAGGAGAACGGCGCGCCGGACCTTGCCGCGCAGAAGCGCGTCCTCGACTTCATGATCGACGCCGGCTCGACCGGGCTCTGCATCCTCGCCAACTTCTCCGAGCAGTTCCTCCTGTCCGACGCCGAGCGCGACGAGCAGATGCGCCTGACGCTGGAGCATGTCGCCGGCCGGGTGCCGGTGATCGTCACCACCAGCCATTTCTCCACCGACATCTGCATCGCCCGCTCGAAGGCGGCGCAAGAGGCCGGCGCCGCGATGGTGATGGTGATGGCGCCCTATCACGGCGCGACGCTGCGCGTCGGAGAAGGGCAGCTTTTCGCCTTCTTCCGCGCGCTCTCCGACGCGATCTCGATCCCGATCATGATCCAGGACGCGCCGATGGCCGGCACGCCGCTGCCGCCGCCGCTGCTCGCGCGGATGGCTTCCGAAATCGAAAATGTTTCCTATTTCAAGGTCGAGACGGCGGGTGCGGCGTCCAAGCTGCGCGAGCTGATCGCGCTCGGGGGCGCCGCGATCGAAGGTCCGTGGGACGGCGAGGAAGCGATCACGCTGATGGCCGATCTCGACGCCGGGGCGACCGGCGCGATGACCGGCGGCGGCTATCCCGACGGCATCCGCCAGATCATCGACCCGTACTTCTCCGGCGACCGCGCCGCCGCGATGGAGGCCTATCGCCGCTGGCTGCCGCTGATCAACTACGAGAACCGCCAGACGAGCTTCCTCACCGCCAAGATCCTGATGAAGGAGGGCGGCATCATCGGCTCGGACGCGCCGCGCCGGCCGATCCTGCCGCCGCATCCCGACACCCGGGCCGGGCTCCTGGAACTCGCCCGCGAACTCGACCCGCTCGTCCTGCGCTGGGCGCGCTGAGCCGGCCGCCGCGCCGGGCAAAGACATCGAAAGGAATGACGCCATGACCCTCGACCTCTCGGGCAAGCACCTCATCGCCGGCGAATGGATCGGCTCCGACACGACCTTCCAGTCCTCGCCGCTGGAAGGCGCGCCGCGTTCGTTCTCGGCCGGTTCCGCCGATCTGGTGGACCGTGCGGCGAAGGCCGCCGAAGAGGCGTTCTGGAGCTACAACACCGCCTCGCGCGAGGCGCGCGCCGCCTTCCTGGAGACGATCGCCGACGAGATCGACAAGCGCGGCGATGCCATCACGCAGATCGGGACGGAGGAGAGCGGCCTGCCGGCCGGGCGCCTGCAGGGCGAGCGCGGCCGCACCACGGGGCAGCTGCGCCTCTTCGCCAAGCACATCCGCGACGGCGCCTATCTCGACCGCCGCCACGACGTCGCGCTGCCCGACCGCCAGCCGCTGCCGCGGCCGGACCTTCGGATGATCCAGCGGCCGATCGGCCCCGTCGCCGTCTTCGGCGCGTCGAACTTCCCGCTCGCCTTCTCCACCGCCGGCGGCGACACCGCGGCGGCGCTCGCCGCGGGCTGCCCGGTGGTCGTGAAGGGCCACGAGGCGCATCCCGGCACCGGCGAGATCGTGGCGCAGGCGATCGCGGCCGCGATCAAGGCGCACGAGCTGCATCCGGGCGTCTTCTCCTTCGTCCAGGGCGGCTCGCGCGCCGTCGGCGAGAGCCTCGTCCAGCATCCGCTGATCAAGGCAGTCGGCTTCACCGGCTCGCTCGGCGGTGGGCGCGCGCTCTATAATCTCTGCGCGGCCCGGCCGGAACCGATCCCGTTCTTCGGCGAACTCGGCTCGACCAATCCGATGTTCGTCATGCCTGAGGCTCTGAAGGCGCGCGGCGCCGCGGTCGGCACCGCCTGGGTCGGCTCGCTCACCATGGGCGCCGGCCAGTTCTGCACCAATCCGGGTGTCGTCCTGCTGATCGACGGCGAGGGCGCGGATGCGTTCGTCGCGGCGGCGGTCGAGGCGGCGAAGGCCGGCGACAAGCAGGCGATGCTGACGGATGGGATCGCCGCCGCCTACCGCGCCGGCGCGGACCGCGTCTCGAAGACCGAAGGCGTCGAGGAACTGGTCGGGACGGTGAACACGTCGCGGCACGCGTCGCCCTATCTCTTCCAGACCACCGGCGCGGTCTTCGCCGCGAACGAGGAACTCGCCGAAGAGGTGTTCGGGCCGCTCGGCATCGTCGTGCGGGTGAAGGACATGGCCGAGATGGAGCGGCTTGCGCGCGGCCTCGACGGCCAGCTGACCGTCACGATCCAGATGGACGATGGCGATGCAGCGGCGGTGACGCGGCTCCTGCCGATCCTCGAGCGCAAGGCCGGCCGGCTGCTCGCCAACGGCTTCCCGACGGGCGTCGAGGTGTCGGACGCGATGGTCCACGGCGGCCCGTATCCGGCCTCGACGAACTTCGGTGCCACCTCGGTCGGCACGCTGGCGATCCGGCGCTTCCTGCGGCCGGTCTGCTACCAGAACATGTCGGCCGCGGTCCTGCCGGCGGATCTGAAGGGGATCTGAGGGCGGGCGGTTCGCCAGGCGAACTCGACCGCCGGCGCCGACGCGCAAGACGAGGCGGCAGCTTTGCCGCTTCGTCATCCTCGGGGCCCGTCCCGAGGATCCAGGAAAGCGTCGGCGGGAGGGCATGGCCTGCGGCCATTGAACCGTCAGCAGGCACATCGATGCCCTCTGGATCCTCGGGACGGGGCCCGAGGATGACGCGGCGTTGAGGGTTTCGGGTCGCCTGCGAGGTCGGTGGCGCTGGTCCGAAAGCCGCGCCTTTCGCGGCTCGTCATCCCGGCCTCGAGCCGGGATCCATGCCTCTGCGCCCATTCGTCTCACCACCGAGTGAAGACAAGAGCAAAGGCGTTGGGCGCCCTGGCGGCGTCGGCGGTTTGGCATGGGTCCCGGGTCAAGCCCGGGATGACGAGGCTTCGAGGCTGGCGGAGAGTTCTGCGGCGTCTGCGATGGGGCCTCGGACCAGCCCCACCGCCCCTTACGGGAACAGCGGCAGCTGCTCGATGCCCGTCGTCTCGTCGATCCCGTAGGCGACGTTGAAGTTCTGGATCGCCTGGCCGGCGGAGCCCTTCACCAGGTTGTCGAGCGTCGAGATGACGATCGCGCGGCCGGGAATCCGGTCCGGCACGACGTTGATCGCGACATAGTTCGAGCCGCGCACCATCTGGGTCTGCGGCAGGACGCCCTCGTCCACGATCGTGACGAAGGGCTCGTGCGCATAGGTCTCCACGAGATGCTGGCGCAGGTCGCGCGCGGTCATGCCCTGCGGCAGGCGGACATAGCTGGTGCACAGCTCGCCGCGGCTCATCGGGATGAGGTGCGGGGTGAAGTTGACGCGCAGATCCGGGACATCCGCGGCGGCGCCGATCTCCTGCTCGATCTCCGCCATGTGCCGGTGCTTGCCGACGGAATAGGGCGACAGGCCTTCGCCGGCCTCGCAGAACAGCGTGTTCTCCTTCAGGCCGCGGCCGGCGCCGGAGACGCCGGATTTCGCGTCGATCACGATGTCGGAGACGTCGATCAGGCCGGCCTTAGCCAGCGGCACCAGCGACAGGAGCACCGCCGTCGGATAGCAGCCGGGGCACGCGATCAGCCGCGCGTCGCGGATCTTCTCGCGATAGATCTCGGTGAGGCCGTAGACGGCCTCCGGCTGGATATCCATGGCGACATGGTCGAGCCCGTACCATTCCTTGTAGACGTCCGGATCGCGCAGCCGGAAGTCCGCCGACATGTCGATGATCTTCACGCCCGGAAAGCGCTCGAAGATGTCCTTGGTGATCGCCTGCGTCGTGCCGTGCGGCAGGCCGCAGAACACCGCGTCCACCGCGCCCCAGTCGGCATCCTCGATGGTGACGAGGTCCGGCAGGTCGACATGGGCGAAGTGCTTGAAGACGGCGCGCATCGGCTTGCCGGCATGGCTGTTCGCCGTGAGGACCGCGATCTCCATGTCCGGATGGCGCACGGCGAGGCGCACGAGATCGGCGCCCGTATAGCCGCTGGCGCCCAGCACCCCGATCCTGATCTTCTCGGCCATGACCGTCTCCGTCGCTGTCTCCGGGCGAGGGCGCATCGCCGGCCCTGCCGTCGCGGCGGGGTTTACAGCATTTCACCGCGGCGTCCAGAGTGACGGGGCGTTCGACGGGGTTGTTGAGTAGGTCGTATCCCTACCTAGTGATAAGGATCGGCAGGCTGTCCCCTTGTCCGCGAGATGCTCATTTCCTCACCCTTCCGCTTCCACTCTTATGCTAGAAGACGTGCCCAGAAGGCGCTTTAGAACCTCGTCTCGTTTCTCGTCGCTGTCAGGATTGCGTTATTGACTCAGATCGATGACTTTTCCGAGGAGGACAAGCGGTGGCTGATGCATCTCGGCTATCTAGCGCAGACTTGGGCGACACTCGAACACTGCTTGGACGGAATCGTAAGGCAGCTCAATGCAGGCTATGATGCTCATCGCGTCGATCCGGTTCCGATTTCGTTCAGCAGCAAGCGCAAATACATCCGGAAGATCTTTCGCACGCATCCTGCTTTAGTCCAGTTTTCTGAGGGCGTGGACGAGATACTCGACTCAGCATCACGCCACTCAGAAATACGCAACTGGGCGCTCCATAGCGGCATGGTTGGGAATGGGGATGCGGCGATATTCAATCGCTGGCAGAAAGCCGAATCCAAACACGAGCAACGCTCGCTCTCGACCGAGGACGTTTACGCTGCGGCCACCGGATGCGCTTCTCTCGCGATGTCTCTTGGGATCCTCGCACCATATTTCTTCGGATTTCAGACAGTCGAACAACTCGACGAGATCGTAAGCCAAGTCCTCGGCAAGCTGCACACGCAACCTCCGCGCGACTAGCCCTCCCACGAGTCCGTACCTCGGCGGCTCTTCCAAATCCGTCGGGTTATCGCCTTCGTCAGTCACAAAGGATCAGGTCGTATTGATCCGAAGGCGGGACCTGTTCCAATCGGAGTAATCGGGAAGGCAGCATCCTGCGGCTGGAGGTTGCTCGACGCAAGGGCCGCGATTCGGCAGGATGAACCGCTCCAGCATGATGGACCTTTCCACAAGCTTAGGATGAGGGCGGTCCGCCTGCCAAGGAAGAGAGGTTTTCTTGAATTCTACCCCGCCAGCGCCCCCGCCAGCGCCTCGATGATGTAATCCTGCGTCTCCTCGCTCAGATAGGCGTGCATCGGCAGGCTGAGCACGTCGCGGGAGAGCGCGTCGGAGGTCTCGAGCTCGCCGCCGGCGACGGGGAAGTGCCGGTAGGCGGTCTGGCGGTGCAGCGGGCGGGGATAGTAGATCGCCGTCGGCACGCCGGCCTCGCGGAGCTTGGCCTGCACGCCCGCGCGGTCCGCGCCGTCCGGCAGGCGGATCGTGTACTGCGCCCAGGTGGAGACGGCGTCGCGCAGAAGGGCCTGCGGGGTCGCGATGTTCGAGAGCTTCTGGTGGTAGCGCTGGGCGATCTTGCCGCGGGCTTCGATCTCGTCCGGGAAGATCGCCAGCTTTTCCAGGAGGATCGCCGCCTGGATCGTGTCCATGCGGCCGTTCATGCCGATGCGGATGTTGTCGTACTTGTCGTCGAGGTTCTGGCCGTGGACGCGCAGCGACGTCATCACGTCGGCAAGCTCGGCATCGTCGGTCTGGACGGCGCCGCCGTCGCCGTAGCAGCCGAGGGGCTTCGCCGGAAAGAAGCTGGTCGCGACGACGTCCGACCAGTGGCTCGACATGTGGCCGTCGATCGTGCCGCCATAGCCCTGCGCGGCGTCCGAGATGACCTTCAGCCCGTGCGCGTCGGCGATCCTGCGGATCGCGGCATAGTCCGCCGGCTGGCCGAAGAGGTCGACGGCGATGATCGCGCGGGGGGTGAGCCCCTGCGCGGCCTCGGCCTCGTCGATGGCCGTCTCCAGGCTGTCGAGATCCATGTTGAAGGTCTTCGGGTCGACGTCGACGAAATAGGGCGTCGCGCCGAGCCAGGCGACGACCTCCGCCGTCGCGGCGAAGGTGAAGCTCGGGCAGAAGATCGCGTCGCCCGGCTTGATGCCCCAGGCCATCAGCGGCAGGGCGAGGGCATCGGTGCCGGACGCGCAGGAAAGCGTGTGCGCCATGCCGTTGAAGGCCGACAGCGCTCCCTCCAGCTCGCGGATCTCCGGGCCCATGACGAAGGCACCGTGATCCAGCACCGTCGCGATCCGCCGGTCGACCTTGTCGCGGATGCGGTCGCGCTGCGTGCCGAGGTCGATGAAGGGGATGGTCTGCATGGCGGGCGCCTTTGGAAGAGGATCGAATCGCTGCCGGTGGGGCTAGTCCCGGAGGTGAGCGAAAATGGGACGCCACGCCATTCAAGATTCGTGACGTCGGGTCATGATTGCGGCGGTGCAGCGTGGCTTCCGCTGCACGCGGCGTTCGTCAGCCGGCCTTCTTCTCCGCGAGGATGCCGAGGAGGTACATAGCGACTGTGGAGCCGGCGATGGCGGTGATGTCGGCGTGGTCGTAAGGCGGCGACACCTCGACGACATCGGCGCCGACGAGCTGCAGGGTTTTCAGATGGCGCAGCACCCGCAGCATCTTGGCGCTGGAGGGTCCTCCGGCGACCGGCGTGCCGGTGCCGGGGGCGAAGGCGGCGTCGAGGCAGTCGATGTCGAAGGTGAGGTAGACGTTGGTGCCGCCGGTCCGCTCATAAATCCGCTCGGCGATCGCGGCGGCGGTCATGTCCTCCACCGCTTCGCCGTCGAGGATGTCGATGCCGCAGGTCTCAGGGGCATGGGTGCGGATGCCGACCTGGATCGACGTCTCGGGATCGATCAGGCCGGCCTCGATCGCCGCCTTGGTGAAGGAGCCGTGGTCGACGCGCAGGCTCCCGTCGGCGGCCTGGGCGAGCGGCCAGGTGTCCTGGTGCGCGTCGAACTGGACGAGCGACAACCTGCCGTGACGCTCCGCATGCGCCTCGAGCAGCGGAAAGGTGATCGAATGGTCGCCGCCGAGGGTGAGGAGGAAGCCGGTCTTGCCGAGAAGGGCGCTCGCCTCCTCGCGGATACGGGTATGGGCGGTCTCGGGCAGGCGGTAGTCGAGGAGGCAGTCGCCGTAGTCGACGACGGCAAGGGCCTCGAACAGGTCGCGCGCGAAGGGATATTGCGGGTCGTTGTCGAAGATCGCCGAGGCACGGCGCAGCGCCTGCGGCCCGAACCGCGTGCCAGGACGGTTGGAGACGGCGCTGTCGAAGGGAACGCCCCAGACCGTGACGTCGGTGCCAGCGACGTCCTTGGTGAAGCGGCGCCGCATGAAGGAGAGGGCGCCGGCATAGGTCGGGTCGGATGCGGCGCCGAGGGCTGCGCTTGCCGTGAAGGCGTGGTCGATCGATTTGTCGGTCATGGCTCCGCCTGCCGGTGAGGTAATGTCCGGCAGCTAGCGCATCGATGGCCTCAGATGAAGGGCGATGCCGCGATCGCGCGGACGGCGCCGCGTGTCCTGGTCGTCATCGACGGCCCGGCCGGCGCTCGCCGCCGCCGCGCCGGCCTCAGGCGGCGACCTTGCCCGCCTTGTGCGCGTCGATCGTCTCGAAGAAGCGCTTGAAGAGGTAGTGCGAATCCTGCGGGCCCGGCGATGCCTCGGGATGATGCTGGACCGAGAACACCGGCTTGTCCGCGAGGCGCAGGCCGCAGTTCGAGCCGTCGAAGAGCGAGCGATGGGTCTCCTCGACGCCGTCTGGCAGAGAATCCGCAGCGACCGCGAAGCCGTGGTTCATCGACACGATCTCGACCTTGCCGGTGGTGAAGTCCTTCACCGGATGGTTCGCGCCGTGGTGGCCCTGGTGCATCTTCTCGGTCCGGCCCCCGAGCGCCAGCGCCAGCATCTGGTGGCCGAGGCAGATGCCGAACAGCGGCACGTTCGCCTCCACCAGTTCCCGGATCACCGGCACGGCATATTCGCCGGTCGCGGCGGGATCGCCGGGGCCGTTGGACAGGAAGACGCCGTCCGGCTCGTGGGCGAGGATCTCCTTCGCACTCGCCGTCGGCGGCACGACGACCACCTCGGCGCCTTCCCCGGCCATCAGCCGCAGGATGTTGCGCTTGGTGCCGTAGTCGATGGCGACGATCTTGTAGCGCGGCGCGCCCTGCTTGCCGTAGCCGGTGTTCCAGGTCCAGGGCATCTCGTCCCAGGCCGCGGCCTCGCGGCTGCCGACATCCTTGGCGAGGTCCAGGCCGACGATGCCGCTCCAGGCGGCCGCCCGCCGCTTCAGCGCGTCGAGATCGAAGACGCCGTCCGGCGCATGGGCGATGACGGCGTTGGGCATGCCCTTCTCGCGAATCAGCGCGGTCAACGCCCGCGTGTCGATGCCGGAGAGGGCGATGATGCCGCGCGCCTTCAGCCAGGCGTCGAGGTGGCCGGAGGAGCGGTAGTTCGACGGCGCGGTCACATCCGCGCGGAAGATGGCGCCGACCGCACCGGCGCCCGGACCTGTCGCGAGATTCTCCAGATCCTCGTCATTGGCGCCGACATTGCCGATATGCGGGAAGGTGAAGGTCACGATCTGCTTGGCATAGGAGGGATCGGTCAGGATCTCCTGATAGCCGGTGAGCGCGGTGTTGAAGCAGACCTCGCCCTCGACTGCGCCCTCGGCGCCGAGGCCGAAGCCCTCGATCACGGTGCCGTCGCTCAGCACCAGGAGCGCGGTGACCTGCCGCTTCGTCCAGCCTTCGCTCATAACCTGCCCTTTCCATCCTTCGGACGCCCGCGATCGCGCAAGAGACCAGCCCCGCGCCATATCGGCTGGGTAAAGGTCTTTCACAAGGGAACTTGCGGATCGGCGGGGAAGTCTCTACATCCGCGGCGCGCCGCATCGCAAGACCATAAGGCAGCCGCTCTTCGGCTCCTGGAGATGCAAACAGGCGACAGAACCACAACTCTTCGCATCGAACAGAGAACCCCGCATTCGAATCGGCTTTACCGCCGGCGAGAACAGGTATGGATTACGGTCAGACGGTCGCGATGGCGCCGTGCGGGCAATGTGACCGAACCCGAAAGTCGACACTCTCATGCGCGAGATGATCGCCGAGGCACTGAACGCAGCCCTCAAGGACCAGGACAAACGCCGGATCTCGACGCTGCGGCTGATCAACGCCGCGATCAAGGACCGCGACGTCGCCAACCGCGCGGCGGGGCGCGACCCGGTCGGCGACGAGGAGGTACAGCAGATCCTCGTCAAGATGGTGAAGCAGCGGCAGGAGTCGGCGCAGGAATACGAGGAGGCCGGACGTCTCGAACTCGCCGAGCAGGAGCGCGAGGAGATCGGCATCATCCGCGGCTTCATGCCGGCGCAGCTCGACACCGGCGAGATCGAACGCGCCTGCCGGCAGGCCGTGGAGGAGACCGATTCCAAGGGCTTGCGCGACGTCGGGCGCTGCATGAACAAGCTCAAGGAGCGCTATTCCGGCCAGATGGACTTCGGCAGGGCTTCGACGGTCGTGAAGGGCCTGCTGCGATAGACCTGCTCGTGTCGGAGCCGCAGGAGCGGCCACCGACGACCTGCCGGCCTGTCTCGTTCTGGACGTCGGCACCGGCTTTTTTTATATGACGGTCACTTTCTGCCGACAGATCAGCTCGACGTAAGGATCGCCATGGCCGGCCACTCACAGTTCAAGAACATCATGCATCGCAAGGGACGGCAGGATGCCGTCCGCTCGAAGCTGTTTTCCAAGCTCGCGCGCGAGATCACCGTCGCCGCCAAGGCTGGCACGCCCGACCCCGACATGAATCCGCGCCTGCGCCTGGCGATCAACAACGCCAAGGCGCAGTCGATGCCGAAGGACAATATCGAGCGCGCGATCAAGAAGGCGTCCGGCGGCGACAGCGAGAACTACGAAGAGGTCCGCTACGAAGGCTACGGGCCGGGCGGCGTCGCGGTCATCGTCGAGGCGCTGACCGACAACCGCAACCGCACCGCCTCCAACGTGCGCTCCTACTTCACCAAGTCGGGCGGCGCCCTCGGCGAGACCGGCTCCGTCGGCTTCATGTTCGACCGCGTCGGCGAGATCGTCTATCCGGCCTCGGTCGGCGATGCGGACAAGGTGATGGAGGCGGCGATCGAGGCGGGCGCCGACGACGTGCAGTCGGACGAGAACGGCCACACGATCATCACCGCCTTCGAAGATCTCAACGAAGTCTCGACCGCGCTGGAAGCCTCGCTCGGCGAGGCCGAGAGCGTGCGCGCGATCTGGCGGCCGCAGACCGGCGCCCCGGTCGACGAGGAAAAGGCGCAGAGCGTCCTGAAGCTGATCGCCAATCTCGACGACGACGACGACGTCCAGAACGTCTACGCGAACTTCGAGGTCGACGAAGAGGTGATGGCGAAGCTGTCGGCGGCCTAGATCGCCGGCCTTCGCGTCGCCCGGCTGCCGCGTGGAGGACCTCCATGCGGCGCGGCGCCGCCTCTACCGTTGGCCGCTGCTGCGGAGGCCCTGCGACGGGAGCACCCTGCCGCAGCTTGCTCTGCAAGGCGACGCAGGGGAATGTGAGCCCGGGCGTCGGATCGCAGCTGGCTCCGCCTCCAAGTTCCTGTTTCAGAAGCGTTGCCGCTCCTCTGCGCCGGCTTCTTCGGCGCTTCCACGATCGGGGCTTCCGAAGAAATTCGCTCGATATTTATTTTGAATTTCGCTGAAGCTTCCGGTTTTCGGAAAGCATGTCGGAGGCCATAACCGTTGCCGGCCCGCAATACATGCCAGTTACTTCGATAGTTGGCTAACTCGCGGGCGATATCTTCCGATTTCATTAAGGACTGCGGATCGACAGTCATCCTGACTATGGCCGCGGAGGGCGGAAGATGAAGGACGACCTGATCCCGGATCCGACCAATCGACGCCGATGGCAGCGGCGACGGACGCGGCTGCGGCCGGTGAAGCTTCTGACCATCCAGCTGCAATATCTCGAGGACGCGATGTGCGTCGATATCTCCGACGGCGGGATGCGCCTCTCCAAGCAGTACGATCGGGCGACACCGAAAAGCCTCGTCGTGTTCGACTGCTCGGACAGGACGTTCCGCGCCGGAGTCGTTCCCTGGGCGTCCGGCAAGCTCATCGGCTTTCGCTTCACCAGCGGCACGATCAAGGCCAGCCCGGCACAGTTGCGGGCGCTCGGGGAGCGCGACGTGACGGAGGCGGTCTACGTCCGGAAATGACGGGCTTAGAGGCGAACGGGCCGCCGGACGCCTTTCTGGCGAGCGATGCGCAACGTAGCGCGAGGAGGGTTGGAACGGCGCGGTCAGCTCCGTGCCGCGCTACAAGGCCCTGGCGACACCGGTATCCCCTACGCCTCGGCGAGCGACAGCCCGCAGTCGATCATGGCATGTCCTCCGCCGGCGCAGAAAGCCGGGTTCGTTTTACTTTTGTTCACGTTTCGTCTGTCCAATCGGCGCCGATTCGGATAGAGGCAAGGTTGAAGAAAATGTTAATGGAGGCACCCATCCGCATCGTCGGCATCGATCCGGGCCTGCGCCGTACCGGCTGGGGCGTGGTGGAAACGCTGGGAAATTCGCTGCGCTTCGTGGCGAGCGGGACCGTCACCTCCGACAACAAGCGCGACCTCGCCTCCAGGCTCTGCCAGCTGCATGAGGGGCTGTCGCAGGTCATCCATTCCTATCGTCCGGACGAGGCGGCGGTGGAGCAGACCTTCGTCAACAAGGACGCCGTGGCGACGCTGAAGCTCGGCCAGGCGCGCGGCGTCGCGCTGCTGGTGCCGGCGCTGGCGGGGCTGCCCGTCGCGGAATATGCGCCGAACGCGGTGAAGAAGGCCGTCATCGGGGTCGGCCATGGGGAGAAGCACCAGATCCACATGATGGTGAAGGTGCTGATGCCGAAGGCGACGTTCGACAGCGACGATTCCGCCGACGCGCTGGCGATCGCGATCTGCCACAGCCATCACCGCCAGTCGGCACATGCGCGGGCGGCGCTGGCGGCGCGCTGAGGGTCGCGGCACCGATGGCGGGAGGAGGGCGGCTCAGGCCGAGCGACCGTCGTCGTCGCTCGGACGCCCGTCCAAAGCGAGGCGCATGTTGGAATAGCGCGGGTCGCCGGTGATCTCGGTTCCGAGGAAGGCCGGCAGGTCGATCGCTTCGTCAGCCGATTCCAGTTCGATCTCGGCAACTTCCAGACCGGCGAGCGCGCCCGCAAAGATGTCGATCTCGATCTTGCGGGCGCCGAGCGGAACGATGTGGCGGGTCTTCTCGATCACATTGCCGATGCGGTCCGGCTCCATGTCTTCCGCGTCGGACAGCGGGATATCGTATTCGAACTCGCCGCGATCGATCCCTGTGCCGGTCTTCAGCGTCAGGAAGGCCGTCTTGCCGTCGATGATGCGAACCCGCAGAGAGGCGTCCTCCCGGGCGAAGAGGTAGAACTGCTTCAGCCGCTTCACCTCGGTGACGCGGCTCCGCCAGCCGTCCGGGGCCAGCAGGAACTTGCGCTCGATCTCTCGTGCCATCGCCTTCCAGCCTTCGTGCCGCGATCGTTCAGGAGGTGGTTCGTCCGACATAGCGCGTTCTCGCAACGCGAAAGCGACGCTTCCAAGAATGCCGACAAATCTTTATATCGCGGCGCATGAGCACCATGCCCGCGAATACGCCCCTCGACCATATCCGCAACTTCTCGATCGTCGCCCATATCGACCACGGGAAGTCGACGCTGGCCGACCGTCTGATCCAGAACACCGGCGGGCTCGATACCCGTGAGATGAAGGATCAGGTTCTCGACTCGATGGACATCGAGCGCGAGCGCGGCATCACCATCAAGGCGCAGACCGTGCGCCTGCACTACACCGCAAAGAACGGCGAGACCTATGTCCTGAACCTCATCGACACGCCGGGGCATGTCGACTTCGCCTATGAGGTGTCCCGCTCGCTGTCGGCCTGCGAGGGTGCGCTCCTGGTCGTCGACGCCGCGCAGGGGGTCGAGGCGCAGACGCTCGCCAATGTCTATCTCGCGCTCGACAACGATCTCGACATCGTCCCGGTGCTGAACAAGATCGACCTCCCGGCGGCCGAGCCGGACAAGGTGAAGGAGCAGATCGAGGAGGTGATCGGCATCGACGCCTCCGAAGCGGTGATGATCTCGGCGAAGTCCGGCCTCGGCATCGAGGACGTGCTGGAGGCGATCGTCCATCGCCTCCCGCCGCCGAAGGAAGGCGACCGCAAGGCGCCGCTGAAGGCGATGCTCGTCGACTCCTGGTACGACGCCTATCTCGGCGTCATCGTGCTCGTGCGCATCATCGACGGCGAGCTGAAGAAGGGCCAGACCATCCGCATGATGGGTACGGACGCAAAGTATCCGGTGGACCGGGTCGGCGTCTTCACCCCGAAGATGGTGCAGGTCGACGCGCTCGGCCCCGGCGAACTCGGCTTCATTACGGCCTCGATCAAGGAAGTGGCCGACACCCGCGTCGGCGACACGATCACCGAGGACAAGCGCCCGACCGCCGAGATGCTCCCGGGCTTCAAGCCGGCGCAGCCGGTGGTCTTCTGCGGCCTGTTCCCGGTCGACGCGGCCGACTTCGACGACCTGCGCGCGGCCATGGGCAAGCTCCGGCTGAACGACGCCAGCTTCTCCTTCGAGATGGAGAGTTCGGCTGCGCTCGGCTTCGGCTTCCGCTGCGGCTTCCTCGGTCTGCTGCACCTCGAGATCATCCAGGAGCGGCTGAGCCGTGAGTTCGACCTCGACCTGATCGCGACGGCGCCGTCCGTCGTCTACAAGATCCACATGACGGACGGCACGGACATCGAGCTCCACAACCCCGCCGACATGCCCGACGTCGTGCGGATCGACCACATCCAGGAGCCCTGGATCAAGGCGACGATCCTCACCCCCGACGACTATCTCGGCAACATCCTGCAGCTCTGCCAAGAGCGGCGCGGCGTGCAGACCGGGCTCTCCTATGTCGGCAAGCGGGCGATGGTGGAATACGAGCTGCCGCTGAACGAGGTGGTGTTCGACTTCTACGACCGGCTGAAGTCGATCTCGAAGGGCTATGCCTCCTTCGACTACCACATGACCGACTACCGCGAGGGGGACCTCGTCAAGATGTCGATCCTCGTCAATGCCGAGCCGGTGGACGCGCTGTCGATGCTCGTCCATCGCAGCCAGGCCGACCGGCGCGGCCGGGCGATGTGCGAGAAGCTGAAGGAACTGATCCCGCAGCACCTCTTCAAGATCCCCATCCAGGCGGCGATCGGCGGCAAGGTGATCGCCCGTGAGACGATCTCGGCGCTGCGCAAGGACGTCACCGCCAAATGCTACGGCGGCGACGCCACGCGCAAGCGCAAGCTTCTCGAAAAGCAGAAGGAAGGTAAGAAGCGCATGCGCCAGTTCGGCAAGGTGGAGATCCCGCAGGAGGCCTTCATCGCCGCGCTGAAGATGGATAGCTAGGGAAGTCTGCTCATGTCCGCGACAGCCCGTCCGCCCCGGCTTTGATCTTGAAGCCGGTCGTCTTCACCCTGCACGCGAGGGCGAAGATCGCGGAGCGCCGGATCGAGGCTGGCTGGATCGAGACGGCCGTCCGCAATCCCGAATGGGTGCAGCCCGAGCCCCGGGATGCGAATGCCGAGCGGCGCTTCGGCTCCGTTGCGGCGTTTGGCGGCCGGATCCTGCGCGTGGTATGCGTCGAAACCGCATCGGAAATCCGCATCGTCACCGCGACCTTCGATCGAGGACCAGGCGACCATGATCGATATGACCTACGACCCCGAAGCCGACGCCGTCTATTTCTACGTCGGGCGCGGTCGGATCGACCATACGGAAGAGGCTGGGCCATTTATCTATGATGTTGATTCCGAGGGGCGGGTCATCGGGATCGAAGTGCTGTCAGCCACCGCAACGCTGGCGCCAGGGGCATGGCAGAATGCGCGTCTTCCCGGGAAGCGGGACGTCGACGCAGCGGAGTGAAGCTCGGGTTGAGAAAATAATCCTTGACACCGTGACGGTGCTCCGGTATGGTTCAGGCACAGTCGAGAATTTGTGGGCGGCGCGGTGGTTCACCGGGTCGCCTTTTTCATGGCCGATGGTGGCTCTGCGGAAGGGAGACGGCAGATGGCGAAGCTTCTGTCGGATCGGCTCCTGGCGCTGCTCACCGGCGAGATCGCGGCTCTGGAGAAACTCGTCAAGGAATATAAGCCCGGGAAGCGGGCGAGGGGCGGATCAAGAGCGGCCGATGCCGCGGCGTGTCCGGCGGAGGCGGCGAGCGGCAGCGCCGTTTCGGCGCGGCCAGCCGGGCCGACCGTCAAGGAGCGCACGGACGCTCTGTCGCAGCTGACCCGCACGCTGGAGAAGCTCCTGGAACTGAAGCGGCTGGAGATGCTGGCGCAGCAGGGCGGCGCCGAGGATGCGGCGGAGACGGAGCGGCTGCGCGCCGAGCTTCTGGCAGGGCTGCGCAGCCTTGATGGGCGGCGGCGGGCGGGGCCGACGCTGTTCGATCCGGAGACCGGTGCCTATGCCGGCGAGATGCGGGGCGATCCTTCCGGTCTGGAGAGCGGATGACGGCAGTGGGCGAGGCGACGCCTTCAGGCTCGGCGGGAGCGGAAGGCGAAGAGGACGACATTCGCGGGGAGTTGCAAGCGGGAGGAGTGACGCACGGCGATGCCTTGGTGGATGACGACCAGACACTGTCGGAGCATGACTTCTGGTACCAGAAGGTCGTCGAGCATCTGAAGAAATATCCGGCACCCGTACTGCGGGATGTTCAGCCGGAATGGGTGCGGGTCGGCCGGCCGGCGCAGCTGCCGCCGCCGGGCCACTGGCGGCAGTGGCTTCTGATCGGCGGGCGCGGCTCGGGCAAGACGCGCGCCGGCGCCGAATGGGTGCGGGCGATGGCGGCCGGTGAGGCGCCCTTCGCGGATCGCCCGCATGGGCGGATCGGCCTGATCGCCGAGACGCTGGGCGATGCGCGCGAGGTGATGATCGACGGCGAGAGTGGGTTGATGTCCTTGAAGAAGGGCGTGCGCCCGGTGTTCGAGGCCAGCCGGCGGCGGCTGGTCTTTGCCAATGGGGCGATCGCGCAGATCTTCTCGTCGGAGGATCCGGACGCCTTGCGCGGCTACCAGTTCGATCTCGCCTGGGGCGACGAGCTGGCGAAATGGGTGCAGGGGGAGGCCTGCTTCGACAATCTGCAGTTCGCGCTGAGGCTGGGAGACCGGCCGCGGGCCCTGTTCACGACCACGCCGCGGCCGATCCCGCTCTTGAAGCGGCTGATCGCCGATCCCGCGACGGTCACGACGCATATGCGCACGGCCGAGAATGCACAGCATCTCGCGCCTGGGTTCCTGACCGCGATCGAGCAGCGCTACGCCGGTACGCGGCTCGGCCGGCAGGAACTCGACGGGCTGATCGTTTCGGCGCGCGAGGATGCGCTGTTCGATCTCGAAACGATCGAGCGGACACGGGTCCGGGCGGCGCCGGAGCTTGCGCGCATCGTCGTCGCGGTCGACCCGCCGGCGAGTGCGCACAAGCGCTCCGACGCCTGCGGCATCGTCGCTGCGGGGATCGCGGCGGCTCTGGATCCGGCGGCGGGAGGCGGAGCGGCGAGGGGACGGGACCCGGTGATCTACGTCCTCGCCGACGCCTCCCGCCGGGGCGCAAAGCCGCATGAATGGGCGGCTGCGGCGGTGGGGCTCTACGAGCGGCTGCAGGCGGACCGGATCGTTGCCGAGGTGAACCAGGGCGGCGACATGGTCGAGGCGGTGGTCCGGGCGCAGGCGCCGACCGTGCCCTTCAAGGCGGTGCGTGCGAGCCGAGGCAAGTGGGTGCGTGCCGAGCCGGTCGCCGCGCTCTACGAGCAGGGGCGCGTGCGCCATGCCGGGCGGTTCGCCGAGTTGGAGGACGAGATGGCGGACTTCGGCACCGATGGGCTCTCCGGCGGGCGCTCGCCCGACCGGCTCGACGCGCTGGTCTGGGCGGTGACGGCGCTGATGCGGCCGGCGCAGGACCCGCGGGTGCGAGGCTTGTGATCTTCTAAGGTCGCCGGCGGGCGGCGATGGCGGGCACGGCTGCGGCGAACGCGGCACGGAGGGCCGCCGACCGGGAGTGATCGATGACAGCGATGGAGCGAATTGCCGCCTGGCTCGGCCGGGTGGACGGACGGGCGCGTGCCGGGACGGACCGGGGGCCCGCGCCGGAGCCGGAGACGAAGTCGATCGGCACGGTGGCGGGCGCGCTGGTCTTCACCGGCCAGAGCGACGGCATCTGGTCCGAGCGCTCGTATCAAGCGCTGGCGCGCAGCGGCTTTCTGCAGAATCCGGTGGTCTACCGCTCGGTGCGGCTGATTGCCGAGACCGCCGCGGCGATCCCGATCCTGCTCTATGACGGGGCGCAAGAGATCGAGAGGCATCCGCTCCTCGATCTCCTGCGCCGGCCGAACGCTTCGACCGACGGCGCCGGCCTGATCGAGACCCTCTGCGGCCACCTCCTCCTGTCGGGGAACGCCTACCTCGAAGCGGGTTTGCTGGACGGGCAGGTTCGCGCGCTGCATGCGCTGCGGCCGGACCGCATCCGCGTCGTCGAGGGAGCGGACGGCTGGCCGCAGGCCTACGAGTACCGCGTCGGGTCGAGCGTCAGGCGCATCGGGGCGGAGGGCGAGGGGGAGCGGCCGGGCGCCATCCTCCAGGTGAAGCTGTTCCATCCGCTGGCCGACGTCTCCGGTTATCCGCCGCTCGGCGCTGCGCAGGCAGCCCTGGACCTCCATAACGCGGCGTCGCACTGGAACAGGTCGCTCCTGGAAAACTCGGCGCGACCGTCCGGGGCTCTGGTCTACAAGCCCGCCGGCGGCAATCTCGCGCCCGAGCAGTTCGACCGGCTGAAGGCCGAGCTCGAGAGCGGCTATGTCGGAGCGGCGCGGGCCGGGCGGCCGATGCTGCTCGAAGGCGGGCTCGACTGGAAGGCGATGGCGCTGTCGCCGAAGGACATGGACTTCATCGAGGCGAAGAATGGCGCCGCGCGCGACATCGCGCTCGCCTTCGGCGTGCCGCCCATGCTGCTCGCGATTCCGGGCGACGCGACCTATTCGAACTATGCCGAGGCGAACCGGGCCCTCTACCGGCTGACCGTGCTGCCGCTTCTGAACCGCCTCGCCGGGGCAATCGGCGACTGGCTCGGCGGTCACTTCGACCTGCCGCGGCTGACCTTGAAGGCGGACCTCGACCGGGTGGACGGGCTCAGCGCCGAGCGGGAGGCCCTGTGGGCACGCGTCGGCGGCGCCGACTTCCTGACCCGCGGCGAGAAGCGCGAGGCGGTCGGATATTCGGCCGAGGGCTGATCCGGCAGAAAGGCCGCGCGGAGCGGTGGGGCCGTGGCTAAGCCGGCCGCATAAAAAAGGCGGCGCAATGAAGCGCCGCTCAAGCAAGTCACGACATCAAGATTTCAGGACGAGGCGAGCATGATGCCGAGGGACTTCAGTGTCAACCTCTTCTGCCGTCACGGCTTTGAGCGGCGGGGAGGAACGCGATGAGCCCGGAACCGGTCTCCGGCGTGGCGCTGTGGCTCTCGAAGATCGCGGGAGCGGCGGCGGGCTCGGCGATCTCGGTCGCCTACCTCCTGCCGCGGGGGCGTCGCGAAGCGGCGCTCCGCTTCCTCATCGGGCTCGTCACCGGCGTCGTTTTCGGTCCGCCGGCCGGGCTGATGCTCGCCGAGCGCCTGAAGCTCGGGAGCGCGCTCGACCCGCTGGATCTTGCGCTGATGGGATCGGCTGCCGCCAGCCTGTGCGCCTGGTGGGCGCTCGGCATCCTGGCGCGCTTCGCCGAAGGGCTGTTCCGTCCGCGCGGCGAAGCGCCGGGAGGCGGCAAATGATGGGCGTCGGCGTGCCGGCGACGGAGGGCTCCGCGCCTTCGGCAATCGGCACGAGTGGCACGATCCGCGGCTATGCCGCGATCTTCGGCGAGACCGACCAGTCGGGCGATGCGATCGAGCCGGGCGCCTTCGCGGCTTCGCTCTTCCGGCGAGGCGCGGCGGGCATCCGCATGCTTTGGCAGCACGACGTGGCGCGGCCGGTCGGAACCTGGCGAACCGTCCGCGAGGACCGCACCGGCCTCTATGTCGAGGGCGAACTGGCTCTGCGGACCGATGCCGGCCGCGAGGCGGCGGGATTGATTGCGGCCGGGGCGCTCGACGGCCTCTCCATCGGCTTTCGCACGCAGCTTGCCCGGCGGGGCATCGGGGCGACGCGCCGGCGCCTGGTGACGATCGACCTCTGGGAGATCTCGCTGGTGACCTTCCCGATGCAGGACCGCGCGCGACTCCTTCCGGCGCATCGCCTGTCGCCGGCGCGACAGGCCGGACCGGCGGCGGAGAGGCCGCCAGCCTTCGGCTGACGAGCGGCCGGGCACCGCTGCGGCGGCACAGATCCATTCCATCCAACAGGAGACGACGCGATGAGCGAGACGACCCAGTCGGGCCTCGAAACGAAGACCCACATGCCGGAGACGGCCGGCGCCCACGACGATCTCATGCGCATGTTCGAAAGCTTCCGCGAGGCGAACGATGCCCGGCTCTCGGAGGTCGAGAAGCGGATGCATGCCGACGTGGTGACGGAGGAAAAGGTCGACCGCATCGCCGAAGCGCTCGACGCGCAGGGGCGTCGGATCGAGCGCCTGGCGCTGAAGGATATCCGGCCGGCGCTGGGGGGAACGGGTCACGACTTCCGGGAGAACCGGCGCGGCTTGCCGAGCGAGCACAAGCAGGCCTTCGAACGCTATGTGCGGGGCGGCGACGAGGCGCCGATCCGCCGCTTCGAGGAAAAGGCGATGTCGAGCCTCACCGGCTCCGACGGCGGCTTCCTGGTACCGGACGAGACCGAGGCGGAGATCGGACGCCGGCTCGCTTCGATCTCGCCGATCCGCGCGATCGCGACGGTCAGGACCGTCTCCTCGGCCGTCCTGAAGAAGCCCTTCGCGATCTCCGGCGCGCAGACCGGCTGGGTCGCGGAGACCGATGCGCGGCCGCAGACGGCCGCGCCGCAGCTCGCCGAGCTCTCCTTTCCGACGATGGAACTCTACGCCATGCCGGCGGCGACTAACACGCTGCTCGACGACGCCGCCGTCGATATCGACCGGTGGATCGGCGACGAGGTGGAGCAGGCCTTCGCCGCGCAGGAGAGCACGGCCTTCGTCAATGGCGACGGCGTCGCCAAGCCGAAGGGCTTCATGGCCTATCCGACGGTGGCGGAGACGGTCTGGACCTGGGGCTCTGTCGGAACGGTCGGCACGGGCGCCGACGGCGGCTTCGCCGCGGGAACGGCGGCCGACGCGCTGGTGGACCTCGTCTACGCGCTGAAGGCCGGCTACCGCCAGAACGCCAGCTTCGTCATGAACCGGCGAACGCAGGCGATGGTCCGCAAGCTGAAGGACACCGACGGCAACTATCTCTGGCAGCCGCCGACGGCCGCCGGGGCGCGCGCGACGCTGATGGGCTTTCCTCTGGTCGAGGCGGAGGACATGCCGGACGTCGCGGCGGGGGCGAAGGCGATCGCCTTCGGCGACTTCGCGCGGTTCTACCTCGTCGTCGACCGGCAGGGCGTGCGCGTGCTGCGCGACCCGTATTCGGCCAAGCCCTACGTCCTCTTCTACACCACCAAGCGGGTCGGCGGCGGCGTGCAGGACTTCGACGCCGCGAAGTTCCTCGACTTTTCGGCCTGACGAGCGGCCTCGGACGGGTCCGCCGAAGACATGACGGCCCGGGCGGCGACGCCCGGGCCGATTCCGTTCCGGAGGTGCACATGACGACCATCGATCTCGGCGGAGCCGGGGAACCGCTGTCCGCTGCCGATGCGAAGGCCTGGGCGCGGATCGACCGCGACGACGAGGACACGCTGATCGCCGCGCTGGTCACGGCGGCGCGCGAGACGATCGAGGCCGCGACGGGCCTCGCCCTCAGCCAACGTCGCTTCCGATTGTCGCTCGATCCGGTTCCCCCGTTCGGCTGGGTCGAGGCGACGCGGCATCCGCTGGTCTCGATCGACACTGTCACCGCCTTCGGCGCCGACGGGATGCCGCGAGCGTTCGAGACGCAGGATGCGGTGATCGAGCGCGCGCTGGGGCTGGAGGCGATCCGGCTGTCGCCGGCCGTCCGGCAAGCCGCGGCGAACGGGGTCGAGATCGAGTTTACCGCCGGCTTCGCCGCCGGGGAGGTGCCCGAGAATCTCCTCCTCGCGCTGAAGACGATCGTCGCGGCGAGCTATGAGACACGGAGTGCCGTGTCGCTGACGATGCAGCCGGCGCTGATGCCGCCGCTGGCGGAACGGCTGATCGCCCCCTACCGGCGGATGCGGGTCTGATGGCGCCGCTGTTTCTCGATCCGGGGCTTCTGCGGCATCGCGCCGTCCTGGAGGCGCCGACGGATGTTTCGGACGGCGCCGGCGGGGCGGAGACGGCATGGCAGGCGCTGCGGGCGCTCTCGGTGCATGTCGAGCCGGTGTCGGTGGACGCGCAGGAGCGCTTCGACCGCCGCGAGGTGACGATCACTCACCGCATCATCTGCCGCGCGGCACCGGACATCGAACGCGGCCAGTCCTTCCGCCTCGGACAGAGGCGCTTGACGATCCGGTCGGTGCACGATCCCGACGAGACCGGACGCTATCTCGTGTGCCGTTGCGAGGAGGAGGCTTGAGATGCGGCTGACCGTCAGCATCGATGCATCCAAGATCGCGAACGCGTTCCGCCGCAAGGTCCACGTCGCTCTGGAAGATCGGTACATGCCGAAGGCGTCTGCGGCGCTGAATCTGCCGAGAACCTCCGCCTTGGCCGCCGATCCCGCGATGCGCGCGATGTTGGCCGACCCGGTGGAGAATCTGGCGGATGCAGATGGGAAAACGTCCCCCGTCACGCGCAGACCAAAGGGTCCCGAAGGATTAACGAAAAATTAAGCGATCTTGCGCGCAGGGCGTCGTGACGGCCTGCGTCTCATGCGCTATGTTTCATTGTGTCAAAAACCGTGAGCGAGGGTCGGACCATGGCGCATCCGAGCGCTGAGCTGCAGGAAACCATCTTCGCGACGCTGACATCCGACGCGGCGCTGACCACAATGCTCGGCGGACCGAAGGTGTTCGACCGGCGGCCGGAGCATGCAGTGTTCCCGTATCTGACGCTCGGGCGGACGGCGGTGGTCGACTGGTCGACCGGCACCGAGGACGGCGCCGAGCACATCCTGACCCTGCATGTCTGGGCGAAGGGCGGGGGCAAGGCCGAGACCTACGAGATCATGGACCAGGTGTCGCGCAAGCTCGATGACGCGCATCTGACGCTGCCGGGCCACCACCTCGTGAATCTGCAGCTCCAGTTCGCCGAGGCGCGGCAGGAGCCGGATTCGCCGGCCTATCACGGGATTCTCCGGTTCCGCGCCGTGACTGAGCCACTGGCCTGAGGCAAGCCGGCCGCGAGCGGCGGCCGATCACGTTTCCGAACGATTTCGAAGGCGGTCCGGCGGGCCGCCTTTTTCTTTGGCCGCCGCTCTGCGGTGCCGGAACAGGACGGTGAGACATGGCCGCACAACGGGGCAAGGACCTGCTTCTCAAGGTCGACGAGGCCGGCGACGGCACCTTCGTGACGCTGGCGGGCCTGAGGACCCGGCGCATCGCCTTCAACGCCGAGACGGTCGACGTGACCGATGCCGAGAGCGCCGGGCGCTGGCGGGAGCTTCTCGGCGGAGCGGGCGTCCAGCGCGCGTCCCTGTCGGGCTCCGGTATCTTCAAGGATGCCGCATCCGACGCGACGCTGCGGCAGATCTTCTTCGAATCCCGGATCGTGCCCTTCCAGGCGGTGATCCCGGACTTCGGCACGGTCACAGGGCCGTTCCAGGTGACGGCGCTGGACTACGGCGGCGAGCACAACGGCGAGGTGACCTTCGAGGCGACCCTGGAATCGGCCGGCGCGCTGAGCTTCGCGGCGCTGTGAGCGGGATCGGGAGGAACGCCATGACCATGGCCGTGAACCGCCGGCGGGGCGAGGTGGTCGCCGCGATCGACGGCGCCGACCATCGGCTCTGCCTGACGCTCGGCGCGCTGGCGGAACTCGAGGACGCCTTCGCCGCGGAGAACCTTGCCGCACTTGCCGCGCGCTTCTCCGGCGGGCGCCTCTCCGCCCGCGACCTCGTGCGGATCATCGGGGCGGGCCTGCGCGGGGCCGGCGCCGACGTAACGGATCACGACGTCGCGGCGATGCAGATCGAGGGCGGAGCGGCGGGGGCGGCTGCGCTGGCGGCAGCACTCCTCACCGCGGCTTTCGGAGCGGGCGAGGAAGGGGCGGCCTCCGCAAACCCTTGACTGCCGCGCCGGACGGACGGGTGCCCGAGGAGGGCCTGTCCGGCGCGGCCTTTCCCTGGGACGAGGCGATGGCGGTCGGCTTCGGCGTGCTCTGCCTTCCCCACGGCGCCTTCTGGGCGATGACCCCGCGCGAGCTTGCAGCGGCCGTCCGGGCGCGCCTGCCTCCCGCACAGCCCGCACCGCAGGTGGCGGACCTTGCCGATCTGATGCGGCGCTTTCCCGATCGAGGATGAGAGATGAACCAGGACGAGATGCTGACCGTCGCGGTCGCGGCGGATACGAGCGGGCTGGAGCGCTCGCTGGACGACATCACCAAGCGCGCGAACAGCTTCGGCTCGGCGCTGACTGCGGCCTTTTCCGGCGCCGTGGCGAGCGGCAAGTCCTTCGACAGCGTGCTCAGCCGCCTCGGCCAGCGGCTGACGGCAATCGCGCTGGACGCCGCGCTGAAGCCGCTGACGAATCTTGCCTCGAACGCCATCGGCCAGGCTTTCGGCGGCCTCGGCAACCTGCTTTCCGGCGGCGGCGCGGCCGTGACCGGCGTCACCGCCTTTGCCAAGGGCGGCGTCGTCGCCACGCCGAGCTATTTTCCCGCCGGCGGCAAGCTCGGCCTGATGGGCGAGGCGGGCGCGGAGGCGATCCTGCCGCTGCAGCGCGGCGCCGACGGTTCGCTCGGCGTCGCCGTGCCGTCCGGTGGGAGTGCCACCAACATCGTCTTCAACGTCTCGACGCCGGATGCGCCGAGCTTCAAGCGGGCCGAGGCGCAGGTCCAGGCGATGCTGGCGCGGGCGGCGAGCCGCGGCCGGCGAGGGCTCTGAGCTGATGGCGATCGAAAGCTTTTCCGAGGAGCGATTTCCGCTCCGTGTCGCCTTCGGGACGAGCGGCGGTCCGGAGCGGCTGACCGAGATCGTCCGGCTGTCCACAGGCTACGAGCACCGCAACCAGCGCCACAGCCGCTCGACGCGGCGCTACGATGCGGGCTCGGGGGTGAAGAGCCTCGCCGATCTCGCCGCCGTGCTGGCCTTCTTCGAGGCGCGGCGGGGCAAGCTGACCGGGTTCCGATTCCGCGATCCGCTCGACTTCAGCTCCGCTGCCCACGGTGCCGCCGTCACCGCGTTCGACCAGGCGATCGGGACCGGCGACGGCGAGACGGCGGCGTTCCAGCTGGCGAAGCGCTATGGCAGTGGCGACGGCGCCTATGTCCGGCCGATCGAGAAGCCGGTGCCCGGCACCGTCCTCGTCGCCGTCGCCGGCGTCATCGCGACGGATGGCCTGCTGATCGACGAGACGACCGGCCTCGTGACCTTCGATGCGCCGCCCGCAGATGGAGTGACGATCACGGCCGGCTTCGCCTTCGACGTGCCGGTGCGTTTCGACATGGACCAACTGGCGATCAACCTTGCGGCCTTCGAAGCCGGCGAGATCCCCTCCATCCCGCTGATCGAGGTGCGGCCATGAAGACGCTGCCACAGGCGCTGGCGACGGCCGTCGGCCGGCCGGCGACGACGCTCGCCAATTGCTGGCGGCTGATGCGCAGCGACGGCCTCGTCCTCGGCTTCACCGATCATGACTTCCCCTTGAGCTTCGACGGCACGCGCTTTGAAGCCGCGACGGGGCTGACGGCGAGCGAGGCGGAGGAAGAGCTCGGTCTCGCCGCGGCGACGCGCGAAGTGCAGGGTGCACTCTCCTCGGCGGCGATCGAGGAAGCCGACATTTGGGCCGGGCGCTTCGACGGTGCCAGGATCGAGACCTTCGTCGTCGACTGGCAGAATCCTGAAGCATTCCTGCGTGTCGACGTTGCCGAACTCGGCGAGGTGAAGCGCGGCGAGACCGCCTTCACCGCCGAGTTGCGCAGCGCCGCGGCGAAGCTCGACCGGGTCCGTGGCCGGCTCTACCGGCGTCGCTGTGACGCGGTCTTCGGCGACGGACGCTGCCGGTTCCCCGCATCGGAGGCTCCCTTCACCATCGACGTGCCAGTGTCCGGCGGCAGTGGCGCGCTGATCGAGACGACGGGCGATCTCGGCGCCGAACCGGCTCTCTTCGCCTTCGGCCGGCTGGTCGTGCTGGACGGCGCGGGCCGGGATCTCTCGGCCGACATCGTCTCCGTGGCGCCGACCGGGCTCGGTACGGTCCGCTTCGTCCTTGCCGATCCGATCGATGCCGGCGTCGCCGTCGGGGATCGCGTCCGTCTGACTCAGGGCTGCGACAAGAGCTTTGCGACCTGCCGCACGCGCTTTGCCAATTCCGCGAACTTCCGTGGCTTCCCGCATATCCCCGGCGCCGATGCGACGCTGGCCTATGCCAAGTCGGACGGCGTCTACGACGGCGCGGCGGTTGTGCCATGAGCAGCGGGCGCAGGAGCGCAGCGCTCACGGCCGCCAGAGGCTGGCTCGGCACACCCTACCGCCACCAGGGCAGCCGCAAGGGCGTCGGCTGCGACTGCCTGGGCCTCGTACGCGGTGTCTGGCGCGACCTCTACGGCGCCGAGCCGGAGGCGGCGGGACCATATGCGGCGAGCTGGGCAGTCGTCGGCGGCGACGATCGCCTGCTGGAGGCGGCGCGGCGGAACCTGGACACCGTCGCCACCGCCGATGCGATGCCGGGCGACGTCGTCCTGTTCCGCTGGAAGATCGGCGCGCCGGCGACCCACTGCGGGATCCTCGACGAAGGCGGACGGCTGATCCACGCCTATGAGGGCGCGGCCGTGGTCTCCTCGCCGATGCCGAACGCCTGGGCGCGGCGGATCGCCGGTGCCTTCTCTTTCCCGAACCAGCCTTCTCAGGAGGACTGATGGCGACGATCCTTCTGCAGGCGGCCGGCGGTCTGGTCGGCGGCCTCATCGGCGGACCGTTCGGCGCCATCCTCGGCCGCGCCGTCGGCGGCCTCGCCGGCGCCGCCATCGACAGCCAGTTGTTCGCCTCGACGCGGCATGTCGAGGGCGCGCGGCTGACCGGCAACCGCGTCATGCAGGCCGACGAGGGCGGCGGCATCGCACGCGTCTACGGCACGGCCCGCGTGGCGGGGCAGGTGATCTGGACGACGCGCTTCGAAGAGGAGACGACGACCGAGCGCCAGGGCGGCAAGGGCGGCGGCAGGGGCGTCGAGACCACCACCTACAGCTATTTCGGCAATGTCGCCGTCGGGCTCTGCGAGGGGCCGATCGCGACGATCCGCCGGGTTTGGGCGGACGGGGAGGAACTCGACCTCGAGACGGTGACGATGCGGGTGTATCGGGGCTACGAGACGCAGGCACCCGACCCGCTGATCGAGGCGAAGCAGGGCGAGGGGAACGCCCCGGCCTATCGCGGCCTCGCCTACCTCGTCTTCGAACGCCTGCCGCTGCAGAGCTACGGCAACCGCATCCCGCAGATCGCCTGCGAGGTGATCCGACCGATCGGGAACCTCGAAGGACAGCTCAAGGCGGTCACCGTCATCCCCGGCGCCACCGAGCACGGGCTCGACACCAGGGTCGTCCGCGATCGGCTGCGCGAGGGCGAGGACCGCTTCCTCAACCGCAACGTCACCTATGCCGCGAGCGACTGGACGGCGTCGATCGACGAGCTGACGGCGCTGTGCCCGGCGCTGGAGCGGGCCGCGCTGGTCGTCTCCTGGTTCGGCGACGATCTGCGGGCCGGACACTGCCGGCTGACGCCGCGGGTGGAGATCGACAGGCGCGCCGAGACCGAGGAGTGGCATGTCGGTGATCTCGGCCGCGGCGAAGCCCCGCTCGTCAGCCGGATCGGCGGGGGACCGGCCTTCGGCGGCACGCCGAGCGATGCTGGCGTGCTGCGCGCCATCGCCGACCTGAAGGACCGCGGGCTGAAGGTCACCTACTATCCGTTCCTGCTGATGGACGTGCCGCACGGCAACGGGCTGAGCGATCCCTATGGTGCGGGCGAGCAGGCGGCCTTCCCCTGGCGCGGGCGGATCACGCTCGACGTCGCGCCGGGGCGGCCGGGCTCCGGCGACCGGACCGCCGGTGCCCGCGCGGACATTGCCGCCTTCCTCGGCACGGCATCTGCGTCCGACTTCAGCTTCGACGGCGACCGCCTGCGCTACCATGGGCCGGACGAGTGGTCGTATCGCCGGATGATCTTCCAGCAGGCGCACCTCGCCGCTCGGGGCGGCGTCGACGCCTTCGTCATCGGTTCGGAGCTGCGCGGGCTGACGCGGCTGCGCGATGCGGAAGGCCGCTTCCCCTTCGTCGAGGGGCTCATCGCCATCGCCGAGGCCGTGAAGGTGCTGATGCCGGATGCGGCGGTCGTCTATGCCGCCGACTGGAGCGAGTATTTCGGCTACCACCCCGACGACGGCTCCGGCGACGTCTTCTTCAATCTCGACCCGCTCTGGGCCTCGAGCGCGATCGACGCCGTCGGGATCGACAACTACCTCCCGCTTGCCGACTGGCGGGACGATGCCGCGCCGCGCGTCGCGGCGCCGTCGGCCTACGATCGCGATGCTCTGGCGGCAGGCATCGCCGGCGGCGAATACTACGACTGGTACTATGCATCCGCGGCGGACCGGGCCGCCGGGCGGCGCACGGCGATCACCGACGGCGCCGCCGGCAAGCCCTGGATGTACCGGGCCAAGGATCTTCTCGGGTGGTGGTCGAACCCGCATGTCGAGCGGCGTGGCGGCGTCGAGATCGATGCGGCCTCCGCCTGGATGCCGAAGATGAAGCCGATCTGGTTCACCGAGCTCGGCTGTCCGGCGATCGACAAGGGCGCGAACCAGCCGAACGTCTTCGTCGACCCGAAGTCGTCGGAAAGCGAGGTGCCCTACTTCTCGACCGGTGCGCGCGACGACCTTGTCCAGCGCCGCTTCCTGGAAGCGCATCTGGCGCATTGGGACCCGGCGGCGGCCGGCTTCCAGGATGCCAACAATCTCGTCTCGCCGGTCTATGGCGGGCGCATGGTAGAGCCCTCCGCGATCCATGTCTGGACGTGGGATGCGAGGCCGTATCCGGCCTTTCCCGGCCGCACCGACGTCTGGAGCGACGGCGACAACTGGCGCCGTGGGCATTGGCTCAGCGGTCGCCTCGGTACCGCGCCCGCCGACGCGCTCTTCGCCGCGATCCTGCGGGACCATGCGATCGACGACTTCGACGTCCGCGCGGTTGAGGCGATGGTCACCGGCTATGTCGACGACGGCCCGAGTTCGGCGCGCGACGTTCTGGAAGGGCTGTTGCGCCTGACCGGCAGCGTCGCGCACGCGGCGGACGGCGCGATCGTCTGCCGGTCGCTCGCGCGCCTCTTCCCGCAAGCGGCGATCGACGGCTTTGCCGAGAGCGACGGCGCCTATGTCGAGCTGCGCCGGGCCGAGGCGGAAGCGCGCACCGACATGATCACGCTCAGCTTCCTCGATCCGTGGCGCGCCTATCAGCCGGGCACGGCGGAGGCGGCGCGGGCCGGCGTCGAGCGCCCGCGCCAGGAGATCGTCGGCGTCTCCGCCGCGCTCGACGAGAGCCAGGCGAAGGCGCTGGCGGCCGTCATGCTGCAGGAGGCCGGTGCCGTCGCCGAGACCGCGGTCTTCGCCGTCGAGCCGGCGCGACTGGACATCAAGGCGGGCGACGTCCTGACGCTGGCGGACCATCGCGGCGAATGGCTGGTCGCGCGGATCGAGACCGGCGAAGCGCGGCGGATCGAGGCCCGGCGGCTGCCGCAGCGCCGGATTGCCGGAGCCGATGCCGGCGTGACGCTGCAACTGCCGCCGGTTTCGTCCGCCGCCGCGTCGCGGCCGCGGGTCGAGCTCCTCGACCTGCCGCTGCCCGACGGGGCGACGGGACTGGCCGGCGCGCGGTTTGCGGTCAGCGCGTCCCCCTGGACCGGCTACAGCCTCTCGCCGGCAGATGGCGGCAGTGTCACCGGAGCGCGCGCGACGGCCCTGCGGCCGGCGACCCTCGGCCGGCTGACGCAAGCCCTCGCACCGGGACCTGAAGGGCGGCTCGACCGCGGCAATCGCCTGACGGTCAAGCTCGACCGCGGCGCGCTCTACGCGATCTCGCGCGCGGCCCTGCTCGCCGGCGGCAATCTGTGCGCCGTCGAATGCGGGAGCGGAGGCTTTGAGGTGCTGCAGTTCGAAGCGGCGGAGGAAATCGCGCCGTCGCTCTTCGAACTGTCCGGCCTGTTGCGCGCGCAGGGCGGCACCCAGGACGCCATGGCGACTGGAGCCATCGCCGGCGCGGCCTTCGTCCTGCTCGATGCGGCCTGCGGCGATCTCGGCCTCAAGACGAGCGAGGTCGGGCGAGAGATCTCCTGGCGCGTCGCGCCGCTCGGCCGGCCGCTCGCCGATGCCGCCGCCGTCACGGTCACCGCGACGCTGGGGCAGCGCTCGGTCCTACCCCTCTCGCCCGTGCACATCCGTGCGCGGTTCGCTGCCGACGGCGCGGTGACCTTCGCCTGGATTCGGCGCACCCGGACCGGCGGCGACAGCTGGGAGGGGCGCGACGTGCCGCTTGGCGAAGAGCGCGAACTCTACAGCGCGGCCATCGCCGATGACAGCGGCAGAGTCCTCGTGCGTGAGCCGGAGACGCCGGAACTGACACTGTCCGCAGTCGAGCAGATGGCGGCCTTCGGCGCTTGCTCCGGGCGCATCACCCTGACGGTCGCGCAGGTCAGCCCTGTCTGGGGCGCCGGCACGCCCCGCGCAGCCACGTTCTCCCGTCCGGCATGGTTGCCGGCAGTTTAAGAGAGAGGAAGGACAGCATGGACGAAACCAAACCGTGGTACCAGTCGCGTACGATCTGGGGCGGCGTCGTCGCGTTGATCGCGGCCAGCGCCGGCTATTTCGGCTACGACCTCGATCCCGGCGCGCATGAGGCCCTGACCAATGCGCTGATCAGCGGCGCCGGCGCGGTGGGCGCCGTCGTCGCGATCTACGGGCGCCTGGCCGCCAAGTCGACGATCGGATAGGCAGCCGGCCGTCCGCCGAAGCCCTGTCTCGAAGGCGTGACCCGCCGATGCGGACAGGGGCGGCGGACGGTCCAGGCGCCATTCATTCGCTATTCAGCCGCCAGTTGCTACAAATGCCGGGACTCGAGACTATTCTGCGGCACACTCGTCCGATCGGCCTGCCATGACATCAGCTCCAAAGCTCCACGCCATCTGCCTGACGACGGCCGCAGTGCTTGCCGGCGGGATGAACATTGCCTCGGCCTACGGCAAGACGCACTGGCAGCGCACCGACCCGCAGGCCGTTACGCTGCAGCAAGGGGCGCCTGTCCAGCTCGCGGCTGAAGACTGCTCCAGCGCGGCCGACCGCGCAGCTTCCCAGACCGGGGGGCAGGTCCTGTCGGTCTCGATGCGCCGACAGGGAGGGCAGACGGTGTGCGTGGTGACCGTCCTCGTCCCGGCGCGCGACGGCGAGCGTCCGCGCAAGAAGACCGTCACGATAAAGCCCTGACGGGAGGGCAGAAGAGGGCCCCGCCGTAGCAGTATGCGGCTGATCGCGGAGGAATTGCAGGCATGCGCGTGCTCGTCGTCGAAGACGATCGGATCCTGAATCGGCAGCTGGTGGAGGCGCTCAGCGGCGCCGGCTATGTCGTCGACACCGCCTTCGACGGGGAGGAGGGCCATTACCTCGGCGATACCGAGCCCTATGACGCGGTGATCCTCGATATCGGCCTGCCGCAGATGGACGGGATCAGCGTCCTCGAGCGCTGGCGGCGCGAGGACAAGGTCATGCCCGTGCTGATCCTGACGGCCCGCGACCGCTGGAGCGACAAGGTCTCCGGCATCGATGCCGGCGCCGACGACTACGTGACCAAGCCCTTCCACGTCGAGGAAGTGCTGGCCCGCGTGCGCGCATTGATCCGCCGCGCCGCCGGCCATGCGTCGTCGGAGATCCACTGCGGGCCGGTGCGGCTCGACACCAAGGCGGCGCGCGCCAGCGTCGACGGCGCTCCGCTGAAGCTGACCTCGCACGAATATCGCCTGCTCGACTATCTCATGCACCACCAGGACGCGGTCGTCTCGCGCACCGAACTGATCGAGCACCTCTACGATCAGGATTTCGACCGGGATTCGAACACGATCGAGGTGTTCGTCGGGCGGCTGCGCAAGAAGCTCGGCGTCGACCTGATCGAGACCATCCGCGGCCAGGGCTACAGGATGCGCGATGGCAGCGCCGACGCCTGAGAGGCTGCGGCCGGCATGGCTGCCGAAGCTCCGGGCAGGCCTGGCGCCGCGGGCTGCGGCGGCGCGTGCGCGGCGGTTCGTCGGCCGTGCGAACCCTCTGACGTCGCTGACCGCGCGCGTCATCCTCCTGACCAGCCTCTGGACCCTCGTCGCGCTCGCTGTCGCGGCCGGACTGATCTCGACGCTGTACGAGCGGACGGCCACGCGGGGCTTCGAGGATCTCCTGACCGCCCAGCTCTACAACCTCGTCAACAGCGTGACGGCGGGCGAGAACGGCGACCTTTCCGGCAACCCCGATCTCGGCGACCTGCGCTACGCTCAGCCGCTGTCGGGCTGGTATTGGGAGGTGGTGCCGGCCAGCGCCAACACCCATGGCCGCCTGACATCAGCGTCGCTCGGCCTCCTCGATATTCCCACCAAGCCGGCCCAGCGCGTTCCCTTCGACATGTCCTACCGCCGCGCCTACGACGTCGACGGGCTGAGCGGCGAGCGTTTGCGCGTCATCGAGACCGAGGTCGTGCTCGACGCCGCCAACCATGCCGCGCGATTCCGGGTCATGGGCAATCTCTCCTCGGTGTCGGCCGACATCGCCGCCTTCAACCGTTCGCTCGCCTTCTATCTCGGTGCCGTCGGCATCGGCTCGATCGTCGTCAACATCCTCGCCATCCTGTTCGGCCTGCGCCCGCTCGGCGCAGTGCGCCGGGCGCTGTCGAAGGTCCGCGCCGGGCAGGCGGAGCGGTTGGAAGGCCGCTTCCCGGCCGAGATCGCACCGCTCACCGTCGAGGTGAACGCGCTGATCGACAACAACCGGCGGATCGTCGAGCGTTCGCGCACCCAGGTCGGCAACCTCGCCCATTCCCTGAAGACGCCGCTCGCCATCCTCGTCAACGAAGCGGCGGCTCTTGGTGGCGAGCACGGGCGCGTCATCTCCGACCAGACCGGACGGATGCGCGGCCAGGTCCAGCATTATCTCGACCGCGCGCGGGTCGCGGCCCAGAGCGAGGGCGGGGCAGTATTCCGCACGCCGGTGCGCCCGGCGCTGGAGCGCATCGTCCGCGTCATCGGCAAGCTCCACCCGAACCTCGCCTTGGACTTCGACCCGGCCGCGGCCGAGAATCTCATCTTCGGCGGGGAACGCCAGGACTTCGAGGAGGTCGTCGGCAATCTTCTGGAGAATGCCGCGAAATGGGCGGACAGCGAGATCCGGGTCTCCTGTCGCGCGATCCCGGGAGAACGATTCCTCACCACGATCGAGGACGACGGGCCGGGGCTCGGCGAGGCGCAGATGGTGGAAGCCCAGAAGCGTGGGCGACGCCTCGACGAGGCGACGCCCGGCAGCGGCCTCGGCCTCTCCATCGTCTCCGACATCGCCGCCGATTATCGCGGTTCGCTCGAACTCTCGCGTTCCGAACTCGGCGGCCTGAAGGCGACGGTCGTTCTGCCCTGTGCGCGTGGGGCGCTGACGGCTTGACATGCGGACGCGGAGCGGCAACTGCCAAGGCTCGACTTCCTTCCGCTTCTGGACGGCCTCGCATTCGGACGGACCCTTCGCGCATGGCTTTCAAGCATCTCGTTCCTCTCCTGGCCCTGCCGATGGCGGGATGTCTGTCGTTCGGAGGGGGGCAGGCCAGTCTCGCGCCGTCCGCCGGGGTGAAGGCACTGGGCGAGGGCCTGGTGGGGCAGAGTGCGCTGGCTTCTCGCCTGCCGGCGGACGCCAAGGCGAAGGCATTGGCGGCGGAATTCCAGGCGCTGGAATACACGCCGGCCGGGCAGCCCGTGACCTGGAGCGCCGACGGCTATTCCGGTCAGGTCGTGCCGACCCAGCCCTACCGCGTCGGGTCGCAGGACTGCCGCGCCTATTCCCAGACGATCAATGGCGGCAAGCAGCCGATCCGCACGCTCGGCACCGCCTGCAAAACCCCGGACGGGCTCTGGAAGCCTGTCGCCTGACTGACGGGATCGGCTGCCGGGTCTTGCGGTTGCAGGTCTTCAGGATTTGAATGGGAAAGTTCCGGCGCCTCTGCTAAGGCGCTTGCGACGCTCGAACCGACGGACGGGCTGGCTTTGCCCTGCCTTTTCCGCCTCTCCCTTCCCGATCCTGAAATGAGTGGCATGGAATTCTGGGTCATTGCAGCCGTCATGACGGCAGCCGTCACGCTGGCGGTTCTCTGGCCGCTGATGCGCAGCCGATCCGAAACGGCCGCGACGCGGGCCGATCACGACGTCGAGGTCTATGCCTCGCAACTGCGCGAACTCGAGGCAGATGTCGAGCGCGGCACCATGGCGGAGTCGGAAGCCGAGACCGCCCGGGCGGAGATCGGCCGGCGGCTCCTGAAGGCGGCGGAGAAGGCGCGCGCCGCCAAGGCCCGTCGCCTCGGCCAGGGCTGGCGCCGGCCGGCCATGCTCGCGGCGATCCTCGCCGTCGTCCTGATCATTCCGGCGCTGACGACCACGCTCTACACGATCTACGGTGGCAGGGCGCTGCCCGACGAGCCGCTGGCGGCCCGCACCACGCCGCCGGGCAGCGACATGAGCATGGACCAGATCGTCGCCGCCGCCGAAAAGCGGCTGCGCGACAACCCCAATGACGGCAAGGGCTGGGATCTCCTGGCGCCGGTCTATCTGCAGATCGACCAGCCGAAAAAGGCCGAGACCGCGTATCGCAACGCCATTCGCCTGCTCGGTCCGACGGCCAGTCGCGAGGGCGGGCTCGGCGAGGCGATCGCGCAGGTCGCCGGCGGCGAGGTCACCGACGAAGCCAAGGCCGCCTTCGAACGGGCGCTGAAGATCAATCCGGACTACCTCCCGGCGCAGTTCTTCCTGGCGCTGGACGCGAGCCAGGAGCAGCGGGCGGCGGACGCCGAAGCCCGCTGGTCGAAGCTGATCGCCGCAAGTCCGAAGAACGCGCCGTGGATGCAGATCGCGCAGGCCGGACTGGCCGATGCCAGGATGCGCCAGGGCAAGAGCAGCGGCCTGCCGGACGGGGCGACGGCGTCCGCGGCCCCGCAGCCGGGCGCGCCGGCAGGTGCAGCGCAGGGGCCGGCGGGCGCACCCGGTCCGACCGCCTCCGACATGGCGGCCGCAGCCTCGATGTCGGCCAAGGACCGCCAGGCGATGATCGAGAGCATGGTCGCCCAGCTCGCCGATCGGCTGCAGCAGAATCCAAACGACGTCGAGGGGTGGAAGCGGCTGATCCGGTCCTATAGCGTGCTCGGACAGCCGGAAAAGGCCGCCGCCGCCTACGACAAGGCGCAGCGGAGCTTTGCGGCCGATTCCGCCGCGGGCCGGGAAATCGCCGCTTTCGGCGCGCAGATGGGGTTGGGCACCGCGGAGGAGACGAAGACGCAATGACGCGGAAGGCGAAGCGCCTCTATTCGATCGGCGCGATCATGATCGTCATCGGCGCGGCGGTGGGACTGGTGCTGAGTGCGCTGTCCGGCTCGGTCGCCTATTTCAACTCGCCGACCGACCTCGTCGCGCATTCGCCGTCGCCGGGCCAGCGCATCCGGCTCGGCGGTCTCGTCGCCAAGGGCTCGATCGTCCGCAGCGGCGCCGATACCGTCAGCTTCAAGGTCACCGATACCGTCAAGAGCGTGCCCGTCACCTATACCGGCATCCTGCCCGACCTCTTCCGCGAGGGGCAGGGCGTCGTCGCCGAGGGCACGCTCGGACCCGACCACGTCTTCGTCGCAGACACGGTGCTCGCCAAGCACGACGAGCGCTACATGCCGAAGGAGGTCGTCGACGACCTCAAGAAGCGTGGACTGTGGGACGAGGGCACCGGGACGGTGAAGCCGGCCGAGAAGACGGTGTCGGCCGAAACGGCAATGGGAGCGGGCTCGTGATCGTCGAAATCGGACACTACGCGCTGATCCTGGCGCTTTCGGTCTCGCTGCTGCAGTCGGTGCTGCCGATGCTCGGCGCGCGCAGCGGCGACGGCCGGCTGATGGACACCGGTACGGTCATGGCGACCGGCGGCTTCCTGCTGATCGCGCTGTCCTTCTCGGCGCTGGTGACGTCCTACGTCACCTCGGACTTTTCGGTCCTCAACGTCTACCAGAATTCGAACTCGCAGCAGCCGCTGCTCTACAAGTTCACCTCGACCTGGGGCAACCATGAGGGCTCGATGCTCCTCTGGGTGCTGATCCTGTCCTTCTTCGGGGCGCTGGTGGCGCTGTTCGGACGCGACCTGCCGGCCAGCCTGAAGGCCAACGTCCTGTCGGTCCAGGCCTGGATCTCGACGGCCTTCCTGCTCTTCATCCTGATGACGTCGAACCCGTTCACCCGGCTGAACCCGGCGCCGATGGAGGGCCAGGACCTCAACCCGATCCTGCAGGACATCGGCCTCGCGATCCATCCGCCGATGCTCTACCTCGGCTATGTCGGCTTCTCCATCGCCTTCTCCTTCGCGGTCGCCGCGCTGATCGACGGGCGCATCGATGCGGCCTGGGCCCGGTGGGTCCGGCCCTGGACGCTGATTGCCTGGATCTTCCTCACCTGCGGCATCGCGATGGGTTCCTACTGGGCCTATTACGAGCTTGGCTGGGGCGGCTGGTGGTTCTGGGACCCGGTCGAGAACGCCTCCTTCATGCCCTGGCTGTCGGGCACGGCGCTCCTCCATTCGGCGCTGGTGATGGAGAAGCGCTCGGCGCTGAAGGTCTGGACCATCCTCCTCGCGATCCTGACCTTCTCGCTGTCGCTGCTGGGGACCTTCCTGGTGCGCTCCGGCGTGCTCACCTCCGTCCACGCATTCGCCACCGATCCGGCCCGCGGCGTGTTCATCCTGATCATCCTGTGCCTGTTCATCGGCGGTGCGCTGTCGCTCTTCGCCTTCCGGGCCTCGGCGCTCGAAGGCGGCGGCCTCTTCGCGCCGATCAGCCGCGAGGGAGCCCTGGTCTTCAACAACCTGTTCCTGACGACGGCGGCGGCGACCGTCCTCGTCGGAACGCTCTACCCGCTGCTCTTGGAGACCCTGACCGGCGCGAAGATCTCCGTCGGCCCGCCCTTCTTCGACATGACCTTCGGCCCGCTGATGGTACCGCTGCTCTTTGCCGTCCCCTTCGGTCCGCTGCTCGGCTGGAAGCGCGGCGACCTCCTGGCCGCCGCCCAGCGCCTCTACGCGGCGGTCGGCGCCGCGCTGGTGACGATCGTGATCGCGCTGGCGCTGACCAACGGCACGCGCATCCTCGCCGCACTCGGCTTCGGCCTCGCGGTCTGGCTGCTCGTCGGCGCGGCGACCGACCTCGTCGGGCGGGCGAACTTCCTCAAGGTGGGCTTGCGCAACGGTTTCCGGCGCCTTGCCGGACTGCCGCGCTCGGCCTTCGGCACGGCGATCGCCCATTTCGGCCTCGGCATCACCGTGCTCGGCATCGTCACCGCGTCGGCGTTCCAGACCGAGCTGATAACCAACATGAAGCCGGGCGACACGGTGAACGCCGGCGGCTATGCGATCACCTTCAAGGGCATGACCCCGCGGCAGGGGCCGAACTACGAGGAGCATTACGGCACCTTCGACCTGCGCCGCGACGGTCTGGAGGCCGGGACGATGCGCAGCGCCAAGCGCTTCTACCCGGCGAGGCAGACGCCGACGACGGAGTCCGGGATCCGCACCGACTGGTTCTCGCAGCTCTACATCTCGCTCGGCGACCCGTCCGCCGAGGGCGGCATCGTGGTGCGCGTCTGGTGGAAGCCGCTGGTGACCTTCATCTGGCTGGGCGCGCTCTGCATGGCCTTCGGCGGTCTCGTTTCGCTCGCGGACCGGCGCCTGCGGGTCGGGGCGCCGGCGCGGCGCCGGCGCGAAGCGCTGGCACCGGCGGAGTAGCGGCGATGGTGGGCAAGCTCGCGATCGTCTTCGCCGCCTTCGCGCTGCTCGTCGCGGCAGTGCCGGCCGGCCTCCTGGTCGCACCGGCCTATGCGGTCAATCCGGACGAGATGCTGAAGGACCCGGTGCTGGAGGCGCGGGCGCGGCATCTTTCGGAAGGGCTGCGTTGCCTCGTCTGTCAGAACGAGTCGATCGACGCCTCCAACGCCGATCTTGCGAAGGACCTTCGGCTGCTGGTGCGCAAGCGCATCAAGGCCGGTGACACCGATCAGGAAGTCATCGATTATCTCGTCTCGCGCTATGGCGAGTTCGTGCTGCTGAAGCCGCGCTTCGACTGGCGGAACCTCGCGCTCTGGGCGACGCCCGTCGTTGCGCTTCTCGCCGGTCTCGCCTTCGCGCTTCGCAGCGCCGCGACGCGCCGGCGGCGGCAGGGCCCCGCACCTCTGACGGCGCAGGAAGAGGCCGCGATCGCGGATGTCGTGGAGGCGCAGCGCTGAGGCGATCGGCGGCACCGGCCGGGAGGCGAACTTACCAAGTTTTCACGCCGTCGAAAAAGTCTCGTAATCTCTCCGAATCTATCTCTCCATGCACGATGGGTCCTCCTGACGAAGAGGACCGGCTCTTGCATTTGTTCCAGGGGAAGGAAATTCGATGACGAACGTGACGAGGCATAAGCCGAGGCGGAACCGGCTGTTCGCGTCGGTGCTTGCGGCGGGTGTCGCCGGCCTCGCCCTGTCCGGCGGCATGATCGGCGATGCGCAGCCGGTCCTCGCCGACCCGGTGCATGTCGACGCACCGCAGCAGACCTTCGGCTTCGCCGACGTCGTCCAGAAGGTCTCTCCCGCCGTCGTGTCGGTCCGCGTGACCGAGGACGTCAAGGCAACCGCGGACGACAGCCAGACCTTCGACGACCCGTTCCAGGGGCTGCCGGAAGACCACCCGCTGCGCCGCTTCTTCGATATTCCCGGCCAGAAGGGCGTCAAGCCGCATTTGGCGCCGCGCCACGCGATGGCGCAGGGCTCCGGTTTCTTCATCTCCGCCGACGGCTACCTCGTCACCAACAACCATGTCGTCGACGGCGGCTCGAAGTACACGGTCGTGATGGACGACGGCACGGAGTACGACGCCAAGCTCGTCGGCACCGACAAGCGGACGGACCTCGCTCTGCTCAAGGTCACGCCGAAGGACGGCAAGACGTTCACCTATGTCGAGTTCGGCGACGATTCGAAGGTGCGCGTCGGCGACTGGGTGGTGGCCGTCGGCAACCCGTTCGGCCTCGGCGGGTCGGTGACGGCCGGCATCGTCTCGGCCAGGGGGCGCGATATCGGCGCCGGCCCCTATGACGACTTCCTGCAGATCGACGCGGCGGTGAACCGCGGCAATTCCGGCGGCCCGGCCTTCAACCTCAACGGCCAGGTCATCGGCATCAACACCGCGATATTCTCGCCGTCCGGCGGCAATGTCGGCATCGCCTTCGCGATTCCCGCTTCCGTCGCCAAGGACGTCATCCAGTCGCTGAAGCAGAACGGTTCGGTCGAGCGCGGCTGGCTCGGCGTCCAGATCGCGCCTGTCACGAGCGACATCGCCGAGGCCGTCGGCCTGTCCGAGGCGAAGGGCGCGATCGTCACCCTGCCGGACAACGAGACGCCGGCCTCCAAGGCGGGCATCGAGACCGGCGACGTGATCACCGCGGTCAACGGCGACACGGTCGCCGATCCGCGGGAGCTTGCCCGCAAGGTCGCCGACTATCGTCCTGGCACCACGGTCGACGTCACCGTCTGGCGCAACAACCAGGCGAAGCAGATCAAGGTCACCCTCGGCAATCTGTCGAAGCTCGACGAGGCCGCCTCGGTCACCTCCGACAAGGGCACCGGCGCTCCGGTCAGCCCGTCCTCGCTGTCCGGCTACGGCATCACCGTGACGCCTTCGGATGACGGCGCGGGCGTCGTCATCACCGATGTCGATCCCGACTCGGCGGCGGCCGACAAGGGCATGCGGCCGGGCGACACGATCGTCGCCGTGAACGGCAAGTCGGTGGCGAGCCAGGACGACGTCCGCCAGGCGCTCAACGCGGCCTCGAAGGCCGGCCGCAAGGCCGCGCTGTTCCAGCTGAAGAACGGCGACCAGAACCGCTTCGTCGCGCTGCCGGTCGCCAAGGGCTGAGGCGAGCCTGGCGCTGTGCCGGCTCGGACGGTCTCGCCCGAGCCCGAATCGCGCGGATCTCCGCCCGGCTGGCGCCGCATCGCGCGCCGGCCGGGCAGCCGCCGCTTTGATTTTTTCCGAGAGACACCAATCTAGGAAACCCACAATGTCCGAAACCGTGGCCGCCGAGACCTCGACCGACTCCATGCGCATCCTGATCATCGAAGACGACCGTGAGGCCGCCGCCTACCTCGTGAAGGCGTTGCGGGAGGCCGGGCACGTCGCCGAGCATGCGGAGAACGGGGAGGAGGGGCTGCACATGGCGGAGAGCCGCGCCTACGACGTCCTGGTGGTCGACCGCATGCTGCCGAAGCGCGACGGCCTGTCCGTCATCGCCAGTCTTCGCGAACAGAAGAACGAGACGCCGGCGCTGATCCTTTCGGCGCTCGGCCAGGTCGACGACCGGGTGAAAGGACTGCGGGCCGGCGGTGACGACTATCTCGCCAAGCCCTTCGCCTTTTCCGAACTTCTCGCCCGCATCGAGGTGCTCGGCCGCCGGCGGATCGGCAAGGACGTCGAGACGAGCTACCGCGTCGGTGATCTGGAACTCGACCGGCTCTCCCACGAGGTGCGCCGCGGCGGCAAGCAGATCGTGCTGCAGCCGCGCGAGTTCCGGCTCCTCGAATATCTGATGAAGCATGCGGGGCAGGTGGTCACCCGGACGATGCTGCTCGAAAACGTCTGGGACTATCACTTCGACCCGCAGACCAACGTCATCGACGTCCACATCTCCCGGCTGCGCTCGAAGATCGAGCGGGATTTCGACTCGGCGCTGCTCCACACGGTGCGCGGATCGGGCTACATCATGCGGGCCGCCGAGGAGGCGCGCGGCGCGTGAGCGGCGAGTGAGTCGGGGGGCCTCGGCAAGCGGGACGTGCGGCGACCGCAAGAGCCTGCGGCGCCCGACAGGATGAAAGGATCGGCAGGATCATTTTTGGGACCGGCGGCATGGCTCGACTGAAGGCGCTGATGCGCATGACGGCCGTCCGCCTGTCGGCCCTGTATTTCCTGCTCTTCGCCGTCTGCGCGGTGGTTCTCGTCTTCTACGTCACGGCGACCGCTTCGAGCATCCTGGAGACGCAGAGCCGCAATGCGATCTCCGGCGAGATCTCCGAACTGTCGCAGATCTACCGGACGTCCGGCATCATCGGCCTGGTGCGCACCATCGATCGCCGCGCCCGCCAGCCCGGTGCCTCGCTCTATCTCGTGACCGACGCCACCGGGCGCATCATCGCCGGCAACGTGGCCAGCCTGCAGGCCGGCGTGCTCGACGATCCCGGCTTCACGTCGCAGGCCTTCGCCTACGAGCGCTTCACCGAAGAACCCTCCGACCGCTACCACATCGCGATCGCCGACGTCGTGGCGCTGCCGAACGGCATGCGCATTTTGGTCGGCCGCGACACGACGGAGCAGGCCCGCTTCCGCGCCATCGTCCAGAGCGCGCTGATCCTGGCGCTGGCGCTGATGGGCGCGGCGGCGCTGCTCGCCTGGTTCTTCATCGGCCGCAGGGCGCTGCAACGGCTCGACCGCATGTCGGCCTCGAGCGCCCGCATCCTGTCCGGCGATCTCACGGAGCGCCTGCCGGTGACCGGGGCCGGCGACGAATTCGACCGGCTGTCGGAGAACCTCAACATCCTGCTCGCCCGCGTCGCGCTTCTGCAGGAAGGGCTGCAACAGGTCTCGGACAACATCGCCCATGATCTGAAGACACCGCTCACGCGCCTGCGCAATCACGCCGAGCAGGCATTGGCGGCGCCGGCGGAGACTGGGGACACGCGCGAGGCGCTGGAAGGCATGATCGCCGAAGCCGACCAGATGATCCGGACCTTCGACGCGCTTCTGATGATCTCGAAGGTGGAGGCCGGCTCGCACGCCGCGCTGAAGGGCGATGTCGATGTCGCGGCGATCGTCGCAGACGTCGCCGAACTCTACGAGCCGCTCGCCGAGGAGGTCGGCGCCGAAATCGAGGTCGTAGCGCCCGAGAGCCTGACGGTCCTCGCGAGCCGCGAACTGATCGCCCAGGCCGTCTCCAACCTCGTCGACAACGCGCTGAAATACGCCGCGACCTGCGAGCGCGAGATCCGCGTCGTGATCAGCCTGACTGCGGACGAGAGGATCTGGCGGCTGGCGGTCGCCGACAACGGGCCGGGCATTCCCGCCGACAAGCGCGAGCGCGTGTTGGAGCGCTTCTATCGGCTCGATCAGAGCCGCTCGATGCCGGGCTCCGGCCTCGGCCTGTCGCTCGTCCAGGCGATCGCCGCGGTTCATGATGGCCGGCTGACGCTTGAGGATGCGGAGCCGGGCCTTAAGGTTGTGCTGGAGTTCCCGCGGGAGGAAGCGGCGCGTAGCGATGGCCAGGGATGACACATCCACCTTCGGGATCGGCGGCGGCATCTGCCTGACGCCGCTCGACGCGGCGCGGGCAGCCGAATGGCTGGGCGATCTCCGCCGCGCTGCCGACGAGCGGGAATGCCGAGGGTTGGCCGCTGCGCTCGACGCGGGCCGCGCGAACGCCGAAGGCGATGCCGCGCGGCTCGGCGCGGTGATGGAGCTCTCGCCCTATCTTCGCGGCGCCATGCTTCAGCACCCGGAATGGCTGGCGGCGCTGCAGGAGCGTCCGGCCGATCAGATCATCGCCGAGCGGATCGCCTCGCTGTCGGAGCCGCCGGCGGCCGGCGAGGGCGAGACGGCGCTGATGGCGCGGCTGCGGCTGGTGAAGCGCGAGGTCTCCCTGCTGATCGCGCTCCGCGACCTGTTCGGAGCGGCAAGCCCTGCCGAGACGACCGCAAGCCTGTCCGATCTCGCCGAGGCGACGGTCGGCGCCGCCCTTCGCTTCTGCCTGACGGAGGCGCATCGGACCGGCAAGATCGTCCTGCCGCATCTGGACGAGCCGGAGCGGGACTGCGGCCTCTTCGTCCTCGGCATGGGCAAGCTGGGGGCGGGCGAGCTGAACTATTCCAGCGACATCGACCTCATCGTGTTCTTCGAGCCGGCGGCGGGCCTCGTTCCGGACCCGATGGAGGCGGTGGAGACACTGTCGCGCATCGTGCGGCGGCTGGTGCGGATCGTCGGCGAGCGCACCGGCGAGGGCTACGTCTTCCGTACCGACATGCGCCTGCGCCCCGATCCTGGCGCCATGCCGCTCGCCATCTCGACCGACATGGCGCTGACCTATTACGAAGGCAGCGGGCGCAACTGGGAGCGCGCCGCGATGATCAAGGCGCGGCCCGTCGCCGGCGACAGGGCGGCCGGCGAGGCCTTCCTCGACGAGCTTTCGCCCTTCGTCTGGCGGAAATATCTCGACTTCGCGGCGATCGCCGACATCCAGGACATGAAGCTCAGGATCGACAGGCACCGCGGCTTCGACGGCCTCGGCATTCCCGGACACAACGTCAAGCTCGGGCGCGGCGGCATCCGCGAGGTCGAGTTCTTCGCCCAGACGCAGCAGCTGATCTCGGGCGGGCGCAGCCCGGCCTTGCGCCAGCGCCGGACCGACCAGGCGCTCGCCGCGCTTGCCGCCGGCGGATGGATCGCGCGAGACACCCGCGACGAGCTGACCGAAGCCTACTGGTTCCTGCGGCGGACCGAGCACGTGATCCAGATGATCGCGGACGAGCAGAGCCACACGCTGCCCGAGGACGAGGAGCGGCTGGAGGAGATCGCCCGCCTGGCGGGCTTTCAGGACGCGGCCGCCTTTTCGGAGGCCCTCCTCGACCGGATGCGCTGCGTCGACCGGCACTTCTCCCAGCTCTTCAGCGACGGGCGCACCGAGCGCGGGGCCGAGTTGCCGGATGCCCATGCGGCCTTGGTCCGGCTGCTCGAGAACGAGGAGGATCCGAGTGGGCTCGAAGGCCTGCGGAGCCTCGGCTATGGCCGGGTGGGAGACGTCGCGCGGATCGTCCGATCCTGGGCCTTCGGGCGCTACCGCGCAACGCGCTCCCAGGCCGCGCGCGAACGCCTCAGCGAGGTCCTGCCGCAGCTCCTCGCCGCCTTCGGGCAGGCCCGCGATCCCGACGGGGCGCTCGCCGCCTTCGACCGCTTCCTCTCGGGCCTGCCGGCCGGGGTCCAGTTCTTCGCGCTGATCGCCTCGAACCCCAAGATCCTCGAACTCCTGGCGCTGATCATCACGTCCGCCCCGGCGCTGCGCGAGACGATCGCGGCGCGCCCGCATGTCTTCGACGCCATGCTCGATCCGGCTTTCCTCGGGGAGCTGCCGGACCGCGCGCTGCTCGCCGAGCGGCTCGCCGCCTTCCTCGCCGATGCCGAGGATTACGAGGACGTCCTCGCAAGGCTGCGGATTTTCGCCTCGGAGCAGCGGTTCCTGGTGGGCGCGCGGATGCTGACCGGCGTCGTCGCCGCGGACGAGGCGGGACCGGCTTTCACCAATGTCGCCGACGTCGTCCTGGAGGCGGCCTTCGCCGCCGTGCACGCCGCCTTCGCCGAGCGCCATGGCCATGTCGCGGGCGAGCGGATGGTGCTTCTCGGCATGGGGCGGCTCGGCAGCCGCGAGCTGACGGCCGGGTCGGATCTCGATCTCATCCTGCTCTACGACCACGATCTCGAGGCCGACCAGTCCGAGGGCCAGAAGCCGCTGCCGCCGACGGTGTACTTCGCCCGGCTCACCCAGCGCCTGATCGCGGCGCTCACCGCCCCGATGCGCGAAGGCGTGCTCTACGACGTCGACTTCCGCCTGCGCCCGTCCGGCAACAAGGGGCCGCTCGCGACCCATTTCGAGGCCTTCGCGCGCTACCAGAAGACCGAGGCCTGGACATGGGAGCGGATGGCGCTCACGCGGTCACGGCCGATCGCGGGCGATCCCGGCCTCTGTGGTGAGGTGGTGGAGACGATCCATGCCGCGATTGCCGAGCCGCGGCCCGCCGATGCGGTCGCCGGCGATGTCGCCGAGATGCGCCGGCGGATCGAGGGCGCCAAGCCCGCGCGGGGACCGCTCGACATGAAGCTTCTCCCCGGCGGGCTGATCGATCTCGAGTTCATCGCGCAATGGGCGCTCCTCACCGAGCGGGCGGATCGCCGCCTGATCGGCGCTCCGACCGAGGACGTTCTCGCCGAAACGGACTTCGGCGACCGGCTGCCGGCGGAGGAGGCCGAACGCCTGCCGCGCGCGATGCGCGACTTCACCCGGGTGATCCAGATCCTGCGGCTCGGTCCGCCCGACGTCTTCCGGCGCGACGATCTGCCGGCAGGCCTTGCCGACCGCATAGCCGCGGCGCTGGGGCTTGAAGCTGCCGAAACGATCGAGCCGACTCTCGCGGAGACCGCTGCGTCGGTGCGCCGGGCCTTTGACATGCTCCTGCCCTTGCCGACGTCGGCGGAGGGGGCGGCAGAGCCGGATGCCGACGCAGAATCGCTGGACGGAGAGGCGCGGAGCACAAAGCCGGCTTGAACGAACGAGGCCGGGCAGGCCGGTCGTCAGTGCGGCGCACTGGCCGCCTGGACGTCGACGCCGTGCGGCCCGGCTGCTGACGCTTCAGGCGGCGCGGCCGACCGACAGCCGGCCCGTCAGCGGCAGCCGCAACGCCACGACGGTGCCCGTTCCGACCCGCGACGAGATCCGCATCCGGCCGCCATGCATCTCAACCAGCGAGCGGGCGATGGCGAGGCCGAGGCCGGTGCCGCGGTTCTTGCGCGTCAGCTCGCTCTCGATCTGCTGGAACGGCCGGCCGAGCGTGTGGAGCGCCTCGCGGGGGATGCCGATGCCGTTGTCGGCCACCGAGATCAGCGCCTGGCCGTCGCAGTTGCGCACCTTCAGCTTCACCGCGCCGCCCGGATCGGTGAACTTCACCGCGTTGGACAACAGGTTCAGGATGACCTGCTTAGTGGCGCGGCGGTCGGAGCGGATCGTCAGTTCCTCCGGCACGCTGACGCTGACCGAGATGTCCTTCTGGCGCGCCTGCACCTCGACGAACTTCGTCACCTCGCCGACGATCTCCTTGAGGTCGAGATCTTCCGGACGCAGTTCCACGCGGCCGGCCTCGATCTTCGCCATGTCGAGGATGTCGTCGATCAGCCGCAGCAGGAACCGGCCGCTGTCGTGGATGTCTTCGGCATATTCGGTGTACTTCGGGCTGCCGAGCGGTCCGAGCGTGTTCTGCCGCATGATGTCGGAGAAGCCGAGGATGGCGTTCAGCGGCGTCCGCAACTCGTGCGACATGTTGGCGAGGAAGGTGGTCTTGGCACGCGAGGCGCTCTCGGCGCGCTCCTTCTCCTCGCCGAAGCGGTGGTTCAGCTCCGACAGCTGCTGGGCCCGGCGATCGGCCTCGCGGCGCGCGGCGGTCAGGTCCTCGATGGTCGCCAGCAGCCGGCGCTCGGAATCGATGGAATGCGCCTGGTGCAGCTTGATCTGGGTGATGTCGGTGCCGATCGAGACGAAGCCGCCATTGCCGGTGCGCCGCTCCGAAATCTGCAGCCAGCGTCCGTCCGGAAGATGCGCCTCGGTCGCGCTCTCGCCCTCCGCGAAGGTCGGGCTCGTCACCCGTACCGTCTCGATCGGGCGGCGGGCCTTCTGCATCACCAGGGCGAGGGGCGTGCCGCGCGCGACGTCGGCTTCCGCAAGACCGAAGGTCTGGCGGTACTTCGAATTGCACAGGACGATGCGGTTGTCCGCGTCACACAGGACGAAGGTCTCGGAAATGTTCTCGATGGCGTTGTTGAGGAGCGCGCCGGCCTCGGTGGTGCGCCGGGCGAGTTCCTTCTGGTCGCTGACGTCGACCGCGATGCCGATGAGGTGGATCTCGTCCTCGGGCGTCCGCGTGACGTCGGCCCGGGCCCGCATCCAGATATACTCGCCGTCGCTCCGCCGCATGCGGAACACCCGGTCGAGCGTGGCGATGCTGCCGTCGGCGACCTGACGCGCGACGTTGAACAGGCCTCCGTCGTCCGGATGCATCAGCGGCGCGACGTCGGCGAAGGACAGGACCCCGTCGCGCGCGGGCATGCCGAGGATCTCGAACATCGAGCGCGACCAGTACATGCGGCCGCGGGCGATGTCCCAGTCCCAGAGGCCGCAGCGGCCGCGCGCCAGCGCCATGTCGACCTTCTGATGCGTCTCGCGATACAGCGCATCGGTGTCCTCGGCGCGGCTCGCCTGCCGGAAATAGGCATAGAGGATCACCAGCATCACCAGGCTGGTCATCGCGAACAGCGTGACGCTGATCGAGACCGAGTGCCGCCAGTCGGCCAGGAGGTCGGGCTCCGGCTGCACGAAGGTGACGCTGTCGCCATGCGGGAGGCGGGCCGAGGCGATGAAGGACGGGACGTCGTTGAAGTTCGTCTGCTGCACGCCCGCGCTCTCCCCGAAAGACAAGAGCGCGCGCGGCGCGTCGATCATGAACTGCAGGTCGCGGCCGATCAGGTATTCGAAGCCGGGGAGCGTCGCGATGACCTTGCCGTTCTCGTCGCTGATGACGGCGAAGCGCCCGAACTGCAGGATGTCCTGCGGCACCGAGTCGGTCAGCAGGGTCTGCATGTCGCTGGCGCCGCTCGCATCCTTCGCCTCGCTCGTCGCGCGCAGAAGCGCGGCGGCGATCTTCAGGTCCCGCTGCGCCGCGCTCTCCAGATCCGCCCGGTCCTGCATGAGGAAGCTGAAGCGCGCCAGCGCCAGGACCAGCAGGAAGCCGACGATCAGGAAAGGAATGATGCGCCGAAGCATCGTCTCGGGCCGCATCGGATGCGGCTGGATGGGCTCCGGAGCATTGGCGGTCGGCAGGTTTCGGGCGAGCCCGACCATGTCGAGTCTTCCGCCCAGCAACCCGTCGAGTAGAGACAAAAGTCTCCCCGTCGGCGCGATGAACGCGTCCGCCCGCATGCTTAACCCCTCGTCCCGCCGCATTGTGATCCGGTACGCCGCACCCCCGAATCACCGCCAATTGACCAGACGCGAATCAGCTTGTCCAGCGCTGAATTGCGGCAGATCTGAATAATTCAATAATGTGGATCGTTAGCGCAGAGACCGATCCACAATATCCTTAAGGTCTTTAGATAATCCTTGAGACTCAATGAGTTGCTGAAGCGCTTTACGAGCGTTCTCGCGCCGCGCCGGCTCGAAACTGCGCCAGGCGCGGAAGGTCGTGGCGATGCGGGCGGCGATCTGCGGGTTGATCCGGTCGATCTCCACGAGCCGCTCGGCGACGAAGCGGTAGCCCGCCCCGTCCGCCCGGTGGAACGCCACCTGATTGGCCGCGGCAAAGGTTCCGATGAGAGCGCGCACCCGGTTGGGGTTGCGCAGCGTGAACTTCGGATGCCGGGTCAGGTGCAAGACGGTGTCGAGGCTCGCCGGATCGGGGATCGTCGCCTGCAGGGCGAACCACTTGTCGAGCACCAGCTCGTCGTTCTCGAACCGGGCGTAGAAGTCGGCGAGCGCGGCATCCGCCGGCGCGGTGCCGGGAAAGTGGTGCACGAGAAGCGCCAGGGCACTGAGGCGGTCGGTCATGTTGCGGGCGCTCGCATACTGCGCCTCGGCCGGAGCCGGATCGTCCTTCGCCGCGACGAGATAGCCGAGCGCCGCATTGGCGAGCGCGCGCCGGCCGGCGCTGGCCGCGTCGGGGGAGAAGTCCGCCGCCGGATCGGTCTCTTTGTGCAGGTCCTCGAACAGCCGCATTCCGCGCCGGCCGATCGCGACCCGCGCCGCCTCGACCACGGCGTGGACGGCATCGGGATCGACGTTCTCGGCAACCATGCGCGCGATTTCGGCCTCACCGGGAAGCGCCAGGACCTGCGCCCGGAAGGCCGGATCCAGTGAGACGTCGGCGACGGAGGCGAGGATGGCGTCGACGATGTCCGCCGCGAGCGGCGGCGTGGCGCTATCCGCGGGAGACCGGCTGGCGATCGTCAGCGACTGGCCGACGAGATCGTTCAGGATGCGCCAGCGGTTGAAGAGGTTGGGGTCGAGCCGCGCCAGTGCCAGCCGGTCGCTCTCGCTCTGCGCATGCTCCAGTTGCACCGGCGCGGAGAAGTCGCGCAGGACGGAGAGATAGGGCCGCTCGCCGAGACCCTCGAAGACGATCCGGGTGTTGGCCTCGCGCAGATGGATGACGTCGCCCTCGACCGCGGCGGAAGTGGTTGCGGCCTCCTTGTCCTGGCCGTTGGAGCCGACGAGGCCGAAGCGGACGGGAATGTGCATCGGCGCCGTGCCGGTGCCTGCGGCGCCGGGCTTCAGCGATTGCTGCAGCGTGACGGTGAGGCGGTCGTTGGCCGCGTCGTAGGTCTCGGAGACGGACAGGGTCGGTGTTCCCGCCTGGACGTACCAGAGCGCGAACTGCGTGAGGTCGGCGCCGGTCGCATCCTCGAAGCAGGCGACGAACTGCTCGATCGTCGCGGCCTCGCCGTCGTGGCGCTCGAAGTAGAGATCCATGCCCTTGCGAAATCCGTCGCGGCCGAGGATCGTCGCGATCATCCGCACCAGTTCGGCGCCCTTGTCGTAGACCGTCGCCGTGTAGAAGTTGTTGATCTCGCGGTATTCGTCGGGGCGGACGGGATGCTGCAGCGGCCCCTGGTCCTCGGGGAACTGATGCCCCTTCAGCCGGCGCACCGAGCCGATCCGCTGCACCGTCGCCTCGCGCTCGTCGGCAGAGAACTCCTGGTCGCGATAGACGGTCAGCCCTTCCTTCAGGCAGAGCTGGAACCAGTCGCGGCAGGTGATCCGATTGCCGGTCCAGTTATGGAAGTACTCGTGCGCGATCACCGTCTCGACCCCGGCATAGTCGGAATCGGTGGCGATGTCTGAATCCAAAAGGACGTATTTATGGTTGAAGACGTTGAGGCCCTTGTTCTCCATCGCCCCCATGTTGAAGTCGGCGATGGCGACGACGTTGAAGACGTCGAGGTCGTATTCGCGCCCGAAGCGCCGCTCGTCCCAGCGCATCGACCGCTTCAGCGCGTCCATCGCGTAAGCCGCCTGCGCCACGCGGCCCTTTTCGGTATAGATGCCGAGGGTGACCTTGCGACCGCTCATCGTCTGGAACGGCTCGTGCATCGCGTCGAGGTCGCCGGCGACTATGGCGAAGAGGTAGGACGGCTTGTTGAACGGGTCGTCCCAGACGGCGAAATGCCGTCCGTCGGCAAGCTCGCCCGCCTCGACCGGGTTGCCGTTCGACAGGAGCACCGGCGCCTTGGCCTTGTCCGCCTCGATCCGCACCTTGTAGGGCGCGAGCACGTCGGGCCGGTCGAGGAAATAGGTGATCCGACGGAAGCCCTCCGCCTCACACTGGGTGCACCAGATGCCGTTCGAGCGATAGAGCCCCATCAGCTGCGAGTTCTCCTCGGGCACGACCCGCGTCGAGACGCCGAGTCGGAAGCGGCCCTCGGGGGGAGGCGACAGCACCGTCAGGCGCTCGGGCGAGGCCTCGTAGGCTCCAGGCTCCAGCGGGGCGCCGTCGAGCGACAGGCCGGTCAGGACCAGTTCGTCGCCGTCGAGCGTCAGCGGCGCGCCCGCCGCCGTCTCCGTCCGCCGTTCCAGCGTCAGCGCCGCATCGATCTCGGCGGCTCCCTCGAAGAGCCGGATCGTCATCTCGACGCCGTGCAGGATGTAGTCGGTCGGTCGGTAGTCCGTCAGCTTGACGGTCTGGCCGTCGTCGGTGCGCAGCATGGGGTCCATCCTCTTTTCTCGGGCCGCAGGTAGCTTTCGCCGCGCCGATTGCCAATGTCTTCCTTGGAGTATGACACGCTTGCGGCTATTCCTCCGGACGAAGATCGTTGCCGCCATCAATCGCGCGGTCGATTCGCCGGAGACGGGCCTGTTCGAGCGCCTGTCTCGGGCGGCCCGCTGTGCCCCGAGGAGCTGTCTCCATGAATGTCATGACCCCGAAATTTGGCCTTGGCGCGTCGGTTCTGCGCAAGGAGGACGACGCCCTGATCCGCGGCGCCGGCCGCTACACCGACGATGTGACCCGCGAAGGGCTCCTGCATGGCGCGGTGGTGCGTTCGCCGCACGCCCATGCCCGCTTCACCATCACCGATCTCGAAGCGGCCCGCGCGGCGCCGGGCGTGGTCGCGGTGCTGACGCATCAAGATGTCGCAGAGCTCGGCGATCTGCCCTGCATGGCCTCGCCCAAGCAGGTCGACGACAAGCCGCTGAACAAGCGCAATGCGCCGGTTCTCGCCCGGGAGATCGTGCGCCATGTCGGCGACGCCGTCGCCTTCGTGGTCGCCGAGACGGCGGCTGAGGCGCGCGATGCGGCGGAACTGGTCGCGGTCGACTGGGAGCCGCTGCCGGCGGTGGCGGACATCGCCTCGGCGCGATCCGAGGGCGCGCCGCTCGTCTGGGACGACGTGCCGGGCAACATCGCCGGCCGCATGCATGTCGGCGACAAGGCCGCGGCCGACTCCGCCTTCGAGGGCGCGGCGCATGTCACGCGCATCGAGCTCGTGCAGAACCGCATCGTCTCGAACTACATGGAAGTGCGCTCGGCGGTCGGCGAATACGATGCCGAGACCGGCCACTTCACCCTGACCTCCGGCAGCCAGGGCGTCCACGGCATGCGCGGCATTCTCGCGAACGCCGTCTTCAAGGTCGATCCGGACAAGATTCGCGTCGTCACGCCGGATGTCGGCGGCGGGTTCGGCACCAAGGCCTTCGTCTACCGGGAATATGCGCTGGTTCTGGAGGCCGCGCGCAAGCTCGGCCGGCCGGTGAAGTGGACTTCCGACCGCACCGAGCACTTCGTCACCGACGCGCACGGCCGCGACAACCTCGTCACCGGCGAGATGGCGATGGACGCCGAGGGCCGGTTCCTGGCGCTCCGCATCGCGATCGACGCCAATCTCGGCGCCTATACCTCGCAGTTCGGCCCGATGATCCCGTTCTTCGGCATGTCGATGGCGACCGGCCTCTACGACATCCCGACGATCGACGTCGACTGCAAGCTCTACCTGTCGAACACCGTGCCGGTGGACGCCTATCGCGGCGCGGGCCGGCCCGAGGCCGCCTATCTGATCGAGCGGCTGGTCGACCAGTGTGCGGTCGACATGAACCTTGCGCGCGACGAGATCCGGCGCCGCAACTTCATCCGGCCGGATCAGCTGCCCTACCGCACCGCCTTCGGGCGGCTCTACGACACCGGTGACTTCGCCGGCCATCTTGCGGAAGGGCTGCGCCAGTCGCACTGGGAGAGCTTCCCGGCGCGGCGCGAGGAGGCGGCGGCCCGCGGCCGGCTGCGCGGCATCGGCCTGTCGACCTATGTCGAGGCCTGTGCCTTCCCCGGCTCCGAGCCCGCCTATGTCGAGCTGACGCCGGAGGGCCGCGTCACCCTGAAGATCGGCACGCAGTCGAACGGCCAGGGCCACGTCACCGCCTATGCGCAGTTCGTCGCCGAGGCGCTGAACCTCGACTACGACCGCATCGACGTCCTGCAGGGCGACACCGAGTACACGCCGACCGGCGGCGGCACCGGCGGCTCGCGCTCGATCCCGCTCGGCGCCGTCTCCGCCCGCCGCGCCAGCCAGGCGCTCGCCGAAAAGCTGAAGAAGCTCGCTGCCGAGGAGCTCGAGGCTTCCGCGGCCGACATCGAGCTCGCGGACGGTTCCGCCCGCATCGTCGGCACCGACCGGGCGATCGATTTCGCCGCGCTCGCGGCGGCCGCCAAGTCCGAGGAGGACCGCAAGGCGGTCGGCGAGTTCAAGCAGGAAGAGGCGACCTATCCGAACGGCACCCATGTCGCCGAGGTCGAGATCGATCCGGAGACGGGCGCGACCCAACTCGTCGCCTACACGATCGTCGACGACTTCGGCGTGACGGTGAACCCGATCCTGCTCGCCGGCCAGATCCACGGCGGCGTCGCGCAAGGGATCGGACAGGCGCTGGTCGAGAACGCGGTCTACGATGCGGAGGGCCAGCTCGTCACCGCGAGCTTCATGGACTACGCCATGCCGCGGGCCTGGGACTTCCCGATGTTCGACTTCAAGACCCGCAACGTGCCCTCGACCACCAACGCGCTCGGGATCAAGGGTGCCGGCGAGGCCGGCACGATCGGTGCGACGCCAGCAGTCATGAACGCCGTTGCGGATGCGTTGCGCTCGGCGGGCGTGAAGCACTTCGACATGCCGGCAACGCCGCTGCGCGTCTGGGAGGCGCTGCAGGCGGCCGACGCGGCCTGAGCCGCAACGGCTCCCTGAAGCCGATCCGGGCCGGAGCCTTCAGGGCGGCCCGGATCGTTCGTCCGGCTGAGCGGTCCAGTTTCCCGCGACCTTCGCGGTGTAGGCGCGAGGGATGGGTGAAGCGTCCGGCGGCGAGGCACGGAACCAGCGACGGACGGCACGGCCGCCGCAGCGGCGGCGGGGGAAGGGCAGGACATGGACGCAGGGCCGAGCGCGGGCGCTGGCGCGAATCCGATGCTCGGGATCGGGCTCAAATGCATCTCGGTCGTGATCTTCGTGGCCATGCAGACCGCGATCAAGGCGGCCGGCGACGGGATCCCCGCCGGCGAGATCGTCTTCTTCCGCTCCTTCTTCGCGCTGATCCCGGTGCTGATCTATCTCGCCTGGCTCGGCGAGCTGAAGACGTCCTTCCGGACCGAGGACCCGATCGGCCACCTGATCCGCGCCCTCGTCGGCGTCACCTCGATGATGCTCGGCTTCTTCTCGCTAACGAAGCTCCCATACCCCGAGTGGATCACGATCTCCTACGGGGCGCCGCTCCTGACCGTCGTGTTCGCGGTCATCCTCTTGAAGGAGGTCGTGCGCGCCTATCGCTGGACCGCGGCGCTGATCGGTCTCGCCGGCGTGGTGGTCGTCTCCTATCCGAACCTGACGCTGTTCGACGAAGGCATGGAGAGCGCGGCAGCGCTCGGCGTCACCGCGGTGCTCGTCTCGGCGGTCTTCTCGGCGGTCGCGATGATCCAGGTCCGCCGGCTCGTCAACAAGGAGAAGACGGCGACGATCGTCGTCTACTTCTCGCTCACCTGCTCGCTGATCGCGCTTTTGTCGCTGGCCTTCGGCTGGGTGCTGCCGAGCCCGTCGCAGGCGGCGCTGCTGATCGCGGCGGGCCTGTGCGGCGGCGTCGGACAGCTGCTCCTGACGGCCTGCTACCGCTACGCCGACACCTCGACGATCGCGCCCTTCGAATACACCTCGCTGATCCTGGCGATCGCGATCGGCTTCTTCCTGTTCGGCGAGACCGTGACGGTGACGACGCTCGTCGGCGCTGCGATCGTCGTCTCCGCCGGCATCTTCATCATCTATCGCGAGCACCAGCTCGGCATCGAGCGCAGGAAGGCGCGCCGGGTCACGACGCCGAGCGGCTGACGGTGTCGCCCGCCCGGACCGTCATCGAGGGCGCGTGAGCGGCTATTTGACCGCGGTGAGTTCCGCTTCGCGCCGCTGCGCCGCACGCCGTTCGGCCTCCGCCTCGACGGCGTCTTCCGAATCGTCCGCTGCGGCGAGGTCGGCGCGCGGATCGAGCGCGAAGCTCGCCGGCGTCTGGACCCGGGCGATCGGCACCTGCTGGAAGTCCGGTCGCTGGTCGGCGGGGATCGCGACGCGGCGGAAGGTCCGGTAGAAGGCGTAGACGGCATAGAGCGCGGCAGCGGTTCCGATCGACTGGAAGATGCCGGCCGGTCCCAGCGTCTCCATCAGCCATGCGGCGTAGAGCGGGCCGATCATAGTGCCGACGCCGTAGAGGATCAGAAGCCCGCTCGACACCTTCACGAAATCGGCGTCGGCCGCGTAGTCGTTGGCGTGGGCGACGGCCAGCGAATAGGCGGGATAGATGATGCCGCCGACGACGAAGGCGACGGAGAACAGCGCCGCCGTCCCGGCGTGATCGAGATAGACGCCGGCAACCGCCGCCCCGACGCCGATGATCCCGGCCGCCGTCATGACATAGCGCCGGTCGGTGCGGTCGGAGATGCGCCCGAGCGGGATCTGGAAGACGATGCCGCCGGCCATCGCCACCACGACCAGCGTCGCGATCTGCGTCGTCGACAGGCCGATCTGCTGGCCGAACACCGGCGCCATGTTGTTCCAGGCGCCCGACAGGATGCCGGCGAGGAGAACGCCGACCGCCGCGACGGGCGAATTGCGGAACAGCATGAAGACGTCGAGCTTCACCGTCGTCAGCGGCTTCGGCGACTGCGCCCGCGACAGGGCCGTCGGGATGACGGCGAGCGCGAACAGGATCGCGCAGAGCATGAAGGGCACGGGAAGTTCCGGCTTCGACAGCGGCATGACGTACTGCCCGCCCATCATCGCAGCCATGGTGACGATCATGTAGACCGAGAAGATCGTTCCCCGGCTCTCGTTGGTCACGCGCTCGTTCAGCCAGCTCTCGACGACCATGTAGGTGCCGGAGAGGGCGAAGCCGGCGAGCGCGCGGAAGACGATCCAGGCGATCGGGTCGACCAGGAGCGCGCAGAGCAGGATCGCGATGGCGAGGAGCGCCGCGAGGCTCGAGAAGGTTCGGACATGGCCGGCGCTGCGCACGATCCAGGGGATCACCACGCAGCCGACCGTGAAGGCGATGGCGTAGCTGGTGCCGAAGGCGCCGATCTCGTAGCTCGTCCAGCCCTCGATCGAGCCGCGCACCGGCAACAGGATGCCCATCAGCCCGGCGCCCGCCATCAGGAAGAAGGTCGAGGTGAGAAGGGCGGCGATCGGCAAAAGGCGCATGGCAGGCTCGGTCGGTTCGGCGGCGGGACAGTCGGTCCGCGGGACCTATGGCTTCTAACGTGGTCTGACGAGGCGGGAATGACGACAAAAGATGACGCTTTGCGGACAATCCGCCGGCGAATCGGGCCCGCTAGTCCGAGAGCCGCGCCTTGAGGCCGAGAAGGTCGCGCCAGGCGAGCTTCTTCTGGGCCGGCTGGCGCAGGAGATAGGCCGGGTGGAGCATCGCCGTCGCCGCGATGGTCTGACCGGCCTCCAGGCCGAAGGCGTATTCCGTCCAGCGGCCGCGGATCCGCATGATGCCCTCGGACGAGCCGAGGATCGCCTTGGCCGACGGCGAACCGAGGCAGACCAGGATCTTCGGCCGCACCAGTTCGATCTGACGCTGGACGAAGGGCAGGCAGATCTGCGTCTCGGCCGGCGTCGGAGGCCGGTTGCCGGGCGGGCGCCAGGGCACGGTGTTGGTCACCCGGACCGCCTCGCGCTCCAGCCCGATCGCCTCCAGCATGCGGTTGAGAAGCTGGCCGGAGCGTCCGACGAAGGGGACGCCGGCGATGTCCTCGTCGCGACCCGGAGCCTCGCCGACGAACATCAGTTCGGCGCTCTGCGGCCCGTCGCCGAAGACCGTGGTCTTGGCGGTGATGCGCAGGTTGCAGCCATCGAAGTCTTCCAGCGCGGCCCTAAGTTCGTCCAGTGTGGCGGCAGAGCGCGCCCGTTCGCGTGCGTCGGCGACCGCGATGTCGTCCGGCACGGCGACGCGTACGGAGGGGAAGCTGCTGGCGCCCTCCGCGCTCGGAGCGGGCGGCGGAGGAGGAGGGGGCTCCGGCCGGGCCGGTCCCTCGCTCCGCTGCGCCGGCTGCGCGCGTGCGGCTCCGCCCGAAGCGGCCGCCCGCCTCGCGGCACCTTCGGCCGCGGTCTCGGCGAAGCGGTCGCGCGCGGGCTCGCCGAGAAGCACGTCGATGCCGGCTTCGCGGTACCATTCGAGAAGCGCGACCGCCGCGTCGCGCGAGCTGATGGGGGTCTCGGCGTTCATGCCGGTTTTCTAGCGCATGCCGCGCGCCAGGGCGACGCCTGAATGTCGCCCATCGCCTCCATCGGCACGCGCGCCGGCCGCAGCCATGGAACGGCCGACGCTCCCGTTCGCGGCCGATCCCGAGGCGCAGCCGTCGGCCGATCCTTCAGGCGCTCAGGCGCTTGCGCTCCCGACGCGGCCGCGTCCGGCTGATCGTCTCGATCAGACGCGTCTTCACGCCCTCGGCGATCTCGTTGGCCACCTGGCAGGTGCCTGCCGCATGGTGGCCGCCGCCGCCATAGCCGAGGCAGATCTCGCCGACGTCGACGGTCGAGCTCTTGTCGAGGATCGACTTGCCGATCGCAAAGACGGTGTTCTGCTGCTTCAGACCCCACATCACGTGCATGGAGATGTTGCACTCGGGATAGAGGGCATAGATCATGAAGCGGTTGCCGGGATAGATGATCTCCTCGTCCCTCAGGTCGAGGACGACGAGCGGGCCGTGGACGCGCCCGCAGCGCTGCAGCTGGTCCTTGAACGCCTCGGCATGCTCGAAATACAGCTCGACGCGCTCCTTCACGTCCGGCAGGTCGAGGATCTGCTCGACCGTGTGGTCGCGGCAATAGTCGATGAGCTGCATCATCAGCTCGTAGTTCGAGATGCGAAAATTGCGGAAGCGGCCGAGGCCGGTGCGCGAATCCATCAGGAAGTTGAGCAGTGTCCAGCCGGTGGGGTCGAGGATCTCGGCGCGCGAGAACCGCGCCGCGTCGCCCTTGTCGACCGCGTCCATCAGGTCCTTGCGGATGCGCGGAAACTTCGACGGGCCGCCGTAAAATTCGTAGACCACCCGCGCCGCCGAGGCGGCATTCGGGTCGATGACATAGTTGTCCGGCTGCTCCCCGGTGCGGGTGAGTTCGCTCGAGTGATGGTCGAAGACGAGATGGCCGCCCGGCACATACGGCAGGTTGGTGGTGATGTCGCGCTCGGTGATGGCGATCTTGCCGTCCTGCATGTCCTTCGGATGCACGAAGGTGATCTCGTCGATGAGGTCCAGCTCCTTCAGGAGCATGCCGCAGACGAGGCCGTCGAAGTCGCTGCGGGTGACGAGGCGGAAGCGCTTGGCGGACATGGATCATTCCCCGGAATTCGTTGTCGGGACGATCCTATCGCCGCTTCGCTAATCGGAGGTTACGACTTGCCTTCGATGTGGCGACTGCACTGTTCGGCGAGCGTTCCGGGCGAGGTCAGTGACCGACATTGTGGGAAAGGAGGTTGATCACCAGGACGCCGGCGAGAATCAGCCCGATCCCCGCGAGCCCGGCAGGGTCGATCGGCTGGCGGAACCAGAACAGGTCGACCAGTGCCAGGATGACGATGCCGGTACCGGACCAGATGGCATAGACGATCCCGACGGGGAGCGTTCTCAACGGCAGGGCGAGAAAGTAGAAGGCGAAGATGTAGGCGATGACGGTGACGATCGCCGGGCCGAGCCGCGTGAAGCCCGCCGTCGACTTCAGCGCCGTGGTGCCGAGAATTTCGCAGAGAATGGCGATGCCGAGATAGAGGGCGTTCAAGACGGGCTCCGGATGGGAAATGCTGCGCGACCCTTAGCACCGGACGACGCGCGGCGGTCAAGGCGAATGGGGACGCGCATCCATGCGGCGCCGGTGCCGTTTGACCTTGCGGCCTGTCCGGCTAGAACTCGGCAGACCGTCCCGCCATGCGGCGGGCTTCGACCGGATCGAGACGGCGCCCGTTGTGCCGCATGAGGAGCTGAGATGAGCGACGCCGAAAGCCTGCCGGAACGCGAAGCGATGGAGTTCGACGTCGTCATCGTCGGTGCGGGTCCCGCCGGGCTGTCGGCCGCGATCCGCCTGAAGCAGATCGACCCGGACCTGTCCGTCGTCGTCCTGGAGAAGGGCGCCGAGGTCGGGGCGCACATCCTCTCCGGTAACGTCCTCGATCCCTCGGCGCTCGACCGGCTGCTGCCGGAATGGCGCGACGAGGAGACCCCGCTCAAGACGGCGGTGACCGACGACCGCTTCTACCTCTACGGTTCGCACGGCTCGATGCGCCTGCCGAACGTCCTGATGCCGCGGCTGATGAGCAATCACGGCAACTTCGTCGTCTCGCTCGGCCTGGTCTGCAAATGGATGGCCGAGAAGGCCGAGGCGCTCGGCGTCGAGATCTACCCGGGATTCGCCGCATCGGAGGTCCTCTACGACGAGGCGAACCGGGTGATCGGCGTCGCCACCGGCGACATGGGCCTGACCAGGGAGGGCGAGCCCGGCCCGAACTTCCAGCGCGGCATGGCGCTGCTCGGCAAGTATGTGATGATCGGGGAGGGCGTGCGCGGCTCGCTCGCGAAGGAACTGATCCGCGCCTACGGCCTCGATCAGGGCCGGGAGCCGCCGAAGTTCGGCCTCGGCATCAAGGAACTCTGGGAGATTTCGCCGGAGAAGTCGCAGCCCGGCCGGGTCGAGCATTCCTTCGGCTGGCCGCTCGCCGACGACACCGGCGGCGGCTCCTTCCTCTACCATCTCGGCGACAACCAGGTTTACGTCGGCTTTGTCGTCCACCTGAACTACAAGAATCCCTATCTCTCGCCCTTCGAGGAGTTCCAGCGCTTCAAGACGCATCCGGACGTCGCGCAGCTGCTCGAAGGCGGCAAGCGCATCGCCTACGGCGCGCGGGCGATCACCGAGGGCGGCTGGCAGTCGGTGCCGAAGCTGACCTTCCCGGGCGGCGCGCTGATCGGCTGCTCCGCCGGCTTCGTCAACGTGCCGCGCATCAAGGGCGTCCATAACGCCATGGCCTCGGGCATGCTGGCGGCCGAAAAGGCGGCCGAGGCGATCAAGGCGGGCCGGGCGCAGGACGAACTGACCGCCTACGAGCGGGAGTGGCGCTCCTCCTCGATCGGCGAAGACCTGAAGCCGGTCCGCAACGTCAAGCCGCTCTGGTCCAGATACGGGACGCGCCTCGGCATCATGCTCGGCGGCCTCGACATGTGGACGAACGCGCTGTTCGGCTTCTCCTTCTTCGGCACGCAGCGTCACGGCAAGCCGGACCATGCCTGCCTGGAGCCGGCGGAGAAGCACCAGCGGATCGACTATCCCAAGCCCGACGGCGTCCTGACCTTCGACAAGGTGAGCTCGGTGTATCTGTCGAATACCAATCACGAGGAAGACCAGCCGGTGCATCTCCAGGTGAAGGATCCGGCCCTGCAGCATTCCTCGGAATGGACCGTCTATGCCGGCCCGTCGCAACGCTACTGCCCGGCCGGCGTCTACGAATGGGTGGTGGACGGCGGCACCGAGAAGTTCGTGATCAACGGCCAGAACTGCGTCCACTGCAAGACCTGCGATATCAAGGATCCCAACCAGAACATCACCTGGACCCCGCCGCAGGGCGGCGAGGGGCCGGTCTATCAGGTGATGTGAGAGAACGGGTGACGGGAGCGGCATCGGCCGCTCCTCGCCCTCTGATCGGCCGGTTATGGTCAAACCGCGAATTGACCATAACCGCTGCCGGTCCTCGGAAAGCGGGCCTGCTGCCGTCTCGTCCTACTGCCGCCAGACCACCCGCGCGGTCGGCTGCACCGTCGGCTCCGGTGCCGGCAGCGCGAAGGTCACGAGCAGCGGCAGGTGGTCCGACGACGTCGCCGGCTGGCGCTCGACGTCGAGCACGTCCACGTCGTGCGAGACCAGCACGTTGTCGATCGGCAGTCCGGCATAGGGCGCGAGAAACGCGGTCAGCGGCTGGACCAGCCAGGTCGGGCCGATATGCGGCACGATCTGCGTATGCGTGAGCGCGGCGACACGGTGAAGCTCCGCGCTCCAGGGCGTGCCGTTGAAGTCGCCAGCGACGATGGTCGGGCCCGCAAATGTCCGGAGGCTGTCCTGCAACTGCGCCAGATGCGTCCACTGGCCGCCCGGCCAGGGCCAGCGCATGTGGACGGCGGCGACGGTCACCGCTTCGCCGCCGAATTCGACCTTGCGGGCCGCGAAGCGGCCGAAGCGGCCGCAACGGCCGGGCTCGTCCGCGACGAACGGTCGGCGCGACAGGATCGTCGCGTCGAAGTTGCCGTGCGGGTCCTTGCAGGCGAAACGGTAGGGGTAGCGGGCGGCGATCTGGTCGAGCAGGCGCGGCCACTGGCCGGTCGCCTCTTCAAGCGTGACGACGTCGGGCGACAGCGCGCCGATCAGCCGGATCGCCGCCTCAGGCTCCGGCGCGTTCCACATCAGGTTCATCTGGAGCAGCGTGAAACGCGGCGCACCCAGCGGCGCCGGCCGGGCAGTGTGCGACGGCAGATAGAACGGCGCGACGCTCAAGGCCGCGAAGGTCGCGAGGGCGATGGCGACGAGGCCGGGCAGAGCAAGGCGGGCAAAGACGAGGACGAGACCGCAGAGCGCCAGGAGCACGGCGGCATGGGCACGGAACTGGCCGAGCGTGTCGAAGAACGGCACCGTATCGCCGAAGAAGCCGGCCGCAACGACGATGCAGCCGACGAGTGTGGCGGCGAGCGTTGCCATTCGCGCCACGCGGCAGCGGTCCGAGACGGGTCGTGCAGCCACCATCCGCCTATTGGAACGCGGTTTCGAAGAAGGAGCGCAGCTTGCGCGAATGCACCCGCTCGGACGGCAGCTCGCTCATCAGTTCCAGTGCCCGCATGCCGATCCGCAGGTGCTGCGCGACCTGCCGGTTGTAGAACTCCGTCGCCATGCCCGGCAGCTTCAGCTCGCCGTGCAGCGGCTTGTCCGAGACGCAGAGGAGCGTGCCGTAGGGGACGCGGAAGCGGAAGCCGTTGGCGGCGATCGTCGCCGATTCCATGTCGAGCGCGATCGCCCGCGACTGCGACAGCCGCTCGACCGGCTCGCGCTGGTCGCGCAGCTCCCAGTTCCGGTTGTCGATCGTCGCGACCGTGCCGGTGCGCATGATCTTCTTGAGCTCGTAGCCTTCGAGCCCCGTCACCTCCTCGACCGCCCGTTCCAGCGCCACCTGCACCTCGGCGAGTGCCGGGATCGGGACCCACAGCGGAAGATCGGCGTCGAGGACATGGTCCTCGCGCACATAGGCGTGGGCGAGGACGTAGTCGCCGAGTTCCTGGCTGTTCCGGAGGCCCGCGCAGTGGCCGAGCATCAGCCAGGCATGCGGGCGCAGGACGGCGATGTGGTCGGTGATCGTCTTGGCGTTGGACGGGCCGACGCCGATGTTCACCATGGTGATGCCGTGGCCGTCGTCGCGCTTCAGGTGATAGGCCGGCATCTGCGGCAGGCGGGGCGGGGCGACGCCCGCCTCGGCTTCTCCGGCACCGGCGGGTGTGACGAGATTGCCGGGCTCGACGAAGGCCGAATAACCCTTGCCGCCGTCCCGCATCATCTGCCGCGCCAGCATGCAGAACTCGTCGACGTAGAACTGGTAGTTGGTGAACAGGACGAAGTTCTGGAAATGGTCCGGCCGGGTCGCGGTGTAGTGCGACAGGCGGTGCAGCGAATAGTCGACGCGCTGCGCCGTGAACGGGGCGAGCGGCATCGCCTCACCCGGGCGCGGCTCGAAATTGCCGTTGACGATCCGGTCGTCGGTCGCTTCGAGGTCCGGCACGTCGAAGATGTCGCGCAAGGGCCGGCCGAATTTCGCCGCCAGCGAGCCGTCGACATGGGCGCCGTCCGGAAAGGCGAAGTGCAGCGGGATCGGCGTCGCCGAGTCGCCGATCGTGACCGCCTGGCTGTGGTTGCGGATGAGGAGGCCGATCTGCTCGACCAGATAGCGTTCGAAAAGCTCGGGCCGGGTGATCGTCGCGGCATAGTGGCCGGGACGGGGGACGTGGCCGAAGGCGAGACGGGAATCGACGCGAGAGTGGGTGCGCGTGGTCAGCGAGACTTCAGGATAGAAGGCGCGATAGCGCGCCGGTGCACGGCCGCCCGACAGCACCTGGTCGAAGCGCTGCGAGAGGAACGAGACCGAGCGCCGGTACAGCCGCACCAACTCGGCGACCGCCGCTTCGGGATCGGCAAACGCCTGCGGCCTTGCCGGCGGCGGCGTCTCAACAGGAGCGTCGTCTGGCGTCGGATCGAGATTGATCATGGCTCTGTTTAGCCGCGGGCCATGGCAGCGGGAAGACGAGCCGCGTTAAAAATTCAGCGTCGGGCCGCGCTTGCCGCGTTCGATCTGGCAGACAAGGCCGGCGGTATAGTCGCAATTGCCGCCGCCGGCGGAGGCGACGGTGCTGCCGGATTCCATCGGCGCCTTCTGCGCCAGATAGCTCATGCCGACGCCGAACAGGGCGATCAGCGTGGTGACGATGGTCAGGCGTGTCATCATGACGGTAACCCCCGGTGTTTGACCTGTCATTGCACGTGGCGACTGAAGCGAAGCTGATCATCGGCGTCAGCTCCAATTCACGATGATGAACGCTGCGTCGGCCCAAGCCCCCGCTATACGGCCGCGCATCAAGCACTACGTCGCGGAATCATGGCGGTTTGGTGTTTTCCGCCGTCCACGAATCGCCACTATCATCAGGAGACCCCAATGGCCACGCAAAATCGCCCGATCGAACTTCATTATTGGCCGACGCCGAACGGCTGGAAGATCTCGATCATGCTGGAGGAACTCGGGGTTCCCTACAAGATGCACTACGTCAACATCGGCAAGGGTGAGCAGTTCAGGCCGGAGTTCCTGAAGATCGCGCCGAACAACCGGATGCCGGCGATCGTCGATCCGGAGGGGCCGGGCGGCGAGCCGATCTCGGTGTTCGAGTCCGGCGCCATCCTGCAATATCTCGGCCGCAAGTTCGGCAAGTTCTATCCCAGCGACGAGCGGGCCCGCGTCGCGGTGGAGGAGTGGCTGTTCTGGCAGGTCGGCGGTCTCGGCCCCATGGCCGGCCAGGCGCACCACTTCCGCAACTACGCGCCGGAGAAGATCGCCTATGGCATCGACCGCTACACCAACGAGGTGCACCGGCTCTACGGCGTGATGAACAAGCGGCTGGAAAACAACCGCTACCTCGGCGGCGCGGAGTATTCGATCGCCGACATGGCCTGCGTCGGCTGGGTGAAACCCTACAAGAACCAGGGGCAGGACATCGAGGAGTTCCCGCATCTGAAGCGCTGGTTCGAGGAACTGCTGGCGCGTCCGGCGGTGGAGAAGGGCCTCGCCGTCGGGCAGGAAGAGCGCGAGAAGATGAACCTTGCGACCGACAAGGACGCCCAGAGCGTCCTCTTCGGCCAGCGCGCGCGCTGACCAACAGACACGCATGGCCGCGGCAGAGCACGCGGCCATGCGCTCGGCCGGGTGCCGGGTCTCTGCGGCACCGATTTTCGGCGCTGCCGGCGGTGCTGGCGGTTAGAGACCGACGTCTTCGCCGGCGCAGTCTTGCGGCTACTGGCGGACCCAGGTCTGCGAGCGGCAGAAGATCCGCAGGGCGCAGCCGGTCAGCTTCAGCGAGTTGCCCTTGACTGCGACGGTGCCGGAATAGGTCCTGTCGTTGTTCGGGTCGGTGATCTCGCCGGAATAGGCGTTGCCCGTCCCGGTCATCCGGCCGATCCGCTTGCCCTTGTAGGGTCCGGTGCGCACCGTCGTGCAGAACGCCTTGCCGCAGGGGGCGATCTCGACGATGCCGCCGTTCTCGACGCGCCAGTGTCCGACGATCGGCTCGGCGGCCTGCGCGGCGCCGGCGATGCCGATCAGCATCGCCCCCGCAATCATGAACTTTCCGATTCTCATCGGTCTTCCTCCCCCAGTTGCTGATCGGATGCCCCACCGCCAGACGTCGCAGCCGCTGCTCTCGCAGCGCCGGCCTCCTCCCGACATTCGGCGATCTCAGCGGCAAGCCGGCGTTGCTGCCGCGTCTTCGGCGCGGCAGACGGCGGGATCCTACATCCTCACCCAGGTCTGCGTCTTGCAGAAAACCCTAAGGGCGCAACCGGTCAGTTTTAGCTGGCTCGGGCCTACCGAGGCCGTGCCGCTGTAGGTCCTGTTGTCGCGCGGATCGGTGACCGTACCGGCATATTCGCCGCCCGAGCCGGTCATCTGGCCGACGGCCTTGCCCTTGTTCTCGCCGGTGATCACCGTCGCGCAATAGGCGCCGCCGCAGGGCGCCACGCGCACCACGCCGCCGCCCGGCGCGCGCCATTTGCCGACGATCGGCTCGGCTGAGAAAGCTGGAGTGGACATTGCGCCGGCGGCGCCCAGGGCGGCCAGCGCGACAAGCGTCTTCTTCATCGTCTTCATGATCTTGTCCGTCGTCTCGATGTGTTCGCTTAGCTTGCGCAGTTGTTCTGAGAAAGGTCTTCCTGCGGAAGCGTTCCGCAAATGTGATCGCCCGACGGCCGCGTCACATCAGAACTTCGTGCGGGGACTGTCCGGCCGGGGCCGTTCGAGGCGCCGCGTCCGGCAGATCAGGCCGCCGAGCACGCAACGCGACAGAAGCAGGCTTCCCTCCGCCATCCAGCCCCTGCCGGCGTAGCGGCGATCGCCGTTCGCCGGGTCGAAGACAATGCCGGCATAGTCGCCGCGCGCCGTGCGCTTCACCCGCGCCAGCATCTTTCCCCGCTGCGGACCGCTGGCATAGGTCAGGCAGAGCGCGTCGCCGCAGGGCGCGGCCCGCGCCGTCTCGCCGGCCGGCAGCGTCCAGTCGCCCTCGATCGGATCGGCACAGGCCAGACCGGCATGCAGCGCCAGGCCGGCGGCGACGGCGCAGCCGAGCGCCAGGCTCCTCATCCTCATTCGTCCTCCCCGGAACCTCGAACGGCGGCTTTGCGGTTCCATTCTTCTTGTGAGCGCATCTAAGCGGGCCCGAACCGGCCGCGCAATCGACCTCAGGATGCGGGCCGACCGCCGATGAGGGCGCTGACGAACCTTCCGCTGCGGTTATCGTGAAGTAAAGACCGGCCGACCCTTCGGTCGGCTGTCCGCCAGAATCGATATTGGGATCTCAACGCCTTGTGCCGACTGGATCGGAATCGGCGACAGCCGGCATTTAGCTCAAATTAAGCGCGACGTTTAATCGCCTTTTCAAGTCCTGGCGTCATTCTCGGGTCATCGAAAGCCAATCCACAGCGACAGGGACGCTCAAGACAATGGCTCGCATCGACTTCGACACCTTCCGCACCGCAGAGACCAATGGCGCTTTCTTCGTCGACGGCGACATCCTCCTCGAACTCGGCATGCGCGCGGCATCGGGCCGCGACGGCAGTGTCGATCTCGTCGCCGCGCACATGTACTTCAACCTCGCGGACCGGAAGGGCGCGCCCGAGGCGGCCTTCCACCGCCAGGACATCGCCGGCCAGATGACCAAGGCCGAAATCAGCCGGGCGCTGAAGTCGGCGCGCGAGTGGCTGACGCGCCACTGATCCCGCCGATCCCGCGAAGCCCGTCGCGCGCGCCACCGGCTGCGCCGGGCGCCGATAGTCCTGCCGGTTCTGCGGCAGCCCTTCCGCCATCCGCCTGACCCTCTGGACCCGCGGCGCCGGCCGTCGTAGCGTCTGATTTTGCGCTGCAGCATCAGGGTCGACGCGGGATGGCAGGAGAGAGCGACATCAGCGGCGGGGCAGCGGCGGCGGCGACCGCAGCGCCTGCGGAGCGGGCCGCGCGCCGGCGCCTCGGCGACTGGAGCGCCACGGCGACGCATCACACGCCCTGGGAGGACGCCCAGGCGATCCTGACCGGCACCGTGCTCGCGACCATGGGGCTCGGCATCCTCTCCCATCTCGGCCTGCTCACCAGCGGCGTCGCCGGCCTGTCGCTGATCGTCTCCTATGCGTTCGGCATCAATGTCGGCGTCGCCTTCTTCGTCATCAACCTGCCGTTCTACGCCCTGTCGATCCGGCGCATGGGGATGGGCTTCACGCTGAAGACCTTCGTCGCCGTCGCGCTGCTCTCGGCGATGAGCGCGGTGCTGCCGCAGGTCTTCACCATCGGCTATCTCGACCCGCTGGTCGGGGCGGTGATCGGCGGCCTGCTCCTCGGCTTCGCCCTGCTCGCCCTGTTCCGCCACCGCGCCAGCCTCGGCGGCTCGGGCATCCTCGCGATCTTCCTGCAGGACAAGTTCGGCTGGCGGGCCGGCCTGACGCAACTCGCCATCGACCTCACCATCCTGGCGCTCGCCTTCACCGTCATCGACTGGCAGAAAGTGCTTTACTCGCTGGCCGGCGCGCTCGTCCTCAACGGCTTCGTCGCGATCAACCACCGCACCGACCGCTATATCGCAGCCTGAGCCTGGCCGCGCACCGCAGGACGTCGACCGCCGCGCGCGTGCCATGCTCTACTTGCCCCGGGCACTGCGATTCGGGACAGGCAGCACGATGTCGTCCACCCTCTGGCTGACTGCGGTCGCGATGGTCGCCTTTGCGGGCAATTCGCTGCTCGCCCGCCTCGCCATGGCGAGCGGCGGGATCGACGCTGCGGGCTTCACGGGCGTCCGGCTCGCCGCCGGCGCCGCGGTGCTGGGACTGATCCTCGTCCTGTCCCGGCGCGACCAAGGGTACGGCAACACCCGCCGGCCCGCCGGCAGCTGGACCTCCGCCGCCGCGCTCTTCGTCTACGCCATCGCCTTCTCGCTCGCCTATGGCCGCGTCGGCGCCGCGGTCGGGGCGCTGGTCCTCTTCGCCGCGGTGCAGGCGACGATGATCGCCTGGGGCCTCGTGCGGGGCGAGCGGCCGAGCCTTCGCGAGGGCGTCGGCCTCCTCGTCGCCTTCGCCGCCTTCGTCTGGTGGCTGGTGCCGGGCCTGACGCGGCCGGACCCGATCGGCACGGCGCTCATGATCGTCTCGGGCGCCGCCTGGGGCGTCTACTCGCTGCGCGCCCGGGGGGCCGGCGACCCGACGCGGGTGACCGCCGGCAACTTCATCCGCACCCTGCCGGTCGCGCTGCCGCTGATCGTGCTGTCCCTGGTCCGCGGCGGCATCAGCGGGGAGGGGCTCATCGTCGCGCTCCTCTCCGGCGGCGTCACCTCCGGCCTCGGCTACATCCTCTGGTACCGCGCGCTCGAAGGCCTCACAGCGCTCTCCGCCGCCATCGTCCAGCTTTCGGTGCCGGTGATCGCGGCGCTCGGCGCCGTCCTCTTCCTCGGCGAGAGCCTCAGCCTGCGCTTCGCCATCGCCGGCGCCCTCGTCATCGGCGGCATCGCCTTCGCGCTGATGGCGAAGCGGCGGCGCATCCCGGCATAGGCAAATCGCCGCCCGCGACCCTATCTTGGCCCCGTGAGCGTTCGCCCCGACCTTTTCGCCGCCGCAGGCGCCCCGATCCCGCTGCCGGAGCCCTTCCTCGCCTGGTTCGCGAGGAACGGCTGGGCGCCGCGGCCGCATCAGTTGGAACTGCTTTCCCGAGCCGAGGCCGGCGCCTCGGTGCTCCTGATCGCGCCGACGGGGGCGGGGAAGACGCTGGCGGGCTTCCTGCCGGCGCTGGTCGACCTCTCTCGCAGGAAGCGGCGCAAGCCGGGAGAGCGGCCGCGGGGCGTGCACACGCTCTACGTCTCGCCGCTGAAGGCGCTCGCCACCGACATCGCCCGCAATCTGGAGCGCCCCGTCGAGGGGATCGGGCTGAAGGTGACGCTCGAGACCCGCACCGGCGACACGTCGCAGATCCGCCGCCAGCGCCAGAAGCTGAAGCCGCCGGACATTCTGTTGACCACGCCGGAACAGCTGGCGCTCCTGATCGCGGCGAAGGATGCCGACAGCTTCTTCTCGGACCTCAGATACGTCGTCTTCGACGAGCTGCATTCGCTGGTGACGTCGAAGCGCGGTCATCTCCTCGCGCTCGGCCTGGCAAGGCTGCGCAAGCTGCGGCCGGAGCTGCAGACGGTAGGGCTGTCGGCGACGGTGTCGGAGCCGGCCGCGCTCTGCCGCTGGCTGGTGGCGCAGGCGCCGGGGGCCGCCCCGGAAGCGGACCTCATCACCGTCGCGGGCGGCGCCAAGCCGGACATCTCCATCCTGCAGTCGCAGGAACGCGTGCCCTGGCAGGGCCACACCGCGCGCTATGCGATGCCGGAGATCTACGAGGCGATCCGCGCGCACAGGACCACGCTGCTCTTCGTGAACACCCGCAGCCAGGCGGAGATGCTGTTCCAGGAGCTGTGGCGGATCAACGATGACACGCTGCCGATTGCGCTGCATCACGGCTCGCTCGACGTCGGCCAGCGCCGCAAGGTCGAGGCGGCGATGGCGGCGAACCAGTTGCGCGCCGTCGTCGCGACCTCGACGCTCGACCTCGGCATCGACTGGGGCGACGTCGACCTCGTCGTCCATGTCGGGGCGCCGAAGGGCGCTTCGCGCCTCGCCCAGCGGATTGGCCGGGCCAACCACCGCATGGACGAGCCGTCGAAGGCGATCCTCGTCCCCGCCAACCGCTTCGAGGTGATGGAGTGCCAGGCGGCGCTCGACGCCAACTATCTCGGCGCGCAGGACACCCCGCCGCTCAGGGACGGCGCGCTCGACGTCCTCGCCCAGCACGTGCTCGGCATGGCCGTCGCCGGCCCGTTCCGCTCCGACGACCTCTACCGCGAAGTCACTTCGGCGGCCCCCTATGCGAACCTCGACCGCGAAACCTTCGACAAGGTGGTCGATTTCGTCGCGACCGGCGGCTATGCGCTGCGCGTCTACGAGCGCTACGCCAAGATCAAGCTGACCGAGGACGGCACCTGGCGCCTGTCGCATCCGCGCATCGGCCAGCAGTACCGGATGAACGCCGGCACGATCATCGAGGCGCCGATGCTGGATATCCGGCTCATCCGGCGCCGAACCCGCTCGGCGATCGCGCGCGGCGGGCGGCCGCTCGGCAAGATTGAGGAGGCGTTCCTGGAGACGCTGACGCCCGGCGACACCTTCCTCTTCGCCGGCGAGATCCTGCGGTTCGAGGGCATCTTCGAGACGAGCTGCCTCGTCACCAAGGCGACGAGCGACGAGCCGAAGGTGCCCTATTACGGCGGCTCGAAGTTTCCGCTGACCACCTATCTCGCGCGCGAGGTGCGCGCCATGCTCGCCGACCCCGAACGCTGGTCGGCGCTGCCGTCCCAGGTGTCGGAATGGCTGGCGATCCAGAAGCGCAAGTCGCTGATCCCGGGGCCGAACGACCTGCTCGTCGAGACCTTCCCGAACGGGCGGCTGAACCACCTGGTGCTCTACCCCTTCGAGGGGCGCCTCGCGCACCAGACGCTCGGCATGTTGCTCACCCGAAGGCTGGAGCGCGCGCGCGCGCTGCCGCTCGGCTTCGTCGCGACGGACTATGCGATCTCGATCTGGGGCAGGGCCGACATGGGCGCGATGATCGCCGACGGCCGGCTGTCGCTCGACGCGCTGTTCGACGAGGACATGCTCGGCGACGACCTCGACGCCTGGCTCGCCGATTCATGGCTCTTGAAGCGCACGTTCCGGCAATGCGCCGTCATCTCCGGCCTGATCGAGAAGCGCCATCCCGGCCAGGAGAAGACCGGCCGGCAGGTCACAGTGTCTGCCGACCTCGTCTATGACGTCCTGCGCAGCCACGAGCCCGACCACATTCTCCTCAAAGCGACCTGGGCGGATGCGGCGACCGGCCTCCTCGACGTCACCCGCGTCTCAGACCTCCTCACCCGCATCAAGCACCACATCGTCCACAAGGATCTCGCCGAGATCTCGCCGCTCGCCGTGCCGATCATGCTGGAGATCGGCCGCGAGAGCGTCGTCGGCGAGGCGCGCGACGAGGTGCTGGCGGAGGCTGCGGAGGCCGAGATGATCGCGCGGGCGATGCGCTGAGGCGACGCCGCCGCGTGCTGCCTGGTCGCGGTGGGCCGCAGGGACGCGGCGCTTACTGCGCCGGGTTGACCTTGGTGCCGGTCTCGGCCGGAGCGGGAGTCGAGGGGGTCACTTCGCCGGTGTTCGTTCCGGTCGCAGACGTGTCCGACGTGCCGTTGGGCACCGTCTGCGACTGCTTGACGGTATCGCCGGGCTCGGTCGCGCCGCCGATCCAGCCGGTCAGGAGATAGCCGATGATGACGAGGGCCAGCGCAGCGACGAGGACGATGAGGATCGGCCGCCCCTTGCTGCCCTGCCTGGCGCTGGTCGAGTTCATCTCCTTCGGCATGCGATTTTCCTCCCGTCTCTGACCCTCGGATAACCGCCGAGACGGCGAAGGGTTGCCTGGGCGCATTGCCGCACCGGCAGCACAGACCTCAGGGCAGGTGTTTCCGAACCGTCAGCGGCACGCTGTAAAGTCGGGCGCGCGGCACAAGCTATTGGAAAGGCTCGTGTGCCATCCTGCCTTCGTTCCGTCCGCACCTTCGCGAGAAGGAAGCAGAAGAAGAACCGAACGGAGGAGAAGTGACATGTTCGAGAAAGCCATCCTGACCCGCACCACGCCCGAGGCGATCGATGCCGGCCTGACCGCAGGCAGCCTCTGCCGCTGCATCGCCGGGAGCGATGCCCGCTACTGGGGCGAGATGACCATCATGGTGGAAGCCGGTGGCAGCGCGCTCCGCGTGCCGCTCGCCTGCCTCGAATTCCTCGCGCCGCACGCGGTCTGAACGCCGGCGGCGTCGCGCGACGTTCTCCCGTTCCGCCGTGCGGAGCGGGCGATGTAGGATCGGTCCGCGCGAGACGCCGGCGGCTCAATAGGCGCCGAGCGGCTGTCCCGTATAGTCGAGCCAGAAATGCCGGCCGTCGCTGCCGCTCACCTCGGCATAGAGCTCGTCGATGTCGTCGACCATCGCCTGTTCCACCGCTTCTTCCTCGGTGATCAGGCCGGATTCGTAGGCGTCGAGCGTCTCTGACGGCGTCATCGCGTGATCCTCTTTGGTGGGCGTATCCATCAGGACGCCTCGCGCCGGGATGGGTTCCCGCCGGAACAAATTTTTTCTGCAGCGTTTGATGAGCCGGCTACCCCAGCGGAATGGTTGAGCACAGGCCGGCCACCACGCCGAGCGCGACGACGATCCACGGCGGCGTCTTCCTCGAGCCTGCCCCCGTTCGGCGCCGCAGGAAAACCCCGGTCGCCGGCGTCAGCGCCGTTTCGGCGTGATGTCCTTCATCGGGCGGCGGTGGTCGATGTCGAACTCGTCGCCGGTCGCTCCGAAATGGTCGAGGATCATGTCGAGGTTGCGCCGGTTCGACTTGAAGAACACGTCGAAGACGTCGCCGAGCACCGGCACGGAGCCCACCGCGAAGTCGAAGCCGATATTGCCGAGCATCATCGCCAGCTTCGACGCGGGCATGCCGAGCCGGCGCGCCTCGTAGACGATCCACAGCGACACCAATGCGGCGCCGGCGTCGCCGATGCCGGGAACGAGGCCGACGATCGAATCGCCGCCGAAGGAGATGCGGGTGCCGGGAATGCGGATCGCGGTGTCCATCAGCCGGGCGATCCGCGTCACGCGCCGCAGCCGGCGCATCTGGTCGGCGCGTGCAAAGGGATCGCGATCGGGCATCGGCTCAGGTTCCTTCGATGAAACAAGGGGTTCGAAGCGCCCGATATGGGGATGGCGAGACGCCGGGAACAGGGCTGCCGCGCCGCGCCCCTTCGCCCGCGAGACGTCCCGCCGCCGCGTCAGTTCTCCAGCGCCGGCTCCGGCTCGCCTTTCGTCCGGCCGATGCGCGTCGCGATGAACCGCGCCATCGGCGGACCGACAACAAGGACGATAACGAAGCGCACCGTCTGCAGCGCCATGACGAAAGGCAGGTCCACCTTGGTCGAGGCGGCGATGATGGCGATCGAGTCCATGCCCCCGGGGCTGGTGGCGAGATAGGCGGTCACGGGGTCGGTGCCGAGGAAGACGTGCAGCAGCGCCGCCAGCCCGCCGCAGAAGGCCAGCAGCGCGACGATCGAGCCCGCGATCTTCGGCAGAGCGTGCCAGGCGTGCCGCATCACCTCCGGCGTGAAGCCGAGGCCGATCCGCCAGCCGAGCGCGGCATAGGCGATCGCGAGGAACCACTCCGGCAGTTGCATGTGGATGAGGCCGAGCAGGTGGAGCACGATCCCGACGCCCATCGGCAAGAGCAGCGGGCCGGCCGGGATCTTCAGCACCCGGCCGAGCCAGGCGCCGCCGACGGTCAGACCCAGCGTCGTTCCGAAGGCGGGCCAGTCGAGCGGCGGAAACCAGACGATGCCCGCGGTCGCGCTGCCTTCGGCGCCGATCCAGAAGCGTGCCACCATCGAGGCGGCGACGGCGACGAAGATCACCCGGAGATATTGCATGAAGGCGACCAGCCGCGCGTCGGCCCCGAAGGCTTCCGCCATCAGCATCATCGCGGTCGCGGCGCCGGGGGAGGAGCCCCAGACGGCGGTCGTGCCCGGAAGGACCTGCCAGCGGCTCATCAGCCAGCCGAGCGCGCTGCTGGCCGCGATCACGATCACGACGATGCCGACATAGATCATCCAGTCCTGGAGGAAGGTCGTCAGGATCGAGACGGTGATCGAACTGGCGATGAGGCAGCCGATGACCGCCTGCGCCAGGTAGTACGGTACTTTCGGGATCGTCACCGCGTTGCCGGTCACCCCCATGACGACGCCCGCCGCCATCGGGCCGAGGAGCAGCGCCGCGGGAATGCCCGCAAGTTCCAGAAGGACGGCGACGACAGCCGACATGGCCAGGAGGGCGGGCCACCGCAGTGCCTTCGGCGGATGAAACATCGAGACGTTCGTCCTTTCGATCCAGCGGGTCTCGCGGCTGAGCGGGCGTTTCCGGCCTCTCCAGGCGCATCGCACGAGCAGGAGCCGCGGTCTCGCTGGTCGACACCACGACTCGCATTCCTGCCGGACCAGGGAACTCCCCGGCTTTACGGCAATGCAGCATCGCCGCCAATCGTAAGGGAGCGATAAAGTTCCCTCGCGACGGCGGAGCGAGCCCCGGGGGCCGGATCGCCCTCGCAGGGGCAACGAGCGACCGGAGCGTAACCCGGCCAATGGCTAGCCGATTGTACGCCGCAACACGCGATGCTACGGCTCGCCCCGACCCGTTCGATCGAAGGACAGCTTTGGCGGATTAGCCTTCGCTGGACGGGTCCGGAGGCGACGACCGGAAGGTTGCGGCAGCGCGCCAAGACAGAGCGATCGAGATGAACGGACCGCGCGGCTGGTGCGGCCTAAGACCCTGGCGCTTGTCGCGGCCGCCAGGACCACTTGCAGACATCCGGAGTACACGGCGTGACGACGACGCTTTCCATCGCCGAGGCAGAAGGCCTCGTCGCCGAGGCCATGCAGCGCTCCGAGGTCGGGCCCGTCCAGGCGGCATCCGTCGCCCGGGCCCTGGTTGCGGCCGAAGCGGCGGGGCAGGGCGGACATGGCCTGCGGCGCGTCGCCGCCTACAGCGCGCAGGCGAAGGTCGGCAAGGTCATGGGGCGGGTCATGCCGGAGGCCGCGCGCGTCCGGCCGGGGGTCCTGCGGATCGATGCGAGGAGCGGCTTCGCCTTCCCGGCTCTCGACCTCGCCGTCGCCGAGATGCCGCAGATCGTCGCCGACACAGGCATCGGCGCGGCCGCGATCCGCAATTCGCATCATGCCGGCGTCCTGGCGCTGACCGTCGAGCGCTTTGCGGAAGCCGGCCTCGTCGCGATCATGACCGCCAACGCGCCGGGCGCCATGGCCGCCTGGGGCGGCACGCGGCCGCTGTTCGGCACCAATCCGATCGCCTTCGCCGCGCCGCTGCCGGGCGAGGACCCGCTCGTCATCGACCTGTCCCTGTCGAAGATCGCGCGCGGCAAGGTGATGGCGGCCAAGCAGAAGGGCGTGCCGATCCCGGAAGGGTGGGCGCTCGACCGCGACGGCAATCCCACCACCGACCCGGACGCAGCGCTCGCCGGCACCATGCTTCCGGCGGGCGACGCCAAGGGCGCGGCACTGGCGCTGATGGTCGAGATGCTGGCGGCGGGCCTCACCGGTGCGAACTACGCCTACGAGGCCTCCTCGCTCTTCGACGACAGGGGGCCGCCGCCAGGCCTCGGCCAATTCCTGATGGTGATCGACCCCGCGGTGATGGGTGGTGACGGCGTGCTGCAGCGCTTCGGGCAACTCGCAGCGGCGATCGCATCGGAGCCGGAGACGCGCATCCCGGGCCGGCGCGGGCAGGATGCCCGGCGCAGGGCCGCCGTCGAGGGCATCCTCGTCGAGGACGACGTGATGGCGGTGATCCAGGCCATCTGAACGCAATCGTGATCTGCCGGCTGCCTCGAAGGTTGGGCTGCCGGCCCGGCATGGGAGGCGCGGCCTGATCGGCACGCCCGGCGGAGCACCGCCCCCGAGCATCCTTCGCTCGCTTCGCTGCCTAACCATTAAGCCCGGTGCCGAGCCCGGCTGCGATCTTTCCCGGCGGGGGAACAGCCTTAGCCTTTGCGCGCACCGAGGCCGTCCTTGCGACCCTCGATCGTCTCGCCTTGGGCCGCTGTGGCTCGAGATTTCGCCGAACCAGATCCTGGAGTTTGCCGTGCGCGTGCAGACGTCGTTCCCAACCGCCTGTGCACCGCTGCCGGCATTTGCCGCCTGCGATGCGGCCCCACCCGCCGCCGGGCGCCCGCGACAGGCCCCATCCGGTTCTCGGGGCGAGCCGCGCGCCCGTTCCGGAAGCCCGCACGAGCCGACGGCGCGTCGCTCATGAAGCGCCCACGCCCGTTCGAAGGCCATTATGCGCTGATGCTGACGATCGCGCTCGCCGCGCTCGTCCCGTACATCCTCTTGACCACGGCGGCCGACTTCTACGGCCAGAACGTCACCAAGGACATCGGCATCGATGCACAGGGACTGGCGATCATCGCCGGCATCGCGACCGCCGGCTATTGCTTCGGCGCGCTGCTCGGCGGCGACCTGATCAACCGCATCCACCAGCACCGGCTGTTCATGGCCTGCGAGGCGCTGTTCGTCGTCGGCGCGCTGTTGTCGGGCTTTGCCGGCGGTCTCGTCATGTACGGCACCGGGCGGGTCCTCTCGGGCTTCGCCACCGGCCTGTTGCTGGTCGTCGCGCTGCCGCCGGTCATCCAGAACTTTCCGGCGAGCCGGATGCCCTTTTCGGCCGCCTTCATCAATATCGGCTTCTTCGGCGCGGTCACCGCCGGCCCGCTGATCGGCGGCGTCGTCGCGGCGACCGGCCTCTGGCGCTGGCTCTACTTCGCCTTCGCCCTGATCGGCGGCATCGCGATCGTGCTCTCCGTCCTGACCCTGCCGAAGCAGGAGCCGGTCAACCCGGACCTGCCCTTCGACCGGTCGGCGCTCATCCTCGGCCTCGGCGCGACGGTGCTGCCGTTCTGGGGCGCGGAGGAACTCACCGGCCACGGCTTCACCTCGCCCTGGTTCCTCGCGCCGATGGGCTGCGGCCTCGTCTGCTTTGCGGCCATGCTGCTGACCGAGTACCACAAGAAGGAGCCGCTGGCGCCGGTGAAGCAGGTGGTCAGCACCTTCCCCTTCGTCGGCATCCTCGTTGCCATGTCGGGGGGCGGGGTGCTCGTCGCGCTGCTCGGCCTTGCCACGCAGTTCCGGCTCGAGGTCACCGGCCTTTCGCCGCTCGAAACAGGGCTGTCCTTCTGGCCGCAGGTGGTCGCGGTGGTCATCGCTGCGGTGCTCGTCGCCTTCGTGCTGCGCACCCGCTACCTGCCGGTGCTGATCCTGTGTGGCATGGTGCTTCTCGTCGCCGCCGGCGTCCTCGAGGCGAGCCGCTCGACCGACGGCGGAACCGCGATGCCGCTGATCGTCGCCGGTCTTCTCGGCCTCGGCGCCGGCACGACGGTCGCGCCCGGCCTGTTCCTCGCCGGCTTCTCGCTGCCGTCCAAGGTGATCGGGCGGCTGTTCGCGCTGATCGAGCTGGTCCGCTCCGTCGTCAACTTCGTGCTGGCGCCGGTGGTCCTGAAGATCGCGCGGCTGGTCTCGGACGGACAGGGACTGACGGCGGGCGGGTTGCAGCTGGCGACCTGGCTGACGGTCGGGATGACGATCCTCGCCATCGCCGTCGGCCTCGGCATCTACCTCGCGGGGACCCGGCGGCTGCCGCATCCGGATCTGGAAGCCTGGCTCGGGCAGGGGAAGACCGCGGTCAATTCGCCGGAACTCGGCGCTCGCTGGCGGAGCGGATAATTCGGGGAGTGGTCGCTGATGACGGCGCGCAGGGTCGTCTCCTGGGTCGCACGCGGGCTCGCGGCATTCGCCGTCCTGCTCGTCCTCGTCGTCGGCGGCCTCTACCTCTGGCTGCGAACCTCGCTGCCGAAGGTCGACGGCACCCTCGCACTGCCGGGGCTGGTGGCGGCGGTGACGGTGGACCGCGACAAGGTGGGCGTTCCGCATATCATGGCCCAGAACGAACATGACGCTGCCTTCGCGCTGGGCTTCGTCCACGCGCAGGATCGCATCTTCCAGATGGATATCCTCAGGCGCTACGGCGAAGGACGGCTGGCGGAACTCGGCGGGAAGGCGGCCCTGCCGCGCGACGAGTTCATGCGCACGCTCGGGCTCAAAGAGGCGGCCGAGGCGGAATGGGATTCTCTCGATCCGCCGGTCCGGGCCTATCTCCAGGCCTATGCCGACGGCGTGAACGCCTATGAGGCGCACCACGCCGGCGCCAGCATGCCCTACTACGACTTCGTGCCGGGGCCGGCGAAGTGGAGCCCGGTGGACAGCATCGTCATCTCCAAGGTGATGGCGCTCTACCTGACGCAGAATTTCCGGCGCGAGCTGGAGCACGCGCTGATCGCCCGGAGGGTGACGGCGGAGGAACTGCACGACCTCTACCCGCCCTATCCCGAGCGCGGCCTCGTCACCCTGTCGGCGATCCTGAAGACGCTGCCGCTGACGCGCCTTGCCGCACGAATGCCGAAGGATTTCAGCCGGGCCGAGGCCTCGAACGACTGGGTGGTTGCAGGCGGCCGAACGACCACGGGCAAGCCGCTGCTCGAGAACGATCCGCACCTGACCTACATGACGCCGGCGATCTGGTATCTCGCCCGCATCCAGTCGCCGCAACACGACCTCGCCGGCGCGACCATCCCCGGAACACCCTTCGTCATCGTCGGCCACAACGACCATTCGGGCTGGGGCTTCACCGAAACGGGGGGCGACGCCGAGGACCTGTTCATCGAGAAGGTCGATCCGGCAGATCCCGGCCGCTACCTCGCGCCGGGCGGCTCGCGCGCCTTCAGGACCCGCAAGGAAACGATCCACGTCAAGGGCGGGGCGGACGTGACGATCACCGTCCGCTCGACGCGCCACGGGCCGGTGATCTCCGATGTCGGCACGCCGGGACTGCTGTTCGGCACCGAAAGCCGGTGGGACTCGGCCACCGGAAAAGGCGGCACCTCGGGCAAGGGCGCGGACGCCGGCGGCGGGACGGCGGCGTCGGCCGTTCTCCCGGATGGCGGCAAGGGCTATGTCCTATCGCTGGAAGCGACCTTCCTGCAGCCGGGCGACCGCACGGCGGAGGCGTTCTGGGGCATGGACCGCGCCAGCGACTGGGCGTCGTTCAAGTCCCCCCTCAAGGACTTCACCGCGCCGCAGATGAATATCGTCTATGCCGACACCGCGGGTACGACCGGTTTCATGGCGCCGGCGAAGATTCCGATCCGGAAGAAGGGCGATGGCTGGCTGCCGGAACCCGGCTGGACGGGCGACTACGACTGGAGCGGCTTCATCCCCTTCGATGCCCTGCCGCAGTCGGTCGATCCGCCGCAGGGCCGGTTCGTGACGGCGAACAACAAGATCGTGCCGGACAGCTATCCCTACTTCCTGACCCACGACTGGGCACCACCGTTCCGGGCCGACCGGATCGCCGGATTGCTGGACGCCATGCCGAAACAGTCGGCCCGGTCCACCGGCCGGATCGCTTCCGACACCAAGTCGCTGATGGCGCAGCGGCTGCTCCCGGTCCTGACGGCGGCGCCGCCGGACGATGCGCGCGCGAGGAAGGCCATCGGCATCCTCAAGGCCTGGGACGACGGCATGGACCGCAAGGCTGCGGCGCCGCTGATCTTCACGGCCTGGATCCGGGAGATCGAGAAGGAACTGTTCGCAAAGCGTCTCGGCTCAGGCTTTGCGCGCTATTTCCGGCCGCATCCGACCGTCCTGCAGCGGCTCCTCGTGCCGGGTTCGCCATGGTGCCGGGCGGCCGGCGGCTCGGGCCAGGGCGGCTGCGAACACCTCGTCGCCCATGCCCTGTCCGTCGCGCTCGGCGATCTCTCCCGCCGGCATGGCGAGGACATGTCGGCCTGGCACTGGGGGCAGGCGCATCAGGCCGATTTCCGCAACATCGTTCTGTCGCGGGTGCCGCTCCTCGGCAGCCTGTTCAAGCTGCAGATCCCGGCGCCGGGGGGCAGCGAGACGGTCAATGCCGGCGACATGCATTACGGCGACGAGAAGAACCCCTTCCTGGACGTCGCCGGGCCGGGACTGCGGATGGTGCTGGACTTCTCCGACCTCTCGCACTCGCGCTTCCTGATGGCGCCGGGCCAGTCGGAGAACCCGTTCTCGCCGCACTACGGCGACCTGATGAAGCCCTGGCGGGACTTCTCATGGATGGAGATCGGCGACGCCGAGAGCGCTCACAGCCTGAACCTCTCGCCGGAATAGCCGCCACTGCGACGGCCTCGCCGGCGGTTCCCGGGTCAGCCGCCGATGCGCACGATGCTGCGGGTCTTCACGTCGACGATGATCGGCTGCCCCGCATAGTAGAAATAGGCGAAGGCATGGCTGCCCTCGGGCTGCACCAGCTTCACCGACTGCGGGACGGAGTCGCCGAGCTGCGGCGGGCTTCGCAGGTGCGAATTGTCCGTCGGGTGCGAGAGGGCGTACTGCACGACATTGACCTTCTCGTCGGCGGCGCGTGCCGGGGACGCGGCGGCGAGAACAACGGCGAGGACGACGGCAACGCGAGCGGCTTTGGGCATAATGACCTCATTCGATCGTTCCGCGACCCAGCGGAACATTGGCTTCATCATCGCATCGCCCCGATGAATGCAAGCTGAGCGGGGCGGCTTTTGCAAGTGCGAGATCGCCGCCGGCAACAGATATGTCGGCGCGGCCCGGAATGCATGGGGTGCGGGAGGAAAACGCGCCGTCACCGTCCCAGCCGACGCCATGACGCCCTCGAAAGGTGGGCGGTGATCGTAGGAGCCCCCGCGACAGGCCGCCGGCGCTCGAACGAGGTCGCCGGTGCGGGGCCCGCGGGCGGTGGGCGGTCTGCCGGATTGTCGATAGCGCCCTAGCTCAAGGCGCGACACCCGCCGACGGCAGGAGCCGAAGCCGGCTTCTGCCGGGCTGCCGGAGGCCGAGCTTCATCAGCGGCGTCAACCGCACGAACAGGCCGCCCGCGGCGGCCGGACAACAGGATAGACAGGAGACTTCGCCCGTGACCCAGATCCCCCGCCAGCCGCTGTTTTCCGGCGGCCCGGCCGTCAGCCGGCTCTGCCTCGGCACGATGATGTTCGGCGACCAGACCGACGAGCCAGAGTCCGGCCGCATCCTGGAGCGCTTCTTCGCCGCCGACGGCAATTTCATCGACACGGCGGACGCCTATGCCGGACAGGAATCGGAGAAGATCCTCGGACGCCTCCTGAAGGATGCGCCGGCAGACGTCTTCGTGGCGACCAAGGTCGGCAATCCGGTGAAGGGCGTGGAAGGCTCCGGCGGCCTTTCGTCGGACTGGATCAGGCGCGCGGCGCAGATGTCGCGCGAACGCCTGCAGCGCGAGACGATCGACCTCTATTACCTCCATCTCGACGATGAGCGCACGCCGCTGGAGGAAGTGATCGGGACCCTCGGCGGCCTGATCTCCGAAGGCGTGATCCGCCACTGGGCGTTCTCGAACTTCCGCGCCTGGAAGATCGCCGAGATGATCCGCATCGCCGACAGCCTCGGCGTGCCGCGGCCGGTGGCGGCACAGCCCTACTACCACATCCTCAACCGGCAGGCGGAAGCCGACTATTTGCCGGCCTGCCGGCACTTCGGCATCGGCGTCGTGCCCTATTCGCCGCTCGGCCGCGGCATCCTGACCGGCAAGTACCGCGACGGGACGCCGGAAGGCTCGCGTGCGGCACGGGGCGACGCCCGCATGATGGAAGTGGAATTCGTGCCGCAGACGCTAGCCCTGGCCAACCGTGCGGCGGACTACGCGGAAGGGGGCGGACGGGAGCCGGCGGCGCTCGCGATCCGCTGGGTGCTGGCGAATGCCGGTATCCCCTCGGTGCTGATCGGGCCGAAGAGCGTGAAGCAGCTGGAGGGCTATCTCGGCGCGTTCGAGACGACCTATTCGGTCGTCGACGAGGCCTTTCTCAGCGGCCTCTGCGCGCCGGGCCAGCTGCCGGTCGCGGGCCACAGCGACCCGCGCTATCCCTATCGGGGCCGGCTGCCGCAGCTGTGACCGGCCACGGGCGGGACGTCCTTTTGGGCGTCCCGCGTGCCGCCGCTTGCGAGAGAGGGGCTCAGCCCTCGCGAACTGCCTCGACACCTTCGCCGGCGCTGATGTTGTTCAGATGGACCTCGTGCTCGGCCCGCTCTGGATGCGTTTCGACATTGATATCGGTGCCCTCCAGCCAGCGCCCGACGAGATCGCCCTGACCGGGCAGGACGCGGTAGCGGGCGCCGTCGCTGAGTTCGACGATCCCGTCATTGCTGATGGTCTTGAGGAGGGGCATGGGGGCATCCTTCTGATCTTCGGCGAGCGGAGCGAGGCGGCCGCGCGACGACCGCGGTCCTTCTTGCGAACGTGCAGGTGCCTGCGTGCGGCGCTCGGGTTGTCGGAGGAATCGAACGGCAGAAGGACGCCGGGGGTTGCATCGCCGACGAAGGACGGAACCGCATGTCGGCTCCGCCCGAGCCTTCACGGGGCGAGCGGGACGTTCCGCCAGGCGCTTCCGCTCCCGGAGCTATGCTTCAGGACGAAAGCTGCTGCGATTCTCCGAAGGCACGCAGGAGCGACTGCAGGCTCGGCTCCTCCACCAGGTCCGGCGCCGTGCGGCCGTCGTGCCAGACGCGCTGGCGCTGGCTCTGCTCGGGCCACTCGTCCTTCAGGTCCTGCACCGGCAGCGGGTAGACCAGGACGCGGCAGGGGATCGCGCCCTTGTCGGTCCGCTTCTCGTAGTCATAGGCGCCGATGGCCGATTTCTTGGTCTTGCCGACGATCCCGGCCTCCTCATAGGCCTCGATGGCGGCGGCCTTGTGGAGGCCGCGCCGCTTCATCGGCCAGCCCTTGGGCAGCACCCAGCGTCCGGTCTCGCGGGAGGTGACGAGCAGCACTTCGAGCGCGCCGTCTTCATTGAATCGATAAGGAAGCGCGGCAACCTGCCTGCGCCGCTTCGTCTTGGCCATCGTCTCTCTTGTCGGGGTTCGCGCGCTGAAGCGCGCGGGGCGTGCGACGTCAGCCGGCACGCGAAAGGGATCATCCCTAACATATAGGAATCTTCGCCAATTCGGTAGGGTCGGGCGCCTGAACCTCTGGTCAGCTGCGGCGGAATTTGCATGGCCGGGCAATTCCACCGCCGGCTGCCCATCCCGGCCGATTGCCTTTCCGCCGATCGGCCCGTAAGCCGCGGGCGACGGTGGCCCGCATCGGCGGCTCGCGGAATGGCGGGACCCTTCGCGGCGCCGTCGCTGATGTCACCGATGAACCAGCCAGATAGAGCAAGCGATGCCCCAGAGCGTCATCTTCGATACCGATCCCGGCCAGGACGACGCCGTGGCGATCCTGACGGCGCTGGCCTCGCCGGAACTCGACGTCCTCGGCATTGTCACCGTCGCCGGCAACATTCCGCTGTCGCTGACGACGCGCAACGCGCTGCGGCTGGTGGAACTTGCCGGTCGTCTGGACGTGCCGGTCCATCCCGGCTGCGACCGCCCCTTGCGCGGACCGCTGGTGACGGCCGAGCACGTGCATGGCGCGACCGGTCTCGACGGGCCGGACCTGCCGGAGCCGAACGCCGGGCCGCAAGCGCTGCACGGCGTCGACTTCCTGATCGAGACGGTGCGGGCGAATCCGCCGGGCACGATCCGCCTCCTGGCGCTGGGTCCCCTGACCAACGTCGCGCTCGCCTTCTCCAAGGCGCCGGACGTCGCCGCGCGGCTGCAGGACATCGTCCTGATGGGCGGGGCCTATTTCGAGGTCGGCAACATCACGCCGACCGCCGAGTTCAACCTCTATGTCGACCCGGAGGCGGCGGCGATCGTCTTCGCCAGCGGGGCCAGGATCACCGTCCTGCCGCTCGACGTCACCCACCAGATGCGCTCCACCAAGGCGCGCATCGCCGCCTTTTCGGCGCTCGGCAACCGGTCGGGTACGGCGGTTGCGGCGATGCTGTCCTTCTCCGAAGGCTTCGACCTGACGAAATACGGCTGGGACGGCGCGCCGCTGCACGACCCCTGCGTCACCGCCTTCGTCCTAAAGCCGGAACTCTTCGACGGGCGTTCCGTCAATGTCGAGATCGAGACCGGCAGCCGGCTGACCCGCGGCATGAGCGTCGCCGATTTCTGGGGCGTCACCGACCGCCCGAAGAACGCCTTCTGGGTCCGCTCGGGCGACGCCGACGGGTTTTACGAGCTTCTCGTCGACAGGATCGGCCGGCTCCCCTGAGATATCGGCGCCGCGGTGGTCGGATTCGCCGCTGCGGGTGCCGCCACGCGGGATGCTGCGACCCCGGCGCGACAGTGTGTTCAGGAGACGGCCCGCGTCCGGCTCTTTCCGGCGATGGCTAGCCGCCTATCTGGCGCTGCGTCGCTCGCCCGGTCGTCCGCCCGGCGGGCATTCCGCGGTTTCCTGATCCGGGCCTTCATGTCCTCGACGAGTATTTCCGAACCGATCCTCTCCGTCCGCAACGTCTCGAAGACCTACGAAGGTGGATTCCAGGCGCTGAAGGCGATCGACCTCGAGATCGCCAAGGGCGAGATCTTCGCGCTGCTTGGGCCGAACGGCGCCGGCAAGACGACGCTGATCTCGATCATCTGCGGCATCGTGAACCTGTCCGAGGGGTCGGTGACCGTCGACGGCCACGACATCGCCCGCGACTACCGCGCGGCGCGCTCGACGATCGGTCTCGTGCCGCAGGAACTGACGACCGACGCCTTCGAGAGCGTCTGGGCGACGGTCTCGTTCTCGCGCGGCCTGTTCGGCAAGCCGAAGAACCCGGCGCATATCGAGAAGGTGCTGCGCGACCTCTCGCTCTGGGAGAAGCGCGACAACAAGATCATGACGCTGTCCGGCGGCATGAAGCGGCGCGTCCTGATCGCCAAGGCGCTGTCGCACGAGCCGCAGGTGCTGTTCCTCGACGAGCCGACCGCCGGCGTCGACGTGGCGCTGCGCCGCGACATGTGGGAGGTCGTGCGCAAGCTGCGCGATTCGGGCGTCACCATCATCCTGACGACCCACTACATCGAGGAAGCCGAGCTGATGGCCGACCGGATCGGCGTCATCTCGAAGGGGGAGCTGATCCTCGTCGAGGAGAAGACCGAGCTGATGCGCAAGCTCGGCCACAAGGAGCTGACGCTGCATCTGCAGGAGCCGCTTTCCGCCGTGCCGGACGGCTTTCCCGATTACGACCTGTCGCTGTCGGACGAAGGCTCTCAGCTCACCTACACCTACGACACCAATGCCGAGCGGACCGGGATCGCCAGCCTGATGCGGCGCCTGGCGGAGGAGGGCATCCGCTTCCGCGACCTCTCCACCAAGCAGTCGACGCTGGAGGAAATCTTCGTGAACCTCGTCGAGGACCGGGCATGAACCTGACCGCCGTCGCCGCGATCTACCGCTTCGAGATGGCGCGCACCTTCCGCACCATCCTGCAGAGCGTCATCTCGCCGGTCATCTCGACCTCGCTCTACTTCGTCGTCTTCGGCGCGGCGATCGGCTCGCGCATCCAACAGGTCGACGGCGTCAGCTACGGTGCCTTCATCGTGCCCGGCCTGATCATGCTGTCGCTCTTGCAGCAGAGCCTCACCAACGCCGCCTTCGGCATCTACTTCCCGAAGTTCGTCGGCACGATCTATGAACTGCTCTCCGCGCCGATCTCCGCGTTCGAGATCATCCTCGGCTATGTCGGGGCAGCGGCGACGAAATCGATCATGCTCGGCGTCATCATCCTTGCCACCGCCTCGCTGTTCGTCGACCTCAGGATCGAGCACCCGGTCTGGATGATCGCCTTCCTGGTGCTGACGGCGGTGACCTTCGCGCTGTTCGGCTTCATCATCGGCATCTGGGCCGACGGCTTCGAGAAGCTGCAGCTGGTGCCGCTCCTGATCATCACGCCGCTGACCTTCCTCGGCGGCAGCTTCTACTCCATCAAGATGCTGCCGCCCTTCTGGCAGGACGTCAGCCTGGTCAATCCGGTGGTGTATCTGATCTCCGGCTTCCGCTGGGCCTTCTACGGCGCCTCGGACGTCTCGATCGGCGTCAGCCTGGGGATGACGGCGGTCTTCCTGCTGGCGGCGTTGACGGCGATCTGGTGGATCTTCAAGACCGGCTGGCGGCTGAAGAGCTGAACGGCTATGCCTGCCGCTGGACAAGAGCGGCCAGGGCGAAGGAAGAGAACCATGAGCGAAGCGACTGCCGACATCGGCGTGATCGGGCTCGGCACGATGGGGGCGAATCTCGCCCTCAACATCGCCGAGAAGGGCTTCACCGTCGCGGTCTACAACCGCACGACCGCCAAGGCGCACGCGCTGAAGGCCGACAATCCGGACCTCGCCGGAAACATCGTCCCGGCCGAGACGCTGGAGGACTTCGTCGCCAGCCTCAAGCCGCCGCGCCGCGTCCTGTTCATGGTGCCGGCGGGCCCGCTCGTCGACGAGGAGATGGAGAAGGTCGGCCCGCTGTTGTCCGGCGGCGACGTGATGATCGACGCCGGCAATGCCGACTTCCACGACACCGTCCGCCGCTCCAAGGCGGTCGAGGGCACGGGCCTCCACTTCGTCGGCATGGGCGTGTCCGGCGGCGAGCTCGGCGCGCGGCACGGGCCGTCGATCATGGTCGGCGGCGCAAAGGAGACCTACGGCTCGCTGAAGCCGATCCTCGAGAAGATCGCGGCGCAGTACCAGGGCGCGCCGTGCGTCGCCTGGCTGGGACCCGACGGCGCCGGCCACTTCGTCAAGACCATCCACAACGGCATCGAATATGCCGACATGCAGATGATCGCCGAGATCTACGGCATCATGCGCGACGGGCTCGCAATGCAGCCGGACGCGATGGCCGGGATCTTCCGCGACTGGAACACGCGGGGCCTCGCCTCGTACCTGATCGAGATCACCGCGGTGAACCTGGCCGAGAAGGACCCGGACACCGGCAAGCCGATGGTCGAGGTGATCACCGACGAGGCAGGCCAGAAGGGCACCGGCCGCTGGGCGGTGATCGAGGCGCAGAAGCTCGGCATCGGCGCGACGACGATCGAGGCCGCGGTCGCGGCGCGCGGCCTGTCGGCCCGGCGCGAGGAACGGCTGCAGGCCGCGAAGACCTTCGCGGACGTGAAGACGCCAGCGTCCGGCTTCCAGGCGGGCGACGCGGCGATGGCCGAGCTCGAATCGGCGCTGGAGGCGGCGAAGATCATCGCCTACGCGCAGGGCTACGCCACGATGGCCTCGGCCTCGGACGAGTACCACTGGAACCTGCCGCTCGGCACCATCGCCGAGATCTGGCGCGCCGGCTGCATTATCCGCTCGCACTTCCTCGACGACATCGCCAAGGCCTATGACGGCGGAGCGCGTGTGGTGAACCTCCTGCAGTCGCCGCACTTCGTCGAGCGGGTGGCGGCGGGTCAGGCGGCGCTGCGCCAGGTCGTCGCGAGGGCGGTGCTCGCCGGCATCCCGGTGCCGGCTCTGTCGGCGGCGCTCGCCTATTTCGACGACTACCGCCGGGCGCGCGGCACCACCAATCTCACGCAGGCGCAGCGCGACCTCTTCGGCGCCCACACCTTCCACCGCCTCGACAAGGACGGCGTCTTCCACCACCACTGGCCGGCGGTCTGACCGCCGGACAGTGGCGGAGAGAGCGCGTCAGGCCACGGCCGCGCCGCCGGCGCTTGTCGGAACGACGCTGCCGTCCTCCTTGGTGAAGGCGCCGATAGCCGGGTTCGGCAGGATCTCCAGCACCTTCTCGGAGGGGCGGCAGAGCCGGACGCCCTTGTCGGTCACGACGATCGGCCGGTTGATCAGGATCGGGTGCTCCATCATCGCCTGCAGGATCTCCTCGTCGTTCAGCTTGGGATCGTCGAGGCCGAGTTCCTTGTAGGGCGTCCCCTTCTCGCGCAGCAGGTCGCGCGGCTTCATCTTCATCATGTCGAGGAGTTCGATCAGCGTCTCGCGGCTGGGCGGCTCCTTCAGGTATTCGATCACCTTCGGCTCCTCGCCGGAGGCGCGGATCATCGCCAGCGTGTTGCGGGACGTGCCGCAGTCGGGGTTGTGGTAGATCGTGACGGTCATCTCGGCTCTTTCCGGGTGCGACTGTGGGACAGGGGAGCATTCGCCGGCCCGCGGCGCGCTGCGGAGGGCGCGCGCGTGCCGGCGCTAAGGAGCCAGACGAAGAGGCCGAGGGCAAGCAGGCAAGGCGATGCTTCTCGCCGAAGAGCCGGGATCGACGTGACGGGCGCCGGATCGGCGATATCTGCGTCTTCGATCGGAGCCTCGGTGGCGGCTCCGGAACGTTCATGTGAGGGAAGAGCGGAAATGGACGCAGACCGGCCGAAGCCGCGCATCGCGATCATCTATTGCACGCAGTGCCAGTGGCTCCTGCGCGCGGCCTGGATGGCGCAGGAGCTGTTGTCGACCTTCTGGACCGACCTCGGCGAGGTCGCGCTCCTGCCCGGCACCGGCGGCGTCTTCGAGATCACCTATGACGGTCAGGCAATCTGGGAGCGCAAGGCCGACGGCGGTTTTCCCGAGGCGAAGGTCCTGAAGCAACGCGTCCGCGACCTGCTCGACCCGGAGCGCAATCTCGGCCATAGCGATCGGTAGGTCTTCTTTTCGCTTGGCAGAAACGGCGGTGGGAGTGGAAGAAAGCGACGGTTCACCAGCTAAATTACCGATCGGTCATGAGCGGATTGTAATGCAACGCGCGCCCCTGTCTCCAAGTTGTACTGATAGGCGAGGCCGAAAGTGGAATGGCGCCTGTTTCGGGCGACAACGCGAACCCGGCCTCATGGGAGATATACATGACCAGGAACATGATCTTCGCCGTAACGCTTGCATCCGCCACCGCCTTGGCGCCGGCAGCCTTCGCCGCGTCGAGCAACAATAGCAGCAGCCAGGGCACGACGAACAGCGCCTCGTCCCAGGCCAAGCCCGTGAAGCAGGCGGTCCGCGACTACACGCGCCTGTCGCGCTCCGGGTTCAACGCGTTCCACGACATCCGCCTGGCGCGGCTCGCGATCTTCGACGGGCAGGCCAAGCGCGCCGAGCACTTCGTCTCGAGCGCCGAGGCATCCTGGCAGAAGGCGGAGAACGACCGCACGAGCTTCATGAAGGCGGTGTCCGACATCCACGCGCCGCAGAACCAGGGCAACCAGAACAATGCCAGCGCCGACATGAAGGGCCAGAACGGCACGCAGTCGGCGAAGAACGGCGCGGACAACTCGAAGCCGATCAAGTGGGTCCCGATCGATGCCGAGGTCAATCTCGCCAAGGGCTATCTGGTGACGCCGCAGAACTCGAAGGCGGTAGCCAAGGCCAACCAGTCGATGCGGAACGGCGACCGCAAGGGCGCCATGGATTCGCTGAAGCTGGCCGGCATCGACGTCAACTACACGATGGCGCTGGCGCCGGTGAACCAGACCGAGACCCAGCTCCAAGCGGCCGCCAAGGATCTGAACGCCAACAAGTATTACGAGGCCAATCTCGACCTGAAGAAGGCCGAGGACGGCATCATGCTGGATCAGATCAGCGTCGTCGGCAATCCGAACGCGCAGGTCAGCTCGTCGAATGGCAGCGACAACGGGCAGTCGACCCAGTCGGCCCAGAACGGCTCGGACCAGTCGCAGTCGAGCGGCACCGCTGATCAGACCACGACGTCGAGCACCAGCTCGCAGTAATCTCGCGGGCCTGATGGCCTGCGGGACAGGCTGACCATGGAAACGGGAGGGCGCCGACGCGCCCTGCCGTTGTTCATGTCAGTCCGCCTGCGTGACCTGCACGAAGCGCTTGTCGAAGGCGACGTGGCCGGCGATCCGATCGACCGGCGGATGCTCGTGCGGATCGTCATAGGCCCAGACGGCGTTCTCAGCCGTCTTCGCGCCGTCCCTGATCGACCAGTAGCGCGCCTCGCCCTTCCAGGGGCAGGTCGTGTGGTGGTCGGTCGGCGTCAGCAGCGCCATCTCCACATCCGCCTTCGGAATGTAGAAGACCGGGTCGTGACCCCGCTCCTTCAGGAGAAGGGCGTTGTCGCTGCGCGCTAGCGCTGCGCCCTCGAAGGTGGCGGTGACGGTTCTTCCCGCCGGCTCGATGGTGATGCGCTCGCGGATCTGGGCTGCACGGTCGTCGCTCATGGATATCTCCTGCTCGATGAAAGCCGACCATCCATCTACCGCCCGCCGCCGCGCCGGCGACGGGCCCCATGCGAAGGAGTGCGCCCTAAAGCGACAGCTCCAGGTGCGGACGCCCGTCGGAAGTCCTCTCGCGCGTCCGCCCGGCAGCGTCGACGACGGCGGTAATGCGGCGCCGGAACGAGGAGAAGCTCTCGAAAGCGACGACGTCGACCGGCTGGTCGAACTGGATCGTCGCGCGATACCGCCCGCTCCCCGACAGCGCCTGCAGCGCCACCAGCCTTCCGCTGAAGGTATGGCCGAGATAGCGGCCGGAGACCGCCGAGCCGATGGTCAGCGACGAGACGTCGCGGCCCTGCATCGGCTGCGCGGTCTTCTCGGCGAGCGCATGCGCGGTGTTCCAGTCGCGGAAGCCGTGCTGGCGGGCGACGAGTTCCAGCGCCGCGCCGTGGGTGATGTCGTGCCCGCTCTCGCCGAGGCCGGAGCGCAGGCGCTTCGCCTGGCTCTTCAACGTGGCGATGTCGGGTGTGGTGGGTGTCATGCCGGTCATCTCATTGCCTTTCCGTTCGGGAAACGCGCATGCGGCATCGGTGCGGGGCTCGCGATTGCCGTTCGGCCGCGTGCGATCTTCGGAAGGAAATCGGCTGGCGGAATGACGGAAGGGGAATTCACCATGGCTTGCGCCCGCGAGCGGCAGGGTCCCTCGGCCCGGCTGCTCAGATAGCGACGGGCGATTTTCTTTGCAAGGAGCAGCTTCCCGGCGGTGGCGGAGCCGGGTCCGCACCGCTAAGACCCGCCAGAGGCAAGACGGAAGGCGAGGCTGACCCATGCGCGCGCAACCCACCGCATCGAACTATATCGACGGCGCCTATGTCGAGGACGAGGCCGGCGAGGCCTTCGACAGCCTCTATCCGGCGACGGGCGAGACGATCGCAAGGCTCCGGGCCGCGACGCCGGCGCTGATCGATCGGGCGGTCGCCGCCGCCGAGAGGGGGCAGGCGGCCTGGGCGGCGATGACCGGCGCCGAACGCGGCCGGATCCTCAGGCGCGCCGCCGCTATCATGCGCGACCGCAACCAAGAACTCTCCGAACTCGAGACCCTCGACACCGGCAAGGCGATCGCCGAGACGCTGGTCGCGGACGCTGCCTCCGGTGCCGATTGCCTGGAATATTTCGGCGCGCTCGCCGCGGACCTGAAGGGCGAGTACATCGATCTCGGCGGCTCCTTCGCCTATACGCGCCGCGAGCCGCTCGGCATCTGCGCCGGCATCGGCGCCTGGAACTACCCGATCCAGATCGCCTCCTGGAAGGCGGCGCCGGCGCTTGCCTGCGGCAATGCGATGATCTTCAAGCCGTCCGAGGTGACGCCGCTCTCGGCGCTGAAGCTCGCCGAGATCCTCTCCGAGGCCGGCGTGCCGGACGGCGTCTTCAACGTCGTCCAGGGCTTCGGGGCGGTCGGTGCGGCGCTCGCCTCGCATCCCAAGATCGCCAAGGTCTCGGTCACCGGCTCGGTGCCGACGGGCGCGAAGGTGATGGAGGCGGCGTCGAAGGCCACCAAGCACGTCACGCTCGAACTCGGCGGCAAGTCGCCGATCCTCGTCTTCGCCGACGCCGATCTCGACGCGGCGGTCTCCGGCGCGATCCTCGGCAACTTCTATTCCACCGGCCAGATCTGCTCGAACGGCACCCGCGTCTTCGTCGAGCGCTCGGTGCGCGCGGCCTTCGTCGAGAAGCTCGTCCAGCGCGCGAAGGCGATCAAGCTCGGCGACCCGCTGAAGCCGTCGACCAATCTCGGTCCGCTCGTCTCCAAGGCACAGTACGACAAGGTGCTGGACTACATGCGGATCGGCCGCGAGGAGGGGGCGACGCTCGCCTGCGGCGGCGGGGCTGCCAAGGTCGCCGACTTCGCCGAGGGCTGGTTCGTCGAACCGACGGTCTTCACCGACGTCGCCGACGAGATGCGGATCGCGCGCGAGGAAATCTTCGGCCCGGTCATGTCGGTCTTCGACTTCGACGGCGAGGAAGAGGCGATCGCCCGCGCCAACGCCACCGAATTCGGCCTCGCCGCGGGCGTCTATACCCGCGACATCCAGCGCGGCCACCGGGTCGTGGCGAAGCTGCAGGCCGGCACCTGCTGGATCAACGCCTATAACCTCACGCCGATCGAGATGCCCTTCGGCGGCTTCAAGCGTTCCGGCATCGGCCGCGAGAACGGCCGCGCGGCGATCGAGCACTACAGCCAGCTGAAGTCGGTCTATGTCGAGATGGGCGTCAGCGAGGCGCCGTATTGAGGCCGCGGAAGGCCTGCCCGTCTGGCTCGCCTGCGGCGTGACACCGGCCGACCGTCTTGCCCTGCCGGGGCGGCCGCCAGCGGTTTCGCATGCCTTTGTCCGTCATCCCGGACGGGATCCGGGATGACGCGCCTCGACAGGCCGACGGTTGCCGCCTGGCGATCGCCGCCCAATCGAACGTCGGCGGGGCAGGGAAAAGCGCCGCGACGGCGTGGCTTCGATCAGCTCTTGAACTTGGAGTTCGTCTTGTCGAGCCCCTTGCGCACGATCCGGGCGAGCTTCTCCGGATCGCCGATCGCCAGCTGGTGCGAGAAGAACAGCTGCGGACTTTCGCCGGTCTCCTGGTTGTAGAGGCAGTGAACCTCGAAGCCGTTGTTGCGCATGACGGTCATCAGCGGGCCGATCTCGTCCGTCGTCATCGCGAAGTCGGGCGCGACGGCGGTGCGGATGAAGGAGCCGGAGGAGGGCTTGTCCTCCAGCGGCTGGAAGTCGACATGGGTTTCGACGTTCAGGAGCGGGATGATGTTCCGGCCGCCGAGCGTCATCTGCTCCTTGCGCGGGATCTTCACCGTCACGACGCCGTCTTCCTTCACCTCGGCGTCGCCGCCGAGGATTTCGCCCAGCTTCTTGGCATCGAGCGGCGTCTTCGGGTTCTTTTCCGACTTCTGCGGCAGTGGTACGCCGGTCGCCTTCATCGCGGCGGCGACACCCTCCGCTAGGTTGATCGGATCACCCTGGCCGCGCAGGTGGATGTGCCAGATCTGCGGGGACAGGCCGTAGAAATGCTGGTGCTCGGCCTCAAAGACGAGGCCATGAGACAGGATCTCGTCGATGACCGGGTTCAACTCCCCGGCCACCATGGCCATGTCGCCGTTGAAGATGGCTTTCCCGCCGCCGATCGACTGGAAGTAGAACTCGTGCAGGACCTGCCAGGACGGCTTGAACGGGATGCCGTGCCCCTTCACGTCGAGATCCTTGCGGCCGACCTCGAATCCGAGGATTCCGTTCTTCATCTTGCCGTCGGCCTGGAGGATGTCCTCCATCCGCTTCTGCGGCAGGTCGCCGCCGCCCTTTGCGCCGGATTGGCCCGCCTCTCCGGATTTGCTGGACTGGGCGAGAACGGCGGGCGCGGCCGAAGCCGAGAGGATGAGTCCGCCGCCGACCGCCAGGGCATGGCGACGGGTCATGGAGATGGTGGGAGCTTTCGATGTCATGGGACTGCCTGAACGGGTTGGGGTTGCGACAGGAAGTCGCGCGTTGCAGTGGCAGTTCCCGTTGAGGTCGCGGCTGTGGAATGCCTCGCCCAAGGCGTGACAGGAGATCGACAGACTCCAGGGGGGAGGGGCGGCGGAGGAGCGGGGACGGCCGGTGCGGAGAAGCATCTGACCCGGCCGGCGCCGTGCGGCAGCGACGGCTCACGGCGCCCCGAGATTCCTCGAAGGATGCAGCCGGTCGCGCAGCGCCCGTTCGGTTCTGTCAGCGAAGGGGGGGGAGTGACGAGTGCCGCGGGGTGTGCATGCCCCGCGGAGCACCATCCCCGGATTAGGCCGGATGCCGAATGCTTGGCAGGGCTCTAGCCGGCCTCGGCGTGTCGACATCGCGCGCGAAGCCTCTCGGCCGGCGCTTGAGCGTCCGCAGTGGCGCGGCGCCGCGGGAGGGACCGCGCCGCCGCTCGGCCCGTCACTCCGCGGCGACGCGCTCGTGCCAGGCTTCGCTTTCCATCAGCGCGGCCTGGTCGCGCTCGCGCAGCTTGGCCTCCGCCTCGAACATGTAGTCGCGCGTCATCGGCAGCGTCTCGACATTCTTCGTCAGCTGCACCTGGAAGACGACGAGATCCTGCCAGCGGAAGGCGGTCTCCGACGCTGCCAGATAGAACTCCCACATCCGGCAGAAGCGCTCGTCGTAGAGCGCCTTCGCCTCTTCGCGGCGGGCTTCGAATCGGTGCCGCCAGTGCTTCAGCGTGTCCGCATAGTGAAGCCGCAGGACCTCGACGTCCGACACGATCAGGCCGCTCGGCTCGATCCGCTGCATCATCTCCGACAGGGTCGGCAGATATCCGCCCGGGAAGATGTACTTGGCGATCCAGGGATTGGTGTTCGCGGGGACGTCCCAGCGCCCGATCGTGTGCAGCAGCATCACGCCCTCGTCGGCGAGGAGCTTGCTGCACTGGTCGAAGAACTGCTGGTAGAAGTCGATGCCGACATGCTCGAACATGCCGACCGACACGATGCGGTCGAACGGGCCTTGCGTGTTGCGGTAATCCTCGATCCGGAACCGCGCGCGGTCGCCGAGGCCGGCTTCCTTGGCCCGCAGGTTGGCGATCTTCAGCTGCTCGTCGGAGAGCGTGATGCCGGTGACGTCGGCGCCGAGCTGGCGGGCGAGGTAGAGCCCCAAACCGCCCCAGCCGCAGCCGATGTCGAGCGTCGTCAGGTCCGGCCGATTCATGTACATCTTGGCGGCGATATGCCGCTTCTTGGCGAGCTGCGCCTCGTCGAGCGTCGCATCCGGCGATTCGAAATAGGCGCAGGAATACTGCCGGTCGACGTCGAGGAAGAGGTCGTACAGCTCGGCCGACAGATCGTAGTGGTGCTGGACGTTGGAGCGCGCGCGCTTCGGCGTGTTGTTCTGGATCCAGCGGCGGTAGACGAGGCGCATCCGGCCGATCGCCCGCATCCAGGCCTCGTCGGTCGCATGGTTGCCGGCGTTCTGGAAGATCAGCGCCAGGGCCTCCCAGATCGTCCCTTCGACGATGTCGAAGCCGCCGTTCATGTATTCTTCGCCGAACTTCAGGCCCGGATTGAGCGCGATCGCCCGCTCCGCTGCCCTGGAGTTCATCCGCAGGACGACAGGATCACCGGTGCCGTCGCCCCAGCGATGCTTGGTGCCGTCTGCGTCGATGATCGAGAAATCGCCAAACTTGATCAGTTTGTTGAGATAGAATTTCAAAATGCCGTTCATGGGCGACGATCTCCTGGCCGGAAGGCCCAAAGAGACCGCGGCGGCCAGTTTTGGCCCGCCGGGTACTCGTTAATACGTTGCACTGCGAGACTAGTTTTAATGGTGACGCCGAACATGAAAAGGGCCCCGCCATGGCGGGGCCCACTTTTTTTGTAAGTTGCACCTACAAACGGTGCGTTACCGATCGGGCACCGGTCAGGCGGTCGGAGCGGCCTCGTCCTCTTCCCCGGCCTCGGCGGTCTCCTCGACCGCAGCGTCCTCGGCCGTCTCTTCTTCGGCGTACTCGTCCTCGTCCGGACCGTACAGCGCCTCGAGCGAGGTCAGGTCCTCGCCGCGCGCCTGGCGCTCGGCCTCGTCCGGCGAGCGGGCGACGTTCAGCCGGATTGCGACCTCGACTTCCGGATGCAGGCGGATCTCCACCGTGTGCAGGCCGATCGCCTTGATCGGCTGGTTCAGCTCGACCTCGTTGCGGCCGATCTTGTAGCCCTCGCCGGCGAGGATCTCGGCGATGTCGCGCGTGGAAACCGAGCCGTAGAGCTGGCCGGTCTCGCCGGCCGAGCGCACCACGACGAAGGTCTTGCCCTCGAGCGTCTGCGCCACGCTCTGCGCGTCGGCCTTGCGCTCCTCGTTGCGCTGGATCAGCTGCGCCTTCTGCGCCTCGAAGCGGGCGCGGTTGGCGTCGTTGGCGCGCAGGGCGCGGCCGGTCGGCAGGAGGTAGTTGCGGGCATAGCCGTCGCGCACTTTGACGGTCTGGCCCATCTGGCCGAGCTTGGCGATGCGTTCGAGAAGGATGACGTCCATGGTTTTCAGGTCCTTTGGTCGAGTTTCATGAAGGTTGCGAGGATCAGGCCGGCGGTGGTGAGGCCGGCGATGAAGGCGGTGGCGCGGACGCCGGAGGCGAGGGCGGGGCCGGCGTGCGGCCTCTCCAGGTCTCGTAGATCCCGACGAGGAGGAAGACGAAGGCCGGGAACGACAAGAGCAGGATTGCCGCATAGCTGACGACGAGGACGATGGCCCGCCCCGGGCGGCCGCGCGTGCGCTTGTGGAGAGCGGCGAGGCCGACCAGCATGAAGGCCGCCCCGAAGGCGCCGACGAAGACGTCGGCGATCAGCCCGAACGTGCCGCCGAAGAAGGAGCCGGCAAGGGCGAGGGCGAAGACCGCCAGCGAGACCGCGGGCAGCCGGCCCATCGTCGGCAGGTCGTCCTTCGGCCGCGGCAGCCGGCCGGAGATCCTGACGATCACCGCGCCGAGGTAAAGCCCGATGACGAGCGTGATCGTCAGCACCGCCGGCTGGACGAAGGGCACGAGCCCGACGACGAGCCGGGCGATCTCCTCGATCTGGGCCCGGCTGGCCGTTTCGGCCCCGGACCCGCCTTGGCTCAGCGCGTCCGCGATCATCGGCCGAAGCGTGTCGGGGTCGTAGCCGAGCAGCCAGCCGAGGAACAGGCAGGCGGCGACGACCAGGAGCACCAGGATCAGGAAGATCCGCTCCAGCGGATACCAGTCGAGAACCGGGCCGCTGTGGACCGGCTGGCGCGCCGGCCAGGGCGACGGCGCGGCCGGCGGCTGCGGGGCGGCCGAGGGACGGGCGAGGCCGGCGAGATAGCCGGCGGCCGCCGTCGGACCGGTCATCGCGGCAAACAGCAGGAGGGCGCTCGAAGCCGAGCCGGTCAGAAGATAGATGAAGAGGCCGGAGACCAGCGCGGAGATCAGGCCGGAGAGGGACCCCCAGCCGAGGCTGGCGATGGCGATCGGGATCGGCGCGGCGAGAGCCAGGCTGAAGGCGGTGCCGGACTGCATGACGAGGCCGGCGAACAGCAGCGCGCTGGCGACGCCGGAGACGGCGGCAATGAGGAGGGCCGGCAGGGTCATTCTCGGTTCGCTGTCCTGCTCGTTGGCAGTGAGAGGCGGTTTGCCTCAACTCGGCTGAAGATGCGCCCGATCGCTGCCTCGGCGAAGGGGCCGGCGTCGCCTTGCGGCACCGCCTCTGGTCGACGAGGCGGCACCCGGTGGCGCCGCCTCGTGAAGGATCTCATCTCGGATCGCAGGCGGCATCGCGCCGCCGGTCCCCACTACTTGATGACGTAGGGCAGCAGGCCGAGGAAGCGGGCGCGCTTGATCGCGCGAGCCAGCGCGCGCTGGTTCTTCTGCGACACCGCGGTGATGCGCGACGGGACGATCTTGCCGCGCTCGGAGATGTAGCGCTGCAGCAGGCGGATGTCCTTGTAGTCGATCTTCGGCGAATCGCCGCCGGAGAACGGGTCGGACTTGCGGCGGCGGTGGAACGGCCGGCGGGTGGGAAGCTGGGCGATATCGACCATGGCGGCTTACTCCGAATCACTGTCGCGCGAGCGGCGGGGACGATCGTCGTCGCGATCGCGGCGCGGTCCGCGGTCACCACGATCGCCGCGGTCCGAACGCTCGCCACGGTCGCGATCGCCGCGGCGCGGACGGTCGTCGCGCTTCTGCATCATCGCCGACTGACCTTCCTCGTGCTCCTCGACGCGGACGGTCATGTAGCGCAGGATGTCTTCGTTGAACCGCATCTGCCGCTCCATCTCCTCGACGGCCGCCGACGGCGCGTCGATGTTCATGAGCGTGTAATAGGCCTTGCGGTTCTTCTTGATGCGGTAGGTCAGGGTCTTCAGACCCCAGTTCTCGACCTTGCCGACCTTGCCGCCGTTCTGCTCGAGCACGCCGCGATACGTTTCCACCAGCTGGTCAACCTGCTGGTTCGAAATGTCCTGGCGCGCGAGGAATACGTGCTCGTAAAGAGCCATACTGATCGCCTTTCCGTTTCAATCACGTCCTGCCCGATCCAGCGGCTAAGCCTCTGCGACTTCCCCGGAAGGCTCCGCGATGCGGAGCCGATTGGAAAGGCGCTCTGAGAGATCGGTCGAGAGCGGAGACACGGGAAGCTGATGCGCTTGCGGCACCGAGATACCGGCGAACCGGCAGCCTTCCGTACAGCCCCCAGCTGGAAACCGGGCAATGACGAGGCGGGACATACCCGTTCCGCCGCCGCATTTCAAGAGTCTCGCTGCCACGGGGTTCAGGGGCGACCGCCCGTGACGGCGGGAGCCTGCAAACCTGGCGTCCCGCCCCGGAATCAGCCGGCAGCGGTCGTGCGGGAGAGGAGCGGCGTTCCGCCGCGCGCTTCGGTCAACCGTGCCAACAGTGTCTCGCCGGGTTCGGGAGGACCGAGGTAGAAGCCCTGGCCGTCGACGGCGCCGAGACGGCACAATTCGCGCCACTGGTCTTCGGTTTCGATTCCCTCGGCCGTCATCTTCAGCCCCAGGCGCATGCACAGATGGTGGATCGAGCCGACGATCGCCCGCGTCGTGTGGTCGTTCCCGACCCCTTCGATGATCGAGCGGTCGATCTTCACCCGGTTGACCGGCAGCGAGCGGATGTACGTCAGGCTCGTCTGGCCCGCGCCGAAGTCGTCGATGGCGATCTTGATGCCCGCCTGCTGGATGGCGTGCAGCGTCTCGACCACCGGATCGCCCGGCTTGATCGTGATGCCTTCGGTGATCTCGATCTCCAGGAGTTCCGGCGGCACCCGGTAGGCTTCCAGTGTCTCCGTCAGCCGGGCGACGATCTCGCGCCGCTCGAGCGAGATCGGCGAAAGGTTGATCGACAGCCCCGGACAGTCGGGCGCCGCGGCGCGGAATTTCGCCAGATGCGCTATCGCGGTGCGGATCACCCAGTTGTCGATCAGCGTAATCAGTCCGATCCGCTCGGCGATCGGGATGAAGTCCGACGGCGCCACCATGCGGCCGAGCCGGCGGTTGTACCACCGAATCAGGGCCTCGATGCCGCTGATCCGGCCGGTGCCGAGATCGAACTGCGGCTGATAGACCAGGGTGAAGGCCTCGCGGGACAGGGCGAGCGTCAGGTCGGCCTCGAGCCGGCGACGCTCGTTCGCCTGTTCCTCCTGTTCCGCATCGTAGCAGGCGACGGCGTTCCGGCCGTTCCGCTTGACCTGGTAGAGGGCGACGTCGGCGGCCCGCTGCAGCTGTTCCGGCGTCGCGCCGTCCTTCGGCAGAGAGGCGACGCCCGCCGAACAGCCGACCACCAGCGTCCGGTCGTCGATCCGATAGGGCTTCGACAGGCTGTAGACGAGCGCCTCGGCCAGCCGAATGCCTTCGGCACGACTCCGTCCGGCCAGGATGACGGCGAACTCGTCCCCGCCCAGGCGGAAGGCACTCCCCTTTTTGCCGAGCGTCTCGCGCATGCGCTCCGCCACCATGCACAGAAGCCGGTCGCCGGTCTCGTGGCCGTAGTCGTCGTTGATCAGCTTGAAGTGGTCGAGATCGAGGGCGATGAAGACGCCCTGGCGCACCGGCCGCCCCGGCGCCGGCTCGAGTTCCGCCCAGCTCTCCTTGAGGAGCGTGCGGTTGCCGAGGCCGGTCAGCGGGTCGTGCCGGGCCATTTTTTCCACCTGCAGCCGCGCTGTCTTCAGGAGCGTGATGTCGGTGAAGGCGATGATGCGATCGGCGTCCACGCACGCGTCGTCGCGCGAGACCGCCACCATCAGATGGCGGTGGCCGCCCGGCACGTGCAGTTCCGCCTCGAATCGATCCGACTGTTCGAGCTCGATCCGCAGCGGCCTGCCGGTTGCGGGATGCAGCACGGCTTCCAGATCGACATCACGCTCGAGATCACCGAACATCCGGGCGGCGGCCGGGTTGACGAAGAGGATGCGTCCTGCCGGATCGAGCTGGACGAAACCGAGCGGAGCGGTCTCGGCGATCGCGCGATACTGCGTCTGGCTTCGGCGCAGGCGCTGTGCGCTGACGATATGCTCGGTCACGTTGATGTAGAGTGTGAGCGAACCCGGGACGGATCGGCGCGGAATGGAGCGGGCGAGGACCCACTGTCCGGAGGGGCGGCGGGAGAGGATCTCCGCCTGCTCGCCCCGCAGGATCCGGTTGAGGTGGTCCTCGATCGGGATCTCGTTCCGGTGATCGCCCCGGCGCTCGCAGTAGTCCACGATCTCCCGGCGCATCAGGCCGCGACGCAGCATCCCCGGCGGCAGCTCCAGCTGGCTCTCCGCCCGGGCGTTGAAGAACGCCACCGTCTCCTCGCCGCCGGCGTCCCGCTCGTAGAGGATGACGCCCTGATCCATGAAGTCGAGCATCTCGCGCATCATCGCGCGCTCGTCGTCCGGCGGGTATCCGTCCGGAGCGATCTCGGCGGAAGCCGTCGCGGCGACCGGCATCCGCATCACCATCGGCTTGTCCATGTCAATTCCGCCCGCCCCCTCGCTCGACTCAGAGTGCTGTTCTGGGGTTGAAATCGAGTTAAAGGTTCGCCTTCAGATTTGTCTCAAATGCCGATAGTCAGCAGCCGCGACCATGGTCGGGCGCTTGACAGCCGACCGCGACCGACCCATGCGGACGCAAACCCGGACAGAGACAAAGAGGAGACGGCCCGGATGAGCATCGCGCTGGTCTTTCCCGGACAAGGCAGTCAGTCGGTCGGCATGGGGCGTTCGCTTCATGAGGCCTATCCCGAAAGCCGTGCGGTCTTCGACGAGGTCGACGAGGCGCTGGGCGAGAAGCTGTCGACGCTGATCTTCGAGGGGCCGGAGGATCGTCTGACGCTGACGGAGAACGCCCAGCCGGCGCTGATGGCGGTGTCGCTCGCCGCGATGCGGGCGCTGGAGAGCGAAGGCTTCGCGATCGACAAGGCGGCCTATGTCGCCGGCCACTCGCTCGGCGAGTATTCGGCCCTGGCGGCAGTCGGCGCCTTTTCGGTCGCCGATGCCGCAAAGCTCCTGCGGCTGCGCGGACGCGCCATGCAGGCCGCGGTGCCGGCCGGCGAAGGGGCGATGGCGGCGATCCTCGGTCTCGATGCCGAAGCCGTCGCCGCTCTCTGCGAAAGAGCCGCGGAAGGCGACGTCTGCGAACCGGCCAACGACAATGGCGGCGGCCAGATCGTCGTCTCGGGCTCTGCGGCTGCCGTCGCCCGCGCCGTTGCGCTGGCGCCGTCCGCCGGTGCCAAGCGGGCGATTCCCTTGCCGGTCTCCGCGCCGTTCCACTGCAGCCTGATGCAGCCCGCCGCCGAACGGATGGCGGAGGCGCTTGCCGCCGCCACGATTGCGGCGCCGCGCGTTCCGGTCGTCTCCAACGTTGCGGCCGCGCCGACGCGCGACCCAAACGAGATCCGCGAGCGTCTGGTGCGGCAGGTGACCGGCCAGGTGCGCTGGCGCGAATGCGTCGAGTGGCTGGCGAATGCCGGCGTCGAGCGGCTGGTCGAAGTCGGCAGCGGCAAGGTCCTGAGCGGGCTCGCCCGCCGGATCGACAAGCGCCTCGACGCCGTGGCGATCGGAACCGCGGACGCCGTTCGCGAATTCGCCAAAGGCTGACATGAGATGCCGCCCGGCTGCGAGGCAGGAGCGGCCGCCGAGACAAGATCCAAGGGAAGGAACGCGCAATGTTCGACCTCACCGGGCGCAAGGCGCTCGTCACCGGCGCCAGCGGCGGGATTGGCGAAGCCATCGCACGGGCGCTGCACGAGCGGGGGGCGAGCGTCGGCCTGCACGGAACGCGCCGTGAGCGGCTCGACGAACTCGCCGCCTCGCTTGGCGAGCGCGCCGTCGTGCTGCCGGCCGATCTGTCCGACCGGAGCGGTCAGGCGGCGCTCGCGGAACAGGCCGATTCCGAGCTCGGCGGCGTCGACATCCTAGTGAACAATGCCGGCGTCACCAAGGACGGCCTGTTCGTGCGCATGTCCGATGCCGACTGGGACACCGTTCTGGAGATCGATCTCACCGCCGCCTTCCGGCTGACCCGTGGCCTCACCCATTCGATGATGCGCCGGCGCTACGGGCGAATCATCAACATCACCTCGATCGTGGGCGTCACCGGCAATCCCGGCCAGGCGAACTATTGCGCCGCCAAGGCCGGCATGATCGGCTTCTCGAAGTCGCTCGCGCAGGAAATCGCCTCGCGCGGCGTCACCGTGAACTGCATCGCGCCGGGCTTCATTTCCAGCGCCATGACGGATAAGCTGAACGACAAGCAGAAGGACGCGATCATGGGAGCGATTCCCATGAAGCGCATGGGGAAGGCGGCCGAGATTGCCGCTGCGGCGGTATTCCTGGCCTCTCAGGAGGCAGCCTATGTCACCGGCCAGACCATTCACGTCAATGGCGGCATGGCGATGATCTGACGCCGGACCGCGCGCGCTTTCGCTTGGCCCAGGCGGGAGAGCATGATAAGCGCGCCGTCGAACTGATTAACCAAGGTCAATGCGGGTGTCTCCAGAGGATCGGGACCGCTCCGCTTGATAAACCGCCGCCCCACGTCTAACGAAGCGGCGAGAGCCATCTCAGTAGAGGACTTACAATGAGCGATACCGCCGAGCGCGTGAAGAAGATCGTCGTCGAGCATCTGGGCGTCGAGCAGGAAAAGGTCACCGAGAACGCCAGCTTCATCGACGATCTTGGTGCGGACAGCCTCGATACGGTCGAACTCGTCATGGCGTTCGAGGAAGAGTTTGGCGTCGAGATCCCGGACGATGCGGCCGAGACCATCCTCACGGTCGGCGACGCCGTGAAGTTCATCGAGAAGAACCAGGCCTGATGCGTCGGGGTGGCCATGGCCACCCGGCGATAGAGTGACTGATGAGACGAGTAGTCATCACCGGCGTCGGAATGGTCACGCCGCTCGGCGCAGGCGCCGGCGTGACTTGGAAGCGCCTCCTGAACGGCGAGAGCGGAGCGGGGCGGGTCGAGACCTTCGAGGTCTCCGACCTCGCCTGCCAGATCGCCTGCCAGATCCCGCGGGGCGACGGCCAGGACGGGACGTTCAATCCCGACCAGTGGATGGAGCCCAAGGAGCAGCGCAAGGTCGACGATTTCATCGTCTACGCCGTGGCCGCTGCCTCCGAGGCGCTCGACGACGCGGACTGGCATCCCGAGACCTATGAAGACCAGATCACCACCGGCGTCCTGATCGGCTCCGGCATCGGCGGTCTGCAGGGGATCGAGAAGACCTCGCTGATCCTGGCGGAGAAGGGCCCGCGGCGCGTCAGCCCGTTCTTCATCCCGGGCAGCCTGATCAATCTCGCCTCGGGCCACGTGTCGATCCGCAACGGGCTGAAGGGGCCGAACCACTCGGTCGTGACGGCCTGTTCGACCGGTGCCCACGCGATCGGCGACGCGTCGCGCCTCATCGCCCTCGGCGATGCCGACGTGATGGTGGCGGGCGGGGCGGAATCGCCGGTCTGCCGGCTGTCGCTGGCCGGCTTTGCCGCCTGCAAGGCCCTGTCGACCCATTTCAACAACGACCCGCAGCGCGGCTCGCGTCCGTATGACCGCGACCGCGACGGCTTCGTGATGGGCGAGGGCGCCGGCATCGTCGTGCTCGAGGAATATGAGCACGCCAAGGCTCGCGGCGCCCGCATCTACGCCGAGGTGATCGGCTACGGGCTCTCCGGCGACGCCTATCACATCACGGCACCCGCCGAGGACGGCGACGGCGCCTACCGCTGCATGACGGCGGCGATGAAGCGGGCCGGGATCAAGGCCTCCGACATCGACTACGTCAACGCGCACGGTACGTCGACGCCGCTCGGCGACGAGATCGAGCTGCGGGCGATCGAGCGGCTGGTGGGCGATGCGGCCGAGGGCATCACCATGTCGTCGACCAAGTCGGCCACGGGCCATCTGCTCGGCGCGGCCGGTTCGGTCGAGGCGATCTTCTCGGCGCTGGCGATCCGCGACAATGTCGCGCCGCCGACGCTCAACCTCGACAATCCGTCGGTGGAGACCAGGATCGACCTGGTGCCGCATACGAAACGCGAGAAGCGGATCAATGTCGCGCTGTCGAACTCCTTCGGCTTCGGCGGGACGAACGCCTCGCTGGTGCTGCGCCGCGTCACCGACTGATCGCTATTATCGAAGACGGGCCAGTGGCGCCGCCGACACGCTTTGCGGCGGCGCCCTGTCCCCTTCTGCCGAGGTGAGGGACGAGCCATGGCTAGGCTGAAACTGTTCTATGCACCGGGCGCCTGTTCGCTCGCCTCCCATCTGGCGCTGGAGGAGGCGGGGGCGGACTTCGAGCCGGTCCTCGTCAACATGGCCAAGGCCGAGCAGCGCAGCGAATCCTATCTGAGGATCAATCCCAAGGGCCGGGTCCCCGCGCTCGCCGACGGCGACACAGTGATCACCGAGAATCCGGCGATCCTGCGCTACGTGACGCGGCTGCATCCGGAGGCGGGACTGTGGCCGGACGATCCGCTGGCCGATGCGCGCTGCGCCGAATGGCTGGCCTTCCTGTCCTCGGGACTGCATCCGTCCTATGCGCATATCCGGCGCGCCGAGCGCTATGCGACCGATCCCGACGCGCAGATCGACGTGACCGAGACCGGCCGTCGGGCGACCCGCGTCTACTGGCAGATGGCGGAGGAGAAGCTCGCCGGGTCGGGCGACGCCTTTGCGGCGGGTGACACGCTGTCGGTCGCGGACTTCTATCTCATGGTCTTCTGGACCTGGGGCCGCGGCCCGGTTCTCGGCTACGACATGGCCAAGGACTTTCCCGCCTGGACCGCACTCGTGCGGCGGCTGGCCGAGCGGCCCGCTGTGCGCGCGGTCTTCGCCCGCGAGAGCATCGCGCTGCCCGCATCGTCCTGAACGGAGCGGACGGGATCGATCGCGGGTCGCGTCGCGGACGCCGGTCGCACCGGCCGGAGCAGGCCGCCGGGCTTGCGGAGCACAACATCAAGCCTTTCGCCGAAGGGGACAGGGCGGGCTTCCGCCCGTTCGGGCTTTCGCCACATTGGCGTGATGCTTCAGGCGGCGAGAGGCGGTTCGAGGGGATGATCGGTGAGCGACCAATTCGGGGGTGACGGCGGGCAGACGGGCCGTGAGCGGAACCGGCGCGGCCGCGACTTCAAACCGGTGCCGGCGCCGAAGCCGCCGCGCCGTTCGCGCTACGCCAAGAGCCAGGTCGTCATCTTCCTGAATTTCTGCCTGTCGGCGGCGCTGTTCGTGCTGCTGGTGGCGGGCGCGATCTTCTACTGGGGATCGACCGAGTTCAACGCGCCGGGCCCGCTGCAGAAGCAGGCGACCTACGTCGTCCCGCGCAATACCGGCGTCCAGGCCATCGCCGACGGCCTCGAGCGCGACGGCATCATCTCCAGCGCCACCGTCTTCGAGTATGGCGTGCGGCTGGAGAAGGCGGCCGGCGACCTGAAGGCCGGCGAATATGCCTTCGCGCCCGGCGTCTCGATGCGCGGCGTGATGGAGAAGCTGAAGAGCGGCGAATCCATCATGCACTCGATCACCATTCCCGAGGGCTGGACCGTCCAGAAGGCTTATGACCGGATCGCCGCCGACGACACGCTGACCGGCCCGATGCCGGACCCCGTGCCGGAGGGCTCGCTGCGGCCGGACACCTACCTCTTCCAGCGCGGCACCACCCGCAAGGAGATGGTCAAGCGGATGCGCGCGGCGCAGGAGAAGCTCGTTGCGGAGATCTGGCAGGGCCGCGATCCCGACCTGCCGCTGAAGGACGTCGGCCAGTTCATCACCCTCGCCTCCATCGTCGAGCGCGAGACCGGCGTCCCCGAGGAGCGCCCTCATGTCGCCTCCGTCTTCATCAACCGGCTGAAGAAGGGCATGCGGCTGCAGTCGGACCCGACCTTCCTCTATGGTGTCTACGGCGGAGCCGGAAAGCCGAGCGACCAGCCGGTGACGCAGAGCGACATCGACAGCGACACACCCTACAACACCTACAAGATCAAGGGCCTGCCGCCCGGCCCGATCGCCAATCCCGGCAGGGCGGCGCTGCAGGCCGTGGCCCATCCCGACAAGACGGACGATCTCTATTTCGTCGCCGACGGCACGGGCGGTCACGTCTTCTCGTCGAGCCTCTCCGAGCACAACAACAATGTCCGCAAGTACCGGGACTTGCAGAAGCAGCAGCGGGCGGACGCCGCCGCCACCGCGAACTGACCGGCTGGAGCCGCGCTTCGGAGAGGCCGGCGCCGGGGCCGTCACTCCCCGCGGCTCCTAAGATCTGACCCCGCCCGGCGAAGCGACGGGCCACCTCCGGCCCGAACTGTGCTATCGCCAAGGCCTGATCATCGTCTGGCCCGATTCCGGTCGACGGTCTGTGCCGGGCATGCCGGGGCAGGTGCCGGAATCCATCGGACCAGCAGAGCGCGAGGAATGCCGATGGCCGTTCAGAGCATGACCGGCTTTGCCCGCCAGGAAGGCCGTGCCGAGGGCGCCGACTTCGTCTGGGAACTGCGGTCGGTCAACGGCAAAGGGCTGGACCTCCGTCTGCGTCTGCCGCAGGGCCTTGAGGGGATCGAGGCGGAACTCAGGCGTTCGGCCTCCGCGCGCCTCAGCCGCGGCAACATCCAGGCGAGCCTGCAGTTCCGGCGCGAGGACCGGCCGCCGGAACTGGTCGTCAACGAGGACATGCTCCGCCAGGTGCTGGCGCTCTCCTCGCGGCTCGTCGCCGACGGGCATGCCGGACCGCCGGCGGCCGACGGCATCCTCGCGGTCAAGGGAATCATCGACGTCGCCGAGGAAGCGGCTGATCCGGCCACGCTCGACGCGCGCAATGCCGCGGTGGTCGCCGGCTTCGGCGAGGCGCTGGAAAGGCTCGTTCACGCTCGGCTGTCGGAGGGGCGCGCTTTGGTCGAGGCCCTCATGGCGCGGCTCGCGGAGATCGCCGAGCTGACGGATCGCGCCGATTCGGACCCGGCGCGCTCGATGGAGGCGATCCGCTCGCGCTTGCGCGAGCAGGTGGCCGAACTTCTCGGCGCCGGCGACCGGCTGGACGAGGCGCGCCTGCACCAGGAGGCGGCCCTCATCGCGGCACGTGCCGACATCCGCGAGGAGATCGACCGGCTGCGCGCCCATGTCGAGGCGGCGCATGCGCTGCTGCGGCAGGGCGGTCCCGTCGGGCGGCGGCTCGACTTCCTGTCACAGGAATTCAACCGCGAATCAAATACAATCTGCTCGAAGTCGAATGCCGCGTCGCTGACCGCGATCGGGGTCGAGCTGAAGGTCGTGGTCGACCAATTCCGTGAACAGGTGCAGAATCTAGAATGACGTCGTCGAACGGATCGGGCCTCCCGATCGAAATCGCCCGCCGCGGCATCATGCTCGTCCTCTCCTCGCCGTCCGGTGCGGGCAAGTCGACGATCGCGCGCAATCTCCTGGAAGCCGATCAGCGCTTCTCCCTGTCGGTGAGCGTGACGACGCGCAAGCGCCGTACCAGCGAGATCGACGGGGTGCACTACCGCTTCATCGACAGGGACACCTTCGAGCACATGCGGGCCGACGGCGCGCTGCTCGAATGGGCGGAGGTGCACGGCAATTTCTACGGCACGCCGCGCGCCGCAGCCGAGAAGGCGATGCGCGAGGGGCGCGACATGCTCTTCGACATCGACTACCAGGGCGCCCTGCAGCTGCAGAAGCAGGCGAAGTCCGACATCGTCTCAATCTTCATCTTGCCGCCGTCGATGGCCGAGCTGAAGACAAGGCTGCTGCGCCGCGCCGAGGATTCCGGCGAGACGATCGCGGTGCGGCTGAAGAACGCGAAGGTCGAGATCGAGCGCTGGCGCGACTACGACTACGTCGTCGTCAACGACGACCTCAACAACGCCTTCACGGCCGTGCAGGCGATCATCACCGCCGAGCGGCTGCGCCGCGACCGCAGGCCGGGCCTGTTCGACTTCACCGAGAAGCTTCTGTCCGAAGAGGTCGGCTGACACCGGCCGATCGCGATCGGAGGATCGGCGCCGTCAAAGCGCGTTGGCGAGCCGCACGAACTCCTCGATGGTGAGCGTCTCGGCGCGGCGCGTCGGCTCGATGCCGCAGCCGTCAAGGAGCGCTTCGCCGCCGAGCGGCTTCAGGCTCTGACGCAGCATCTTGCGGCGCTGGCCGAACGCGGCGGCGGTGACGCGCTCGAGCGCGGACAGCGCGACCGGCAGGGGCTCGGCGCGCGGCGTCAGCTGGACGATCGACGACGTCACCTTGGGCGGCGGCGTGAAGGCTTCGCGCGAGACGTCGAACAGGATGCGCGCCCGCGTCCGCCAGCCCGCAAGGACGCCCAGCCGGCCGTAATGCGACGTGCCGGGCGCTGCGACGATGCGTTCGGCGACCTCGCGCTGGAACATCAGCGTCAGGCTTTCCCAGGCCGGCGGCCAGGTCGGCGTGGCGATCCAGTCGAGAAGCAGCTGCGTGCCGACATTGTAGGGAAGGTTGGCGACGACCTTCAGCGGCCGCTCGTCCGTCAGTGCCGCAAGGTCGACGCTCAGCGCGTCGGCCGGAACGATCGTCAGCCGGCCGGGATGGTGCGCCGCCACTGCCTCGAGCGCAGCGACGCAGCGCGGATCCTTCTCGATCGCGATGACATGCTTCGCGCCTTCCGCCAGCAGCGCGCGCGTCAGCCCGCCGGGGCCCGGCCCGACTTCGACCACGCAGGCGTCGTCGAGCGGCATTGCCTGCCGGGCGATGCGACCGGTCAGGTTGAGATCGAGCAGGAAGTTCTGGCCGAGGCTCTTCTTCGGCGCGAGATCGTAGGCCGCGATCACCTCGCGCAGCGGCGGCAGACCGTCGATCGCGCTCACGCGGTGGCAGCCTCGCGCGAGGCGGTCCCGCGGGAAAGCGCCGCCATCTTCGCGGCAAGCCGGATGGCCGCGAGGAAGCTGTCGGGCCGCGCCTTGCCGGTGCCGGCGATGTCGGCAGCCGTGCCGTGGTCGGGAGAGGTCCGGATGATCGGCAGGCCGAGCGTGGCGTTCACGGTCGCGTCGAAGGCGAGGGTCTTCGCCGGGATCAGGGCCTGGTCGTGATACATGCAGATCGCAACGTCGTAGCGGGCGCGCGCTTCCGGATGAAACATCGTGTCGGCCGGCATCGGACCCACCGCATCGATGCCGTCCGCCCGGAGCGCCTCGACCGCGGGACGGATCACGGCCTCGTCCTCGCCGCCGATCGCCCCCTTTTCGCCGGCATGCGGGTTGAGCCCGGAGACGGCGAGGCGCGGGCGGGGAATGCCGAGGCGGTCGCGATAGTCGGCCGCGACGATGCGACAGGTCGCTTCGATCACTTCGCGCGTCAGCTGCCGCGGGACCTCGGCGAGCGGGATGTGGATCGTCACCGGGACGCAGGAGAGATCCGGGCCGGTGAGCAGCATCACCGGCATCGTCGCACGGCCGGTGCGGCTCGCACAGAGGTCGGCGAGATATTCGGTGTGGCCCGGATGCTTGAATCCGATGTCGTAGAGCGCCTTCTTGTCGATCGGCCCGGTGACGACCGCCGAAGCCTCGCCCGCAAGGACGAGCGCCGTGGCGCGATCGATCGCCTCGACCGTCCCGGCGCCATTGGCGGGATCGATCTCGCGCGGCGCCTCGGCGTGGCGGTTGACGAGCGGCAGCACGGGCAGGGCGCTCGGCCCGACGCCGGCAGCGTCCGCGGGACTGGCGATCGGTGCCAGCTCGACCGCGAGCCCCAATCGCTTCGCGCGGGCGGCGAGCATCGACGGGTCGGCGATCACGAACAGCGGCGGTAGCGTCCCGCCCTTTTGGGTCGTCAGCGCCAGCACGATGTCGGGGCCGACGCCCGACGGCTCGCCCACCGTGACGGCGAGCGGACGGATGTCGTCGAGGCTTCGGTTGTCCGGCATCGTCCCGCTCACTTGCGAACGATGGTGGCCTTGTCGCGGAGTTCCTTCAGCCAGGCCGCGTCCGGTCCGTCGCCCTTTTGGGCCTTCTCGCCGAGCTTCTTCAGGTCACGCGATTCGAACACCATCGCGGCCACCGTGTCGTCCGAGATGGTCTTGCTGTCGCAGACCGCGATGAATTCGATGCCGCGATCGGTCGTCTGCGGGGGCGTCGTCTGGCCGGCGGAGAGCTGGCTGACCGAGTCCTTCCACAGCGGCGGCAACTCCGGCTGCGCGACGCGGCCGAGGTCGCGAACGGTGACGTCCGTCAGCCCCTTGGCGATGTCGTAGGACTGGCTGCAGGATCGAAAGCGCGTTCGCATGGCGTTGGCCTCGCGCTTGCGGCGGTCGAGCGTGGCAGCGCTGCGGTCCTTCGGGGGCACGACGAAGATCACCTGCTGCAACGTGTACTGCGTCGTGGACGGCTTCTTGCCGCCCTGCGCCAGCATGCGCTGGACGACATCCTGATCGCTCAGCTTGTCCTTGCTTCGCACATGCGACTGGACCGCCTGCCCCCAGCCCATCTGCACCTTGATGTAGTCCTTGAAGGCCTCGCTCGAGAAGCCGGCACGCGCCAGAACCTGGCCGAGCTGCGCCTCGGTCAGGTGGTTCTGCTTGGCGAAGTTGGCGTAGGCCTGATCGATGGCCGACTGCGGAATGTCGATGCCGCGCCGGCGGATTTCCTGCTTCTTCAGGGCCTCGTCGATCAACTCGTCCGTCGCCTTCTGGGTCAGGTTGCCGCCCTCGTGTCGAAGACGCAGGAACGCCGTTCGCAACCGGATCTCGTAGGACGTGATGGGCTGCTTGTTGACGACGATGCTGATCGAGGAGGCGGCGACAGCCGGCACGGCGGTGATGGCGGATCCGACCGCGAACGAGCCCGCCATGAGGGCCAAGAAAGCCACGCGCGTAAACTGGCTGCGAACGTTCATTCTGCGATCAACTCCGATCCGGTCAACGACGGTATGAGATGCGGCTAGCATGTAGCTTTGGCGAAACCGTGATGATTTTCCCCAAAGCCCATGATCCCACCCCTTCCGCTTCCTCCGGGACATTTGGGCGACAACCTCCCCATGCGTCAACTCTAGCCCGTATCCACGCGCAGGCCTCAGCTCCTGAAGTCAACCTTCTGACTAAAGCTCGAGATCGTTCGGAGACCCAGCTTGAACATCAACGTCCTGGAATCCGGCGTCAGGGAATATCGGTCGCTCTGATCCGTGTAGGAGATGATGAGGCTGACACAGTCGTTGTCGTATCCGAAGCCGATTTGCTTGCTGACGAAGGTGTCGTTCTGGATGTCGTAGCCGACCGAGCCGAACGCGGTCCAGTCCGGCGCAAATTTCACCCTCGCTGCCGCGCTGACCTGGTTGCGATCCTTGTTCGAGCCATAGATCGGCTGCGCCGCGATGAAGGTATAGCCGAGCGTGGCGCTGCCGACATCGTCCGAATAAGTGCCGTAAAAATCGGAACGGCGAAGGGCAAAGCTCGACTGGTCGAACCGCTCCTGCGTGCCGACCGTCAGGCCGATCGGCGTGCCGAGAGCGATCGATCCGACATAGTCCGACCGGTTGGTTTCGAGGCCGGAGTCGTAGCCGACGAGCGCCAGGTCCCGCTGAGCGTAGGAGTTGATGCCTGCCAGCTGGTAGGACTGCCCGACCACCGCGTCGATCGTATAGCCGCCTTCGAACATGCCGGAATAGCGCAGCCCGACATTGGCCCGCGTCCCGCCTTCGATGCGGTCGTAGCCGGAGAACTTGTCGATCTGGAAGAGATTGCCGGTGTTGAACACCAGCGTCTGGGCGTCCTCGTTCGGCAGCACGCCGATGTCGGTCTCGTTGGGGCGGACGATGATCTGGCCGATCGGCTCGATGACATGGGTGCCGTACGCCGTCTCGATCATGTAGGGATAGCGCGCCATCAACGCCGCTGTCGCCATGCCGCGGCCGCCCGATCCATCGACCTGGATGGCGCCGAACGTATCCTGCCCCACCTGCGTCCCGTTGACGAAATAGGGGTTCGTCAACCCGTTGCTCGACATGTCCGCCGTGTAGAGGTCTCCGCGCAGAGAAGCGGAGGGCTGCAGCACGAGACCGGAAGACAGCGTATAGCTCTTGCGCCATTCCGCCTCGGTCGTTGCCCGTGTGTAGCTGCCGTCGAGCCCGTTGTAGCGCAGGATGCCGGGCTCGTAGCGGTAGCCGTTCGCCGGCTTGGCGCAGACCTTTTCGTTATAGGTGTCGCTGTGATTGTCGGTGTCGAGGATCAGCGATGCCGTGCAAACGCCGCTGACATCTTCATGGTTACGGTAGATCGAGGCCAGGTTCGCGTTAAATTCGACCTCGCCGCCCAGAACCGGCTCTTGTTCGATGCGCTGATAGTCGAAGGAGGGCAGCACGTAGGGCTGCTTCTCCTGATCGTGCGGATTCGTGGTCTGGTAGTCGAACTTCTGGGCGCTGAGGTTGAAGAAGCTCTGGTCGCCGAGGCCGGTCAGATAGACTTCCGACTTATGCAGCGGATTGGCGAAGTTCGGGATGCCGTAGCGTGCGGAGAAGTTGTCGTCGCTCTGCAAGAGGACGTCCCAGCCGAAGGTCCACCGGTCCGACAGGGCGAAGCGCCCGGTGGTCCCGATCATGCCACGGTCGGTGTTGAAGTCGGGAGACTTCCGGATGAGGTCGCCGCCGGTGCTGTAGATGTTGTCGCCAGAGAACGCGCCCGGATCGTTCTGGTGAATACCTGCGGCCTGCAGAGTGAAAATGCCGTTCTCGAAAGCTTGCCGGTACTCGGCTTCGCCGAGGAAGCCTTGCTTGGAGTAGTACGAGCCGGCGACCGTCAAGTCCTTGTCGTCCGACAGCGCCAGGAAGTACGGGATGCGCACGCCGTAGCCGAGATTATTCGAGGCGCGGAATGACGGCGCGAGGAAGCCCGACTTCCGCTTCACCGTCGGATCGGGCGACTGGAAGTAGGGCAGGTAGGCGATCGGCGCGCCGTAGATCTCGAACCGGGCGCCGTAATAGCGGACTTCCTTCTTCTGCTGGTCCCAGACGATCTTGCGCGCCTTGACCTGCCAGAGTGGCGCCCGGTCGGGATGTTCCCGGCAGGGCTCGCAGGCGGTGTAGACGCCCTGTTCGAATGTCGTGGTCGTGCCGTTCTCGCGGACGGCGCCGGCGGCTGCGAAGCGCGTGTTGTCGGGCGTCTCGATCCGCAGCGCCTTCACGAAGCCGTCACGGAAGTCGTCCGTGATGTCCATCGTGTCCGCGTAAATGACATTCCCGTCCGGCTGTTGCAGTTGGACGTCGCCTGCCGCGACCAGACGGCGGGTCTTCTGGTTGTAGACCACGCGGCGCGCCACGAGCTTGTAGGAGCCGTAGTCGATCTTCACGCCGCCCGACGCCGTCACGACCGCAGAATCGCGATCGTAGGTGACAGTGTCGGATTCCAGGAACATCTGCGCGTTGCGCGGAGGCGCAACGACGCTGGCCGCGGAAGGCAGGCCGGACTGCGTGCCGCCGGCGGCGGGCGACAGTGTCGATTGCGCTCCTGCCGGGCCGAGGGCGACCAGCAGCCAACCCGCAATCCCGGCCAGGAGAACAGCGCGCGACCGCTTGCGGATCGCGCCGTTCCCCGCGCCTTCGATCCCCCTCTCGATCATGCTTAACCATCCTCCTGATGGAGTAGGACCGTTACCCCAAACAGTCCTGCTCCCAGAACCGGGAACCACGCCGCCGCCACAGGCGGAACGATGGAATTGCTCCCCAGCGCCTTGGCCAGGAAGGTTACCACGTACAGCATGAACCCGGCCAGTACGCCACTCGCGATCGTCCTACCAGACTGGCCGGTCCGGGAAAACCGCGTCGCGACCGTCGCAGCCAGCAGGGTCATCGCGATGAACAGCGCCGGGCGGGCGATCAGGGTCTGCAGCTGCATCGAGAACGCCATCGCGTTCAGTCCGAGGCTTTGGGCAATGCCGATTTTCGACGGCAAATCCCAGATCGGGACCGATTGCGGGTCGGCGATGCGCTGCTGGATGTATTGCGGCTTGAGGGTCGTCGGCAGCCGATATTCCTGGGGAAATTCCGGCGTATAGCCGATCCGCGTGACGCGCGGCTTCTCCAGCGTCCAGTGGCCCTTGCCGAGGACGGCGCGCGGCGCGTCGATCCGCTCGCGCACCTTGCCGTCGTCGCCCATCACGAAGGCGCTGACATTGCGCAGTGTGAACCCGTCCCCACCGACGGCTGCGCCGCCGATGATCGATTTCACACCGTGGCTATTCTGCCGCAGCCAGGTGAACTTGTCGGGATCGTTGTTGTTGCCGGATTCTCCGGTCAGCCTGTTATTGTACTGGAGCGCCGCTTCCGTGGTCCAGGCAGCCGATGGATTGAGAACGAAGGTCGCGAAGACTCCGATCAGCAGCGAGCCGGCCAGGAACGGCATCAGGATCTGCCAGATCGAAACCCCGGCCGCACGCGCCACCACGAGCTCGAGGCGCCGGTTGAGCGACAGCAGGACGAAGATCGAGGAGAACAGGACGATGAACGGCAGCGCCTGCTCGACGAATGCAGGAACCTGCAGCGCCGAAAACAGCGCAACCGTCCCGAAGCCGAAGTCGTTCAGCTGGCCGCGTCGGCTGACCTCGATCATGTTAATCACGTAGATCAGGGCGGATATCGCAAACATCGTCGAAACGAAGTTTCGGAGATACGACCGGAAGAGGTACCAGTTCAGCGTCCAATGCCTCATCGCCCCGCGGCTCCTTCGGCGCCGGTGCTGCGAGAGAACAGCTGCCCGACGCGAGCCGACAGGGCGTAGGCACCGTCGTTGATCCAGCGCGTGATGGCGAGCTGGGACAGATCGACGTTCCGCCAGACGAGGATCGCGTCGAGCGCGATCGCGCCGATCGGCAGGAGGAAGGCGACAGGCACGAAGACATAGCTCTGCTCGATCAGCGCCAGTGCGACGAAGCCGGCGGCCTTCAGGCACAGCCCGCCGGTGAGTCCGAGCATCATGGAGGCGCCGCTGCCCTGGCGGTTGGTCCGCGGCTGCGCCGCAACCACAACCGCCCACAGGGCGAAGGCGATCGAATAGAGCCACTCGGAGAAGCGGCTGGTCAGCTCCTGGACGAAGTCCGAGGGATGGTCGCGATAGAAGGTATCGGCGGGATCAGGAAAGAGCAGGTCGCCGGTGCTCCGCTCCGATGTTCGGACCCAGTCGCCATTCGATGCCGGTTTCAGATCGGCGAGATCGAAGGCATAGCTCTGGAATTCGATCACGGAGACGGCGTTGTCCTTAGTGTCGCGTCGATGCAGCTGACCGTCCGAGAGCAGCAGGAGCTGGCGACCGTCCTGCTTCACGATCTTCGCCTGGCGGGCGAAATAGGTGATTTCGGTTTTCGGATTCCGCGTGTCGGACAGGAACAGGTTCTCGATCGTGTTGCCATGAGCCTCGCCGATCGACAGGACGAGGCCGGACTGGATGCGCTCGAAGCGGCCGGGCTGCAGGAACAGCGTGATGGTGTCGGCATTGATCGCACGGATCCCGTTCTGGAAGGCGCTCGAGGCGGCCGGGCCGATCACGTGTGCGACGAGCAGCACCGCCAGTCCCCCGAGAAGGCCGAGGATCACGATCGGCTTGGCGACGGTCGCCGGCGATGCGCCGGAGGCCGCCATTACGGCGCGCTCCGAATCAGCGTTGAAGGCGTTCAGCGCCATCACCGACCCGACCAGGATGGCGAAGGGCACGACGCCGGCCGCAAGGTCCGGCAGGAGCATCAGCGCGATCCAGAAGATGTTGCCTGCGGCGGAGATACTGGTCTTGACGATGTCGATGCGCGACAGCGCCTGGACGATCCAGACGATCAGCGCCAGCGAGGTCAGCGCTCCGGCGGAATGGCCGAGTGCGCGCCTGAAGATGTATCGTTCGAGAAGCGTCATGCAGTCCGTCTACCGTCCGTACGCCGTTCGCCTTGCCCGAATGAGTTCAAGGAAGAGCAGCCTCTGCCTTGGACGGAGCGACGATGACAGTCACGAAAAAAGTGCACCAGCTTGGCTAAAGAAGGGCGAACAGGGATCGTTAACGCGGTGTGACGGTCCGCGCCACCCTTGCAAAGCCGACGCCCGCGTTCATGATAGCGGCGATTGGCATCTGTCGCGTTCCGGCGACATCACCGCCTCCCCTTATCGCATGGCATCAGGAGTTTCCATGGCTTCCCTCCCGTCCATCGCTTTCGCCCCGCTCGGTGACGCACCAGCAGGGGGCGTGCTCGTCGTCCTAGCCGGTGAAGACGGCCGGATCGCGGAAAGCCTGGGCGAGGCCGTCCTCGCGCTGGTCAAGAAGGCTGCATCGATCGCCAAGTTCAAGGGCAGGTCGCTGTCGGTCCTCGACATCGTGGCTCCTTCCGAGGTCGCGGTGGACCGTCTTCTCGTCGTCGGCACCCATGGCAAGGAGGCCCCCCGCGAAGAGGATTGGCTGAAGCTCGGCGGCCTGATCGCCTCGAAGGTGAAGGGTGGCGCCAGCGTGACCCTTCGCTGCCAGCTGGCAGATGGCGCAGCGCTCGAGCCGAGATTGGCCGCGCTGATCGGGGCGGGGGCTCTGCTGCGGGCCTACGACTTCGACCGCTACAAGACGCAGAGCTCGAAGAAGGACGAGGAGGGCGAGACGCCGAAGCTGCCGGGGACGATCACGCTGGCGGTCGGCGACGTCGAGGCCGCCCGCGCCGCCTTCGCGGTCGAGGAGGCCGTCGCTGCCGGCACCATGCTGGCGCGCGACCTCGTCAACGAGCCCGCCAACGTGCTCGGCCCGGTCGAATATGCCGAGCGGATCCAGGAGCTCGCCCGCCACGGCATCGACGTGGAGGTGCTCGGCGAGCCCGAGCTGAAGGCGCTGAAGATGAATGCGCTGCTCGGCGTCGCGCAGGGCTCGCCCCGTCCGCCGCGCCTGGTGATCATGCGCTGGAACGGCGGGCCCGACGACGAGGCGCCGGTCGCCTTCGTCGGCAAGGGCGTCGTCTTCGATACCGGCGGCATCTCGATCAAGCCGGCGGGATCGATGGAGGACATGAAGGGCGACATGGGCGGCTCGGCCGCCGTGGTCGGGGTCATGCGGGCTCTCGCGGGCCGCAACGCCAAGGTCAACGCCGTCGGGATCGTCGGCCTGGTGGAGAACGCCGTCGACGGGAAGGCGCAACGCCCCGGGGACATCGTCACCGCCATGTCCGGCACGACGATCGAGGTGCTGAACACCGACGCCGAGGGCCGTCTCGTGCTCGCCGACGCGCTCTGGTACTGCCAGGACCGGTTCAAGCCGAAGTTCATGGTGAACCTCGCGACGCTGACCGGCGCGATCATCGTCGCCCTCGGGCACCACCACGCCGGGCTGTTCTCCAACAACGACGAGCTCGCCGAGCGGCTGCTCTCGGCCGGCAAGACGAGTGGCGAGAAGCTTTGGCGGATGCCGCTCGGGCCCGAATACGACAAGATGATCGAGGGCAAGTTCGCCGACATCAAGAACATCGGCGGGCGGGCCGGCGGCTCGATCACGGCGGCGCAGCTGCTGCAGCGCTTCGTCAACGACGTGCCCTGGGCGCATCTCGACATCGCCGGCACCGCCATGGGCTCGCCGGCGAACGAGTACAATCAGTCCTGGGCGTCCGGCTACGGCGTGCGGCTCCTGAACCAGCTCGTCGCCGACCACTACCAGTCGGCCTGAGAGGGGCGGGCGAAGGCGAGGGCGGACCGGCTTGGCGGAGGTGCTGTTCTACCATCTGACGGAGAGCCGCATGGAAGAGGCTCTGCCCGACCTTCTGGAGCGCAGCCTCTCCCGTGGCTGGCGCGTCGTCGTCCAATGCGTCAGCGAAGAGCGGCGCGACGCTCTCGACCACCATCTGTGGACCTACAAGGACGAGAGCTTCCTGCCGCACGGCACCGACGCCGAAAGCAGCGGAGCGCTGCAGCCGATCCTCCTGACCGTCGAGCCGGGCCAGGCCGCCAACGATCCGCAGGTGCGCTTCATGGTGGAGGGCGCGGTGCCCCAGACGCTGGAGGCCTGCGTGCGCGGCGTCTATCTCTTCGACGGCCACGACGAGGAACAGCTCGCCGCCGCCCGACTGCGCTGGAAGGCGGAGAAGTCGGCCGGCCACCAGGTCACCTACTGGCAGCAGACCGAGGACCGCCGCTGGGTGAAGAAGGCCTGACGGCGATCGCAATCCGTGCGTTTCCGCAGTCCCATGCCGCGGGGGCGCCCCTTGGTCCATCGCACGGCTGCCGACAGTCTCTCGACCTCAGCGCCGCGTCGGAACACGGCGATCCTGAAAGATCCGCTCCGGCGGCTCAGACCGCTGCCGTCAAGCACTCTTGCCGGACGGACTCCGCGCCGGGTGCTGCAACCGGGGATGTTGCGGCCGCCGGAGCTGCCGCCGGATGATCGGCGAGGCAGACACGGTCGCGTCCGCTTCGCTTGGCGCAGTAGAGCGCATTGTCCGCGCGAGCGATCGCCGCAAGGAGGCTCTCACCGCTCCGAGCGAGTTCGGCGACGCCAAAGCTCGCCGTGACGGCGAGGCTCGTGCCGTCCGGGCCGAGCCGCTCGTCCGCCAGGCTCTGCCGCAGACGCTCGGCTCTAGCCGCGGCTTCGGCAAGCGGCAGGCCGGGAAACAGGCAGAAGAATTCTTCGCCGCCCGCCCTGGCCAACAGGTTGCCGGAACCGATCTCCCGCTGCATGACCTCGACGAGGCGGCAGATGACGTCGTCGCCGCAGGCATGTCCGAACCGGTCGTTGATCCGCTTGAAGTGATCGATATCGCAGACGGCCACGCCGACCGGGCGTCCCGCCGCCCGCTCGCGCGCGATCGTCAGTTCGGCGAGTTCGAGGAACTTGCGCCGGTTATAGGCCTTCGTCAGCGGATCGCGCTCGGCCGCATGGCGCAGCCGCGCTTCCAGCTGTTTGCGCTCCGTGATGTCGAGCATCGCGCCCGCGAGGCCGACGGTCCTGCCGCGCTCGTCCTCGATCGTGCATTTGTGGAACATGACGTTGTGGCGCTCGCCGTCGGCATAGCGCACGTCCGCCTCGTAGATCTGCGTCCCGCCGGTGGCCATCAGCGCGGTGTCGGCTTCGTGATAGACCTTGGCCAGTGAACAGGGCGCGATCCCGTAGACGCTGGAGCCGACGATCTTGTCGGCAGGATGCCCGATGAAGGCCTCGAACGCCTTGTTGCAGCCGGTATAGATGCCGCGGCTGTTCTTGAAGAAGATCGGCGAGGGCAGGTTGTCGATGCCGGCCTGCAGGGAGTCGCGGTCGCGGCGCAGGCGATCCGCTCGAAGCTCCGCCTGCCATATCCGTGCGGCCGTCCGCGCGGCGCGCGCGACGCAGAATTCGACCGCCGCCGGATCGGCGAGATCGAGCACGTCGTCTGCTCCCGTGTCGAGGAGATCGGACGGGCTGTCAACGGCAAGGGCCGGATCGGCAGGAAGCACGACGACGACATAGGCGGCTTTTCCGGCGCTGCCGCGCGGGGCCCCGGACGCGGCCACGTCCGGCGGCGCGAAGACCACCGTCGGAAGGTCCTGCTCGTCCCGGTCATGACCGCACCGCACGCCTTGCGCCTTCAGCGCCGCCGGGACCGCCGCGCCGTCGCCGCTCTGCCAGAGAAGCCGAACGCGCGCAGGGGGCTCGGCGCAGGCAAGCGGGGGCAATGTCGGCATGGGGCATCCGTCGGTCGATCGCGGGGAGGCCTTACAGTTGCATCGACAAACTAATGTTTCGTTGCGTCGCCCCGCATGGCTCAGTCCGCCATCGCCGCGTCGTGCTCCTCGGTCAGCGCCAGCCACTCCTCCTCGCAGGCGGCCAGCGTCTTCGCGGCGTCGGCGCGCTGCTTGTTGAGGTCGGCGGCCTTTGCTGGCTCGCGCGTGTAGAGCGCCGGGTCCGCAAGCTTTTCGTCGAAGTCGCCGATCGTCTTCTGCAGCCGCGAGATCTGGATCTCCAGCTGGCTGATCTTTTTCTTGAGCGGTTTCAGCGCCTCGCGCTTCTCCGCCGCGATCCGGCGCTGGTCGACCTTCGAGACCTGCGGCTGCGGCTCGTCCGCCGCCTCCGTCGAGCCCGGCGCGGCGCCGCCGGAGCGGTTGCCGGACAGGATCAGCTTCTTGTAGTCGTCGAGATCGCCGTCGAAGCGCGACACCGTGCCGTCGCCGACGATCCAGAGCCGGTCCATCGTCGCCTCGACCATGTGGCGGTCGTGGCTGATCAGGATGACGGCGCCGGGATAGTCGTTGAGCGCCCGCACCAGGCTCTCGCGCGCCTCGATGTCGAGATGGTTGGTCGGCTCGTCGAGGATCAGGAGGTTCGGCGCGTCGAGCGTCGCGAGGCCCATCAGGAGCCGTGCCTTCTCGCCGCCCGACAGCTTCTCGGCCGCGGTGTCCATCTTCACCGTCGGCAGGCCCATCTGCGCGACCTTCGCCCGGACCTTGGCCTCCGGCGCCTCCGGCATCATCCGGCGCACGTGCTGGACGGCGCTTTCCGCAGGCCTGAGATCGTCGATCTGGTGCTGGGCGAAGAAGGCGATCTTCAGCCCCGGCGCGCGGGTGATCGAGCCGGCTTCCGCCTTCAGCCGGTCGGCCAGCAGCTTGGCGAAGGTCGACTTGCCGTTGCCGTTCTGCCCGAGCAGTGCGATCCGGTCGTCGGTGTCGATGCGGATGTCGAGGTTTTTCAGGATCGGCCGGCCGGGCTGATAGCCGACGGAGACCTTCTCCATGGCGATGATCGGCGAGGCCGGCTGCTTCTCCGGCGCATCGAAGACGAAGGGCGTCACATGCTCCTCGACGATCCCCTGGATCGGCGACATCTTCTCCAGTGCCTTCAGGCGCGACTGCGCCTGCCGCGCCTTGGAGGCCTTGGCCCGGAAGCGTTCGACGAACGCCTCCATGTGCTTCTTCGCCGCCTCCTGCTTGGCGATCGACTTCTGCAGGAGTTCGAGCTTTTCGGCCCGCTGGCGCGCGAACTGGTCGTAGTCGCCGCGATAGAAGACGAGCTTCTGCTGGTCGAGATGGACGATCGCGTTGACCGCGTTGTTGAGGACGTCGCGGTCGTGGGAGATGACGAGAACGGTGTAGGGATAGCGCTGGACGAAATTCTCCAGCCAGAGCGTGCCCTCGAGGTCGAGATAGTTGGTCGGCTCGTCGAGGAGCAGGAGGTCCGGCCGCGAGAACAGCACCGCCGCGAGCGCCACGCGCATGCGCCAGCCGCCGGAGAAGGAGGAGGCCGGCCGCGCCTGCGCCGCCATGTCGAATCCGAGGCCCGAGAGGATCGCGGACGCCCGCGCCTCGGCAGAATGCGCGTCGATATCGGCAAGGCGGATGTGGATGTCGGAAATCCGCGTCGGATCCGTGGCGGTCTCGGCCTCCTGGAGGAGGGCGAGGCGCTCGGTGTCGGCCTTCAGCACGATCTCGATCAGCGCTTCCTCGGTGCCCGGCGCCTCCTGCGCGACCTGGCCGAGCCGCGTGTTCTTCGGGAAGGACACCGATCCCGTCTCCGCCGCGAGGTCGCCGGTAATGACGCGGAACAGCGTCGACTTGCCGGCGCCGTTGCGTCCGACGAGCCCGGCCTTGGTGCCGGCCGGCACGGTCAGGCTCGCATGGTCGATGAGCAGGCGCCCGGCAACGCGCGCGGAGAGGTCGGTGATCTGAAGCATGCCCGCTTTTGCCACGCCATGCCGCAATGCGGAAGGGGAATCCCAAGCGGCGGACGATGATCTTTGGATGCCCACTCTGCGCCCGTCCGGCATTCGCTGAAGCGCTTCCCCAGGTGTCGGGCATTCTGCCTGATCTGCCGGGGGCACCTTCTCCGGCGGCTATGACGGCGGCGGCTCGCCCGAGCAAGGGACGGCTGCGGAGGGATCGGCTGGGTTGGCGCTGGAGCACGGCCCCGGGTTCGAACGTTGCCTCGCAACGCACGACAGGAGGTTGAGAGACGGGATCTCGATGTGTATATTATCCTGGATTATACACATCGGGATCGATCATGCGCACCAACATCGAGATCGACGACCAGCTGATGCGGGCGGCAATGGAGGCCAGCGGCCTGAAGACGAAGCGGGAAACCGTCGAGGCCGCGCTAAAGATATTGGTCGACCGCCGCACCGCTCATGAGGAGTTGATGAAGCTGCAAGGCAAGCTTCACTGGGAGGGCGACCTCGACGAGATGCGGCGCGATCGGATCCAGGCTCGGGACAAGCTTTGATCCTTGTCGACACCTCGGTCTGGATCGATTTCTTCAACGGCTCGGACAGGCCGTGGACCAAGGCTCTCGCCGCCGCGTCACGCGACGGTCATGTCGTCGTCGGCGACCTGGTTCTGGCGGAAGTTCTGCAGGGCTTTCGGAACGAACGGGATTTCCGGGAGGCGCGCCGCGTCCTGTCGCTGTTCCCGGCCGTTGCCCTCTGTGGGCACGAAGTCGCCGAGGCAGCCGCCGCAAACTACCGCCTGCTCCGTCGCCGCGGTCTGACCCTCCGTGGCACGATCGACGTGATCGTCGCGACCTGGTGCATCGTGAACGACGCCGCGATCATCCATAACGACCGCGATCTGGCGACGATGGAACGCGAGCTGGGTCTCGTCGCCTGCAATGGCGCGTGATGCGGCCGATTAGCGGGTCCGACGGCGGTCACCCCATCCCGATCCCCGTCTCGCGCTGAAACGCGATCAGGTCGAAGCTCGGCGCCGGCCGGCCCAGCCCCGTCAGGATCGCATGCGCCTGGCCGCGGTGGTGGGTCTGGTGGTTGAAGAGGTGGCTGAGCGCCGGCGAGAGGGGCTGGGTGATGTCGCGCGGATTGGTCACCGGCCGATAGGTGAAGGTGGCGCCAAGGTCTCGCTCCGACAGGCTCTCGACCCAGGCGACGATCCGCTCGTCCTCCGTCTGCCGCGCCTTCCGGAGCGGCGCGAACGCATCGAACAGGATCGCGTCGAGGGCGTTCGGAGCCTCGCCGGTGCCGGTGAAGCGCTTCATCCAGATGCGATCGGTGACGAGAAGATGGTTCAGCGTCCCCATCATCGAGCCGAAGAAGACGCCGCGATCGGCGGACAGGTCCGCCTCCGGCAGTTCGGCGGCGGCAGCATAGAGGCGGCCGTTGCACCAGGCGTTGTAGCGGGCGAACATGCGGGCGGTTTCGGGCGAGATCATCCCCGTTGCTCCTTGAAGTGACGATGTCGAGTCGCGCCGCCGCGCCGGGACATCTTTCCGCCGACCGCGCTTGATCGGCAAGGCCGTGGCCCCACGCGGATCGCAAGACAGGTTTGAGTGCGGCGCGCAGCTGTGCCATAGCAGCCAGCAAGTGGGGGATCTTTCGAAGCGTCGCCGCGCGCCAAGCGTCGCGCAGACGCGTGCCCTCTTTCTCAAGGACAATCCATGCCGTTCCGCACCACCAGCACGCCGCTCGCGCAGGCGCTTTCAGAGCGCGGCTATCAGGAGCCGACGCCGGTCCAGGACGCCGTCCTGGAGGAGGGGACCGCCGGACGCGATCTCCTCGTGTCGGCGCAGACCGGCTCCGGCAAGACCGTCGCCTACGGCCTCGCCATCGCCGAGACCCTGCTCGGCGGGGCCGAGCGCTTCGAGCCGGCCGGCGAGCCGGTGGCGCTGATCGTCGCGCCGACCCGCGAGCTGGCGATCCAGGTAACCAGCGAACTCACCTGGCTCTATGCGCAGACCGGCGCGCGCGTGGTGACGCTCACCGGGGGCATGGACCCGCGCGCCGAGCGGCGGCGCCTCGCCGAGGGCGCCCATATCGTCGTCGGCACGCCCGGCCGCCTGCGGGACCATCTGGAGCGCGGCGCGCTGCAGATCGGCGCCCTGAAGGCGCTGGTCCTCGACGAGGCCGACGAGATGCTGAATCTCGGCTTCCGCGAGGATCTGGAATTCCTGCTGGAGGCGACGCCGGCCGAGCGGCGCACGCTGCTCTTCTCCGCCACGCTGCCGTCGGCGATCAACGCGATGGCGAAGCGCTACCAGCGCAACGCCATGCGCATCGCCGTCGCCCGCGGCACGGCCGGCCATGCCGACATCGAATACCGGGCGATCCGCATCGCGCCCAACGAAGTCGAGCATGCGATCGTCAACGTGCTGCGCGAGGCCGAATCGCCGAGCGCGATCGTCTTCTGCAACACGCGCGAAGCCGTGCGCCATCTCTCGTCGGGCCTGATCGACCGCGGCTTTGCCGCTGTCACGCTGTCTGGGGAGCTCGGCCAGGCGGAGCGGAACCAGGCGATGCAGGCGCTGCGCGACGGGCGGGCGCGGGTGTGCGTCGCGACCGATGTCGCCGCCCGCGGCATCGACCTGCCGAGCCTCGGCCTCGTCATCCATGCGGAGCTTCCGAGCGACGCCGAGACGCTGCAGCATCGCTCGGGCCGCACCGGCCGGGCGGGGCGCAAGGGCGTCTCGGTGCTGCTCGTGCCGATCTCGCGCCGGCGCAAGGCCGAGCGGCTGCTCGCCGAGGCGAAGCTCCGCGCGGAGTGGACCGGCGCGCCCTCGGCCGAAGACATCCGTCGGCTCGACGAGGAGCGGCTGCTGTCCGATCCGGTCCTGATGCAGGAGCCGTCCGAGGAGGATCTCGCGGCGGCGAAGCGTCTCCTGGAGACGCGCACGCCGGAAGAAGTCGCCGCGGCGCTCGCCCGGCTCTACCGATCGCGCCTGCCGGCCCCGGAGGATGTCTTCGATCCGGGTTTCGGTCCCGATCCGAAGGGCGGCAAGGACTTCTCGGACGGGCGCGACCGGCCGGGGCGCAAGGAGCGCGACCAGGCACGGGGGCCGACGGTGTGGTTCCACATGGATGTCGGCCGGCGCAACAATGCCGATCCGAAATGGCTGCTGCCGCTGCTCTGCCGCCGCGGCAAGATCACCCGCCAGGACATCGGCATGATCAAGATCTTCGACCGCGAGACGAAGTTCGAGATCGCCGCCGAGGCGGCCAAGCGGTTCGCCGCGGCCGCCGAAGTCAGCGACGGCGACGACATCACCATCTCTCCGGCCGAGGCCCCGGGCGGCGGCGGCGGACCGCGCGGCAAGAAGGGCGGTAAGGGCGGCTTCGACAAGCCGCAGGGCAAGAAGCCGTTCCACCGCAAGGGCGAGGGCGGCGCGAAGGGTCCTCGCGGTCCGAAGGGCGGTGGCGGCGAGCCGGGCACTCAGCGAACGGCGGCGCCGCAGGAGAAGCCGCGCCGGCCGAAGCGGCCGAAGGCCTGACGAACGTGCGGCGATCGGCTATGCCCGGGAGCCGCTTCAACAGGAGGTCCCTGCCGATGTCCCGCAAGCTCTACGAACTCGTCGGCCGCGACGCCGACCGCCCCTTCTCCCCGCATTGCTGGAAGGCGCGGCTCGCGCTGAAGCACAAGGGGCTCGATTTCGAGACGGTGCCGGTGCCGTTCACCGAAATTCCCCGCATCGAGGGCGGTGCTTCGAAGATCGTCCCGCTGTTGAAGGACGGCGAGAGGATGGTCGCGGACTCCTTCCTGATCGCCGAGTATCTGGAGGAGGCCTATCCGGACGCTCCGACGCTGTTCGGCGGCGAGGGCGGGCGGCGGCTGGCGCGTTTCGTGGAGGCCTGGTCGACGGCGACGATCCACGCGGCGCTGCCCGGCTTCGTCATCATGGATATCCACGACATCCTCGCCGAGACCGACCAGGCCTATTTCCGGCAGAGCCGAGAGGCGCGAATGGGCCGGGCGCTGGAAGCGGTGGTCGAGGGACGCGAGGCGCGCGTCGAGGGCTTCGTGAAGTCGCTCGCCCCCTTGCGCAGGATGATCGAGGCCCAGCCCTTCCTCGGCGGCGAGAGCCCGCTCTTTGCCGACTACATCGTCTTCGGGGCCTTCCAGTGGCTGCGCGTCGTCTCGGCGTTTCCGCTGCTGCCGGCGGGCGATCCCGTCGCAGTCTGGTTCGAGCGCTGCCTCGACCTCTACGAAGGGCACGGCCGCGCCGTGCCGGCCGCCGCTGACGCTGCTTGAGGCTCAGGGCGCCTTGCCCGCGGCAGGTGCGGCGGCTATAGGTCCCGCCACTTTCCCAACCAAGCCAACAAGGACCATGCCATGGCGCTCGAACGCACCTTCTCGATGATCAAGCCCGACGCGACCCGCCGCAACCTGACCGGCGCGATCACCAAGATGCTGGAGGATGCCGGCCTCACCGTCGTCGCGTCCAAGCGCGTGTGGATGAGCCGCCGCGAGGCCGAGGGCTTCTACGCCGTCCACAGGGAGCGTCCGTTCTTCGGCGAGCTGGTCGACACCATGACCTCCGGCCCGACCGTCGTGCAGGTGCTGCAGGGCGAGAACGCCATCGCCAAGAACCGGGAGATCATGGGCGCGACCAATCCCAAGGACGCCGCCGAGGGCACGATCCGCAAGACCCACGCCCTGTCGATCGGCGAGAACTCCGTCCACGGCTCGGACGCCCCGGAGACGGCGAAGCAGGAGATCGCCTACTGGTTCGCCGAGACCGAAATCGTCGGCTGAGGCCGGATTTCCAGCAGCGATGAGATGGAAGGGGAGGCCGCCGGTCTCCCCTTCGTCGTTATGAGCATTCCGGCGTCATGGAAGCTAATCGAACTAGCGGCTTTCCGGTGTCCGCAACGGGCTGTTCTCGTATCCGGAATACATGCTGCCTTATCCACTTCGTCATCCCGGCCCTCGAGCCGGGATCTTTTCCTCTGCGTCCTGATCGTCGGCTCAAGCCTGAGAGAATGAGACCGGATGGCGAGGCTGTCGGCAGCAGTGTCTACGGCTTGGAATGGATGCCGGCTCAAGGCCGGGATGACGAAGCTTCTGTGGCGGCTCAAGACCTTGATTCTCGGGACGGGGCCGAGAATGACGAAGCGGACAGGGGCCAATCCACGGGCTCCGGCAGAGGGAGCCTTCGCCGACCCGTGCATCATCCGTCCGGCGCATGAAGCCCCGCGATGCGTCATCCGCTCGCCGCGTCGACCGCTACAGCCGGTGCCAGCGATCCGCCGCGGCGTCGTCGGTGTCCTTGGCCTCCACCCAGCCGCCGGCCGTGCCGTCCTTCAGGTGCTCGCGCTTCCAGAACGGGGCGCGGGTCTTGAGGAAGTCCATGAGGAAGCGGGCGGCCTCGAAGGCGGCATCGCGATGCACCGAGGCGCAGGCGACGAAGACGATCTCCTCGCCGGGCGCGATCAGGCCGGTGCGGTGGATGGCAGTGATGCCGAGCAGCGGCCAGCGCGCCGCGGCCTCGGCCGCGATCTTTTCGATCTCCCGCTCTGCCATGCCGGGATAATGCTCCAGCTCCAGCGCAGAAAGCCTGCCGCCTTCGTCGCGGCAATAGCCGGTGAAGCTGACGAGCCCGCCGACCGTGCCACCGCCCGAAAGTCTTGCGGTCTCGGCTGCCATGTCGATGCGACCCGTCTGAACCCGCACCACAGTCTCGACGGGCGCCGCCTCCACCGCGTTCATCCGCCCGCTCTCGTTTGCGTCCGTCATGCTCAGCCCCCCGTCATCGGCGGGAAGATCGCGACTTCCTTCGCGCCGGCGAGCGGCTCGGAATGGTCGACATGTTCCTGATCGATGGCGACCCGGATGATCTCCGGTGCCTGCAGCGCCGCGTCATAGGTCTCGCCGCGGCCCTTCAGCCAGGCGAGGAGGTCGGCGACGGTGACGACGCCCGCCGGCAGTTCCACCTCTTCCTCCGAGACCCCGATCCGCTCGCGAACCCAGGCGAAATAGGCAAGTCTCATGGTGTCTTCCCGTCATAGCATTTTGAAGCGGCGTTGGCTGATTGGCCGAGACGCTGCAGCCGCTTTCTTCTCCCCCGCGGGGAGAAGTGCCGGCAGGCGATGAGGGCCTGTGGCACGACATTGAACCATTTCCGCAGATGGCAACCGCCGAACAACAAGTCCAGCCTGCCCAATCCGGAGGCTCTCGAACCTCCGACACCCGACATCAGATCAGCCGCAGGCCCTTCAGGCTGGCGTGGCCGGATTTGCCGATGATGATGTGGTCGTGGACCGAGATGCCGAGGGGCTTTGCCGTCTCGACGATCGTCCGCGTCATGTCGATGTCGGGCCGCGACGGCGTCGGGTCGCCCGACGGGTGATTGTGGACGAGGATGATCGCCGTTGCCGAGAGCTCCAGCGCGCGCTTCACAACCTCGCGCGGATAGACCGGCGTGTGGTCGACCGTACCGAAGCCCTGCACCTCGTCGGCGATCAGCGCGTTCTTCTTGTCGAGGAAGAGGATGCGGAACTGCTCGCGATCCTCGTAGGCCATCGCCGCCTTGCAGTAGTCGAGGACGGCAGACCAGGAGGAGAGCACCTCGCGGCTCTTCACCGCCTCGCGCATCGCCCGCTTGTTGATCGCCGCGACGAGAGCGATGTCGAGCGCCACGGCGTCCTTCACGCCGGCGACCTCGGTCAGCCGCTTGCGCGGCGCGTTCAGGACCTCCGACAAGGAGCCGAAGCGGGCGATCAGCGCCTTTGCGATGGGTTTGACGTCGCGGCGCGGAATGGTGCGGAAGAGGACGAGTTCTAGGAGCTCGTAGTCGGCGAGCGCGCTTTCGCCGGCCCCGGCGAACCGTTCGCGCAGCCGGTCGCGGTGTCCCTCGTGATGTTTCGGCTCCGGCTTTTGCGGCGCGAACGCCTCCCGGGGCCGTCTGGCGCGGGCTTCCTCCAGGCCGAGGAAGTCCGGCTCGTCCTCCTCGAAATCGCCCATGCCCATCGCCCAGCCGCTTGTCGTCCCGCTACTCCGCCGCGCCGGCGACGGGTGCCATGATGATGCCCGGCGTGTCCAGCCCGGCGGGCGAGAAGGTGAAGACTTCGCAGCCGGTCTCGGTGACCGCGACCGTATGCTCGTATTGCGCCGACAGCGTGCGGTCGCGCGTCACCGCCGTCCAGCCGTCGTTGAGGATCTTCACATGCGGCCGGCCGAGATTGATCATCGGCTCGATGGTGAAGATCATGCCCGGCCGCATCTCCGGGCCGTCGCCGCGGCGACCGTAGTGCAGGATGTTCGGCGCGTCGTGGAACAGCTTGCCGACGCCGTGGCCGCAGAAGTCGCGCACGACGGAGCAGCGCTCGCCCTCGGCATATTCCTGGATCGCCGCGCCGATGTCGCCGATATGGCCGCCGGGCCGGACTTCCTCGATGCCGATCAGCAGCGAGCGATAGGTGACCTCGCATAGGCGCTCGGCCGCACGCTTCAGCCGGCCGACCGGATACATGCGGGAGGAGTCGCCGTGCCAGCCATCGACGACGAAGGTGACGTCGATGTTGACGATGTCGCCTTCCTTCAGCGGCTTGTCGTTCGGGATGCCGTGGCAGACCACGTGGTTGATCGAGGTGCAGACGCTCTTGGGATAGCCGCGATAGTTCAGCGTCGCCGAGACGGTGTCGTTGGCGCGGGCGAATTCCGCGACGAAGTCGTCGATCGCCTGCGTCGTCACGCCCGGCTGGACGATCTCGGCGAGGCCGTCGAGGCAGCGCGCGGTCAGCTGGCACGCGCGCCGCATGCCTTCGAAAGCCGCCGCGTCGTAGAGGCGGATCACGCCCGTGTTGCGCGTCGGATTGGCTTCGGCTTCGAGATAGGTGGTCATGGGCGAGCGGCTTGGCAGCTGGTGAAAAGACGGGCGAGACCGATCGGAGCGGCCATCCGGCTGATGTCGCACCGAACGGGCAGGGGTTCAACCCCCGGGAGGCGGGGGTGGGGCAGGTGGTGCGACAGCAGGCTGATGACGCGTCCCGCGGAGTATGATAAAATATGCGGGTAGTTGGGAGCCCGTCATGTCCGCCATCGAACGCATTACCATCACCGTGCCGACAGAGATGGCGGCGGCTTTGAAGGCAGCTGTTGCCGAAGGGGATTATGCCTCGACCAGCGAAGTCGTTCGTGAGGCGCTTCGTGATTGGACGCGAGCCCGCGATGTGGAGCGCCGGGAACTCATGGCCTTGCGTGAGGCCATCCGCAAAGGAGACGAGAGCGGACCCGGCATTCCGGCAGCCGACGTCTACGCGGAATTGCGGGCAATCATCGCTGGAAGCCGGACTGACGGCGGATGAAGCGCCTCGTCTACGCCCCTGAGGCGTTGGCGGATCTCCGAGAGATCGCGCTGTTCATCGCTGCCGACAATCCCAAGCGAGCCGTCAGCTTCGTCGCGGAACTCGAGAAGAAGGCTGCCATCGCGGCGCGGCGCCCCAGCAGCTTCCGAGAGCGGCTCGGCCTCGCGCCAGGCCTCCGCGCAATCGTCCACGGTCGCTACCTTATCTTCTTTTGGGAGCTGGCCGAAGAGGTCCGCGTCGTTCGCGTTCTCCACGGCGCGCGGAATTTATCCGTCCTCGAAGATACCTGACCGCACGGCCCGCCTCCGCAGGGAGGATAGAACCCCAAAACGCCAGAGGCCGCGGAGCGTCCACCCCGCGGCCTCTGGAATTCGACGTCTGAAGCCTCGTTCGCGCTTAGCGCTTGGAGAACTGGAAGGAGCGGCGGGCCTTGGCCTTGCCGTACTTCTTGCGCTCGACGGTGCGCGAGTCGCGGGTCAGGAAGCCGCCCTTCTTGAGCACCGCGCGAAGGCCCGGCTCGTAATAGGTCAGTGCCTTGGAGATGCCGTGGCGCACCGCACCGGCCTGGCCGGAGAGGCCGCCGCCGGCGACGGTGGCGACGATGTCGAACTGGCCGTCACGGGCCGCCGCGACGATCGGCTGGCGCAGCACCATCTGCAGGACCGGACGGGCGAAATAGGCCGTGAAGTCCTTTTCGTTGACGGTGATCTTGCCGGAGCCGGGCTTCACCCAGACGCGGGCGACCGCGTCCTTGCGCTTGCCCGTCGCATAGGCGCGGCCGTACTGGTCGAGCTTCTGGACGTGCACCGGCGCTTCCGGCTGGGTCGCGACCTCGGCGGTGCCGAGTTCTTCGAGCGAAGAGAGCTGGGACATTATGCGGCCCTCGCATTCTTGGAGTTCATCGCCCGGATGTCGAGCGTCTCGGGGTTCTGGGCGACATGCGGATGCTCGGGACCGGCATAGACGCGCAGGTTCTTCAGCTGGCGGCGGCCGAGCGGCCCGCGCGGCAGCATGCGCTCGACGGCCTTCTCGACGACGCGCTCGGGAAAGCGCCCCTCGAGGATGGCGCGCGCGGTGCGCTCCTTGATGCCGCCGGCATAGCCGGTGTGCCAGTAATAGGTCTTGTTCTGGTACTTCTTGCCGGTCAGCACGACCTTGTCGGCGTTGACGATGATGATGTTGTCACCGTCGTCGACATGCGGCGTGAAGGTCGGCTTGTGCTTGCCGCGAAGGCGGAGCGCGACGATGGAAGCGAGGCGGCCGACGACGAGCCCTTCGGCGTCGATCAGAATCCACTTCTTCTCCACCGTCTCGACTTTCTGCGAGAAGGTCTTCATGGGTTGCCCCTCAGGTATCGATGGGTCTCAAGGCGCGCCATCAGGGGCCGCCATACGAAAAGGGCGGCCCGCGGCCGCTCTTCCTGGCGCCTCACATACGGGGCGAGCGTGCCCCTGTCAACGCCAAAGAGTCATCTGGCACCCCTCGCGATCGCCTGAGAATCAGGCGGTCAAGGCGCATAGGTATCATGATACCGCAAGATTTCCGGCGCCTTCATCGCGGCGGGATCGAATAGGTCGCGACCGCATGGGCGAGGACTGTCGGATCGCCCGCATGCGTGATGGCCACGTCGACGACGGCGAGCCGCCGGCCGAGCTTCAGGATCCGCGCGCGGCCGTCGAGCCTGCCGGGCTCGGGCTTCCGCAGGAAGTTGATGGTGAGGTTGGTGGTGACGGCCAGCGCCACCGGTCCGATATGGGCGAGGATCGCGATATAGGCGGCGACGTCGGCGAGCGCGAAGAGCGAGGGGCCGGAGACCGTTCCGCCGGGGCGTAGGTGCTTCTCCCCGGCCTCCAGCCGCAGCACCGCTTCGCCGGGCGCGACCGAGGCGACCGTGTATCCCTCGGCCTGCGGAAATTCCTTCTGCAGGAAGGCGTCGAGTTCTTCTGCGGACAGGATCGGCTGCAAGGCGGGTCTCCTCCAGGCGGCGCCCCTGCGTCTCCGCTCCCCCGGATGGCGCGCCGCCGCCTCCTGACCTATCTTCCGGTCGACGGGATGCCAAGCCGCCGAAGGGATCGCCGATGGCCCTGATGATGAGTTCGCTCTACGACGCCCTCCGGTCCGCGAATGTCGACGACGAGAAGGCGCGCAAGGCGGCGGAGGAAGTCGCCAACTACGAGGAGAAGCTGAACGCCTTCGACAAGCGGTTCACCACACTCGACGGCCGGCTGAACCTTCTGCAATGGATGCTCGGCTTCAACCTCGCGGCGACTGTCGCGATCCTGTTCCGTCTTCTGGTCAAGAGCTGATCCGTAATCATGGCAGACATTCTCTCCATCGGCGACACCGCTTCGCATCCGATCGAGGTGCAGCGCGCCCCCGGGATCACCCGCATCGCGCTGTCCAGTCCGCCGGCGAACGCGCTGTCGCTCGCGATGATGGACGCGCTGTCGAAGGCGCTCGCCGAGGCGGCGGAGGACAAGGACTGCCGCGTCGTCGTCATCGCGGCGAACGGCAAGATCTTCTCCGCCGGCCATGACCTCAAGGAGCTGACCGCTCATCGCAAGGACGACGACCGCGGCCGCGCCTTCTTCGAGACGACGATGCGCCGCTGCGCCGAGCTGATGCAGGCGATCGTGCGCCACAGATGCCCGGTGATCGCCGAGGTGAACGGGCTTGCCACCGCCGCCGGCTGCCAGCTCGTCGCCTCCTGCGATCTCGCCATCGCCTCGGAAGAGGCGCAGTTCTGCACGCCGGGCGTCAATATCGGACTGTTCTGCTCGACGCCGATGGTGGCGCTGTCACGAAATCTCTCGCGCAAGCACGCGATGGAGATGCTGCTCACCGGCGAGACGATCGATGCGCGCTCGGCCCGGGAGTTCGGCCTCGTCAACCGCGTCGTGCCGCCGGAATATCTCGGCACGATCGTCGGCAAATATGCGACGACGATCGCCTCCAAGTCGGCGCTGACGGTGAAGACCGGCAAGGAGGCGTTCTATGCGCAGGCCGAGATGGGGCTGTCGGACGCCTACGACTACGCTGCAAAGGTCATGGTCGAGAACATGCTGGCCCGCGACGCGGAGGAGGGGATCGGCGCGTTCCTTCAGAAGCGAAAGCCCGAATGGACGCATGAATGAGCGCCGCGCCGCTGCAGTATGACGACGGGACGATCCGGCGCGTCCTCTCCGAGACGAAGACGATCGCCATCGTCGGCGCCAGCGCCAAGGAGATCCGGCCGTCCTACTTCGTGCTGAAATACCTCCTGGCGAAGGGCTTCCGCGTCGTCCCGATCAACCCAGGTCTGGCGGGGCAGGAAATTCTCGGCCAGACCGTCTATGCCAGGCTGGCCGACGTGCCCGAGCCGATCGACATGGTCGACATCTTCCGCGCCTCCGATGCGGTGCCCGGGATCGTCGAGGAGGCGCTGTCGCTCGACCCGTTGCCGAAGGTGATCTGGATGCAGCTCTCCGTGCGCCACGACGCGGCTGCGGCGAAGGCCGAGGCGGCGGGGCTGACGGTGATCATGGACCGCTGCCCGAAGATCGAATTCGCCAGGCTCTCCGGCGAGATCGGCTGGAACGGCGTCAACTCGCGGGTGCTGTCGTCGAAGAAGCCCAGGATGGGAAGCGGCTATCAAAGCCTGGGGCTGAACCCTCGGCGGTAGCCGGCGCGAGGCGCTCGCGAACCGCCTCGGGCGTCACCAGCGTCTCGGGCTGGAGGCGCGCCCCGTCGGCCGCGATATCCGGTTGGTGGACCACGACGCGGTTGCGTCCCCGGCGCTTCGCCTCGTAGAGCGCGCGGTCCGCCAGCCCGATCGTCACATCCGAAGGATCGCCGGAAGAGAAGGCGGCGATGCCGAAGCTGGCCGTCGGCCGGTGCTCCGGCGATACTCCCCGATGATATAGCGCCTGGAAGCCGGTCCGGATCGCCTCGGCCTTGGCCGCTCCTTCGGCCAGCGTCGCGCCCGGCATCAGGAGAGCGAACTCCTCGCCGCCGATGCGGGCCGCCCAGTCGCGGGAATCGATCAGCCGCGAGGCGAAGCCGCGGATCACCTCGTCGCCGACGGGATGGCCGTAGCGATCGTTGACCTGCTTGAAGTGGTCGATGTCGCAGAGGATCACGACCCCGCCCTGGCTATGCGCCCGTTCCGCAGCGCGCTCGAAGGACTGGCGGTTCAAGAGGTTGGTGAGGCTGTCCCGCTCCGATCGATCGCGATAGGCGGTGATCTCGCCGCCGACGATCTTGGCGAGGATCAGGAAGATGCCGGTCGGCAGCAACGCGGCCGTCGCCATCATCAGCGCACGCTGCAGCGGCGAGTGCCGGAGCAACTCCGCCGCGGAGCCGTCGGCACCGAACAGCGGCGTCCGGAGGATGAAGATGATCGCCATGGCGTGCAGGACGATGAGCAGCGCGCGGTCGAGGACGCGCTCCTTTCCCGCGCGGTGAAGGGCGCGGATCGCGTCGGCGAGGGCCGCGAGGACGGCCATCTCGAACGGCAGTGCCCGCGGCAGGCCGGAAACGCCCCAGGCGTAGAGGGCCAGGGAGAGCCCGGCGAGCAGTACGACAGTGGCGACGAGCACGAAGGGGGAGCGTCTGAGGCCGAGTCCGAGGCGGATCGACTGGGTCGCGCCGAGATAGGCGGCGGGGATGCTGATCGTCGCGCCGACGATCTGCACCGATGGCCCCGCATCGAGAAGCAGCGCCAGCATTTCGCCTCCGGTGCAGGCCAGCGAGCCCACCAGCCAGAGAAGCGCCGGCTGTCCGCGCATGCCGGCCGCGACTCCCGCACACAGGATTGCGAGCAGCGCCACGAGCCCGAACATCACCGAAAACAGGCTGATCGTTACGCCCAACAACGCTCTCCGCCCAGGATGATCTTGCAATTGCGTTAGCAGGCGGACGTTAAATTGACCTTACACAAGGCCGACTTTCATGTTGACGCACGATCGCGTCGGGAAATCCTGCCGAAGATGCTTAAGCGCTGTTTTTAAAACATCTTTTCCGGCGGCAGCGGTTTGGTGCCTGCCCGGTCGCACAATCGGCCCGCCGCCGTCTCGCGGGACGAGGGCGTGCGTGGTAATCCCGCAGTCACGATCAAACGCGCGCTCGACCGAGCGATGCCGCGACGAGCCGAAGGGAGAGGCGATCATGAGCGGACCGAATTTCGAGACCCTGGCGATCCATGCCGGCGCGCAGCCGGATCCGGCGACGGGAGCCCGGGCGACCCCGATCTACCAGACGACGTCCTTCGTCTTCGACGATGTCGACCATGCAGCCTCGCTGTTCGGCCTGCAGCAGTTCGGCAATATCTACACCCGCATCATGAACCCGACGCAGGCGGTGCTGGAGGAGCGCGTCGCGGCGCTGGAAGGCGGCACGGCGGCGCTCGCCTGCGCCTCCGGCCATGCGGCCCAGCTCCTCGTCTTCCAGGCGCTGATGCGGCCGGGCGAGGAGTTCGTCGCCTCCCGCAAGCTCTATGGCGGCTCGATCAACCAGTTCGGCCATGCCTTCCAGTCCTTCGACTGGCGGGTGAAGTGGGCCGATCCCGACGACGTCTCGTCCTTCGAGGCCCAGATCACGGACAAGACCAAGGCGATCTTCATCGAGTCGATCGCCAATCCCGGCGGCGTCGTGGTCGACATCCAGGCGATCGCCGACATCGCGCACCGGCACGGCGTCCCGCTCGTCGTCGACAACACCATGGCGACGCCGTATCTGTGCCGGCCGATCGAGCACGGCGCCGACATCGTCGTCCATTCGCTGACGAAGTTCATGGGCGGCCACGGCAATTCCATGGGCGGCGTCGTCGTCGACGGCGGGACCTTCGACTGGTTCGCCAGCGGCCGCTACCCCATGCTGACCGAGCCGCGGCCCGAATATAACGGCATCGTCCTCGCCGAGACCTTCGGTAATTTCGCCTTCGCCATCGCCTGCCGGGTGCTCGGCCTGCGCGACCTCGGCCCGGCGATCTCACCCTTCAACGCCTTCATGATCCTCACGGGCATCGAGACCTTGCCGCTGCGGATGCAGCGCCACTCCGACAATGCCCGCCAGGTGGCGGCCTGGCTGAAGAGCCACGAGAAGGTCTCCTGGGTCTCCTATGCCGGGCTGGAAGGCGATCCCTCGCACGAGCGGATGCAGAAATACTGCCCGAAAGGCGCCGGCGCGGTCTTCACCTTCGGCCTCAAGGGCGGGTTCGACGCCGGCGTCACCTTCGTGGAGGCGCTGGAGCTGTTCTCGCATCTCGCCAATATCGGCGACACGCGCTCGCTGGTGATCCATCCGGCCTCGACGACGCACAAGCAGCTCGCCGACGAGCAGAAGATCGCCGCCGGGGCCGGGCCGGATGTCGTGCGCCTGTCGATCGGCATCGAGAACGTCGAGGACATCATCGCCGACCTGGATCAGGCGCTGGCGAAGGCCTGACCGCCGCCGCGTCTCGGCGGCGCTCGTTGTGGCGCCGCCGATGCTGCAATGCGGAACGGCTGAGCCGGCCGGAGCATTCCTGCGGGCGCGATCACGCCAGGAGAGGCATCGACATGGCCGAGCATTTCGTCAAATTCGACAAGGATCTGGTCGAGGTCGAGGCCGGCACGCCGGACAAGGACCGGGTCAGGAGCGGGCGTCCGACCCAGAAGACCTGGAACATCGAGGACGACGGCAACGGCCTCTATGCCGGGATCTGGGAGTCGACCGCCGGCGAGTGGGACGTCGACTACACCGAGTGGGAGTTCTTCCACATTCTCGAGGGCGTCTCGGTCCTCACCGAGGAGGGCGGCGAACCGGTCAAGCTGACGGCCGGCGACAGCTTCGTGATCCGCCCCGGCTTCAAGGGTCGGTGGAAGGTCGTCGAGCCGACCCGCAAGCACTACGTCGTGAAGGTTTAGGTCGTCCGATCGGGCACGAGGTGCGGCGCCCGATCGGAAAGGCGAGGAGCTGGGCTCGTCCTACTGCGAGGGCTGGCCGGAATTCTGCCCGCCGCCTTGCTGGCCCTGCATCGAGCGCGCCTGGTCGACCGCCTTGAGGCAGGCCTGCTCGTCGCCCTTGGCGAGGGCGGCCTGCGCCTGGTTCAGGGCCGTCTGATAGTCTCCGCCGCCGCTCGACGATGAGCTTGCCGACGCGTCGGAGCCCCCGGCATTCGTGCCCTGACCGCTCTGAGCGGCCGCCGTCTGGCCGCCGGACTGCTGTGCGTCGGCGTCCTGACCGGACATTGCGACGTTCGGCTCGCCGCCGCCCTCGCTGTTCGCCATCGGCATCGTCTGGCCGTTCTTGGCGACCTGGCCGCCGGTCTTGGTATCGGCATTGGTGGTCGACCCGCCCGCGCTCGATCCCTGTCCGGACGATGCCTGCATGCCCGAGCCGCCCGACGCGTTCATGCCGGCGCCCGCCGTGCCCTTCGCGGCATTCGCCCGGCCGGACGTTGCCTGATTGCCGGCGGAGGTGCTGCCGGGGCTCTCCAGCGGGGCGAGGGTGCCGTCCTTGGAGATCTTGTTGGACTTCGATCCCGCCGACGCGGCGTCCGCCCCGGTGACCTTGCCGGTCTCGTAGTTGGTCGTCGTGCCGGGCGCGGTCGAGCCCGATGTCGAGGCGCTCGTGGTGTCGCTCTGGCCGCTGCTCGTGGCCGATCCGGAGACCGACGACGTCATGTCTCCGCCGGACAGGCTGGCAAGCTCCTGCCGGCAGTCGGCACTGGCAGCGGTGACCGGAAGCGCGCACAGCGCGGCACCGGCCAGGAGGTAGGAGAGGCGTTTCATCCCGATAGCTTTCTTGTTGATGATCAACAGAAAATGCCGGCCGGGATGCCGATGTTCCGCCGCCGAAACATGGTCGGCTACGAGATGAAGAGGAAGATGGGGCTGGGGCGGGGCTGCCAACGCTGCCACCGCCCAAATGGAAGCGGCCGCGGCGAATGCCGC